>NZ_CAJQUB010000003.1:0-75000 GCF_907163215.1 Candidatus Accumulibacter sp. ACC005 | reverse complement strand
AGGAAATCGAACTCAAAGACAAGTTCGCCAACATGGGCGCCCAGATGCTCAAGGAAGTCGCCTCCAAGACTTCCGACATCGCCGGTGACGGCACGACCACCGCGACCGTTCTGGCCCAGTCGATCGTCCGTGAAGGCATGAAGTTCGTCGCCGCCGGCATGAATCCGATGGACCTCAAGCGCGGCATCGACAAGGCCGTAACGGCAACCGTCGAGGAACTGAAGAACCTCTCCAAGCCCTGCTCGACGAACAAGGAAATCGCTCAGGTCGGTGCAATCTCGGCCAACGCTGATGTCGACATCGGGGACATCATCGCCCGAGCGATGGATAAGGTCGGCAAGGAAGGGGTAATCACAGTCGAAGATGGCAAGTCGCTGAACAACGAGCTTGATGTGGTCGAGGGCATGCAGTTTGACCGCGGCTACCTGAGCCCCTATTTCATCAACAACAACGAAAAGCAGAACGCCATCCTCGAGAACCCGTATGTGCTGATCTTCGACAAGAAGATCTCCAACATCCGTGACCTGCTGCCGATTCTCGAACAGGTTGCCAAAGCCAGCCGTCCGCTGCTCATCGTCGCCGAAGACGTCGACGGTGAAGCCCTCGCCACGCTGGTGGTCAATAACATCCGCGGCATCCTGAAAACCTGTGCCGTCAAGGCGCCTGGCTTCGGCGACCGTCGCAAAGCCATGCTCGAAGACATCGCCATCCTGACCGGTGGCCAGGTGATTGCCGAAGAAGTCGGCCTGACACTCGAGAAGGCAACCCTCGAAGAACTCGGCCAAGCCAAGCGCATCGAAATCGGCAAGGAAGACACGACGATCATCGATGGCGCCGGCGCTTCGACCAGCATCGAAGCTCGCGTCAAACAGATCCGTGCGCAGATCGAGACCGCGACCAGCGACTACGACAAGGAAAAGCTGCAGGAACGTGTCGCCAAGCTCGCTGGCGGTGTTGCCCTGATCAAGGTCGGTGCGGCCACCGAAGTGGAAATGAAAGAGAAGAAGGCGCGCGTCGAAGATGCGCTGCACGCCACTCGCGCTGCCGTTGAAGAAGGCATCGTTCCCGGTGGTGGCGTCGCGCTGTTGCGTGCTCGCAGCGCTCTGGCTTCGGTCAAGAGCGATAACCACGACCAGGAAGCCGGTATCAAGATCGTGCTGCGCGCCCTCGAACAACCGCTGCGTGAAATCGTCGCCAACGCCGGCGAAGAGCCTTCCGTCGTGGTCAACGCAGTGCTTCAGGGCACCGGCAACTTTGGCTACAACGCAGCCACCGGTGAGTATGGCGACCTCGTTGAAATGGGCGTCCTCGACCCGACCAAGGTAACCCGTACCGCGCTGCAGAACGCCGCTTCGATCGCCGGCCTGATGCTGACTACCGACTGTATGGTCGCCGAACTGGCTGAAGAGAAGCCGGCCATGGGCGGCGGCATGGGTGGCGGCATGGGTGGCATGGGTGGCATGGGTGGCATGGGCGGCATGGACATGTAAGTCCTGCCCGAGTTTGACCGCTCAACAAAAAACCCCCGCTTTGGCGGGGTTTTTTTTTCTCCGCGCATCCCCTGTCGGGAATTGACCACGTGGCAATCCCCGTGGCACTCGCTGACTGAATAACCGCATGCAACTCGCCTGCGTGGAGAACACCCTCCTCGGTAGACGCTGCTATCGACTCCGGCAATTGGCTCAGGGAGACAACGCGTCAGCCGACAGCGAGCACGCCGCCGCCTCGCCTCTATCGGGACCGGCAGCCGAGAAAGGAGCCCCGCCGACGCACAGCCCTCACCCGAGTCGATGCGGTCGACTTAGCGCTCCTTGCTGTCCAGCGCCGCCTTGTTGATATCGATCTTGTAGCGCGAGCGCAAACCGGCGAGATAGGCGGCAAAATCCTCTTGGCCAAGAATGGTGCTGTATTCGCGCTGGAGAGCGTCGCGGCGCTGTTTATCGACCGTTGCCGGCTGTCCGACCTTGATGATCTTGTAGAGCGCGTAGGTCCCGCCAGCGACTTCGGCGCCGACATAGGCTGGCAGATTGTTGACGTTCGCCCGGAAGATCGCCTGCAGAGCCGCTGCCGGCAACTGCTGCCCTTCGAGCCGTGAGACGCTCTTGACCGGGCCCCAGTCAGCCTTGCTCTCGGTACCCGCCTGCAGAGCGGCGAGCCTGGCCTCACCCGCCTGGCGGGCGAGCGCTGCCGCTTGTTGCTCTTTCAGAGCGGCTTCGATGCCTGCCTTTACTTCGGCAAAAGGCCTGCTGCTCGCGGCTTGATAGGCGGCTACGCGGGCCGACAGCAGCACGTTTGGTGCAACTTCGATGGCTTCCGTATTGCGCTTGTTCTTCAGCGAATCAGCCGAAAACAGGGCCGTCAGAACCTTCTGGTTACCGAGCTGGCCGAGGGTGGCCAGCGCTTGCGGATTCGGATCGCGCGGCAACCAGCCCGAATGCTGCATCTTCAGGTCGAATTTTTCGACCACTGGCTGCAAACTGTCAGGCTGCTCATAGACCATGTTGCTGAACGCCTCGGCGGCTTCGGCGAACTGCCGCGACGCTGTCTGGCGCTTCAGTTCGTCCTCGAGTTCCGGGCGCACTTCGGCCAGCGGGCGTTGAGCGCCCGCTTTCGTCGCCGTCAGCTTGATGATGTGAAAGCCGAACTCCGAGCGCACGACACCGGAGATTTCGCCTTCCTGCAGTTTGAAAACCGATTCTTCGAACGGCTTGACCATCATTCCGCGACCAAAGAAACCGAGATCGCCCCCCTTTTCGGCAGACCCCGGATCCTGCGAATACTGCTTGGCCAGTTCGGCAAACTTGCCTGGCGCCTCCTGAAGTTCCCGGCGAATGCCGTCGGCCTTGGCCTTGGCTTTCTCCTCGTCCTGATTTGCATCGACCAGAATCAGAATGTGGCTGGCCCGGCGCTCTTCGGCCCGCTGGTATCTATCCTTGTGGCTTTCGTACCAGGCGCTCACTTCAGCATCGCTGACCGTCAGCTTGTCCATCAGTGCTTGCAGAGACAAGACGACGTAATCCGCCTTCGCCTGCTCGGCGATTTCAAAACGTTTCGGATTCTCCTGGTAGTACTTCTCGACCGCCGCAGTATCGATTTTTACCTGGGCAGCGAACTGCTCCGGGGAGAAACGCAGCTCGCTGACCTGGCGCTCCTCGGATTGAATCCGCAGCATCTCGTCGGTCATCGCACTGCCAACGATGCCGGTATCGCCAATCGCCGCCACCAACTGCTGCAAGGTGAGGTCCTGACGCAGCTGCGCCTCGAACTGCGGCTGCGACATGCCCTGCGCCGCCAGCGCGGCCTGATAGCGAGCCATCGAGAACTGCCCGTCGTCCTGCAAAGCCGGAATCTTGCTGATCACCTCGCGCAGCGCGTTGTCGCCGGCAACAAGCCGCCCCTTGGCAGCTTCGAGGAGCAAGAGACGTTGGTCCACCAGCGCGTTCAAGACTGACAGACGTGCTTCCGGCGTATTCACCGCCGCCGCGTCGAACGTTTCGCCCATTGCCTGCCGCAGGCGATCCTGCTGCACCCGCCATGCCTGGTCAAACTGTTGCATGGTGATCTTGGAGTCCCCGACGCTGGCCAGATCCGTGCCCGCGCCGGTATCGCGAACGTACGAGTCGATACCCCAGAAAGCAAATGGCAAGGTGATCAGGGCAAGAAATACCTGGACGACTCTCTTGTTGTTGCGAACGGCATCGAAGATCATGGCTGTGGCCCGCTAACTCATTGAAATATTGTCGAGGAAACAAAAAAGGCGAACTTTCGTTCGCCCTCTTGGCAATGGCGGAGTGGACGGGACTCGAACCCGCGACCCCCGGCGTGACAGGCCGGTATTCTAACCAACTGAACTACCACTCCCAATCGCTGCAGAACCACCCTGCCGGTGGTGGGTGCTGACGGGCTCGAACCGCCGACATCCAGCTTGTAAGGCTAGCGCTCTACCAACTGAGCTAAGCACCCGTCGTATGATCCAAGCAAAGAAGCGCGAGTTTATCGCATCCATCGTCACTTGGCCAGACCACATTGCTGAGGGCGCAGCGCTTGCGCGCCGGGTCAGGAAGGCAGGAGAGGCACAGAAAGAACCGACCTCCAGCTCTCCCGCCCGGCGTCCGCGTCGACTCAGTGCGTGAGTACCGCCTGCACCGATGGAGTCGTGCCCTCGGACGCCGTTCCGGCGACCGCCGGCGTTGGCGTCGGCGCCGCCTCGCCGGACAACGGCTCCGGCTTGCGTTCGAGCGCGTGCGCCAGGACCTGGTCGATCCACCTGACCGGGATGATCTCCAGCTTGTTCTTGATGTTGTCCGGGATCTCGGCCAAGTCCCTGACGTTTTCCTCGGGGATCAGGACCCGCGCCAGGCCGCCGCGGACCGCCGCCAGGAGTTTCTCCTTGAGACCGCCGATCGGCAGTACCTCGCCGCGCAGAGTGATCTCGCCGGTCATCGCCACATCGCAGCACACCGGAATACCGGTGAGCACGGAAACCAGCGCCGTGCAGATCCCGACGCCGGCGGACGGGCCATCCTTGGGAATTGCGCCTTCCGGCAGATGAATGTGAATGTCGCTCTTCTGATAGAAGTCGTGATCGATGCCCAGCGATCCGGCGCGCTTGCGCACGACCGACACTGCCGCCTGCACCGACTCCTGCATCACCTCACCAAGCTTGCCGGTGGTCGTCGTCTTGCCCTTGCCGGGCAAGACCACCGACTCGATGGTCAGCAATTCGCCACCAACTTCGGTCCACGCCAATCCAGTCACCTGGCCAACCTGATTCTCACGCTCGGCAACGCCGTAGTTGAAGCGTCGAACGCCGAGGAACTTGTCGAGGTTACGCGCGGTGACGGCGACTTTCTGCTGACTCCTTCTGAGCAGCAGAGTCTTCACCACCTTGCGACAGATCTTCGAAATGTCGCGCTCGAGCGATCGCACCCCTGCTTCACGCGTGTAGTAGCGAACGATGTCACGTAGCGCGCTCTCGGCGACGGTCAACTCGCCGGCTCGCAGCCCATTGGTCTTGATCTGCTTGGGTAGCAGGTAACGCTGCGCAATGTTGACCTTCTCATCCTCGGTGTAACCCGACAGCCGGATCACTTCCATGCGATCCAGCAAGGGCGCCGGGATATTCAGGGTGTTGGCCGTGGCGACGAACATTACTTCCGACAGGTCGTACTCGACCTCGACATAGTGATCGACGAAAGTCGAATTCTGCTCCGGATCGAGCACCTCAAGCAGCGCCGAACTCGGATCACCGCGGAAATCCTGCCCCATCTTGTCGACTTCGTCGAGCAGGAAAAGCGGGTTCTTGACGCCGATCTTGCTCATATTCTGCAGGATCTTGCCCGGCATAGAGCCGATGTAGGTCCGCCGATGGCCGCGGATTTCAGCCTCATCGCGAACGCCACCGAGACTCATGCGCACGAATTTGCGGCCTGTTGCCCGCGCTATCGACTGCCCGAGCGACGTCTTGCCCACGCCGGGAGGCCCAACCAGGCAGAGAATCGGCGCCTTGAGGCGGTCGACGCGCTGCTGCACCGCGAGATACTCGATGATCCGTTCCTTGACCTTTTCGAGGCCCCAGTGATCGGTGTCGAGTATCTTTCCCGCTGCCGCCAGATCCTTGCTGGTCCGCGTCCTTTTGCGCCACGGCAGCCCGATCAGCGTTTCGATGAAGTTGCGTACGACCGTTGCTTCGGCCGACATCGGCGACATCAGCTTGAGCTTCCTGAGTTCGGACTGCGCCTTGGCGAGCCCTTCCTTGCCCATTCCGGCAAGCTTGACCTTCTTCTCCAGGTCCTCCATGTCGGCGCCTTCTTCACCCTCGCCGAGTTCCTTCTGGATCGCCTTGACCTGCTCGTTGAGGTAATACTCGCGCTGGCTTTTTTCCATCTGGCGCTTGACGCGCCCGCGGATCCGCTTCTCGACCTGCAGGATATCGATCTCCGCCTCGAGTTGCGTCAGCAGCCGCTCGATGCGCGCGCGGATATCGAACATCTCGAGCACTTCCTGCTTCTGCTCGAGTTTCAAGGGCAGGTGCGCGGCAATGGTGTCGGCGAGGCGGCCAGCCTCTTCAATGCCCGCGATGGAGGTCAGGATCTCCGGCGGAATCTTCTTGTTGAGTTTGACGTATTGGTCGAACTGAGCGATCACGGCGCGGCGCAGCGCCTCAACCTCATGGTTGACGCCGTCATCAGCGACCACCGAGCGCGAGCTCGCGAAGAACATCTCGTCACGCGATTCAACGGCCTCCAGGCGCGCGCGCTGGGCGCCTTCGACCAGCACCTTGACGGTCCCGTCGGGAAGTTTCAGCATCTGCAGGATATTGGCCACGCAGCCAATGTCGTACAGGTCGTCGGCTTCCGGTTCGTCCTTGACCGCGGACTTCTGGGCAACCAGCAGGATACTCTTGCCGGCCTCCATCGCCACTTCCAGAGCCTTTATCGACTTTGGCCGCCCGACGAAGAGCGGAATAACCATGTGCGGAAAAACCACCACGTCGCGCAGAGGCAACAGCGGCAGTTCTATTGGCTGGGTAGCCAACTTCGGGGTTGCAGACATCGATTATGCCCTTAAGGTTGAGGTTCGTGCCTTGAGATGGTGGCGCGGACCCGTATTTCAAGCCGCAGGCCGCGGCCAGGACATCAGTTGCCGCCAGAAACCTTGGGTTGACCCGCATAAATGAGGATTGGCTGAGCATCGCCGACGATGGCATTCTCGTCGATAACGACCTCTGAGACATTGTCCATACCGGGAAGTTCGTACATCGTATCGAGCAGAACGGACTCGAGGATCGAGCGCAGACCGCGCGCGCCGGTTTTCCTTTGCAGGGCTTTTTTGGCGATCGCCATCATCGCTGCCGGGCGGATTTCGAGCCCTACGCCTTCCATTGCGAAGAGCTTCTGATACTGCTTGACCAGCGCGTTTTTGGGCTCGACGAGAATCTCCACCAGCGCTGCCGCCGACAGCTCCTCAAGCGTGGCAACGACTGGCAGGCGCCCAATCAACTCGGGAATCAGACCGAACTTGATCAAGTCCTCCGGCTCGACGCTACGCAGCACCTCGCCGATCGCCTTCTTGTTGTCCTTGCTCTTCACCTCTGCGCCAAAGCCGATTCCGCCGCGCTCCGAACGATCGCGGATGACCTTTTCGAGCCCGTCGAATGCGCCGCCACAGACAAACAGGATGTTCGTCGTGTCGACCTGCACGAAGTCCTGGTTCGGATGCTTGCGCCCACCCTGTGGCGGCACCGAAGCCACCGTGCCTTCAATCAGCTTGAGCAGCGCCTGCTGCACGCCTTCTCCGGACACGTCGCGGGTAATCGACGGATTGTCGGACTTGCGCGAAATCTTGTCGATTTCGTCGATGTAGACGATGCCACGCTGCGCCTTGTCGGTGTCGTAATCGGCCTTTTGCAGCAGTTTCTGAATGATGTTCTCGACGTCCTCGCCGACGTAGCCGGCCTCGGTCAGCGTCGTCGCATCAGCCATCACGAACGGCACGTCAAGCATCCGCGCCAGTGTCTGCGCGAGCAGGGTCTTGCCCGACCCGGTAGGACCGATGAGCAGGATGTTGCTCTTGGCAAGCTCGACCTCGTCGTTGCTCTTGCCGTGATGACGCAGGCGCTTGTAGTGGTTGTAAACGGCCACCGACAGTATGCGCTTCGCCTGGTCCTGACCGATCACGTACTGATCAAGGAGAGCCGCGATTTCCTTCGGGGTCGGCAGTTCGCCATCACTGCCCTTGCCGCCTTGCTCACCGGCAATCTCATCGCGGACAATGTCGTTGCAGAGCTCTATACACTCGTCACAGATGAACACTGACGGCCCGGCAATCAGCTTCTTTACTTCGTGCTGACTCTTGCCACAGAACGAGCAGTAGAGCAGCTTCTCACTGCCACTTTTCTTTTCTGACATCTCGACCTACCTCACTGTCAATCCATGTGGACACGGTTGGACACGGCCCGGAGCGAGCTCAAGCCCCCTCCCGATTGGCCAGCACCTTGTCGATCAGACCATATTCTGCCGCTTCCTGCGCCGAAAGGAAATTATCACGGTCCGTGTCGCGTTCAATACGCTCGATGGCCTGGCCGCTGTGGTGTGCCATCAACTCGTTGAGTTTGGCGCGCAGCGCGAGGATTTCCTTGGCGTGAATCGCAATATCCGAAGCCTGCCCCTGGAAGCCGCCCATCGGCTGGTGAATCATCACCCGCGAATTCGGCAAGGCGAAGCGTTTTCCGTGCGCGCCAGCGGTGAGCAGAAACGCCCCCATCGAGCACGCCTGCCCCATGCACAGGGTCGACACTTCCGGCTTGATGAACTGCATGGTGTCGTAGATCGACAAGCCAGCGGACACCGAACCACCCGGTGAATTGATGTAGAAATGGATATCCTTGTCGGGATTCTCCGCCTCCAGAAAAAGCAGCTGCGCCACCACCAGATTGGCGGTCACATCATTCACCGGTCCGACCAGGAAGATGACGCGTTCCTTGAGCAAGCGCGAATAGATGTCGTAAGCGCGTTCGCCACGACCACTCTGCTCGATCACCATCGGGACCAGGCCCAGCGCCTGCGGATCCCAGTTGATGCCGTGGTCCATTCTCATTTCGGCTCCTCCGCTTCGAGAGTTCTGCGTTTTCAGGACGGCTGCCCCATCAATTCGGCGAAGGCGACCGGCTTGTCGACCACTGTCCACGGCGGCCATCATCCAGGCCACCACATTGGCTTCGATGGCCGCGCTCTCGAAGTCCCCCAGGCGCTCGCGTTGCGCATAGTACCAGCGGACGACTTCCTCCGGATGTTCGTAGCTCTGCGCGGCATCCTCGACCAGCGCCCGCACCTGCTCCGGCTTCGCCTGCAGTTCGTTCTGCTTGACGATCTCGGCCAGCAGCAGGCCGAGCCGGACCCGGCGCGTCGCCTGATCGACGAACCATTCGCGCTGCATCGGCAGATCCTTGACCTTCATTCCCCGCTGCTCCATGTCCTGGCGCGCCAGTTCCTGCAAACGCTCGATCTCGCGATCGATCAGCGCCCCAGGCACGTCGACCGGATGCGCCTCGAGCAGCGAATCCATCACCTGTCCCGTAATCCTCGCCTGCAGGCGCTTCTTCACCTCGCGCTTGAGATTGGCCTCGATTTCCGCCCGCATCTTGACCAGGTCGCCATCTTCCACGCCGAGCGCCTTGGCGAAGTCAGCATCGACTTCCGGCAGATGCGGTTCGCCGACTTCCTTGACCGTGACCTCGAAGGTCACCGTCTGGCCGGCCAGTTCCTTGGAGAAATACTCGCTCGGAAAAGTCATTTCGAAGGACTTGCTTTCGCCCGGGCTGGTACCGATCACGGCATTCTCGAAGTCAGCCAACATCTTGCCTTCGCCGAGAACAAACTGATAATCCTGGCCCTGCCCGCCCTGAAAAGGCACGCCATCTTTCTTGCCGAGAAAGTCGATGCTTACCCGGTCGCCGCTTGCCGCCGCGCGATCAACGGGCTCAAAGCTCACCCGCTGTTTGCGCAGGATTTCGATCGTGCCGTCGACCTCGGTCGGTCCAACTTCAAGGACCGGACGCTCGACCTTCATGTCCGCCAGCTCTTTGACGGTGATCTCCGGAAAGACCTCGAAGACTGCCGAGAACTCCATGTGCGTTGTACTGCCGCTGTTCCTCGCCTCGATCTTCGGGCTGCCGGCAACACGCAACTGCTGCTTCGTCACCTCCTCGCTGAACAGGCTCCCGAGCGCCTCGCTAAGCGCATCATGGCGAGCCTGGTCGCCGTATTGCTGGCGAATGATATTGGCCGGCACCTTGCCGGGGCGAAAGCCGGGCATCTTCATGTTCTTGCCGAGGCGCTTCAGACGCTGATCGACTTCCTTGTCGAGGTCGGCGAGAGCGATCGACAGGTCAAGACGACGCTCAAGCGGGTTTACGGCTGCTGGTGCGGCGGCGGCGCCAGTATCGGCGACTGCGTCAGTGTTAGCGGCGTTCGTTTCCATTAAGAATCCTTGTGGTACGTGCTGAAAGGTGTATGTGTCCTGGCTCGGCCAAAAGAACCCACGCCTCCGGACATTGCGGCTCTAAGCTGCCAGACCGAAGAGGCAGAAACCATTCTGGCTTTACGTCGCCGCTCAGCAACACGAGCGTTGACGATGCAAGCGGTCTCGATGAGCGTTCGCCAATCCCCGCAGCGGACGAATACGCCATCGGGAAAGTGCCCGCGCTTCGGTTTCGCATTCGCGCCCGCGCTGTCACTTCACCGCGTCGCATACGAAAAGCACACGATTCTACAGCAATAATTAAAGGGTCGAAACCTGTGGCGTGGTGGAGTAGGCAGTGGAAGAGCTGCGGAGCTGGCGGGGCACGAGGTGGATGATCCCCGGACAGCGACTACCCGAGGCAAGTACGCAAGACTGCAAGCGGCTCCCCGCCGTCAACGGCCCTCGCCCCGTCCGGGCTTCTCCCGGATGGGCTTTTCCTGATTAAGCGGCTCCTGGCGATTGTAGAAACGCAGCCCCTCCTGTTCGAACTTTTTCTCCCATTGGTCAAAGGGCTGCGCCGGCGGTGGCTTCGGCTTCTCGACCGGCCGCGACTCGGGCAGCGGCACCGGCCTTGGTCGGTATACGGGCCCATAGCCTGGAGCGAAACCTGGCGCGTAGCCCGGTCCGTAACCAGGCCCTTGCCACGGCCGCTGATAGCCGCCAGAAGCATAGCGCAGGATGAAAGTCACCGGCGCCGCCCTTTCGAGCACCACGCCGTTGCGGTCGACGATCGTCGCGTCAAGTTGGTGGCGCTGATTGGGTGGCGGCAGCACATCGCCCCAGAACTCGGGAGGAATGGTGAATTCGCTGGCGGTAAAGCGTTGCGCGACCGGCTGCCCGTTGATGCTGACCATGATCGCGTGCCCGGCGCCAAGTTGCAGCGCCGGCTCGACGGCGACGCGCACGTCGAAGAGTGCGGTATTGGCGAGGACGCTGCCGTTGTCCTCTGGCGAGACGATGCGGAAGCTGCGATAGGCGGGTCCTCCTGGCGTCGGTCTGGCGGGCTCGTCCGGTCTCCGCCTGACGCTGGTGTCACCGGTCGGTACCGGCTCGACGACGTTGATCGGCGGCAAGGTCAGCGCCTTTCCACCCGGCTGCGGCTTGTCCGAATACACCGGACTGCCAGCGCCGCGGCTGACGAAGACATCCTGTTCCCCCGCCAGAGAAGGAAGCGCCGAGAGCAGGCCGAGCATCACCACCAGAGCGAGCACCCCCAGCAACTGAAGCGCCTGCAGGCAAGCGCGGGCCGGCCGGCAAGTGTAGCGATCGATCACCTCGACTGGGGCAGTGATTACCGGGAACGTGGGCTGTGGCATCGGGAAATCGTCGCGTGGCCGAAAGACGCACTCAGTATCGACCCACCCTGCGGGTCTGGCAAGATTCCCTCGCCTGTTCGAGCCACCACCATCGTCCATCACCCGCCTGGCCAACGACCGGCCCACCCGCAGGCGCCCGATTCATCGGGCGAAAGACGAGCTCACGCCGCGTCCTCGCAACGTCCCATGCGTCTGCTGGGCAACAGCAAGGGCAGAAAGAACGCTGCCGAGCAAAGAGCCAGGCCGTAGACGTTGGTGCCGAGCAGGACGGCGTATTTGCCGTCGCCGATCGCCCAGCTCGCCGGGATCAGCTGCGTCGCCTGTAGGATGCCGAGCAGCATGCCGCTCCAGAAAGCGAGATGGAAGGACAGCGGCGAGTAGCCGACCCAGCGCGAGAAGAGGAAGATCGGCGCCAGGCCGATGACCATCGTGCCGCTGATCGTCGTCGCCTTGAGGATGTCCGTGCCGGCAAGCATCGGCAGGTTGCCGAGCAGGGCAAAGACGACCATTGTCAGCGCGCCGACACGTACCGCGCGCGGCAGTGGCTCGCGTCCGGCGAGCATCGGCAACTCCTGGGCGACCGACTTCGACAGCGACGAGAAGGTCGAGTCGAGGGTCGAAGCGGCGGACGAGATCATCACCGCGATCATCGCCAAGAAGCCGGCGAAACCCAGGCCGCGGGCGACATCGGCGGGGACGTTGCTGCCCGCGGCAAGGCCTTCGAGACGCGCATGCACGCCGACCAGACTGAAGGCGACAATGCACACGAAACCGAGAACGCCGGCGACGATGAAGGCGCGCAACATGCCCTTCTCGTCCGAGATGAAGCCGCGATCGGTGAGCACCGGGTCGTGGAAAGGGTACGAGAAAACCTGTAGCAAGGCGACCAGCAGCAGGTCGACGCCACCGGCGAGCGTGAAGCTGCCTTCGCTCAACAGCTGCGTCGGCGTGTGCGCCGGCAGCACGATGGCCACGACGACACCCAGGAAGAGCAGGAAGACGACGGCCTGGACGACGTCGGTGAAGATCGAACTGCGCAGGCCGCCCTTCAGACTGTAGAAGAGCACCACGGCGGTGAACAGCAGTGCGGCGCCGACGAACGCCGCCGACCCCGACTCGCCGTAGTAGCCGCCGACGACGGCGGTATTGCTCCACACCTCGTTGAACAGGCGAACGAGAATCGCCAGCGAAAAGGCCAGCGCCGCGCCGCGGCCATATTTTCCGACCAGGAACGAGACCAGCCCGGTCGCTCCCTCGCGCGTGCGCAGGCGGTATATCACTACCCCGGCGAGCGGAATCGACAGCCAGTAGGTCGCGTAGGCGAGGCCGCCGACGATTCCGTAGGTGGCGCCGAGGTTGGCCGCGTTGGTCACCGACTTGGCGAAGATCCAGCTGATGAAAACGCTCATCATCAAGGCCCACTCCGAAGGCGCGCGACCCTGCGCGTCGTGCCCACGGAAAAAGCCGGCGGCGTCGCTGCTGCGTGGTGAGATGAGGTACATCACGGCGCCGAACAGGAGCAGGAAACCCCAGAAGAATAGTCCATGCAGCTCGTTCATCTTGGTGTTCTCGCGTTGAAGGGAGTAGAAGGATGGTTTTCGCCGATGGCAATGCTACTGTCGTCACTTGCCGGCGATGGCTTACAGTCGGACCAAAGTATTTTTTCGACAACCAAAGTCATGAAATTCATCCACCCGATGCTGACGCAGCGCTCGATCCCCTGGCCGCGCCTGTTGGCCGTGGCCCTGTTTCTCGCCGTGCTCTTCGCCGGCTTCGAGCTATCCGGGCTGCGCGACCACTTCAGCCTGCAATTCCTGCGCGACCAGTTCCTCCACAACAGGCTCAACGGAGTACTGATCTTCGTCGCGTTGTTCGCACTCGGCAACCTGATCCAGATTCCGGGGTGGATTTTCCTCGCCGCCGCGGTGCTCGCGCTTGGCCGCGTCTGGGGCGGCGCGCTCACTTACCTTGCCGCGTGCCTGTCGTGCGCGCTCACCTTCGTCAGCATCCGCCTGCTCGGCGGCGATGCCTTGCGCCAGTTGAACAGCCGCGTCGCGAACCGCTTGCTGGCGCAGCTCGACGCCCGCCCGATCCGCAGCATGGTCTTCCTGCGAGTGCTGTTCCAGACCGTGCCGGCGCTCAACTACGCACTGGCCCTGTCGGGAGTGCGCTTTCGTGAGTACATGATCGCCACGCTTCTCGGCCTGCCGTTGCCGATTGCCCTCTACTGCCTGTTCTTCGACTTCCTGGCCCAGCTGTTGCGGCTGAGCTAAGCGTCCCGGTCTTCGCCTTCACTCGCCGCCCTGGCTGCCCTCGCCGCCCTGATCGCACGCGGCTGCGTCTGCTCGAGCACCGCCAGAAGGGCCTGGATCACACGTGGCGAAAAGAGCATCGCCAGGTGGCCTACGCCGTTGATCGTCTGGCTCTGCGCGCCCGGCAGTTCCAGCCTTTCCGCCGGCAGGACGAAATTGTCGTGCGGACTGTAGATGGCCACCGTGCCGACCGCCGCCGGCGGACTGGCGAGCGCCTGCAGCCAGGCGCTGTTCGGCCTCATCTCGCGGCCGTTGGCGCCGAAGCCGAGGCGCGCCAGCTCGCTGCCCTGATGCGGCGTACCGAGGGTCACCAGGCGGGCGACGCGCGCGTCACCGTAGCGCTGCAGGTAGGCACGCGAGACCAGCCCGCCCATGCTGTGGCCGACCAGGATCAGGCGTTCGGCACCGGTCGCGGCGAGAACGGCGTCGATACGGCGGGCGACCGGATCGACGTAGTTGTCGATGCTCGTGTAGATCGGTTCGAGACTGATCGTCGCCACCGTCCAGCCGGCGGCTTCGAGGTGCGCGCGCAGCCACCACCAGGCACCGCGCGAACAACCGTAACCGTGAATCAGCAACACCGGTAGCTGACGGTCATCGCCTTCACCGACTGGCGCGGGCAGCGGCCGCAGGCGATCGTCGCCCATCCACCAGCGCTCGAAGGGAAACAGGATCAGGAAGCTGACGACGAAACTGAGATACTCGCCGAGCACCATCCGTATCACCTCGGCGATCGTCAGCCGCGGTGGCGGCGAATGCGAGGAGACTGAAAAATGCGGCGGACACTCCGCCTGCCCCCCTTGCGCGTGCTCCGCCGGCGGCGAACGATGGACCCAGGAATAGCCGTAGGTCACCGCGATGATCAGCGCGCGCAACGCAAGCATGCTGAGCAGCGCGAGCGGGATGGCGGTGGCCAACGAGACGTCGCACACGCTCATCGCCAGAACGACGTAGAACGCTATTTCCAGCGCATGCGAGAGGCGAAGGGCGCGTGCGAGCATGGCGGTAGGACTCCTTCAGGGGATGGCGGGAAGCGGCCGGCCCGACAACTCGGCGGCCAGCAAGCTGGCATTGCGTGCGACCAGGCCGTAGATCGAAAGCTGCGGATTGACGCCCAGGCTGGTCGGAAAAACAGAACCGTCGAGCACCGACAGATTATCGAGCCAAAAGTGTCGCCCGCGGTGGTCGACGACGCCGCGATGCGGAGCATCTGCCATTCCGCACCCACCCATCACGTGCGCGCTGACCACCCGGCAAAGGAAAGGTTTCAGCGGCAGCTCGGCGATTCCTTTCCGCGCCGCGGCCCAGCTCGTATAGCCCGGCGCCGTCTCGTGCACCGGCGTGACCCAGCGCGCGCCGGCGGCAAACTGAATCTCGGCCATGGCCAGCAAGGCCCGACGTGCCGCCTCCCAGATCACTTCGCCGAGCGGGTAGTCGAGCACCGGCAGGCGGCCAGCGCCGAGGCGGACTCGGCCGCCGCGGCTTGCGGGGTTGAAGCCGTCGCGCAACAGCGCCAGGACGACGTTAACCTTGGTGAAATCGCGCATCAGACGGGCGTGCGCCTCGCCGTAGCCCTGCAGCGTCGTCGCATAGAGCACCGGATGCAGCGGTGGCGTTTCGAGTTTGAAACCCAGCGCACCGTCGATCGGCGCCTGGTGCAGAAAGTGATCGCTGTAGATCGACTGCGGTGCGCCGGCGTAGGCGTCGACGCGATCGTCCATCAGCGCCGACGAAATCACCACCGGGTGCAGGAAGGTACGCTTGCCGAGCAGGCGGTAGGGATCGGGAACGCTGCTGCGCATGAGCAGCGCCGGGCTGCCGATGGCGCCGCCGGCAACGACGAAGTGGCGGGCGCGAAAACGCACCTGCCGACCGGAAAGGTGGATGCCGTCAGCCTGCAGCGCGCTGCAGTCGAGCGCCGAAACCTGGCTGCCGGCGAAGCGCAGGCGCTCCGCGCGCAACCGCGTATAAAGCGTCGCGCCACGGCTCAACGCCGCCGGAATGGCGGTAAGCAACATCGACTGCTTGGCGTTGGTCGGGCAACCCATACCGCAATAGCCAAGGTTCCAGCAGCCCTTGACATTACGCTTGATGCTGCCGACGGCGATACCCAGCTTCTCGGCACCGGCCGCGAGGATCTTGTTGTTCGCGTTCGGTGGCGTATCCCAGGGACGCACCCACAACTTGTGCTCCATGACCGCGAACCACGAGCTCATCGACTCGGCGCTCAGCTCCTGCAGACCGAAGTGGCGCTGCCAGAAGGCAAAGACTTCGGGCGGGGTGCGAAAACTGCTGGTCCAATTGACCGTCGTCGAACCTCCGACGCAGCGCCCCTGCAGAATGTTGATGGCCTTGTCGGCGGTCTTGCGCGCTGCCGATTCCTGGTACAACTCGGGGTAGGCGTCGCTCTCGAGCATCTTGAAATCGCTCGACGAGCGTAGCGGCCCCTCTTCGACGAGGACGACGCGCAGCCCGGTGGCGCTGAGCAGGTCGGCGGTGACCCCGCCCCCGGCACCGGTGCCGACGATCACCACATCGACATCGATCGTCTGGCTGTGCGCCAGAGCCGACGCGTCGACGTGTTTCCAGCCGGCGGCAAGCCCGACCCTGATCGGATCTTCCATCAGAAATACCCTCGCGGTGGTCCCGGATAGCTGATTGCCTCCCAGCTGTCTGGACGGCCGTACCAGGCGCCGTAGGTCAGATCGTGCAATGCGCCGTAGGCCCCCTGCAGCAGGCCAAGACGACTGTCCCGCCAGGACTGCAGGAATTCGCCGACGTCGCTGACGCTCGCTTCGCGCCACGGCTTGCCGACGCCGGCCAGCAACATGCGGGCCGGCGCAATTGCCAGCAGCCCGAAAAGCTCGCCGATCTCCGTCTGGCTGGCGGCGGAAAGACCGGCCACTGCCGTCGCGATGCCGTCGACCGTCTGCGCCACCAGTGGCCGCCGCTGCGTGCTCTGCACTGGCAGGACGCCGTCGAGCATGGCGTCGACCACCGCGCCGAGCATCTCGCGCTCGGCTGCGCTGAAACGCCGCGCCCCGGCGGCGTTGAGCCAACCCGAGAAAGACAGCAGCAGGCTGCCCGCCAGGCCGGTGTGGATGAACTGCCGACGCCCGAAGTTCATCGCATGATGATCCGCGTCAGGAGCTTGAACACCCTGCCGTATGGCGGATTGAAAAGACCGATGCCGGACAGCCGCGACTGCCGGAAGACGCCCTTCTTGGCCGAGAAGGTCTCGAACCCCTCGAAGCCGTGATAGCGGCCCATGCCGCTGGCGCCGACGCCGCCGAACGGCAGGTCGTCCTGAGCAATGTGCAGAATCGTATCGTTGATCGTCACGCCACCCGAAACCGTTTCATTGAGCACCCGGTCGATGCGCTCGGCGTTACTGTCGAAGTAGTACAGGGCCAGCGGTCGCGGCCGCTGGTTCACGAAAGCGATCGCCTCGTCGAGATGCCGGTACGACCGAATCGGCAGCAGCGGCCCGAAGATCTCCTCCTGCATGACCGCCTGTGTGTCGCCGACGCCGAGCAGCGCCAGCGGCGGCAAGCGGCGCGTCGCCGGGTCGGCGGCAGCGCCCGGCGCCAGTTCGACGACTCTTGCGCCGCTCGCCCTGGCCTCGTCGACATAAGCGCAGAGGCGAGCGTAGTGACGCTGGTCGATGATCGTCGAATAGTCGCTGTTGCTCGCCAGCTGCGGATAGGCGCGGGCCACGAATGCGCGGGCGCGGTCGATGAACGCCTGCTCGTCGCCGGCGGGCAGCAGCAGGTAGTCGGGCGCGATACACGTCTGTCCGGCGTTCATGCACTTGCCGATCAGTATGCGCTCGACGGCGCGCGCGAAGTCCTTGCCCGCCGCCAGCCCGGGACCGATGATCGCCGGCGACTTGCCGCCGAGTTCGAGCGTTACCGGCGTCAGCTTGTCGGCAGCAGCGCGCATGACGTGGTGGCCGACCGCCGTCGACCCGGTGAACAGGAGGTGATCGAAGGGCAGCTGGGAAAACGCCTGCGCGACGCTGGCGTCACCTTCGACGACCGACAGCTCGTCGCTGGCAAAGGTCCCGGCGACCAGCGTGGCGAACAGGGCAGCGGTGTTCGGCGACATCTCGGACACCTTGACCAGAGCCCGGTTGCCGGCAGCCAGCGCTGCGGCGAGCGGCGCGACGGCCAGGAAAATCGGGTAATTCCACGGCACCATGATTCCCACGACGCCAAGCGGCTGATAGCGGACCTCCGCCCGCCCCGGCTGGAACCACAGCGACACCGCGCGCCGCTGCGGGCGCATCCAGCGCTGCAGATGGCGACGCGCGTGACGAATCGCTTCGTAACTCGGAAACAGCTCGAGGAGGCGAGTTTCGGCTGGCGAACGGTAGCCAAAGTCGCGGCTGACGGCTTCGGCTATCGCTCCCGCGTTGTCGCGCAGCAGCCGGTCGAGAGCGACGAGACGGCGTTCGCGCAGCGCGCGATCCGGATTCGGGTCGCGGCGTGCTGCGCGCTGCTGCACGGCAAAGCGCTCGGCCAGGCCATCGGACAAGATCTGGGAATGAGACATCAGGAACTCCTTGCTGAACTTGCTTCCAGGACAAAGTGTATGTTGCGCCCGTGCTTCCCGTTAGGCGAAGCCCTCTAAACAGCCTGCGTGCGGCCGGGCATAATTCCCGCCATGGACGATTCGACCGCCGCCATCGAGAAACGGCAATGCGCCGAAGCGCTGCGCCGACACCTGAAAGCCGCGAAACACCTGCGCCAGCAGGCCAACTTCGACCCGGCGGCGGCGCGCGCGCGCCTGTACCTGCGTGAATGGCAAGCCGGTCGCCTGGCACGCACCCATGCCGAACTGCTCGCCAGCGCACGCTTCGGCCCCGCCGCCCGGTTTTTCATCTCCGATCTCTACGGGCCAAAGGACTTCAGCAGCCGCGACGAGGAAGTCGAGCGCATTCTGCCCTTGCTGATCAAGATGCTGCCGGCGTCGGCGCTGCGCACTGTCGCGCTGGCTGTCGAACTCGACGCCCTGACCGAAGAGCTCGACTCGGCAATGGTCGCCGAACTGTGCCGCGCCGGACGGATCGAGCAGATCGACGAAGTCGGCTACGCCACGGCCTACCGCGGCGTAGCCTGCCGGGCCGAGCGCCAGCGACAGATTGTGCTGATTCGCGAAACCGGCGAGGCGCTCGACAGACTGGCTACAAAACCGCTGCTGAGCAGTCTCCTCAAGATGATGCGGCGCCCCGCACAACTCGCCGGACTCGGCGACCTGCACCAGTTCCTGGAACGTGGCTTCGATGCCTTCCGTGGCATGGGCTCGGCAAGCGACTTCCTGGCGTCGATCGAGGCCAAGGAGCAGAAACTCCTGCGGCGCCTTTTTGACGGAGTGGCCGACCCCTTCGTCACTTAGGCGCGCGATGGAAGCCACCTCCGGCCGCAAGATAAGCAGCCATCTTTAGTTTTTTGTCAATATGTTAAGAGATATGCTTCGTTTCTTACTTTAATTTCTCAGCCGATTTCTTACACGCCGTCACACAGTGAAACAGAGAGCACACAGACCGCGAGCAGGGCTGCCGATAGTATTCGTCCGTCGCTGTGGCGTTCCTCCTCCCCCTCCCCTCGTTGGGAATGTCGCGGCGGCGGCAGCACAGGCCCGCCCAGCCCCCCCTTGGCGGGCCTTTTTTTTGCCCGTCGTCAACATCCGGTGCCATTGCACCTGCCGCGCCGGCGCAGCATGCACCGGGACGCGCCAGGACTGGCCGGCTCGCCGCCAAGACCTTACAATGCCTGGGCTGCCTGGCTGGGTCGGCTGAGTACAATGCCCAGGCGGCGCCGAGAACGTACAGCTCGCTGACCGAAGGCATCCACAAGGATTTCGATGAAAATCAACGAACAACGATCCGCGTACCGAGCGCCTCTGGCCGGTCCCCCGACGAGCGTCTTCGGCAAACTGCTGACGATTGCTGCCGGCGTCCTGGTGCTGGTGGTCGCTTTCATGTTCTCGATCCTCGCTCTCGGCGTCGTGCTGGTGGTCGGCGTGCTCGTCTTCGCCTACCTCAAGTGGAAGACGCGCCATCTGCCCCAGGACTTGCGCGACCTGCACCAGCGCATGCAGGAGGAGGCCAGTCGGCAGGGTGGCTATCAGACGCCGCAGGCTGGTGGACGGGTGATCGAGGGCGAAGTCATCAGCGATGCCGAGTACCAGGCCAGCACAGCACCCGACCAGCAGTCGGGCAGCGAACCGGGCCGCGCCACGGGGCGCCCGCCTCCCCCCGGCGAGCGCTGAGCTTTCCCCGTATCTGCCAGACTCGCAGCCTGCAGCGGCGCTGCCGCGTGCCGCGGGCAGTGTCCGTCGGCCCGCCGCGCTGCACTGCCGCGGGCCTCCCTTCCTGTCCTTCAAGAACACATACCAGCCATGAAAATCACCTGCCTCGCCTTTTCCATGGCGCTGATGACCAGCGCCGTCGCCGCCCAGCAAAGCGATCCGATCGACCGCTTCGGCGCGTGCATGAAGACCCTGCGCGCCGTCGCCTCGTCGAAAAAGGGCATCTCGACGGCCTCCTTCGAGCGCCTGACGAGCGGCCTGTCGCCCGACCTCAGCGTGCTCGAATTTCTCGACTACCAACCCGAGTTCCGCTCGCCGATCTGGGACTACCTCTCCGGCCTGGTCGACGAGGAGCGCGTCGCCGACGGACTCGAAATGCGCAACAAGTGGGCCGACACGCTGGCCATGGCCAGCGAGCGCTACCAGGTCGACCCGGCGACGATCGTCGCCGTATGGGGCGTCGAGAGCAACTATGGGCGCAACTTCGGTAGCCGCCCGCTGCTCACTTCGCTGGGCACGCTGTCCTGCTTCGGACGACGTCAGGCGTACTTCAGCGGCGAGTTCCTCAGTGCGCTGAAGATCCTCGATTCCGGCGACATCGAGCCGGAGCAGCTGGTGGGCTCGTGGGCCGGCGCCTTTGGCCATACCCAGTTCATGCCGTCGACCTTCCTGCGCCTGGCGGTCGATGGCGACGGCGACGGCAAGCGCGACCTGATGGGCAATGTCCCCGACGCCCTGGCGTCGACGGCCAACTTCCTGCACAAGGGCGGTTGGCGCGAAGGCCAGCCCTGGGGCTACGAGGTCGTGCTGCCGGCCGGCTTCGACAGCAGCGTTTCCGGTCGCCGCGAAAAGCGTCCGCTCAGCTACTGGACGACGCGCGGCGTCCGCCGTGCCGACGGCCAGCCGATCGCCGCGGCCGACACCGCCGCCGGACTGCTCCTGCCCGCCGGCCCTGAGGGTCCCGCCTTCCTGGTATTCCGCAACTTCGACGTGATCTACGGCTACAACGCGGCCGAAAGCTACGCGCTGGCCATCGCCCATCTCGCCGATCGGATCAGGGGTGGCAAGGGCTTCGTCACCCCCTGGCCGACCGATGACCTCGGCCTTTCGCGCCTCGAACGTCGCGAGTTGCAGACCCTGCTGCTTGGCCGCGGACACGCGATCGGCGAGGTCGACGGGATGATCGGCGCCAAGTCGCGCGACGCGATCAAGATCGAGCAGCAACGCCTGGGCATGACCGCCGATGGTCGCGCCGGACAGAAGCTGCTGACCAGCTTGCGGGCCGGCGCGGCGGGCAGGTAGCCGCCGGACGCCGAGGCTGATCGATGCTGCACGTTGCCGACCTCGCCAAGCAGCACAGCCGGGCCAGCCGGCCGCTGTTCAGCGCTCTCGGCTTCACCATCGCTGCCGGCGAAATCGTGGCCCTGGTCGGCGAGTCCGGCGTCGGCAAGAGCACCCTGCTCAACTGCATCGCCGGACTCGAAACGGCCGACCGCGGTTCGATCGCCATCGGCCCCCAGGCGCTCGACATCGTCGCCCTCGACGAGACGGCGCGCGCGGCCTTGCGCGCGCGCAGCATCGGCTTCGTTTTCCAGGCCTTTCACATCCTGCCGACGCTGACCGTGGCGCAGAACATTGCCGTGCCGCTGCTGCTCTGCGGATTGCCTGCCGGCGAGCATGCAGCGCGCACGCGCGCGCTGCTCGAGCGCGTCGGCCTGGCGAGCTTCGGTCCGCGCTGGCCAGCGTCACTGTCGGGCGGCGAATTGCAGCGGGTAGCCATCGCCCGCGCGCTGGTCCACCATCCGGCGCTGGTCCTGGCCGACGAGCCGACCGGCAACCTCGACCCGCGCACCGCAGGCGAGGTCCTTGCCCTGCTCCTCGAACGCGTCCGCGAGCAGCACACCAGCGCGCTGGTCGTCACCCACTCGCAGCACGTCGCGCAATGCTGCGACCGCATCCTGACACTGACCCCCGACGGGCTCCTGGAATGAGTGCAGCGAGGACACGATGCAGGCGCTGAGCAGGCTCTCGTGGTGGCTGATCCGCGCCCAGTTCACGACACGGCGCGCGGCGACGCTGCTCTCGATGCTCGCCGTCGCGCTCGGCGTCGCGCTCGGCTACGCAATTCATCTGATCAACGACGCCGCGCTCGCCGACTTCGCCAGGGCGATGAAGAGCGTCCAGGGCGACCCCGATGCGGTGATCGCCGCGCGCGACAGCGCCGGCAGCGTGCCTCTCGCGACGCTCAACGCGATCGCGCGCGACCCGGCGGTACTGGTCATCGCTGCGGTCATCGAAACGCGCGTACGCATCGACAACGCGCGCACCCCGGTCACCTTGATCGGCATCGACGTCTTCAGCGCCGCCGCGGTCATGCCCGACCTGCTGCCACGACACAACGAGCAGGCGGCGGCGCCGAACCTCTTCAACGGCGGCGTCTATGCCTCGCCGGCGCTGCTCGCCAAACTTGCCCAACGCGCCCCGGACAGCGACTCGGGCGCGCGCCCGGGCCGCACGCTGACCCTGGTGCGCGGCGAGCAGCAGTGGCCGGCGACGCTTGCCGGCGACCTGCCGGCGGCGCGTCCGGACGACCTGCTGCTGGTCGCCGACATTGCCTGGGTGCAGGAGCGCTTCGGCCCGGTCGACGCGGTCAGCGAAGGCCGCGTTCGCCTGGCGCCGGATAGCGACCTGGCGACCTGGCGCAAGAAGTGGGCGCAGCAACTCCCGGCGGGTCTTCTGATCCGCGTCGCCGACGACGACAGCGCACGCGTCTCCAACCTCTCGCGCGCCTATCGCGTCAACCTCAACGTCCTGGCGCTCGTCGCCCTGCTCACCGGCGCCTTCCTGGTCTTTGCCACGCAGCTGACCTCCGTCGCGCAACGCTCGACCCAGTTCGCCCTGCTCGGCGTCCTCGGCCTGTCACCGCGCATGCGCCTGCTGCAGGTCCTGCTCGAAGGATTGGCGATCGGCGTACCGGGGGCGCTGCTCGGACTCGGCCTCGGCTACGCGCTGGCCGTCGCCTTCACGCGCTTGCTCGGCGGCGATCTCGGCGGCGGCTACTTCGCCGGCAGCGCACCGCCGATCATTCCCCTGCCGGCACCGGCCCTCGTCTTCCTGGCGCTGGGCTGCCTCGCCAGCCTGGCCGGCGCGAGCTACCCGGCGTACCTGAACCGCATGCAGCCGCTCGCCCAGGCGCTGAAAACCGGCTTTGCGCAGCAGTCGCACGCCGACACGGCGCGCGCCAGACTGCCGCGGCTGCGCCTGCCCCTGTTCCTGGCGCTGGCCGCGTTGGCGCTGGCGCAATTGCCGCCGCTCTTCGCACTGCCGCTCGCCGGCTATGCGGCGATCGCGCTGGTTCTGGTCGCGGGCATCGCCAGCGCACCGCTGCTGACGCAACTTCTTTTCGGCTGGCTCAGCGCGCAAGCGCTGCCCGCACCGCAACGCATCGCCCTGCAGAACGTCGCGCAGGCGCCGCTGATGGCCCAGGTCGCCGCCAGCGGGCTGATCGTCAGCTTCGCGCTGACTGCCAGCATGGTGATCATGGTCTCCAGCTTCCGCGTCGCCGTCGACCAATGGCTCGATCACGTCCTGCCGGCGCCGCTCTACCTGCGCAGCAAGGCGACACCGCTGCCGCAGGACCTGCTCGCTGCCCTGGCACAGCCCGATGCGCCGTTCACCAGGGTCGAGCGCATGGCCAACGCTTCGCTGATCATCGACCCGCAGCGACCCCAGGTCGCGCTGCTGGTCCGCGAAATCGATCGCCTTGACCCGGCCGCACGACTGCCGGTCACCGGGCCGCTGCTCGCGCCGCCGGCCGCCCTTCCCGCCGTCTGGATCAGCGAACCGATGGCCGAAATCTATCGCCTGGCACCCGGCCAAACGCTGCGCCTGCCACTTCTGGGACGCGAGATCGAAGTTTTCATCGGCGGCGTCTGGCGCGACTACGGCCGGCAATTCGGCGCAGTGGTCATCAGCCGCCACGATTATCAGCAACTCGGCGGCGACTTCCAGCCGACCGACCTGGCGTTGTGGCCGCGGCCCGGAGAGGAAGCGCATGCCAGCGCCTGGCTGGCGCCGTGGGCTGACCAGTACGGACTGGAAGTCGCCGACAGCGCCGAGATTCGCCGCTTGAGCCTGTCGATCTTCGACAAGAGCTTCGCCGTGACCTACGCGCTCGAAGCGGCGGCGATGCTGATCGGGCTGTTCGGACTGGCGGTGACGCTGGCCGCCAGTGTCTGGCTGCGCGCGCGCGAGCTGGCGACGCTCGGCGCGCTGGGGTTCGACCGCCGCATGCTGAGCCGCGCGGTCATGCTCGAAGGCGCGCTGATCGCCACCGTCGGCGTGCTGATCGGCCTCGCCTGCGGCGTCGGTATCGGCGCCATCCTGACCCACGTCGTCAATCCGCAAGCCTTTCACTGGCGAATGGCGCTGGCCATTCCCTGGGCAGCGCTCGTTACCGGCGCGGCGATTACCCTGGCCGCGGCGGTACTCGCCAGTCGCCACGCGGCGCGTCAGGCGACCCGCCTGCCGGTCGCGCAGGTCCTGGCCAGCGCGCAGTAGGCGAAAGGAGAGCGAACAGTGCGCCGCCGCAGCTTCCTGTGCACTCCCCTGCTGCTGCCGACGCTGACGCTCGCGGCGCCCGCGCGAGCGCCAGTCACCTACGCGCCGGTCACCCCCGGCATCAAACTCGCTTTCCCGCGTGACCACGGCGCACATCCCGATTTCCGCACCGAATGGTGGTACGTCACCGGCGCACTCGACGTACCGCAGGCCGACATTGGTTTTCAGCTGACCTTCTTTCGCAGCCGTCCGGGCAACGCCGAAGACCTGCAATCGCCGCTCGCTGCGCGCCAGATCCTGTTCGCCCACGCCGCTCTGACGCTCCCCGGCGAGCGTCTGCTGCATAGCGAACGCGCCGCGCGCGCCAATCTCGGAGCCGCGTTCTCGAGCAGCGACTGCGACATCCACATCGGCGCCTGGCGGATGAACCGCGAACAGCGCAGCACCGGCGAAGTCCTGCGCCTGCAAATGAACAGCCCGCAATTCTCGTACGACTTCACACTGACCCCATCGCAGCCGCTACTGCTGCAAGGCGATGGCGGCTATTCACGCAAGGGCCAGGCGGCGGCCCTGGCCAGCTACTACGTCAGCTGGCCGCAGCTGCAGGTCGCCGGCTCACTGCTCTTCGACGGCCAGCGCCGGGCGGCCAGCGGCCGCGCCTGGTTCGATCACGAGTGGTCGACAGCCATCCTCGGCGGCGACGCCGTCGGCTGGGACTGGGTGGGAATCAACCTCGACGACGGTGGCGCGCTGATGGCTTTCCGCATGCGCGATTCACAGGGCGCAACGCTTTTTGCGCACGCCGCCTGGCGCGATGCCGGTGGCCAGGTACGCCAGTTCGCCGCCGGCGAGGTCGCCTTCCACCCGCTGCGCCACTGGGCGTCGCCGCGCAGCGGCGCAAGCTACCCGGTGCAGATCGAAATACGACTCGGCGAGCTGACGCTGCGTACGCGACCGGTACTCGACGACCAGGAACTGTCGACCAGCCGGCCGGCGCCGGTCGTCTATTGGGAAGGCCTGGTCCGTCTCGAAGGCAGCCTCAGCGGCCGCGGCTACCTGGAAATGACCGGCTACGCCGGCCGCCTGCAACTGTAGGGGCTTGATCCTGCTCCAGCGCAGGTCCGCCATGTCGCCGCCGCCAGCCTCCCTCAGGCCCGAGGAGGCACGCGGCGCCGCCGGATGCCACCCACCGCGAGCAGGCCGCCGGCCCTCAGCGCCCAACTGGCCGCTCGGGTAGAGCGCGGATCGACTGCTGAACGAAGGTTGAGCCGCCGAGATCGGTGTCGCCGAAGGCGAAAACGAAGCAGTGGTTCGGGTTGGCCAGACCGCCAGTGACGCCAAGAACTTCGCTGCCTTGGGGTTGTTCGTGCCGAAAACTTATGATTGACCTGTCGCCGCTCGATAGCGATACTCCGCGCAAGCGGCTGGCATCCCTATCCTTGGCAAAAAGAAAGGAACGACATGAAAACAAGAAGCTTCCTCATGGCGGCGCTGGTAAGCGCGCTGGCGCTGAGCAGCGTGCAGGCCCAACAAATCACCGGCACGCCAGGTTCGCCCAGCGCCACGCAAGTCATCAACGGAAACCAACTGCCGCCCCCGCCTTTGGAGTTCCGCGGCGTCATCAAGGAAACGGCCCCGGATTCCAAGCCGTATTGGCCGCCCCGCGTGGTGCCGCCAAAAGGCGCACCCAACGTTCTGCTGATCATGACCGATGACCAGGGCTATGGCGTTTCAGGCTCCTTCGGTGGCGTAATTCCTACACCCGCCATGGATCGTATCGCCAAGGCGGGATTGCGTTACACGCAGTTCCACTCTACCGCGCTGTGCTCGCCGACGCGGGCGGCGCTGATCACCGGTCGTAATCATCACTCGGTGGGCTTTGGGGTGATCGGTGAAATGTCTACCGGCTTTCCCGGCTACGATTCCGTCATCACTCCCGACAAGGCAACCATCGGCACCATCTTGCGCGACAACGGCTACGCCACCTCGTGGTTTGGAAAGAACCACAACACGCCCACTTATCAGTACAGCGTGGCCGGCCCCTACGACCAGTGGCCGTCCGGGATGGGCTTTGAGTATTTCTACGGTTTCATGGGCGGCGAAACTGACCAATGGACGCCGTACCTGTTCCGCGATCACACCCAGATATTTCCGTTCGTCGGCAAGAAGGACTACAACCTCATTACCGACATGGCGGACGAGGCCATCAAATACATGGGCGACCTGAACGCGGCCGCGCCCGACAAGCCGTTCTTTGTTTACTACGTGCCCGGCGGCACGCACTCGCCGCATCAGCCCAAACTGGAGTGGCGCGAGAAGTTCAAGGGTAAGTTCGACCAAGGCTGGGAGAAAACGCGTGAGCAAATCATCGCCAACCAGAAACGGCTCGGCATAATTCCGGCGAACACCCAACTCACTCCGTGGCCGGATGGCCAGGCCGAGTACGCCGGCGCGAAGCTCCCGAAGTGGGACTCGCTAACCGAAATCCAGAAGAAACTGTATGCCCGCGAAGCGGAGAACTTCGCCGGCTACGTCGCCTATACGGATCATGAGATCGGCCGTGTCATTCAAGCCGTCGAGGACATGGGCAAACTGGATAACACGATCATCATCTACATCAGCGGCGATAACGGCACCAGCGCTGAAGGCACTTTAGAGGGCACCTTCAACCAGATGACTGCCTATAACGGCATTCTGACTCTCCCCGAGGCCGAGCAGCTATTGCATTATGAGGACTGGGGTCAGGCTAAGACTTACCCGCACATGGCGGTGGGCTGGACCTGGGCATTCGATACGCCATTCAAGTGGACCAAGCAGATTGCATCGCATTTCGGCGGCACCCGGCAGGGCATGGTCATCTCGTGGCCTGGCCACATCAAGGACCTGGGCGGCATCCGCACGCAGTTCCATCACATCATTGATATCGTGCCGACAATCCTGGAAGTCACCGGCGTTAAGGCCCCCGAGGAAGTCAACGGCATCAAGCAAAAGCCCATCGAAGGTGTGAGCATGGCTTACACGTTTGATGCGGCAAACGCCAAGGCCCCGTCGAAACGCGACACGCAGTACTTCGAAATGTTCGGCAACCGCGGCATCTATCACGACGGATGGTATGCCTGCACTACGCCACCCGAGCCGGTCTGGCTCCTCGGCGGCAAGCCACTGCCGCCCATCAGCGACTACAAGTGGGAACTCTACAACATCGCGGATGACTACTCGCAGAACAACGATCTCGCGGCCAAAGAACCGGCCAAGCTCAAGGAGATGCAGGCCCTGTTCCTGACTGAGGCGAAGAAATACCAGGTCCTGCCTTTGGACAACTCGATTCTGCCGCGTCTCCTGACGCCACGACCGAGCGCCACCGCGGGCCAGACCGTTTTCACCTACACCGGTGAGAAGGCCGGCATTCCCGTCGGAAACGCGCCCAGCATCCTGAACAAGGACTACACCATCACCGCCGAGATCACCGTCCCTGAAGGCGGCGCAGAAGGCATGATCGTGACGCTGGGCGGCCGCTTCGGCGGCTACGGCCTCTTCCTGCAAAAGGGCAGGCCGGTCTTCGTATACAACCTTCTTGATCTCGAACGATTCCGCTGGGAAGGCGGCGTCGGCGCGATCGTTGACCAGGACTTGTTTGGCAAAGCGCTCAAGCCCGGCAAGCACACGATCGTTTTCGACTTCAAGTATGACGGCCCCGGTCCCGCCAAGGGCGGCACCGGCGTATTGTCGGTGGACGGCAAGGAACTGGATCGCAAGACGATCAAGCACACGATTCCGATCCTCATGTCCATCGACGAGACCTTGGACGTGGGCCTGGATACGCGATCGGGAGTAGACGACAGCTACGAGTTGCCATTCAGGTTCACGGGCACGATTGACAAGCTGACCTTCAAGCTCGGCCAATCGCAGATGACGGCAGAGGCGCAGAAGGCTGCAGCCGAAGGGCTCAAGAGAGCCACGGACTAAGCCTTCGACCGGAAAACACGCGGGCCGTCTCCCACGAGGCGGCCCGAGACTTCATCTGCGAACCGGATCGAATGTTTACCGCGACCGCTCTACCCCACGTGACTGACCGTCGACGCCGAAACCCACAGGCAACGCCTTCGCATAGATGGCCTTGAAAGGTGCTGCCACCGCCGCCAAGCTGCTCGATCAGCGTTTGGCCTTCAACTTGTACTCTTCGTACTGATCCGGGTCTTAAAGCAAGGTATCGACGATCAAAGATGCGGCCATCCGTATTTCCTCCCGTCTGTATGGTTTCGCCTGCCTTCCGTGGCGCAACATCGACAGCTCATCGTATCACCCAGGGGCGAAAATACGAGGCGCAGCAGTGGTCCGCGGTCCGCGCGTTCAACGC
This sequence comes from Candidatus Accumulibacter sp. ACC005, assembly GCF_907163215.1. Classification (NCBI taxonomy): domain Bacteria; kingdom Pseudomonadati; phylum Pseudomonadota; class Betaproteobacteria; genus Candidatus Accumulibacter; species Candidatus Accumulibacter sp. ACC005. The sequence continues at coordinate 46,120 of NZ_CAJQUB010000003.1, read as the reverse complement.
GCTTCGAGATTCAGGATGCGAGCGCGTGGCGATCACCCGTGCCCTGCCCGCCCTTCGTGCCGACGAGGCGAGAATGGTCGTCGACAAGCGCATCGCGACGCGCCAGCGCGGTGCAGAAAATTCCGTTTCCCGGCCTGCGATGCACCTCGTCGTGGCGCACCTGACTGCACTGCGATCCTCCAAGAAAATTTTTCCCATAAAAGCAGTTACCTGGGAATCGCGAGCAACGCTGCAAGGCAAGCACGATTTTTGCTCCGGGTAAGACATCCGCTTTCCGGGAATCACCCTGATGAACAATGTTTTCCGCCTCGAACCGCCGTCGACCATTGACCCACTGCCGCCCGAGGGAAGGCGAAGAGTCTTCGACGATGGAGAGCGTGTGCTCTACGATGGTTACTGGATCAAGACCTACCCGGTACCGGCCGATTCACTGCAGGGAAAGAAGTCGCTGATCGAAGCGCTGGCCCGGCGCCTGTTCAACCACACCGAGCATGGGCTCAACATTCCCGGCTGCCGCCTCGGCGAAACGCGGCAGAGTTTCGTCGCGGAAACCGACCCGGGGCGGCGGCGGGTCAAGGCCGGGATGCTCGCCGGCGCCCTCTTCAATCGCGCGACCGACATTTTCCGACGGCTGGTCGAGTTGCAGGCCGATGGCGTCGAGGTCGGCAGTGACAATGCCCTGATGCGCGAATGCGGCCAATGCCTGCTCGAAGCCATGCAGCTCGGCCGCTTCGTTCTCCACCGCAGCGGCGAGGAAGGAATCGACGAGTTGTGGGGCGAACCTTTCCGGGCTTTTTCGATTCCCGTCGAAGATTTCTATGAAAGCCGCTACGTCAAGATCGGCCAGAGCATGCGCGACATCGACCGGATCGCGGATGCGATGGTCAGCGCCTTCTGCCGCATTCCGACCTTTGAGGCCGTCGAGGCACCGATTCGAGATTTCGCCGACGCGGCCAGGATAAAGACCGAAACACTGCGCACCGACCCGGGGATCTTCGACGTCTGGGCACACCTGGTCACCGCCGGCGAACGACTGGCCAGCTTCACGCCGCAAGCGGCGGGAGAAGCGAGCGAAAAGCGAAGCGGCAGCGCGCTGCACAGCGTTTCCGATGGCTTGCAGCTGCTGCGCAACGGCCGCGACCTCGTCTTCTATATCGCGCGCGCACGTACGCCAATGCCGAAAAGCACGAGCGAATACATCGAGCGTTGCGCGGCCTACCTGAGCAGCGGCCGAGCGCCCTTCGTGCCGGCGCCGCTGCCCGCATGAGCGACGCTCCGATGATGGTCTCGGGTTTTCGCGTCGCTGACGATCACAGGCTCGATCACGTCGTGCCGACGGTGGCGCTTTCACGGCTTGGCGCATGCACGACGCTCACGGAACGACGCTTTTCGCACACGCGAGCACGCGACTCGCCCCTCACAGCCCGAGGAAATTCCGCATCAGCTTGAGCATGCCGGCCTTCGGCGGCGACGTTGCGCGATCAGCGTGAGCGTCAAGGAACTGGTTGTGGAATTCGTCCATCTGCGCTTCACGGCGGGCGAGAATTTCGGCAATCGCTTCGGCGATGGCTGGTCTTGAGCGGATAACATCTTCCAGTGTCGTCTGGTCAAGCCGGTAACAAACGACATCGGTCTTGGCGGTGACGGTGGCGCGTCGTGCCTCGCCGGTCAGCACGCCTTTCTCGCCGAAGGTGCCGCCGGCCTGAATGGTCCGGAAGAGCTGCCGTGGGTGACCGGGAAAATCCATCCACACTTCCGCTTCGCCGACGGTGAGCAGATAGAGCCACTGCGGCGCGTCGCCCTGTTGGAAGATGACGTCATCGCGAGCAAACGGCGCATAGGCCAGCCGCTCGCTGATCGTCCGTAGTTCGTCGTCCTGCAACCCGGCAAACAGCTCGACTTTGCGCAGGTCAGCGATCCGGCGTTCGATTTCACGGCGGTGCACCGATTCGCGATACCTGTCGTTCTCCTTGGTGACGTGCAGCGCCTGTTCCGGGACCGCCAAACGCATCCCGGCGCGCTGCAGAGCAGCAAAGATATGCACGCGAACGACCGAGTCGGTGGGATCGTCCGGCTGCGGATCGAGCATCCAGTAGCGCAGCGCGTAGCGCCCGTAGCCAGCGCCGAACTCCATCAGCACGCAGCTCGCGGGCGGCTCGCGGGCGATATTCGGAATCTCGGCACCATTGATCGCTTTCTCGACTTTCTGGATGACAGCGGCCGGCGGCGACTCGTAGGTCACGTTGAACCACACCCAGCGCCGCCACGGCCAGCTCGGGACGTCGGCGCGGCCGAACAGCGTGAACCGCCCGCGCATCAGCTGGCTGTTGGGAACGACGACCACGTCGCCGTTGCGCGTCCTGATCGTTGTCTGTCGCCAGCGCGTCTGCAGCACGCGGCCACTGATGTCGTCGAGTTTGATCCAGTCGCCGGCACGAAGCGAGTTGTCGAGCTGCAGAGCGACGCCGGAAAGCAGGTTGCCGAGGGTATCCTGCATCGAGAAGGCCAGTACCGCCGTGAGCACCGCCGAAGTGGTCAGCAGGCTCGACGGATCGAGCCCGACGATATGCAGTCGTGCCAGCAGGAAGGCCGCGTAGACGGCCAGCACCGTGATGTCTTCGGCGATGCGCACGACGACGATGCCCACTTTCGGCAGGATGACGCGAAAGATGAACAAGGCGGCAAGGCGAAGCATCGCCATGCCCGAACCGATGACGAAAACCTCGTGCACCATCACCGCCGCGCGCGAATAGTCGAGCGCCTGCAGCCATGCGCCGAATGCCTGCCCCGCCACGCAGACGACAAACAGTGCCACCGTGTTGGCAATGCGCCGACGTTCCTTGGGCAGAAGACGCAAGCAGAGCAGCGCCAGAATGACCACCGCGGCAATGATGTATTTTGTTTCGGGTAGCCAGAAATGCGTGAGCATCTTGCTCATGATACGTTCCATCGCTTCGCCCTCGTCGAGTCAGCAGCCGCGCCAGGCGCGGATCGGAGAACGGAAGCCCGGCGGGCGCACGCGGCGCGAATCCCTGCTGCCGCTTCAGCTCCCGCAGCCGGCGCAAACCGGACCCCTGCCGGGCATCACCGGGAGCAGACAGGCGGACTACGCAAGTGGATCGGTGTCACCGCGACTGACGACGCTGTTCAGACCAGCCCGTCAAACAGCTGCACCTGAACCAGATCACCGACGGCGACCTGGCCGCGATCGTGTTCGAGGACGATGAAGCAGTTGGCTTCCGACATCGAGCGCAGGACGCCGGAGCCTTGGCCGCCTGCCGGGCGAACACAGGATTGCCCATCCACCTGGCTGACGATGCCGCGCTGGAACTCGGTGCGGCCGGGGGCTTTTCTCATCGCCACGCTGCTCACCGCCGGCAGCAGCGGCACAGCGGGAGCCGGGTCGGCGCCCATCAGCACATACAGCGCGTCACGGACGAACTGGTAGAAAGCGGCCATCACCGCGACCGGATTGCCCGGCAGACCGAATAGCCAGGCGGCGCGCTCGCCACCGCCGATGCGGCCGAAGGCCATCGGCCGCCCGGGCTTCATGGCGATCTTCCAGAACAGCACCTCGCCAAGCTTGGCCATCAGCGGCTTGACAAAATCGGCCTCGCCGACCGAGACGCCGCCGCTGGTGATCACCACGTCAGCCGCGGCAGTGGCGTCGCGGAACGCCGCCTCGAGACTTGCCGAATCGTCGCGGACGACGCCGAGGTCGAGCACCTCGCAGCCGAGGCGCGTGAGCATGCCGAAAATCGTGTAGCGGTTACTGTCATATACTTCCCCGTCGGCAAGCGGCCTACCGATCGAGCACAGTTCGTCGCCGGTCGAGAAGAAGGCCACGCGCAGACGGCGGTAGACGCTGACCTCTGCACAGCCGAGCGAAGCCATCAGGCCGAGTTCTGCCGGGCGAATCAGCCGCCCGGCGGCGAGCGCCGGCCGGCCGGACGCCAGATCCTCGCCAGCCAGGCGGATATTCTGGCCCGCGCGCTGGCCGGCCGGGATGATGAGATGATCGCCGTCGACCCGGACCAGCTCCTGGATCACGACGGTATCGGTCCCCGCCGGCGGCAGCGCGCCGGTCATGATGCGCACGCACTCGCCGGCGCCCACCGAACCGGCAAAAACCTTCCCGGCCAGCGCCGTACCGATCACGCGCAGACGCGTCTCGCCACCGCTCGCCAGATCGGCATGGCGCAGCGCGTAACCATCCATCGCCGAATTGTCGTGCGCCGGGACATTGAATGGCGCGATGACGTCGCTGGCCAGCACGCGACCCAGGGCGCTGCGCAGCGCCACGCGCTCGTGCGTTCCGACAGGGGTGAGCTGGCTGCGAATGAAGCTCCGCGCCTGCTCGACCGACAGCGCGTCGGGGTCGTTATCGCTCAGGCAGCTGAAACGGGCAGTGAGACTCATGTCGACTCGCTTCGAAGATCGTTGGGGGTGACTGGCGGTGCTTGGGCTCGGCGACGCTCGCGGCAAACGGGCCAGGGCACGCGGCGAGCCGCGTTCAGCCGCCGGTCATGGACATGAAGCGCACCACCTGCGGGGCGTCCATCTGATTACTGAAGTCGTGGCCCTTGGCCTTGATGCCCATGCTGTGGATGATCGCCGCGCGCAGCGGGCGGTCATCGGTCGGATGCGCGCGCAGCAGGGGCAGCAATTGACTGGCGTCGTTGTTGCCCAGGCAGGGGTAGAGTTCGCCGCGCGCGGTGATGCGCACGCGGTTGCAGCTGTCGCAGAAGTTGTGACTGTGCGGCGAGATGAAGCCGACCCGCGTCGCGGACCCCGGAATCCGCCAGTAGCGTGCCGGGCCGCCGGAGCTCTCGGTGGAAGGCACGAGCACGAAGTGTTCAGCCAGTCGGGCCATCGCTTCCTCGCTGCTGATGTAGGTCGACTGGCGGCCATGGCCGATTTCGCCGAGCGGCATTTCCTCGATGAAGGAAATATCGATTCCGCGCTCGACGGCGAACCCGACCATCGCCGGAAACTCGTCGTCGTTGCTGCCGCGCATCATGACCGTGTTCAGCTTTAGGCGCTCGAAACCGGCCGCCTGCGCTGCATCGAGACCGTGTAGCACCTTGGCCAGGTCGCCGACACGGGTGATTGCTCTGAAGCGGTCGGCACGCAGGGTGTCGAGACTGATGTTGATGCGTGCGACGCCGGCAGCCCGCAAGGCCGGCGCGAAGCGATCGAGCTGCGAGCCGTTGGTGGTGAGCACCAGCTCCTTCAATCCCGGCAGCACGGCGAGCCGTTCGAGCAGCCAGATCACGTTCCGGCGAACCAGCGGCTCACCGCCGGTGACGCGCAGCTTGGTCACCCCGAGATCGACGAAGGTACTGGCCAGGCGCAGGCATTCCTCGAGCGTAAGCACCTGCGCCCGTGGCAGGAAAGTCATCTCCTCGGCCATGCAGTAGCTGCAACGAAAGTCGCAACGGTCGGTAATCGACAGGCGAACGTAGGTCACGTGGCGCCCGTACCTGTCTACCAGCGTCCCGTCGGCATGGGGCGAGTTCGCCGGCGATGTCGGCGGGGTGAAGCCGACCAGCGAATCCGGAACTGCCTCCGGGGTCAGCGATTCATTGCGCATGGGAGAGGCTCCCTGGGGCCTGCCTGTGGCGGCGAGAAGAGGTGACGAGATGAGAACGGTTCGCGGCCGATTATAGCGAACTTTGGCCTACCCCGACGCGCCACGCTCAGCGCAACTGGCCACCCAGGGTGGCCAGCAGGGACTTGCGGCAGCCCTGCCGAACAGCGATGGCCGCGCGGGTAGCGACAAGGAAAGCGCGCTGCCCACGCCGCCTGCTTCAGTCAGCACAGATGGACCACCCCGGCCTACCCACGCCCCGGCTCAATCGTCACCGTTCATAAAGCCGAGCAGGTGCAGGAGGCTGGTGAAGAGATTGAAGATGGCGACGAAGAGGGTCACCGTGGCCATCACGTAGTTGGTTTCACCGCCGTGGATGATGTTCGAGGTTTCGTAGAGGATCAGCCCCGACATCAACAGCACGAAGGCCGCCGAGACGGTCAGCGACAGCGCCGGGATTTCGAAGAAGATCGCCCCCAGACCGGCCAGGAAAGCGAGCAGGACGCCGACCATCAGGAAGCCGCCCATGAAGCTGAAGTCCTTGCGCGTGGTCAGCGCGTAGCCCGACAGACCGACGAAGATCGTCGCTGTTCCGGCCATCGCCATCATCACCGTCTGGCCACCGTTGGGCAGGCCAAGGTAGTGGCCGACGATCGGCCCCAGGGTGTAGCCCATGAAACCGGTCAGGGCGAACACCGAAGCCACGCCCCAGCCACTGTTGCGCAGCCGGTTGGTGAGGAAAAGCAGACCAAAATAGCCGAGCAGGGTGACGATCAGCCCGGGATGAGGGAGCCTCAAGGCGACCGCGACGCCCGCGGTAAGGGCCGCGAAAAGAAGGGTCATCGACAGCAGCAGATAGGTGTTGCGGATCACCGTATTGGTGGTCCGGACCGACTCGCTGCTGCTCTGCGCAACACCGGTCGCCGTTTGTATTTTGAAGGTACTCATTCTGAACTCCTGTAGGAAAGGGATTTCAAGCCGCGGCTGTCATGTCGCACGCGGCTCAAACCGTCGTTGCGGCGACGTCTGGCTGGGCGCCGGCAAGCAGCACTGCACGGGCTTCGCTGGTACGGCCAGGCTGACGCTGGCGCTGGCGCGCGACGTGGCGGGCCAGCGTCCGCCCGGCGCGGTCGACAGCCCGGTCGATGGCTACGTAGAGGTCGGCCTGCGTGTCGTCGATGAGCACGTCGGCCGCCCCGGTGACGGCGACCTGAATGCGGCAGCGCTTGTCCTTGCCACCACGCGGCCCGTTGACATCGGAAAGAACGACCAGGACACTGATGACGCGGTCGTACGCCCAGTCGAGCGAAAAGCCGAGGCGCCGCCGGACGTGCTCACGGACCTCCTCGCTGAGATCAAAACCCCTGGCTCGGGTAACGATGTGCATGAAAGCGCTCCTCGCGTGCATTGATCGGAAGGGGCAGTCTAGGATATAACGAGACATCCGACTAATCGAATATACTGTCGCGACAGATCGATTTTTGTTGCCACTCTCCTCTAATCGCCGTGGCCTCGCTCAACTACAAGCACCTGCGTTACTTCTGGATGGTCGCCAAGTGCGGCGCCATCGCTCGCGCCTGCGAACAGCTGCACCTGACGCCGCAGGCGGTCAGTGGCCAGTTGCGCGAGCTGGAGGATTCACTCGGCGTCGAGCTGTTTCGCCGCGCCGGCCGCGGCCTGGAACTGACCGACGCGGGGCGGCGCATCCTCAGCTACGCCGAGGAGATCTTTGCCATCGGTGACGAGCTGCTCGAGGTCGCTCGCGACCAGACGATGACCCAGAGCCTGCCTTTCGCCGTCGGAATTGCCGATTCGGTGCCCAAGTCGGTTGCCCTGCGGCTGGTCGAGCCGGTCCTGCATCTGCCCGAGGCAGTGCGCCTGATCTGCCGTGAAGGGCGCCTGACCGGCCTGCTCGCCGACCTCGCCGTGCATCGTCTGGACATGGTCATCGCCGACCGACCGATGCCGGCAAATCTCAATGTCCGTGGCTACAGCCACCCGCTGGGCGAGAGCGACCTCACCGTCTTCGCCGCGCCGGCTTTGCTCGCCAAACTCGACGCAAGCTTCCCGGAGATGCTTAACGGCGCCCCCTTCCTGATGCCCGGCGACGACGTGGCGATCCGCTTGCGGCTCGAGCAGTGGTTCGAAGGCTCTCGCCTGCATCCGCGCATCGTCGGCGAATTCGACGACAGCGCGCTGCTGAAGTCCTTCGGGCAGGCCGGAGCCGGCCTTTTCGTCGCCCCGACGGCAATCGCTGCCTTCGTCAGCGATCAGTATCGCGTGCGCGCCGTCGGGCGCATCGATTCGATCGCCGAACAGCTTTTCGCGATCACCACCGAGCGTCGCTTGAGCCATCCGGCCATCGTTGCCATCATTCAGGTGGCCCGCGATCAGGTTTTCGGCGCCACGACGCGTGCGCCACGACGCTCGAGCAAGGCTCCGCAGGAGCAGGCACAGACATCGCTTCAGCCGGCAGCCTCCCGCGCCCGCTCGCGGTCGCCGGGCAAGGACTCCTGAGCCGCTCCGCGGAAGCCCGCAAACACTTCATTATTTTCGAAGTGTCAGTGTAAATAATTCTGCTTTTATGTCGCCTTCCCTCGGTCTATGGTGGCTCTCTCTTCCATCCGGATTCAAGGAACGACCATGAAAACCTTCTCTTTGCTGGCCGCCGTGCTGGCTCTCGGCCTGACGCTGAGTGTCGGCGATGCCGACGCCGCTGGCAAGCGCCTCGGCGCCGGCAAATCATCGGGCATGCAGCGCGATTCGATCAGCGCCGACAAGTCCGCCGCCGGGGCACCCGGTGCCGCCAAGGCGCCGGCAGCAGCCGCTGCGCCGCAAGCGCAGCCCAAGCGCTCGTGGATGGGTCCGCTCGCCGGTCTCGCCGCCGGTCTCGGACTGGCAGCGCTGGCTTCGCACCTCGGCTTCGGTGAGGAACTTGCCTCGATGCTGATGATCGGCCTGCTGGTGATGGCCGCGGTGCTGGTCGTCGCCTTCATCATGCGCCGCCGTGCCGCCGCCCGACAGGCCGGAGCCGGTGGGTCGGGAGGACTGCAGTACGCTGCGGCCGGCAGCGGCAACGCGCCCAACAACCGGGGCCTCGATGAATCGCCGATGCTGCCCTCCTCGGCGACCTCCACCTCCTTTGCCGGCGACTCGACCACCGCGGCCCCCGGCGCAGCGCGGCTCGCCAGCAGCGCCAACATCCCGCTCGATTTCGACGCCGCCGGCTTCGTGCGCAACGCCAAGGTCAGCTTCATTCGACTGCAGGCCGCGAACGACGCCGGCAACCTCGACGACATCCGCGAGTTCACCACTCCCGAGATGTTTGCCGAGATCAGCATGGCCATCGCCGAGCGCGGCGACGCGGTGCAGGAGACCGACGTCGTGACCATCGAAGCCGAAGTGCTCGACGTCGCCGAAGAGGCCAGCCGCTACGTGGTCAGCGTCCGCTTCTCCGGTCTGATTCGGGAAGACAAGGACGCCGCCGCCGAAGCCATCGACGAGGTATGGCACCTGGTCAAGCCGCGCCACGGCAAGGGCGGCTGGACACTGGCCGGCATTCAGCAGATGCAGTAAGTGATCTGCACGCCGACCGCCGGCAGCAGGGCTGCTGGCGGCGGCCGACTCTGTGGCAATGTGCGGCGAACACGGCGTCAAACCCGCTCGCGGGTCGCTCCCCTGTCGCCCGTGAAGCCGCGTAGCGTCGCCAGCCGCGGCAGATCGGCCGGCCGATCGACGTCCCAGAGAGGCGGCAGCTCGCGCCAACGCAGGCCCAGCGCCAACAGCCGCTGCCGCGTCTGTACCATTACCCGTTCGCTACCCCAATCGACGCCTGTGAAAAGGCCCGGCTGCGGGCAACGCAGACCGACCAGTACGTAGCCGCCGTCTTCGGCCGGGATGAACACCGCATCGTTGCCCTCCTCCCGCGACTCTTCGCCCAGCGCCCTGGCCGCCGCCGCGAGATGCTCCGCTTGCAGCGCCGGGCAATCGGTCCCGATCAACAGCAGGGAACCGGCCTCGGCGGCGAAGGCCGCTGCCATGCGCGCACCAAGGTCAGCGCCAACCTGCTCGCGAAGCTCGACCCGGCAGCGATCACGCAGCGCCCGAAAGAAGCGGTGCCGGCCGTCCGGCGCCACCCACAGGGTGACGCCGCCCAGCGCCGCGCGGCTGGCCACCGCCAGCGCGTGCAGAGTCAGCCGGCGATGCAGGCGCGCCGCTCCGGCGGCGCCGAGGGCAGGAATCAGCCGGGTCTTGGCGGCCCCCGCCTGCGGCGCTCGGGCAAAAACGGCCAGTGCAGGCAGCACAGTCGATCGTGGCTCAGGGCTGGCGTGGCGAATAGCCATAACGAAGCGCCAGCTGCGCCGGGTCGGCACCAAGAAAATAGCTCGCCCGCAAACGCCACATCAGCACGATGGTGCGCAGCACGCCATGCTTCTCCCAGCGCCGCCCGGACGTGCTCACCCGGGCGCGCAGACACGCCGGCGAAGCGATGGCCTTGAGCCGCTTGCAGAGCGCGATGTCCTCCATCAGCGCCAATTCGGGAAAAGCGCCGACCGCCAGGAAGGCCTCGCGACGAACGAAGATCGCCTGATCGCCGGTGGCGATCCCGGTCAGCCGCGAGCGCCAGTTCATCATCGCTGCGACGATACGCAGCAGGCGATGGCGGCTGGCGATGGTCACGTCGAAGCGTCCCCAAGTCGCACCGCCGACGATCGCCGCGCGAATCAGCGCGTCGGCATCGCGCGGCAGGGTCGTATCGGCATGCACGAAGAGCAGCACCTCGCCGCGACTGGCACGCGCACCGGCGTTCATCTGCAGCGCCCGCCCGCGCGGCGAGTCGAGCAGCCGGTCGGCGCCGTCCGCGGCCAGCGCCAGCGTGCCATCGCTGCTGCCACCATCGACGACCAGCAGCTCGGCGCCGCGCGCACGCAGGCACTGCAGCTGCGCCAGTTGCGTGGCGAGCGTAGGCGCCTCGTTGAGTACCGGCAGAATCAAGGACAGGAAGGGGCGTTCGTCGTCCGGTGTCGTCATCGCACATCGCTCATCGCTTGATCAGGAAACGGCGACACCAGCCGACCAGCGCCAGGAACCGCAGCCGGGGCAACGACTTCGGCAACTAATCGCCACGCTCCTTGCCGGCCGGCTCGCCGGCAAACCGGCGGCACGCCGCATGCAGGAAGTTCATCTGCTTCTTGAAGTTCGCACAACCCTGGCACATCGCCAGATGCACGCGCAGACGCAGGCGTTCGGCGAGCGTCAATGGGCGATCCTGCTCCTCGGAAAGTAATTGGGTGACCTCCCGGCAAGTCAACATGCGTGTTCTCCGAAGCGTCGTGAATCGTCAGGCGCCGCGCGTTTGCACGCGGTGCAGCGGGAAAGCAGTAAGTTGGCGATGACCGCGGCCCGCACGGCGAAACGGCGGCAAGGGTCCCTGGGAAAGCTCAAGATTATCCTTCATTTCATGAATCTCTGGCACGCTCGAGCGCTGATCGCCAACGCCCGCTCGACCGCGAAAACGCTCAGCAATCGGCTCCGAAACACTTCGCTCGGCATTGCACGGCCGTGATACTTCTAACAGTCGCGTGAGATCGTCAATTCTTACAACCCAATGCAGTAGCGACGAAACTGGCCAGCGGCGCGTCCCGATCGCCCACACCCGTGTGCGCCGCGCCCACCGGCGCCGCCGCTCATTGCCCTGCCGCGGCTTCAAGCGCCAAGGTCAACGCCTGGACGTCGATCGGAAGATAGCCGGTGATCTCCAGGTTGCGGTCCTCGAAGACGTCCGCGCCCGGCGCACTCGCCTGCCACTCGGCGACCACCGCGTCGCGCTGCCGGATCAGCGCCTCGACCTGTGGGCGGAAGAGCTGCAGCATCGCGGTCAGCCAGCGATTGACCGCCCAGTTGGGGAAGGCATGGTCGATGGCGAAGCGGTCGAGCATGGCGATCGTCTGCTCGGCGGGGTACCACGCTTCCGCAGTCACCCAGCGGTTGGTGCAGAAGAAACCGATCGGATAGCCCCAGGCGTCCATGGAGATCGCCACCAGGTGAGCAAGCGCGTCGTCTCCCGCCGGCCAGGTATCGGTGGCCTGCGGGTAGTCGAGCGGACGGCAGTCCGGCGGCATGCCGCCAGCGCGCAGAAAGAGATGGAAATGGCCATGTTCGAGTTCGCCGTCGCGATGCGTATGGTAGTAGTACTGAGCCTGCGTTTCGCGGTCGAGAACGTCGTCGCGCGGATAATGCTCGAGTTCGACAAACTCGCCCTGCCCACGCAGGACCTCGCCGACGAGATTGATGCCGGCCTTTTCGAGGACGCGGTAACACTCGCGAATCTCGCCGGCAGCGGCGAGCATCGAAGCACGGCGTTGAGGACTCAGGCCGTCCAGGTTGGGCGAAGGATTCATTTGAGCTCGCTGTAGGAAAAAAAAACAGTGTTCGAGGACCTTTGCCGTCGTTGATGGCAGCGCGACGATGCCGGTGCAGGCGAGCCGCGGCAAAGCAGCCTGCTCCCGCCTCGGCTACCCGTGCAGGCGCATCAGCGTGCTCTTGCCGAACAGGCTCTCGACCAGGTCCACCGCCAGTTCTGCGGTCGTGTTGCGCAGATCGAGAGCCGGGTTGAGCTCGACGATGTCGAGCGAGCGCAGTCGCCCGGTATCGGCGATCATTTCCATGCACAGTTGCGCCTCACGATAGGTCGGCCCCCCGCGTACCGTCGTCCCCACCCCCGGCGCGATTTCAGGGTCGAGGAAATCGACGTCGAGGCTGACGTGCAGGTGGGTATCCGAAGCCACGCCGGCCAGCGCCTGCTCCATCGTTTCGCGCATGCCGACCTCGTCGACGTAGCGCATGTCGAAGACTTCGATGCCAATCTCGGCCAGGAAGCGCTTTTCACCGTCGTCGACGCTGCGGATGCCGATCTGGCGAATGTCCTGCGGCAGAATGGCCGGTACATGGCCGCCGATTTCGGTCAGCAGCGATGGTCCATAACCGCACAGGAAAGCGCCTGGCATCCCGTGGATGTTGCCAGTGGGAGTCACGCTCGCGGTGTTGAAATCGGCGTGCGCGTCGAACCACAGCACGCGCAGACTTTTCCCCGTCTCGCGACAGTGGCGTGCGACGGCGCTGATCGAACCGATGGCCAGGCAGTGGTCACCGCCGAGCATGATCGGCAGGCGCCCAGCGTGTAGTTCGGCATGCACCGCGTCATGCACGCTGCGGTTCCACGCCGCCACTTCGCGCATGTGGCGAAAACCATTGACCGCCGGCAGGTCCGGATTGCCGGGACCGCTCAGATTGCCGCAGTCCCTGACCTCGACGCCAAAGTGAGCGATCGCCTGAACGATGCCCGCGACGCGCAGCGCATCCGGCCCCATGCGCGCCCCGGGTGTTCCGGCGCCGACGTCGGTGGGAACGCCGATGAGGCTTACGGGAATTATGGTCATCGCAGTCTTGAGTCTAGTCATCCATGAAATCGGCGGCCACCGGCGACGCGAATCGCAAGCGGGCCTGGTCTGCCGCCAGCGTCGCCGGGGAAGCCGAAGCGCTTTCTCACCCTGACCGGCGTCGGACCGAGGGAAACAGTTTCCGCCATTTCTCGTTCGGCCGCCATGGCGCGCAGTCACGACACGAAAGCAGCCATTGCCCGCCGCCACGGAACAGTAGTACGCTCGCCGCTTCCCAACGCAAGAACTCGATACGCAATGTTCGGACGATCCAAACCCGTTGTCTTCGATCGCTATGAATCGCGCCGCTCGCGCCGGATGATCCCGAACTGGCTGTGGCTGCTGCTCTTCGGTGCGGCCATCGGCGCGGGGGCTTTTTTCTACGTGCAGCAGGAACTCATGCCACCGCGGCTGTCGGCCGACGAGTCAATTCGCCTGCGCGCGGCCCTGGATGGCGCAGATCAGGAGCGTTCGCGTCTCGCCGCTGAACTGGACCAGGCCACGCAGGTGCTCGGAGACGCGCTTGCCAAACACGACCGCCTGTCCGGCGAACTGGCGGCCAGCCAGCACCAGGTCGGCCAGCAGCACGACGACATCGAGGCCTTGCTCGCCACGCTGTCGCCCGACCCGCGCGGCGGGGCGATCGAGATTCGGGCAGCGCGCTTCTCGCTCGACGGCGACAACCTCGGCTACGACATCGTGTTCACGCGTCCGCAGGCGCAAGGCGCCCCGCTTGCCGGCGTGCTGCAGTTGCTCGTCGCCGGCAAGACTGCCGGCGGCACCGAAACGACCTTGACCCTCGGGCCGGTCGGTGTCAAGGTCGGCGAATACGCCATCGCCCACGGCAGCCTGCCGATGCCTGCCGGCTTCGTCCCGCGCCAGGCCAGCCTGCGCGTACTCGATCGCCTCGGCGGCAAACAGCTCGGCATGCGCGTGATCAACGTCCAGTAGGGGCTGAAAGGCCGCTCTCCGGTGACGCGCTTGCGCGTGGCACTGCCGAGAGGCAGTGGTCAGGGGCAAGAGGCGCGCTGCTCGTCAGCACTCGACCGCCAGCGCATCGCACAGGAACTTGAGAAACGGTGTGGCGGCGGCAAAGCGAGCGCCGGCCGTGCTCGCGAAGTCCTTGCCGAGCACCTGCTCGGGCGACAAGTTGGCGATCGCGATAAAGTCCTTCCGCTTGAGGTCCTCTATCGCCTCGTGATCGGCCGGGTAGCCGCGCGGGGGCCGCGTCAGGCTTTCGCCCGACAGGGTCCATTCGCCGACGAAACCACTCTCGTCGCGTACCGCAAACCAGCGTTCAGGCTTGTGCGCAATCCAGTCGCGGATGCGCGCAAGAGAATCGCCGTCCGGATGCCAGCAGCCCACCCCCAGGAAGCATTCATCGCTGGCGATGTGGACGTACAATCCAGGCGCATGGACGTCCTTGCCGGTGGCGTGGCGGAACTGGATTCCGATGTTGGTCTTGTACGGCGTCTTGTCCCGAGAGAAGCGCGTATCCCGAAACACGCGCATCAGCGAACCGCCACTCTTGCGCGGATCGGCGCGAAATTGCGGCGCAAAGGTCTCGAGCAGCGGCGCCATCTCGGCGATGAACTGCCGTGCCGGCTCACGTACGAGGGCCTCGTATTGCGATCGGTTCTCCTCGAACCAGGTCCGGTTATTATTCGCGGCGAGATCGTCGAGGAAGGCGATGCTGTCTTTGCTGAACATGAGGGCGACTCAACAGGTGGTCAATGCACGGAGCGGTTTTCGCAGGCAGGATGGTAACGTGTCCGCGAATCTACGTGGGGCCGCCGCTGCGAGTCATTGCAGGGTCTCGAATTGACATGGGTTGTGACCTGCCGATGCCCGATTTACGCCGCGCCGCCGTTTTCCTTCTGCTGCTCATCCACTGCGTGGCGTTCGCCGCCGAGCCGGAAATTCGGGTCGCCATCGACAAGGTCGACGAGGCCTTCCTGGTTGACGCGACGCTTGCCATTCCGGTGCCCTTGCCTACCGCATGGGCGGTGCTCACCGACTTCGACAACATGGTCGGCATTCTCAGTAACCTGACCCTGAGCAAGATCGTCCGTCGCGATGGCAACTCGGTGACCGTCATGCAGAAGGGTACGGCAAGGTACGGTATCTTTTCCTACGCCTTCGCTTCCGTGCGAGAAGTACAGCTCGAGCCGATGAAGCGGGTTGTCGCCATCCAAGTCTCGGGAAATGCCAAGCGCTTTCAAAGCGAGATGCGACTGTCGGAAACCGGAAGCGCCACCGAGATTCGCTACCACGCCGAGATCGTTCCGGCGTCGGGGATCGCGCGGACCTTCGGCGGCCCCTTCGTGCAGCACGAAGTCGAAGAGCAGTTAGCCTTGCTGGCGGCGGAAATGATCCGGCGCAAGGCGGCCCAATGAGGGCGTCGCGCCGTCGTGGCGTCCAGCCTTGCGCACGCTCGCGTCGCTGAGCTTGCGCCCATAAGACGGACGCCATGAAGTGCGGTTCTAAGGCTTCATGGAGGAACGTGAGATGAAAACGAGGATACCGAAGCGGACCTCTACCCCGGTGGCCGGTCAAATTCCCCCACGTTTGGTCACTTCAAAATCCCCCACCCTGAAGGTCGCGTGACGGACCTACCACCAATCTGGCACAGCCCAAAAGCCCAGCTCTCGATTTCCCTGAATCCTTTTGATAGGTCGTTCGTCTTCAAAGGAAGAGCACCCGGGTGACGCAACTGACGTACCGGAAAAGCACATGGAGCAGAAGCAATGACTGGACTGGTGGCACGCTGGCCGCAACAAAGCCCGCGAATCTTTCTTATCGCCGCAGCGGCGATCTGGTGGGGTTTGTACCAAACCCTCATTCCGTTCTCTGAGGCCTTGGTCGCGCTGTTTCCGGTCGCGCGCGATAGTCATCTCGGCGGCGCACTGCAATTCTTCTTCTACGACACACCCAAGGTGTTGATGCTATTGACCGGCGTCGTGTTTGCCATGGGCATGATCAACAGCTACTTCACCCCCGAACGAACGCGTGCGTTGCTTGCGGGTAGAGCTGAGGGTGTAGCCAACGTGATGGCCGCCACACTGGGCATCGTGACGCCATTTTGCTCCTGTTCCGCCGTGCCGCTGTTCATTGGATTCGTCCAGGCCGGTGTGCCTCTAGGGGTGACCTTCTCCTTTCTCATTTCTGCGCCGATGGTTAACGAGGTGGCCTTGACCTTATTGTTTGGCATGTTTGGCTGGAAAGTGGCGCTGCTCTACCTCGGGTTAGGCCTGAGCGTGGCCATCGTGGCGGGCTGGATCATCGGGCGGCTCAAGATGGAAGACCATCTGGAAGACTGGGTGCGCGACATGCCCAAGGCTTCGGCCCGATTCGAGGATTCCGGCGTGACGTTGGCAGAGCGAATTGAAGGTGGCTTTGCGGCGGTACGAGAGATTGTCGGCAAAGTCTGGCCATACATCCTTGTCGGCATCGGCCTTGGAGCCTTGATTCACGGCTATGTGCCGGAGGAATTCATGGCTTCCTTCATGGGCAAAGAAGCGTGGTGGTCGGTACCTTTGGCGGTAGTTATCGGTGTACCCATGTACACCAATGCTGCCGGCGTGATTCCGATCGTCCAGGCACTGCTGACCAAGGGAGCCGCCCTGGGAACTGTCCTGGCCTTCATGATGAGCGTGATTGCACTGTCTTTACCGGAAGCGATCATCCTGCGCAAAGTACTCAAGATTCGCTTGATCGTTACCTTCATCGGCGTCGTCGCTAGCGGCATTCTGCTGGTGGGCTTTGTCTTCAACTGGTTGCTATAGGGTAGATTGAGATGAAAGAGATTAAAGTATTGGGCACAGGTTGTGCCAAATGCAAGAATACAATTGCGCTGATCGAACAGGTGGCAGAAGCTGCTGGCGTAGCGGTCGATATCCAAAAAATCGAAGAACTACGCGACATCACAAATTACGGAGTCATGAGTACGCCAGCTGTCGTGCTTGACGGAAAGGTCGTGCATACGGGGGGCATTCCCAGCCGCGACAAGATCGAGCAATGGCTGAACCATTGATGAAACGTCGAAATGCTCAAGGAACAAGCGGCTACGCCCTTGCTGGTCCGTGAGATTGCGCCATGGAGCGAGAGCAGCACCGGAGCCGATTCATTTGAGAACGGTCACTGCTCGTGATGGTGTTTGATAGTTTTCTGGTCACGCAGGGTAATGTAGGGCAGGTAACCCCTCGGGGAACTTGAACAAACGAACCCTTCTTGGGAAGTCCCTGCTTACCAAGCCAAGAGACCATTCAAGGGTGTCACGCCCTACTGCAATCACCCAGCTTTTTCCGGCTGCTGCCGCGCATAGATGAGGAACTGGCGAGTCAGACACACGCCGAAGGTTGCGGCTGCGGTGTGCCACTCGCAACCCCGACCCCGATACAAGCCGCGAGGTGCATCGTGAATCATCATCAAGTCACAACAGCGCCTGCTGACCAGCATCGCGTCACGCTGGAAGCGTTGCAGCAGCGTCTGCACTGCACAGCGGAGGGCTTGCGCTCGGCCGAGGCCAAGCAACGACTGGTCGAGTTCGGTAGCAATGAACTACGGGTACGCAAAGAGACGCCCGAGATCGTCAAGTTCCTGCGCCAGTTCACCAACTTCTTCGCGCTGCTACTGATCGTCGGCGCGGGGCTGGCCTTCTTCGCCGATTACCTCAAGCCCGGCGAAGGCAACTTCTACATCGGTGTCGCGCTGCTGGCGGTGGTCCTGCTCAACGCGCTGTTCACCTACATTCAGGAGCATCAGAGCGAACGCATCATGGAGAGCTTTCGCAACATGCTGCCGCAGATGATCACGGTACAACGCGATGGGCAGACATCGCGCATCGAGGCACGACTCCTCGTGCCTGGCGATGTGATCCTGCTGGAAGAGGGTGACCGAGTTCCGGCCGACGGACGACTGATTGAGGTAAATCAGCTCAAAGTCGACCATGCCTCCCTGACCGGCGAGAGCGAACCGCAACTGCGCAAGCTGTCCTGCACCCATGACAATCTGATAGAGAGCCGGAATATGGTGTTTTCCGGAACGCTGGTGCAAAGCGGCAACGGGCGCGCGCTGGTGTACGGTACCGGCATGAACACGCAGATCGGCCAGATCGTGCAATTGACCAAGGAGGCGGGTACGGTGGAGACGCCGATCCGCAAGGAGCTGCGCCATTTCATCCGCGTCATCTCCACCATCGCCATTGCGCTCGGCATACTGTTCTTCGCGCTCAGCGTGGCTCTCGGCAACCCCTTCATAGGCAGTCTGATCTTCGCCATCGGCATCATCGTGGCCAACGTTCCGGAAGGCCTGTTGCCGACGGTGACGCTGGCGCTGACCATGGCCTCCAAACGGATGGCCAAGAAGAACGCGCTGATCAAGAACCTGGAAGCGGTCGAGACGCTGGGTTCGACGACGGTGATCTGCACCGACAAGACCGGCACCATCACGCAGAACCGGATGAAGGTCGCCACGCTGGTGCTGGGCGAACGCGAATGGTCGGCCGATCAGAGTGGACTCGCGCAAGAGGAAGGTTTCGCCGATGCCTGGGCCGTCATGGCGCTGTGCAACAACGCGCGGTTGACCGACCATCACTACCAGGGCGATCCGACCGAGGGCGCACTGCTGCTTCTGGCCCAAAGTTTGCAGCCCATCGGCGACCTGGCGGCGCGTTTCCCGCGCGTGCACGAAAGTCCGTTCGACTCCGCCACCAGACGCATGATCACCACGCACAAAACCGGCAACGGTCAGCCCAATCTCGCCTACATGAAGGGTGCGCCGGAGATCGTACTCAAGAAATGCACGCATCGTTTGCATCGGGGCGAGCGGGTCGAATTCGATGACTCGGCTCGTGGTAAGGCGCTGGCGCTGTACGAAGTGCTGGCGGCGCGCGGCGAACGGGTGCTGGCGCTCGCCTGCAAGACGACCGACGCCGATGCGGCCAGCGAAGAGGATTTCGTCTATCTGGGATTGGTGGGCATGCTCGATCCGCCGCGCCCGGAGATTGCCGAAGCGATCGACAGGTGCCGCAGCGCAGGCATACGCGTCTTCATGATCACCGGTGACTACCACACCACTGCCGAGTCCATCGCCCGTCAGGTCGGTCTGTTCACCGGCGACGGTCAGGTAGTCGTGGGCGAAGACCTGCTGCAGACCAGCGAGCAGGAACTCTCCGTTCTTCTGGACAGTCGCGAGCTGGTATTTGCACGCAGCACGCCGCAGCAGAAGCTTCAGATTGTCACCGCCTTGCAGAAGAAGGGCGAGGTGGTCACCGTCACCGGCGATGGCGTGAACGATTCACCGGCCTTGAAGAACGCCAACATGGGCGTGGCGATGGGCGTATCGGGTACCGAGGTAGCGAGAGAGGCAGCGGACATGGTGCTCATGGACGACAACTTCGCCAGCATCGTGCAGGCCATCGAGGAGGGGCGCACGATCTTCTCCAACATCAAGAAATTCATCGCCTACATCCTGACCAGCAACGTCCCCGAGATATTGCCCTTCATCGCCTTCGTGGCGATCGACGCGCCGCTGGCGCTGACCGTGGTGCTGATCCTGACCATCGACCTGGGCACCGACCTGTTGCCGGCCTTGGGGCTGGGACGCGAGCCGCCGGAACACGACGTGATGAAACAACCGCCGCGCCGCCGCGACGAAAGACTGCTGACCTGGCCGCTGCTGGCCATGAGCTACGGCATCATGGGCATGCTGCAGGCCGCTGCCGGCTTCTTCGCGTTCTTCGTCGTGCTGCATCAGGGCGGCTGGGTGTGGGGCGGCGACCTACCGACCTCGGGTTTGCTCTATCGGACTGCGGTGACTTCCTTCTTTGCCGCGGTGGTGATCTGCCAGGTGGCGGATGTGCTGATCTGCCGCACGCGCCGGCAGAGCATCCTGTCCGCCGGCATCTTCCGCAACCAGCTGATCTGGGTGGGTATCGCGGCGGAGCTCGGGCTGCTCGCGGCGATCTCACAGATCGAGTTCTTGCAGCCGTTCTTCGGCACCGCGCCGATCGGCTGGTTCGAGATCTCGCTGGCATTGCCGTTCGCGGCAGCGATCCTGCTCGGTGACGAGTTCAGGCGCTGGCTGATCCGGCGTGACAACCGCTTCGTGCAGCGCTGGCTGACCTGGTAGCCGCGCGATGCAAAGCTCGAGCTGAAGGGGCCCTACAGCAGCGATGAAGACCTCTGTCCGACCATGTACGAACTACCGGGCGACATCGCCAGCGAAGCGGATGACCGCAACTGTTTCTTGGAAAGCGATGCGTGCATGGAAGGCGCCGATCGCCGCTGGTGACGACTGGCGCTTGAGTCGGTTCGCTGTTCCGTTACTCCCCGAACCCCTATTACGGACCAATCTGCCGCACGACAGCTGCAAATACCCATGATCGAGACCCCATGAAACGCAAGATTCTCTTTGCTTTGCTGGCCATCGCCGTGCTCGCCGGTGGCGCATTCTACTGGCACCGTAGCCATCGTCAGAAGGCGTCCACCACAACCCTCGCGCTTTATGGAAACGTCGATATTCGGCAAGTCCAGCTGGCTTTCAACGCATCTGACCGGATCGATCGCATGCTCGTCAGAGAGGGAGACGCGGTGCGCCAGGGGCAATTGCTGGCGACGCTCGACAGCACCCGGCTGGAACAGAATGTCGCGCTGCTGGAAGCGCAGCTGGCGGCGCAGCAGCAAGTCGTCGCGCGCCTCCGGCGCGGTAACCGGCCGGAGGAAATACAGAAGGCGCGTGCCGACGCCGAGGCCGCCCGGATCGACGCTCGAAACGCCGAACGAACGTATCGGCGACTCGCGGATCTGGTCGCCCGGCAATTCGTCGCCCAACAGCAGGCAGACGACGCCAAGGCCGCGTCCGACGCTGCCCAGGCCAGGTACGAAGCCGCGCAGGCGACTCGTCACCTGCAGGAAATGGGTCCTCGCGTCGAGGATATCGCCGCCGCCCAGGCGACACTCAAGGCCAACGAGGCGGCGCTGGCGATGGCCCGTAAACAACTCGCCGATGGGTCGCTTTATGCCCCTGCCGATGGCGTCATTCAAGACCGCATCCTCGAGCCGGGCGACATGGCTTCGCCGCAGCTTTCGCTGTATACCCTGGCACTCACCGATCCGATCTGGGTGCGCGCGTATGTGCCGGGACCCGACCTGGGGAAGATTTACAGCGGCATGCGCGCCGAGGTCAGCACCGACAGCTATCCCGGCAAACGCTATCGCGCATGGCTGGGATACATCTCCCCCAGCGCCGAATTCACGCCGAAATCGGTGGAAACAAGCGACGTGCGCTCGAACCTGGTCTATCAAGTGCGGGTGTTTGTCTGCAATCCACAGAATGAACTACGCCTCGGCATGCCGGCAACGGTGTTCATCCCCCTCGATCAAGCCGAGTCCGGCGCAGCCGTGGCGCCGCCTTGCCAGGACCGGTGATGCCGCCAGGCGCCGCGGCTCAGCCGACAAGGCTGGACTCACTGGTGGACCACGGCGAGTCTGTCGCGCTGGGCATCAAGCAGCTATCCAAGGCCTTTCATGCAAGCAACGGGCGCGTCGTTCAGGCGCTCGACAAGGTCAGCTTTTGCGTTCGGCACGGCCGGGTGAGCGGCCTCATCGGCCCGGACAGCGCCGGCAAGACGACGCTCATGCGCCTGGCGGCGGGCTTGCTGCTCGCCGATAGCGGTAGCGTCACGGTGCTCGGCAAGGATGCCGGAACCGAGTCGCTGCAGGTGCAGGGCAGCATCGGTTATATGCCGCAGCGCTTTGGCCTTTATGAAGACTTGACGGTGCAGGAGAACCTCGACCTCTACGCCGACCTGCAGGGCGTTGCGCTGGCCGATCGTGGCGATCGCTATCGCGAGTTACTGCAGATGGCGGGGCTGGAAGCGTTTACCCGACGCCTGGCCGGAAAGCTTTCCGGGGGAATGAAGCAGAAGCTTGGGCTGGCCTGCAGCCTGGTGCGCCAGCCGGCCTTGCTGCTGCTCGACGAGCCAACGGTCGGCGTCGATCCGCTGTCGCGACGCGAGCTGTGGGCGATCGTCAATCGCCTGGTGCGCAACCAACAGACGACCGTGCTGCTGAGCACGGCGTATCTCGATGAGGCGGAACGCTGCGACGAGATTTTTCTGCTGCATGACGGGCAACTCCTCGATCAGGGCGACCCGAAGATCCTCCGCGATCGTCTGCAAGGCAGAATCTTTTCGGTCACCGCCGAGCATCTGTCGAAGCGATCGCTGCACGCGCAGTTATCGCAGGCCCCCGACGTCGTGGACGCCGTCATCCAGGGCGAGCAGGTGCGTCTGGTGATGGCCGTGGCGACGCCCCCCAGTCTCGCCGCGCTGCTGCCGGGGATCGAGAACGCCCGCATCAGCGCCGTGCCGCCACGCTACGAGGACAGCTTCATCGCCCTTCTCAAGGGCCAGCCGCATCCGGATGGTTTGGATAGTCCGGATGGTCCGGATAACGCCGCACCTGCGCCAGCCGCCGAGCCCGATGCGCGGCCACCGACAACGACGCAAAATGCCGCGTCGATCATCGAGGTCGATCAGCTGGAGCGTAGTTTCGGCAGTTTCCGAGCCGTCAGGAAGGTCAGCTTCGCCGTAGCGTCGGGCGAGGTCTTCGGTTTGCTGGGCGCCAATGGCGCCGGCAAGACGACAACCTTTCGCATGCTGTGTGGCCTGCTGCCGGCCAGTGGCGGCAGCCTGCGGGTTGCCGGCGTCGATCTTCGCCACGCGCCTGCTGCGGCGCGCGCCCGCATCGGCTACATGTCGCAAAAGTTTTCGCTCTATGGCCACCTCAGCGTCGGTGAGAACCTGCGCTTTTTCAGTAGCGCCTACGGCTTGTCGCGGCAGCGGGCCGAACAGCGCATGCGCTGGGCGATGAGCGAATTTGCCCTTGCGCCGCTGGCGGCGACGGCCAGTGGCGATCTCTCGCTCGGCTACAAACAGCGTCTGGCATTGGCCTGCGCCTTGATGCATGAACCGGATATTCTGTTTCTCGACGAACCCACATCGGGCGTCGATCCGCTCGCACGTCGTGAGTTCTGGCAGCGCATCAATACCCTTGCCGAGCAAGGCGTCACGATCATGGTGACCACCCATTTCATGGAAGAAGCCGAATACTGCGACCGCCTGGCGATCATGGTGGCGGGCGAGATCCTGACCATCGGGACGCCGAGCGCGATCAAGCGGCAGGCGCGTAGCGAAGCCCTACCCGACCCGTCGATGGAAGATGCCTTCATTGGCCTGATCGAGGCGCACAGCCGCGCCGAGAGTCAAACGGAGCCCGGCTCGTGAACGATCGCTCGCATCAGAAGCGCTCGGCAGCAGCCGGCAAATCGGCGATGCGCCTGCGCGGTTTGATCCGCAAGGAGTTCCTGCAGATTTTCCGCGACCCGAGCAGCATCGCCATTGCCTTTCTGATGCCCGTGGTGTTGCTGCTGCTGTTCGGCTATGGCGTGTCTCTGGACTCGGAATCGATACCCGTGGCGCTGGTCGTCGAACAACCGAGTGCCGATACCGCCAGCTTCACGGCGGCGTTCAACAAATCGCGTTATTTCGTTCCCACTTCGTACGCCACCACGCAGGCGGCCGAAACCGCGATGATGGCCGGCAAGGTCAATGCCATCCTGGTGTTGCGTCAGGACTTCGCGCAGCGCCTGCGCGGACCGGGCAGCGCACCGATTCAATTGATCGTCAATGGCGTCGATGCCAATACGGCCAGAATCATTTCCGGCTATGTCGAGGGCGTCTGGGGGCGCTGGCTGGAACACCTCGCGCTGGCACGCGGCGAGTCGCTGGCCACGCCCGTCCGGATCGAGCAGCGGGTGTGGTTCAACAGCGAGTTGCGCAGCCGCAATTTCCTGGTGCCGGGCCTGATCGCGATCATCATGACGCTGATCGGCGCCTTGTTGACGGCGATGGTGATGGCGCGCGAATGGGAGCGCGGCACCATGGAAGCGCTGATGGTGACGCCGGTGAGCATGCGCGAAGTGATTCTCGGCAAGCTGATTCCCTACTTCATCCTGGGAATGGGCGGCCTGGCGCTTTCCGTGGCCATGGCGCTGTGGCTCTTCGATGTACCGCTGCGCGGCTCGCCATGGTTGTTGTTCGGCGCATCGGCGCTGTTCCTGCTCACCGCACTGGGTATGGGCCTTTTCATCTCGACCATCGCCAGGAGCCAGTTCGTTGCCGGGCAGATTGCCATCATCACCACCTTCCTGCCCGCCTTCCTCCTGTCCGGATTCATCTTTGATATCGGCAGCATGCCGGCCATCGTGCAAACCATGACGCATGCCATTGCCGCCCGCTACTACGTGGCGATCCTGCAGACGGTGTTTCTTGCCGGCAATGTCTGGAGCGTGATTCTGCCGAACGTCTTGGGGCTCTGCGTATTGACCGTCATCTTCCTCGCTCTGACGTACCGTAAATCGCGCAAGCGGCTGGAGTAGAGGCGCATGTGGAGACGCATTTTTGCCCTGGCGATCAAGGAGTTCCTGACCCTGCTCAAGGACAAGCGCAGCCGCGTGGTGATCTTCGTCCCGCCGCTGATTCAACTGATGGTCTTTGGTTACGCCGCCACCTTCGATCTCAAGCACGTGCCCTTTGCCGTCTTCAACGAAGACCGCGGCACGGTATCGCGCGAGCTGGTCGCCGCCTTTCACGGCGCGCCCAGTTTCGAGGAGGTGGCGCGCCTGACGCAGGACCAGGAGATCGCGCCGATGATCGACAGCCAGCAGGCTCTGATGGTCATCCGCATCGGGCCGCGCTTCAGCGCCGACCTGCTGAGCGGGCGCTCCGCGCCGCTGCAGGTGATCGTTGACGGGCGCAACTCGAATACCGCGCAGCTGGTGGTCAATTATGCGCAAGCGATCGTCAAGGGCTTCAACAGCGACTGGATCGCCAGCCAGGGCGGCCGACCGCCACCGGCGGTGATCGAGACCCGCGCGTGGTTCAATCCCAACCTGGAAAGCCGCTGGTTTTTCGTTCCCGGCATCGTCGGCCTGCTGACGCTGCTCGTCACCATGCTGGTGACGGCGCTGTCGGTGGCACGCGAGCGCGAACAGGGCACCTTCGACCAACTGCTTGTCACGCCCCTGCGCCCAAGCGAAATCCTGCTCGGCAAGGCCTTGCCGAGTTTTGTGATTGGCATGGGCGAAGCCACGGCGATCATTCTGGTCGCCGTCTTCTGGTTCCATGTCCCGCTGTTGGGCAACCTGCTGACGCTGTATACCGGCGTCGTGTTGTTCCTGCTGTCGGCAATCGGCCTGGGCCTGATGATTTCATCGCTCGCCGTCACCCAGCAACAGGGATTGCTCGGCGCCTTCTTCTTCCTGGTGCCCGCGATCATCCTCTCGGGTTTTGCCACCCCCATCGCAAACATGCCGCCGCTGGTCCAGGCTCTGACCTTGCTGAATCCCATGCGCTATTTTCTGGTGGTGTTGCGTGGCGTGTTTCTCGAAGGCACGCCGTTCGAGCTGCTGATCGAACCGTTTGTGGCGATGGCGGCCATCGGGGCGGTAGCGCTGGCCATCGCCGCCTGGCTCTTCCGCAACAGGATGTACTGATGTAGTGCTGCGTTCTTTATCAGCGGCGAACAAACTGAATGGGCTGTAACTCCCCAGCCGGGCTTTCAGGCTGAAAGGTGACGTGATCGATTCCCTGGTCGCTGGCCACCGCTCTGAGTAAGTGCAGGGTTTGCGGCCAAGAGGCGAGATTGGCGACCAGAACATGGGCCGACAGGGCCAGTCGCTCGGAGGCGATCGGCCAGACATGTAGATCGTGTACTTCGCTGACCCCAGGTACTTCTGCGAGCGCTTGTCCGAACAGCTCGATATTCATCGTAAAGGGCACGCCATCAAGGGTGGCATGCGAGGCTGCGCGCAGCAGACCGACGCTGGAGGCGAGAATCAGTCCACCAATCAGGATCGATAATAAGGGGTCAATTGGTGTCCAGCCGGTAAGCCAGATCACGACTCCTGCGGCGATGGCGGCCACCGATCCCAGTGCATCGCCCATGACGTGCAACATTGCGGCGCGAACGTTCAGATTGCGCTCACCCCGTGAAAGTACCCACGCGACGACGAGATTGATCAGCAACCCGAGTACGGCGACGATGCTGACTGTCGCACCATTGATACTTCCCGGGTGCTGCAGACGTTGCCAGGCTTCGCTGCCGATGACGAAGACCACGGCCACCATGGAAACTGCATTGATCAATGCGGCCAGGAATTCGACCCGACCCGACCCGACCCAAACCATAGGTATGCCGGCGGCTGGGGGGGCGGGCCGCCAAGCAGGCAGCCAAGGCGGATATACCGAGCGACGCGCCATCGGTAACCATGTGGCCGGCGTCTGTCTGCCAGCAAGGCCAAGGATCCCGAGTGCCAACCAGCAATCAGCTCGACTACCGAGAAGCCAAGCGTAAGAGCAAGGACGAGCAGGAGGTTGTTACCTGTAGCACAGCTGTGCGCATGGGCGTGACCACGTTCGCTCATAACAATCCCGCGGAGGTGTTCGGGGCAGCCGCCCCCGACAAAGCGACGACCCGCGGGGCTATACCGTCAAATACGCTACAACGGTGGGCGCGGCGTAAAACAGCAGACACGGCCGTCCTCGTCGAAGCGGACATGGCACGCTTTTATCATTCGTTCTTTCAGGCGTTTGCGGGCACGCTGGATGCGTGACTTGGCGCCAGCCAGCGTGATGCCAAGGCGATCGGCGAGTTCTCGTTGCGACAGTCCTTCGATGTCGCACAAGGTGATTGCCAGCCGATCGGCTTCGGCAAGTTCCGAGAGCACCCGGGGCAGACAACGGTTCAGGTCGTCCACTGCCGGGAGAAGTTCGTTCTGTGGGGCGGGTAAATCGTCCGGCAGTGGGAGGTTTTCACGCGCTGCTCGTAGACGGTCGACCAGTGCATTGCGCGCCACGCGGAAAAGCCATGCCCGCGGGTTGTCGACTGCGCAGAAAAGTTTTCCTTGCATCAAGGCCTTGATGAAGACCTCGTGAAGCACTTCGTCCGCATCATCGCGACCGATTTGATGACGCAGATAGCCACGTAACTGTGACTCGCACATTGACCAGGCTGTAAGCAGGCACGGAGTACTCATGCCTATCTGCAGTTTTCTTTGCCGAGATCGTCGCCGCTGCTGGCCGGAGCATAGCGGTACCAGTGCTCGGTGCGATTGACGAGTGCCACCAAGGACAGCATCACCGGCACCTCAACCAGCACGCCGACCACGGTGGCCAGGGCCGCACCCGAGTTCAGGCCAAACAGTGAGATCGCCACCGCCACCGCCAACTCGAAGAAGTTCGAGGTCCCGATCAGACAGGCGGGGCCGGCGACGTTGTGCGGCAGCTTCAGCATACGGGCGCCAATCATGCCGATGGCGAAAATACCGTAGGTCTGCACAATCAGCGGCACCGCGATCATCGCGATCACCAACGGCCGGTCCACGATGGTCCCGGCCTGGAAGCCGAATAGCAGCACCACGGTGGCAATCAGTCCGACGACGGACCACGGCTTGAGCTTTGCCACGAAGTCGGCGACCGCGTGTGAACTGCGGCGCCCCAGCGCGTGCCGTGTGGCCATGCCGGCGGCCAGAGGAAGCACCACGTACAAGACGGTCGACAGCAGCAGGGTTTCCCATGGCACGCTGATGTTGGTGACGCCCAGGAGGAAGGCGGCGATCGGTGCGAACGCGAACACCATGATGAGGTCGTTCACCGACACCTGCACCAGTGTGTAGTTGGCGTCGCCCTTCACCAATTGGCTCCACACGAACACCATCGCGGTGCACGGCGCCACGCCGAGCAGGATCATGCCGGCAATGTATTCGTTGGCCGACTGTGGATCGACCCAGGGCGCAAACAGGTGCTTGAAGAACAGCACGCCGAGCGCGGCCATCGTAAACGGCTTGATCAGCCAGTTCACGACCAGTGTCAGCAGCAGGCCCCGCGGCTTCTTGCCGACGTCTCTTACCGCATGCCAGTCGATCTGGATCATCATCGGGTAGATCATTACCCAGATGAACACTGCCACCACCAGGTTCACATGGGCGATCTCCAGCCCGGCGATGATCTGGAAGGCGTCGGGCGCTGCCAGGCCCAGCGCGACGCCAGCAAGAATGCCCAGCGCGACCCAGACGGTTAGATAACGTTCAAACAGTCCCATGTCAGACCCCTGCTGTCGTTTTCAAATGCACTTCACCTGCGTCTCGGCCAGATGTGCGGCAGGGCCGGATGTCGTCAGATGCACAGGGAAGCCGCGCTGTGCAAGCGCCACCGAAATCGCTGCTGCCAGCGTCGTCTTGCCCACGCCTCCCCTGCTGCCGGGCGAGATTGAAGCGCTCGATCTGCACGCCGTTCTGCTTCGCCCAGTCCACGTCGGCCGCGAAGCTTACGAGGGCCTGGTCGATGTCGACGCCACACACGCCTGTGCTGCAGCATAGAGCCGGATCAAAGATCTGGATGTTGGCCATTTCGAGACTCCATCGAAAGTTGAAATATTGGCAAGGAATTAGGGCACCAACTTGCCAATGCGGTCCAGCTCGCGCTGTAGTTGGGCGTGGTCCCCCGCCGACGCGACCAGCGGCAGAGCAAGGAAGGCCTCGATGCGTACACGCAGGATGCGATAAGTGGCCATAAACGCTGCTTCGACGTCTTCTTCGCTTCCGTTTGTACGGCCAGGGTCTTCCACAGCCCAATGGCTTTGTACGACTTGCCCAAGGTATGCGGGGCAGATCTCTCCTGCAGCGCTTGAACAGACCGTAACCACAATGTCTGGAGTAAGCGGCAGGTTTTCCCAAGATTTGCTGTAACAGCCAAGGGTAGAGATTCCCTCGCGGGCGAGCAAGGCGATCGCGCGCGAATTGAGATGGCCAGTCGGTTGGCTCCCCGCGCTCATGGCTTTCCGAGCAGGGGGAATGAGTACGCGACATCCGCGATGGGACGTTGAAAATCCCATTTCCACAGTTCTAATAGTATAGTACTATTTAAGCGTCGCACAAGCTGAAATCGCTTGCCGCGTTCAGGTTTTTGGCTCACTGGCAGGTCTGCCGAGCACCACTCACCCTTTCGGAGGAACGAGAAATGACTATCAAGGTTGGCATCAACGGTTTCGGTCGCATGGGCCGGTTGGCTTTGCGCGCGGCATGGGACTATCCGGAACTCGAGGTCGTCCACATCAACGAAGCCAACGGGCCAGTGGAATCTGCGGCGCACCTGCTCGAATTCGATTCCGTGCAGGGCCGCTGGCGGCGTGACATCTCGGTCAGCAACGGGCATATGCGAGTAGACGGCAAGTCGATCAGCTACAGCAGCGCCAAGGACGTGGCCGGTGGTTCGTGGGGCGAAACTGGTGTGGACATCGTTCTCGAGGCCAGTGGCAAGTGGCGTACGGTCGGGCAACTGTCGCCCTATCTGGCAGCGGGAGTAAAGAAGGTCATTGTCGCCGCGCCGGTCAAGGACGGGGATGTCTTGAACGTCGTCATGGGGGTCAACGACCATCTCTACGATCCGGCGCGCGACCAGATCGTCACCGCCGCCTCGTGCACCACCAATTGCCTGGCACCGGTGGTCAAGGTCGTCCACGAAGCAATCGGCATTACACGCGGGATGATCACCACGATCCACAGCTCCACCAATACGCAGAGCGTGCACGATCAAATGCACAAAGACCTGCGTCGCGCCCGGGCAGCCAGTCTGTCACTGGTACCGACGACCACCGGTTCGGCGACCGCGATCGCACTGATTTTCCCAGAATTGAAGGGCAAACTCGATGGCCATGCGGTGCGCGTACCGCTGCTCAACGCGTCGCTGACTGATTGTGTCTTCGAGATGAAGCGCCCAACGACCGCCGCCGAAGTCAATGCCCTGTTCAAGGCAGCTTCTGAAGGCCCGCTGAAGGGAATCCTGGGCTACGAGGAGCGGCCGCTGGTGTCCATGGACTACCTGGGTGATCCGCGGTCGTCGATTGTTGACGCTGCGCACACGCTGGTGGGCGACGGCACGATGCTCAAGATCTACGCCTGGTACGACAACGAGTGGGGTTACGCCAATCGCTACGTCGAGTTGGCGCGCAAGCTGGCGACTTCGCTCTAGGTAGGCACTTCGTAGCATCGCGCCGGGGTTATTACTGCAGCCAATTTCGCGGACAAGAACCCCGGTGCGCGGGCACCCCTTTGGAGGAAAGCAATGAGCGAACCATCACAAGCCAAGACCAACGCAGTCGCGCGCGGGCCTGCGCAACTACGTCGTGGTGACCGGCGCCTATTGGGCGGACACGGTCACCGATGGCGCCACGCGCATGCTGGTGCTGTTCTATTTCTACAACCTTGGCTACTCGCCTCTTGCCGTCGCCTCGCTGTTCATCTTCTACGAAATCTTCGGCATTCTGACCAATCTCTTCGGTGGCTACATCGGCGCCCGCTTCGGGCTCAAGTCAACGCTGTTCATCGGCCTTGGCACGCAGCTGGTGGCGCTGTCGATGCTCGCCTTCGCACCGCATGCCTGGCTGGTCGTTGCCTGGGTGATGGTCTCGCAGGCCTTGAGCGGGATCGCCAAGGACATGACCAAGATGAGCTCGAAGAGTGCCGTCAAGCTGATCGTCCCGGAGAACGCTTCCGACACGCTATACCGCTGGGTGGCCATTCTGACCGGATCGAAGAATGCGTTGAAGGGCGTCGGCTTCTTCCTTGGCGGCCTGCTCCTGACCCTGTTCGATTTTCAGACCGCGCTCAAGTTGCTCGTCGTGCTGGTGGCGCTGGCCTTGATTCTGGCCGCCACTCTGATGCGCGGCGGCCTCGGCCAGGCCAACAAGAAGGCCAAATTTTCGCAGGTCTTCTCGCACAATGCGTCAGTCAACAAGCTGGCCGCAGCGCGTATCTTCCTCTTTGGCGCCCGCGACGTCTGGTTCGTCGTCGGCCTGCCGGTATTCCTTCGCGGCGTGCTCGGATTGGTCCTTCTGGCAGGCGGGTGGTTTCCTCGCAGTCTGGGTGATCGGCTACGGCATCGTCCAGGCGGCGACTCCGCGGCTGCTGCGTAGCCGGGTCGATGAGCAACACGAACCCGACGGGCGCACCGCGACCATCCTCGCCTTCGTTCTCGCCGCGCTGCCGGCTGGCATCGCCCTGGCGTTGAGTGCGGGTGTGGCGCCAGCGGTGGTCGTGGTTGCCGGCTTGATCGTCTTCGGGGTGGTTTTCGCGCTCAACTCGGCGGTGCACTCCTACCTGATCCTGGCCTATACCGACAGCGACAAGGTGGCGATGAACGTTGGCTTCTATTACATGGCCAATGCCGGCGGCCGTCTGGCCGGCACGGTTCTTTCGGGCGCTCTCTATCAGTGGGGTCTGCAGAGCGGCCCGAGCAACGGTCTGGTCGCCTGCCTGTGGGCTTCCTCAGCGTTCGTTCTTGTTGCTGGCTTGCTTTCACTGCTCTTGCCACGAAATCCCGGCCCGCGTAGTAAGCCGATCAAGCTGGGCGACCTGGGCGACTAGTTCGCCGGAGGGTGAGTACGGTCACAGTTCGTGATGGTGTTTGGTGGTTTTCTGGTCACGCAGCGTGATGGAGAGCAGGTGACCCCCCTCGGGGAACTTGAACAAACGAACCCTTTGGGGGAGTCTCTGGTTACCAAGCCAAGAGACCATTCAAGTGTGCCACGCCCTACTGCAATCACCCAACTTTTTCCGCCTGCTGCTGCGCATTGATGAAGAGCTGGCCAGTCAGACACACGCGGTCGCTTGCAGGTGCGGCGGTGTTCTGCACCGCGCCAACTATCCGCGCAAGCCCCGCGCCTGCCTGAGCGAGGTTCGCAGCGATTACGAATCGCGCTTCAGCTTCTGCTGCAATCTCTGCCGGCGGCGAACGACGTCGATGTCCGTGCGTTTCCTGGGTCGGCGCGTGTATCTCGCGCTGGCGGTGGTGCTGGGGTCTGCCCGGCATGCCGGGCAGACCCCAGCGGCGACACGGCTGTCCGGAACCCTGAACATTCCGCTACTGACCCTGCGACGCTGGCGCCACTGGTGGCAGGGTGAGTTTCCGCAGACCGCGCTCTGGCAAGCCGCTTGCGCCCGCTTCGTGCCCCCTGTGGTCAGCGATCTCTTCCCCGCCAGTCTGCTCGAACGGTTCGCTGGAAACAGCGAAGAGGCATTGACGCGATTCCTGGTTTTCCTGTCGCCCCTCACGATCAGGCCGATCGACTTGCCTGAGGGTCGCTGATCGCCCGCAGAAGATGCTGATAGTCAGCCTGATCGAGGCTTTGTAGCCTTCGTTCCTGGTTAGAGCGCCGGCGGCGCCGCCACACTGGGAGACCTTCTTGAGTTCCGCTATCGATCCGCTGAAACGCGATCGCTGGGCGCGTTTGCGCTTCTCGATCATCGGCCCCTTGCTGGCCGCACCGCCCGCCGCCGGCGAATTGCAGGCCGCCTTGACCCTGCTCACCATCAAGCGCTGGCGACATCCCCTCTCGGGACTCGAAGTGTGTTTCGGCAAGTCGACGCTGGAGCGCTGGTACTACCAGGCACGGCACGCTACCGACCCGGTCGCCACCCTCAGAAACCGACTGCGCGGCAACATCGGCCGTTTCCCCAGCATGAGTCCACGGACCGTCGAGGTGCTGACCACCCAGTACCGCGAACATCCCGGCTGGACCGCACAACTGCACCTCGACAATCTGCGCGTCGCACTGGCGGGCATTGAGTCACCCTTGCCGTCCTACCCCACCGTTCGACGCTACCTCAAGGCTCAGGGCATGTTCCGACAAGCCCATCCCAAGCGCGCCACCGAAGGGGCGTCACTGGCCCGTGACCGCCTCGAACGGCTGGAGGTCCGGAGCTTCGAAGTCGATCAAGTGTCGGCCCTCTGGCACCTCGATTTCCATCACGCCAAACGCAAGGTGCTGACACGTGCGGGGAGCTGGGTCAAGCCGCTGCTGCTCGGGGTGATCGACGACCGCTCGCGGCTCGTCTGCCACTTGCAGTGGTATCTCGACGAAACGGCCGAGAGCCTGGTACACGGACTGTCGCAAGCGTTCATGAAGCGAGGGCTGCCACGTGCCCTGATGACCGACAATGGCGCCGCCATGCTGGCCGATGAAACCGTCTCCGGCCTGGCTTGTCTGGGCATTGTCCATCAGACGACGCTGCCTTATTCCCCTTACCAAAATGCCAAGCAAGAATCCTTCTGGGGCCGTGTCGAAGGGCGGCTGATGGCCATGCTGGAAGGCGAGGACTCGCTGACGCTCGATCTTCTCAATCAGGCGACCCAAGCCTGGGTCGAACAGGAATATCACCGCACGCGCCATGCCGAGATCGAGACAACGCCGCTGACGCGTTATCTTGCCGGCCCGAATGTCCGTCGCGATTGCCCGAAGACGGAAGTGTTATCTGCCGCATTCCGCATCGAAGTGGCGCGCCGGCAACGACGCTCCGATGGCACGGTGAGTCTGGCCGGAGCACGCTTCGAGATTCCCGGCCGTTATCGCCATCTCACCGTGCTTCACCTGCGTTACGCCCGCTGGGATCTGACACGGGTCGATCTGGTCGATCCGCGTAGCGGTGCGCTTCTTTGCCCGGTCAAGCCACTCGACAAGTCGGCCAACGCCGATGGCCAGCGCCGGCGCCTGACGCCGGTGAGCACCGATCTGTCGCCGCTACCGTCGTCGGGCCTGGCGCCCTTGCTCCGCCAGTTGCTCGCTGACTACGCCGCCACCGGCCTGCCGCCCGCGTACTTGCCACCCCTCGACCAGGACCTCGCATGAACCAGAAACTCCTTGCCCTGTATGGGCTGAAGTGGAATCCCTTCTCCCCGGATTTGCCTACGGAGGCGATCTACGTGCCGCCCCGGATCGAGAATTTCTGTTGGCGGATCGAGCAGGCCCAGATCCGCGAGGGGGGCTTTGCAATGATCCATGGCGACCCGGGTACCGGCAAGAGCGTTGCTTTGCGCCTCCTGGCGGAGCGTCTCGCGCGCTTGCCCGATATCACGGTGGGCGCGATCAATCACCCGCAGAGCAACCTCGCCGACTTCTATCGCGAAATGGGCGATATCTTTGCCGTGCCCTTGCGCCCGCATAACCGCTGGGGCGGCTTCAAGGCCTTGCGGGAAGTGTGGTTCGCGCATCTGGAGACGACGCGAAGACGCGCGGTACTGCTGGTCGATGAGGCGCAGGAGATGAGTCCGCCGGTGCTTTGCGAGCTTCGTCTTCTGGCCAGTGCGCGATTCGATTCGCAGCCGCTCTTGTGTGTGGTGCTGGCGGGCGATGCGCGCCTGATCGAGAAGCTGCGGCGCGAGGAACTGATCCCGCTGGGCTCGCGTATTCGCACCCGGCTCGCCACCGAACACGCCAGCAGGGAGGAGTTGCTCGCCTGCCTGAACCATCTGCTTGCCGGCGCCGGTAACGCCAGTCTGATGACCCCGATGCTGCAGCAGACGCTGTGCGATCATGCCGCCGGCAATTACCGCATCCTGACGACGCTGGCTGCGGAACTTCTCGCCGCCGCCGCACAGCGGGAGTTGCCTCAACTCGATGAGAAGCTCTATCTGGAGGTCTTTGCCCAACCCGAGAGGCCGGCGCCACGGCGTGCGGCGGCGGGTCGCTGATTTCGAGACGGACGACGTCCTTCGGCACTTCAAATCCCTCGATGGTGCGCCGATCGCTCAACTCCTGCGTGTTGGTAAATCCCTCGAACTGCGGCCGGAAGGGGGTCACGGGGACCGTGGAATAAATGCGGCACGTTTCATCGCCGCGTTTATGCCGCGAAAGCCCCTTGACGCCCTGCAGGGCGCCAACGCTCACGGCAGTTGACGGGGATGGGGGTTTTACATCCCCGACGGCTGCCTCACGGCGAGTGCGGGGTCTGGGGCAGCGCCCCAGGATCTGGTCGTCTGCACCGCTCTTGCCCGACTCTCATCAATGATCAGGCAGCACTTGATGCGTGGCGCCTATCCGCCGCAACCATCACCGTACGTGAACATCGGAACATCAAATCGGCTGACCGCACTCAAGGGAAGAGCCATGCCCATCGGCGGTGCCACGTCGGAACGTCAGACCCTACTCGGCGAGTGGATGGAACGTCCTGACCATGAGGCGCTTTGGAGTTGTCCCCGTTTGATGGACGCCAGCATTCAGAACCTGCCACTCGCCCCGCCACCGCCAAACTCTCCGCCCTGCCCCTGCACACCAGCCGGTGCTGGCGAACCGGCTGCAGGCGAGAGATGCACCGCGCCCACGACCTGCACGAAATCCACACTGGACGGACTCCTCGATCGCCCGCGACGTGATGCCCTTGCTGCGATGGCGCAGCAGGCGCTCGAGCAGCACCACCACAGCGAGCAAGCACGGACACCTGCCGCAATCAGCTGCCAGTGCATTCGGCCAAGGCATCAATCGATAAGTCGAGTACGCGACACAAGCCAGATTGCCGAGCGTGCCGATCAATGGCGCATGCTGACGGCGCTTTACGCCGACGAAGAGATTCACGACCAGGAAGGCCAGCGCCATGGCCAATGCAACGCCGTGCGTGGCGACCGTGCTGCTCCCGTTGTACTGCACCAGCCAGCCATGGGCGAGCCAGGGCATGGCGATCACGAGCCCGTCGAACATCCTGTCATGCGAGGGACGCCGCCACTTCCTGCCGCCTGCCACCAGCGCGCCGACCGCCAGCAGCACGCAGGCGGCGGCGGCTTCGCGCGTGTACATGCTGCCGCCAAACAGACTCCCATCGATGACCGCGATGGCGAGTGAATACCCTGCTGCGGCCAGCGTGGTGAACAGGGGGTTCAGTAGACGCCACCCGACAAGCAGCACGGCCGTGGCGATGAGCGCAACATCGAGCGCGTTAGTTGTTGCCGGTGCTCCAGACGAGCAGTTCCACGACGATGGCGACCGTTCCGCAGAGATAGAGCGCCTCTTCGACGCCCGAGCGGAACACGCGGCGCTGCGCCACCATCCACTCGGCCACCACCACCAGCAGTCAGACCGCCCACCAGCCACGGTGCAGGCGCATACGACAGCACGCCAGCGAGCATGCCCGTGCCGGCGAGGCCCAGCACAAACCCGAGACAGCGACCGAGCCAGGTGCTGGTCTTCCAGCCGCCACCCTTTGCCCAGCTGCTCGACCGACGCCTGCAGCGCGGGGTAGCGATCCGCCAGCGCCAGCCAGCGCTCCTCCGACACCGTGGGCCGCACGATGATCATGCCCCGGACTCCTTCAGCCTTGCCCGCAGGTTGAGCAGCACCACCACCGCGCCGACTACGGTGAACAGGCCCAGCGCGGATGCCCGCAGCAAATCGCGCACCAACAGCGCTTCCAGCCAGACGAGCCCGATGGTGCTGTAGCCCACCGCGTAGAGCAGGAAGCTCTGGCGACGTTCACGCAGCCCGAAACGCCCGACGGTCGCCGCGAGCCCCAACAGGATCAGTGCGCCGATCCAGCGCGTGGATGCATCTCCGCCGAGTGCCAGCGCGCCCCAGAAGCCGAAATTCGCGGCGAACTGCAGGTAGGCGTCGCGGAAACCACTGGCGGGCCCGGCGTGCTCGGTCAGGTGGTAGCGGCTGCCAAGATAGAACACCAGCGCGCAGAGCAGGCTGCGGGGGCCGGCACCGAACCGCGGATACAGCGGATCGACCACTGTGCCGAAGCGCACCTCGACGCCGATCCAGACCGCGAAGGCCGTCAAAGCAACCGACAACACCAGCCACGAGCGGAAGTAATAGGCGGCGCCGAGATGCCACACGAAAAGCAGCAGCAGGTGGCGCGACCAGCTGGCGCCGAATACATGAAACTGCACTTCGGTATAGCCCACCGCGGTACTGAACAGTAGCGCACCGAGCAGCAGCACGTACTCCTCGCCCAGGGAGCGCTC
Source organism: Candidatus Accumulibacter sp. ACC005 (assembly GCF_907163215.1). Classification (NCBI taxonomy): domain Bacteria; kingdom Pseudomonadati; phylum Pseudomonadota; class Betaproteobacteria; genus Candidatus Accumulibacter; species Candidatus Accumulibacter sp. ACC005. The sequence goes on along the minus strand of NZ_CAJQUB010000003.1, from coordinate 9,237 downwards.
GCGACGAGCTGCGCTGGCGCGCAGCGCAATCGCGTAGCACAGGGCCGAAGCCACGAAGATGCCGGTGAGCAAGGCCACCGGGCCGATGCGGTCGAGGTTGGCCTTGATCAGCAGGCCGACGCCACCGATCAGCGTGGCGACGGCCACATACAGCGCGACCAGCAGCTCGCGGCGAACGGAGAAGATGGCAAGCTGCTCCAGGCGCAGCGCTTGCGAACGCGCGGCAGTCAGCGCCTCGTCGACCGCGACCGCGCGCACTTCTTCGGAAAGATCCTGCACGAAGGTTACCTGTCCCAATCACTTCGAATCGCCGTTCCGCTCGAAGAACGGCAGCACATGCGAGATGAGGCGCGCGCCCACGGCGGTTGCCGTGGTTGCCCGGATAGACCTCGTACCGGTGCGGCACGGGGTTGCCGTTCCTGTCATTGGGCAGGTCGAAGCAGTAACGAGGATAAGGATAGGAAATCCAACGGCACCGACAAGAGTATATGAACGTTCATCAAGTAGCGTCAATCTCGCATTTGGACCCGGAAGCCACTGAAAAAGAGCATCCAATTCCCACCCGATTCAGGCCTGTGCCCCACGTCCCATCAGATCGACAAACTCTCCACCGCTTTCATTACAGACCTCCTTCATTTCCTCGGCAACGTCATCGATTCCCGCAACACGGTTTCTCTCGATGAAGTTGAAGACCCTGCGCATGATCGCCCAGTCTGGCAGACCACAGCTGAACTCGTGGTGCCGTCTTACGACGAAATGACCCAAGGCTCTTTTACCTTGAGTCCAAACGCTTAGCGCCCGTAACCGGTAACTCCGCGGCGCTCTTCGCAGGCGCGGCGCTGGCGACGACAATTTCCTCATCGACACGCGAGAAGATGAGGAGGTCAAGATGGCGACGAATCAAGAGAGCCGGCGGGCACGGCGTAGCGCGGACGAGTGGCGGCAGGTGCTGTCGCGATTTGTCGGCAGCGGTTTGGCGGTGGAGGCCTTCTGCAATCGCGAAGGCATCAGCGATACCAGCTTCTACCGGTGGCGCAGCCGACTGGGCGCGCCGATGGGCCGATGCGACGCCTTGGTCAACTCGGCGTCGACAGGCTTCGTCGATGTCGGCCCGCTGCAAAGCGAAACCGGGCGGTCGGGACGTATCGAGCTGACCCTGGATCTCGGCGGCGGCCTGCAGCTACACCTGGTGCGCGGCTGATGTTCTTCCCCGAAGGCCAGATCCGGGTACATGTTTATGGCCGCCCCGTCGACCTGCGCAACTCCTTCGACGGCCTGTACGCACTGACGCGCCACGCGCTCGGTCAGGACCCCTTGAGCGGACAGCTGTTTGCCTTCTTCAACCGCCGCGCCACGCAGGTCAAGGTCCTCTACTGGGATCGCACGGGCCTCTGCGTGTGGGCCAAGCGCCTCGAAGCCGGTCGTTTCGTCTCCGACTGGTCGAAAGTGAGCACGCGGGAAACCGACTGGACCGGCCTGAAGCTCCTCCTGGAAGGCATCGAGCCCAAGCGCTTCAAGAAGCGTTACCAGCACCCGAAAAATGGCAAGAAACGGACATAAAATGCATGTTAAACAGCGGCTTGAAGACGACTCCCGCGGTATAATAGCGGCATGAATCCGGCGCTTGCGACCCCTTTCAAAAGCCTCGACGAGGTGGCCGCGCTGACCCCGCAACAGACCGCCGAACTGATCGGCGCCCTGCGCCGTCAGGAGAACACCGAAGCGCTCCTGCGCCAGGAAATCACCGCCCTCAAACAGCAACTCGACTGGTTCAAGCGCCAGCTCTTCGGGCAGAAGAGCGAACGACGCATCGAGACGGGTCCGAATGGCCAGATGAGTTTCGGCGAGTGTCTTCCACCGCCGACGCTACCGGCACCCCCGGGCCAGCAGGTAGCCGCCCACACCCGCAAGCCAGCGACCCGCCGCCAGGACGACGAAGCCGTCCCGTTCTTCGACGAGTCACGCGTGCCGGTCGAGGTCATCGAGCTCGCGGCTCCGGAAGCCGACGGCCTTGCTCCGAAACAGTACGAGGTGATCAGCCACAAGGAAAGCTATCGCCTGGCGCAACGGCCGGGAAGCTACGAACCGATCTACGAGGCCCAGTTCGCCTCGATTCGCGAGTCACGCGTCAAAGCCATGGACGAGACACCGATCAAGGCCGGGCAGGCCGGACCGGGCAAGCTGAAGAAGGCCTACTTCTGGCCGGTCTACGGCGAGCTGGACGAAATCTGTTTCCCGTTCTTCCCGAGCCGGGAGATCAAACACGTCGAGGCGGCGCTGGGACTGACGCCTGCCGAACGAGCGGTCTTGTTGTCGGATGGCTACCACGCCTATGCGCACTATGCGACCAAGACCGGGATCACCCATGCCCAGTGCTGGACGCATACCCGCCGCAACTTCTTCGAGGCACAAACCGTCGAGCCGGAAGCGGCGGGCCAGGCGCTGGAACTGATCGGTGCGCTCTATCAAGTGGAAGAATCCATCCGGGAAGAGAAGCTCTCTGGCGCCGGCAAGCGGGACTATCGCCTGGCGCATGCCAAGCCGGTCGTCGAGCGCTTCTTCGCCTGGATCGGCGAACGCTTCGCGGTCCAGGGGCTGCTCCCCAGCAATCCGCTGACCAAGGCGCTCGCTTACGCGCGCGACCGACGATGCGGGCTGGAGGTGTTCCTCACCGACCCGGACGTGCCGATCGATACCAACCACCTCGAACGTGCTCTGCGCGTGGTCCCGATGGGCCGAAAAAACTGGCTGTTCTGCTGGACCGAGTTGGGGGCAAAGCAGGTCGGGATTATCCACAGCCTGATCGCCACCAGTCGATTGCACCAGATCGACCCGTACGACTACCTGGTCGATGTGCTACAGCGCGTCGGCCGGCATCCGGCCGAGCGTGTCCGGGAGCTCACGCCGCGACTCCGGAAGCAGCTCTTCGCGGCCGATCCGCTTCGCGCGCCTTTGTACCGCCTCGGCACGTAGGGCCTGACGCCGCGTAGTTACCGGTTACCCAGAACTTCCCAAACGGTCGCAACGTCTGAAACAGTCGGGGGTTCTACCGATAATGAACTGCTCAGCGTTCACCTGTACGACCGCGGGGTCTGCGGCCGCGCTTTAGTGCCGAGTCAATCAAAGGCTCTAGCGGGCATTCGAGCGCGCGCTTACAAATGCCGGCATTGCGAAATAGGCTACGCCGCGCACTTGGCGCCCTATCTTCGCGACCGCCGTGCTGCAAATCTGCTACGGCATTCGCACGGTGCAGGAGAGCAGCTACTGGGTCGCTCTACCGTCTCCACCGCCATGATCTACACCCAGGCGACGGCACAGGTGGGCGCCCTCCGATTGACGCTTTGCTGCACAGAAGCACTGACTGCCCCCTATCGGGCGGCGCTCCGAAATGACCGCTTCTGTTAAGGGTTGTCGGATGCCTGCCCTCAGTCTCCAGGTGCGCCCGGCCGTGTCGTCAGTTCAGGGCAGGCATCCGACAACCCTTAACAAAAGCCACCAAATGAGGCCTCCCTCAGGCCTTTCAGACAGTGCTAATCTACCCATCGCTAGGCCGCGCGGTCAACTAAGGAGCCCGACCCAACCTGCGCCATCAAATTCAGGCGCGCACTCGGCCACCTACTTGTGTCGGACCAGAGAGAGCAGAATGGCGTTGGCGAGTAGCCGGTTAATGATGATGCCGATCCCCTGTGAGCCGCGCCGCTCGCAACGGGTGCACGTCCGAAACGCGTTCGGCCACGCGGGGGTTGCCCCGCACGAAAGCGCCCCTTTTTTCGAGCCGCAACCCCGCTTCGATTTTCCGGCCACCTCGCAAATCCACCCACACCGACCTGCTCGTCCGCAGACTTATCTTGGCGCTGCGCTTGCCGTTGCAGAACCTGGTCAGGAACAGCGAAGTGAACGTGGCGCCGTAAAGGTGCCGCCATTCATTGCCAGCCGCAGGCGGCAACTCTTTCATCGCCAGTCCGAGCGCTTGACGTCGTCGTCGGTCTTTCCGGCGCTTCCAAAGAGACCCGGCCGATACGTGTGCTGGAATACTGATTTGCGAAGACAATAGGCCTTCCAAAGGACGAAGATCGATGCCCGAAACCCCTGAACAGGCGACCGAACGCTACCTTCGCAGCGGCGAGCACGATGCCCACTTCCGCGCCTGGCCGGGGAACGACTTCCTCGCCCGCATCCACGGCGGCGACGCCGCGCTGCGCTCGGCACTGATCTCCGCGGTCCATAGCCGTACCGTGCACATCGCATTCCCTGAAACAGTCGCCAACATCGACGTCGTTGCCTTCACACGCGGAAAAGTGGCACCGATGGTACGTGGACTGTTCCCGGCCTCCGAACAGGCGTCGGTCCTCGATCTGCTCGAACGCTCGGTCATTCTTCTCACCCCGGCCACAATCGACGCGCAGCTGCAAAACACACAATTGCTGGCCACCGCCTGGGATCTGGCGAACCTTTATCTCGGGGGACTGGGCGCGGACCTGCTTGCTGAGGGCGCTCCCGGCCTGCTGGGCCTGAGCGAGGAGACGAGCTGCTATCTGTCGGCAGCCTCTTTCGACGCGCCTGGTCGCTTCGAAGACTTCCTTGTGCACGAAGCGGCGCACATCTTGCACAACTGCAAGCGCGAGACGATCGGGCTACGGGAGACTCGGACGCGTGAGTGGCTGCTGGAGATCGATTACGGCAAGCGCGAGACTTTCGCCTACGCCTGCGAAGCCTACAGCCGCCTGCACTCGCTTGGCGACAGCCCGCGGGGTAGGCAAGAGCTGCTCGCAGAACACGAGCGGGGATCGATGCCGCCCGATGAACGCGTCGATGCGTTGGAGTACGTGGACATTCTGCGCGAGGCCGTTGCCGCCCGAAACGGCTGGAAACGGATCCTCCAGCGCTGTTCGCCTCCGCGCGCGGCGCGACGCCCTGGGCCGAGGGCAGTGTAATGCGAGTGATCAGGGAACCCGCGTGCCCTCCTCTACTGCAGGTGGCAACTTCAGTATGACCCACCGCATCACCCATCTGGAGAGGCTGCGAAAGGAACTGCGAGCAATGCGCCGTGGCGATCTGCTGATCATCGCCGAACGCGCGATAGAACTCGTGCCAAAAGCGACGTTGAAGGCCCTCGTGGGCGACTACGTGCACGTGGACGACTTGGCAGAAGCGAGCGCAACACCAAACGCCTTTCTCGACGAAGTGCAGACGTTCCACATCGATAGTCTGGCCGGTCGCTACTTCGAAGACTTCGCGGTGAATTCCAGCAACTGCACGGACATTCCGGGGGCATCGGATGCCTTCATCGCCGAGTTCAAGCGTCTCCTGCTCGCTGGATGCATCAGTGCCGCGGACAGCGGACAATACGAAGTCGCCCGCCAGGCGTTCGAGCTCCTTTTCGGGCTGCTTCGGCATATCGACGAGTGCCACGATGACGTGCTCTTCTTCGCCGACGAGGGCGGCTCCTGGCAACTTGGCATCGACTGGCACAGCGCGTTCGCCGCCTACTTTTCGGTGCCTGGCCACGAGACCGCTCACGGCCGCGGATTTCGCGACCAATGTCGACCAGACGATCGAAGACTTCGCCCGAACATGAGCGACCACAGCAACCTGCGTAGCGCACACTCGGTGGCGAACGCGGCGCAGCGAGCGACGCTCGAACCGTTGGAACCGGCGTGTCGACTGACCGCCAGCGTCGCTGAACACGGCTCTTGGGCAAGACGCTGCCTCCGGCCACCGTTGGCGACCGCACCCGACTCAAGGTTGCTTCTTCCCGGCCAGCGGGTCCTGAACATGCCCTGACCGGGATCATCCCCGCTCGGGCCCTCGACCACCCATACCGCCGCTTTCTCGACCTCATTGGTAAGCGCCGCCCCGTCATTGTGGTCTCGCGTTACAGACGCGGTCGTCGAGAATTACCGCATGGGGGTTGCGTGGTCTGATCGCAGGGCCTGTCCTTGTACCGACGCCACTCGCTCGCTCGGCAGGATGAGCTCAAGTGTGGCGCGGCGCACTGTGCTCGCGCACCCAGCGCGCGACACGCTTCGTCGATCGGCCAGAATGCGACAGCGCGGGGCAAAAAACGGCGCCTCATCGATTTGACCAAGGCCGCAAAAAAACGGCGAAGAACGGGTCCAGAGTGGGACAATCGGGGCGTGGCTCGGCCCCACCAGGCGGCGGCGGCCGTTGGCAGCGCGAGAAAAAAATAGAAAACAGTCCCACCGGCCAGACAAAGCGACAGCGCTTTGTTGCCAGTCCCGACGAAGGGGGTGGTTTTCGCGCCAGGGGACCGAAACGCGTTAGGGCGGCAACCAGGTCGCCACATTTCCGGGTTGGCCATAGAGCAACAACGGGGATTCATTGGGCGGACAGCGAGAGCGGAGGTCGAGGCAGGGCCTTTCTCACGCAGCCGCTGGGCGCCGCCATTGCTCGGCCCAGCTATCGTCGTGCGCAAAACAATTCGGAGCGTGCCGCCGTCGAAAGCCAGCGCCAGCTCACTGGCGAGATGGTGGAAAGGTGGTCGCGGGACCGTGCATTGAAAAAACTTCGCGCCCGATCTCGAGTTTGCTGGGGGTTTTTTTTTTTTTTTTTTTTTCAAAGATCAGGGGTCGTAGGGCGTCAGGCAGCCCCACGCCATTCGCCCGCCGTCGGTTTCACGAATAAACGTATCGCCACTTTTCTTGGCCCCTGGGCAGAATTTTGGAGGCCAAGCCGAGTAAGCTTGCGGGTTGTCATGGAACTCCACAGGGTTCAATGTTATAACATCCGTTATAACCACACCGCGGATCCGGGCAAGGTGCGCGAATTTCGGGAATCAATGCTTCTGCTTCTGTCCCGTCCAGCGTATCCCAACATACTGGCCGGGACATTCCCCGCTCAGCCCCCTCGACCACCCCGTTCCTGCCGCTTTCCCGCGCCGACAAATGCGCGCCTTGCCGACCGGCGACACCGGCTTCAGCCGGCGACAACAGCTTCTATGCTTGCTGAAATACTGTGCCGGTGTCGCGTTTTATGCTGCGTCCCTGCGCTCGCTGCCTCCTTGCGGTCCGTATCGCATACGCTGTCGTCTGGAACAACGCATCGAAGTCATGCGCCGGCTATTTCTGTATCACTCGGGCGCCCCGGCCGAGACCCTCGCGCACGCCGACCTGACCGTCACCCTGACCCAGGTAGCACGGGCGCCAGCTCTGCCCGACCGAAACCGGCACAGGGAACGCTGCTGCGAATCGCGTTCGTGCCGGGCGGCCGAACCGCATTGCCCCCGGGACATGACCGGCCATCCGCCGAGCATCGGTCGTAGGTTCTGCGCTGGGGATTCGGCAAGTAGGGACGCAGCTTGACGGTGTTCGCCCATGCTTCCTGGAACGGTCTCGTAATTGAAATCAGGCTTGGGCAGCAAGAATAATCCTGATGAAGTGATCCTGGAAGCTGCAGATTAGAGTCCAGCTGGCCGATGTTTGCGGAATACAGCTCCACATCGCCCGATGCCATTCCGTTATCGTAATGGGCCGGCTGGAAGGCTCGCGCGATTGGACTCGCGCGTGATCCCGTGATGCACGCATCCCCTCGCTGCCCGAAGTCCTGACGTCGTCGGTGTTTCGATAGTTGCAGCTACCCCAGCCGTTGTCGAGGCACGCTGCCGACCTTTTTTCCGAAGCTCGATTTCACTGGCGAATCGTGGCGTCGGCAGACAGAGTTGCGCAGCTTGGGGCGGCGAGCTCCACCCCCGCGAAGCCCGGCGATATCGAGGAGATTCGGCGTATTCATGCCATCGAGGCGCCGATCATCATTCCATCGCCACTTTTTCGACTCGACGCGAGCTTTCTTGGCCAACAGATCGACCTGGCGGGCTGTGCAGTAGCCTCGGGTGAGACTAGAGCCATGCCGTGGGCGTAGCCTGGCATCGATGCGGCCATGGCTGTGGCTGCGCTCGAACCGGCCTCCTGTTTGAGCGCCCCGTGAGCGCACTCTCGCATACGCGGCGGCAGTGTTGCCGGGTTCGCTTGCTGCGGAACGCTCGTAATCTCCTTCGCCGCGGCACCCAGGGAATAGTTGAAGGCGCAATGTCGGCGGCGAACCATGCAGTTTTCCCTGCCGGGACGACCAAAGCCGCCGCCAGAAAAGTGTGTAGTAGGAACCCCCCCGCGCGTCCTGATAGTTGGTCATCCCTGCCGAAGGCTCGGGTTAATGTTCCACCGTCAGTCCCTTGTGCGTATCGTGACGGACATTGTTGAGCGAGGCCGTGGCCATCGCATGTGCCCGATGGCCCAGAGCGCCTGGCGATTTTGTCTCGGGGTAGCGCGGCGGGGCCACCACAGCCGGCGGACAGCCTGCAGGCCGACTCGCCGCCCTTGACGCTGGCCGCCGAATGGCCGGGATCGAAGTCACCAGCATCCCGGCGATCGCCACTGGTCGATGATGAGCGCGGTATTCAGGAAACTCATCTGCTCGATCGCCAGGCCGCGACCGGGCTACCCTTGGTGTAGCTGGTCTGCGCGGAATACATGGTGATGATGAAGTTCATCACCGCGTCAAGGCGGCGCCCAGAGAGGAATCCAGACAGGCTCGTGGAGTAGGAATTGAGGATGGCCCCGGCCCTTGGTGACGCTGATCACCCACGAAGAGCAGGAAGGACCGGGAAGATAGTCACTGAACGAGTTTCGATGGCATTCGTACCTTGGGCATCAGTTCGATTCGGCGATGCGAGCCATCAGCTTGTACGAGTACGTGGTCGAGCGCAGCACGATGAGACATCGCCAGGTTGGTCATGCGCGCTGGCGGCATCCCCAGCTGCGCGGGCAGCAGGTACTGCGCGTCGAATCAGAAAGGTGGCGACGATCGCCGGCTTGACCGTGTCCGTGCCGACCCGCGGCAAGGCCAGAGATGGGGCGAGAGTCGCCAGCGAGCGACGATCGCCGCGCCGGCGTCGGCCTGGTATCTCGGTGAGACGCGAACCGAGCAAGCGTAAGCTGGCCGGGTGACTCGGCGGTGAGATGCGTGCTGAAGCTCTGATAGGCGACATCGCAACGATTGGTGTTCAGAAGACATGATCGCTGATGTCGCGCACGGTAACCAATCGCAGCCGGGAGTGTCTGCCGTTCAGGCTGGCCCAGACGTTAGTGACCTCGGGATAGTCTTACTTCTGAGGATGTAGCGGTCCCACATCAGGGGGACACACACTCGCGGTAGAACTCCAAAGAGCGTGCTGGTCGTATCGGATTTCGTCTTCACGGCAGTCGCTCGGCCAACACCCGT
>NZ_CAJQUB010000002.1:110000-111417 GCF_907163215.1 Candidatus Accumulibacter sp. ACC005 | reverse complement strand
GACGGTCGCGGTGTCGTGCGTCACGGCGATGTCGGAAGTCTGGAGGCGGACTTCCTTAGCCATCGGGCGCCCATGTTGGCGAACTTGTCTTGAGTTGATTTCATTGGCGACGGAGACACCGTCCGGGGTGACGGTCGGAGGCAATACGAGCGATCCAGACACAACGTTGCGGACACTTGGGGCCGAGGGTGATCTTGACTGCGTCGGCAGAAGGTTAAACGCCTTCAAACCATGGAGCGCGTGCGCTAATCGCCAAACGGACGTCTTTAGCTGCCATAGAGGTAAAACTCCTAGAATTCTTTAGGGATGTTGTTCAAGGAAACCGGCATGCCGAATGGCATTCTCGGGAGAGTGATGTGCCGAACTGGCCTTGCGGAGGCATTAGGCCTACAACGACGCCTGATGTCTTCTTCGACGGCATGACCAGCAGCTCTTCGCAACGACTTGACGGTCTGGCAGCATACTTGCCGAAAAGGACCGGTCACCCACCTTGACGCCGAGGCACGCACGGAGCCATTCAAGCAGTTGCATTGCCAAACGGCGGGATCTCGCACTGATCCGGCCTTTTCGGTGCCCGCATCGGGCTTACGAAAGAAGCGGTCTGCGCTCCTATTCAAGGCGTCTTGACGCTGACGCGATCATGCCATTCAACGGACGAAATTTTCATGACAATTTCCTCCGCGGTTAAGAAGATGGTGGAACATGACAGGGACCCTGAGGTGCGCTTCATGATCCTCGGCGGCAGGGTGTTACGGCATCACGCTAGCGAGGTGCTAATAATAGGGCCGGGTCGGACCGAAATTTCATAGGGCTCGGAGTTCCTTTGTTTGCCAGAAGGGCAAAAAGCAGGCGTTTCCGACGATCCCCACAGGTCGTGACCATGAGGTGGCACTGCCAGCGATTGACCGGCGACCGAGGGATCCGCGGACATGCGGACCTGCTTCTCAATCAGCCTGCGCGCCAGACGGTTCCTGTAGCTTCCGACTGCGGCAACCAGCGCGTCCAAGGGATCATATGTTACGATGGCGAGGAAAAGAAACTGAACGCCTGGACTCACCTTGTCGGCGCTGTCCTTGCGCTGGTCGGTGCGGTGGTGCTGGTCGTTCTCGCAGCGCTTGACGGCGACGCGTGGAAACTGGTCAGCGTGTCCATCTATGGCGTCACCCTGGTGCTGCTCTACAGCTTCTCGGCCATGTACCACAGCTTCCGCGGACGGGCCAAGGACATCCTGCGCAAACTTGATCACCAGAGTATTTATTTGCTCATCGCAGGCAGTTACACGCCGTTCTGCCTGGTCACCTTGCGTGGCCCGTGGGGCTGGTCCTTGCTCGGCACCGTGTGGGGGCTCGCGGTCCTTGGCGGCTTGCAGGAGATGCGGCCGAGAAACGACGCCCGCATCGTCTCGCTGGTCATCTAC
>NZ_CAJQUB010000002.1:0-107500 GCF_907163215.1 Candidatus Accumulibacter sp. ACC005 | reverse complement strand
GCGGAGAGTGATTGAGGCGCCTGGCGGCATTCTGGGAGGTGTTGTCACCCGGAACCCGGGGGATTAGCTCAGCTGGGAGAGCACCTGCTTTGCAAGCAGGGGGTCGTCGGTTCGATCCCGTCATCCTCCACCACCCGCAACTTGTGAGATGTCAGGCCTGAAGAGTTTGTAGACTTTTCAGGCCTGACCCCTTACGGGGCTCGTGCTCTTTAACAAAATGGAAGAAGGTAGTATCACCGGTTAAACGCAGTCGTTTTGATGCGTGGAGAGGCTGGTGATACGGTTGTGATTGCATCGATTTCCCTGTTGATTCAGGGAGAGCACAAAGGAGTTGCCTGTAGCTTCGAGGTCTCGCAAGAGAGCTTAAGGTTATAGGATCAAGCGAATAAGTGCATGTGGTGGATGCCTTGGCGATTACAGGCGATGAAGGACGTACAAGCCTGCGAAAAGCTCTGGGGAGCTGGCAATGAAGCTTTGATCCAGAGATATCCGAATGGGGAAACCCACTCCGCAAGGAGTATCCCACGCTGAATATATAGGCGTGAGGAAGCGAACCCGGCGAACTGAAACATCTAAGTAGCCGGAGGAAAAGAAATCAACCGAGATTCCCAAAGTAGTGGCGAGCGAACTGGGAACAGCCTGCAAGTGATAGCAATTGAGTTAGCGGAAGCCTCTGGAAAGTGGCGCCATAGTGGGTGAAAGCCCCGTACGCGAAAACTTGGTTGTGGTACTAAGCTTGCGACAAGTAGGGCGGGGCACGAGAAATCCTGTCTGAACATGGGGGGACCATCCTCCAAGGCTAAATACTCGTAATCGACCGATAGCGTACCAGTACCGTGAGGGAAAGGCGAAAAGAACCCCGGGAGGGGAGTGAAATAGATCCTGAAACCGCATGCATACAAACAGTGGGAGCCCCTTCGTGGGGTGACTGCGTACCTTTTGTATAATGGGTCAGCGACTTACGTTCAGTAGCGAGCTTAACCGAATAGGGGAGGCGTAGGGAAACCGAGTCTGATAAGGGCGATTAGTTGCTGGGCGTAGACCCGAAACCAAGTGATCTATCCATGGCCAGGATGAAGGTGCGGTAACACGCACTGGAGGTCCGAACCCACTAATGTTGAAAAATTAGGGGATGAGCTGTGGATAGGGGTGAAAGGCTAAACAAACTTGGAAATAGCTGGTTCTCTCCGAAAACTATTTAGGTAGTGCCTCAAGTATCACCGACGGGGGTAAAGCACTGTTATGGCTAGGGGGTCATCGCGACTTACCAAACCATTGCAAACTCAGAATACCGTTGAGTGCGAGCTTGGGAGACAGACATCGGGTGCTAACGTCCGGTGTCAAGAGGGAAACAACCCAGACCGCCGATTAAGGTCCCAAAGACATAGTTAAGTGGGAAACGAGGTGGGAAGGCTTAGACAGCCAGGAGGTTGGCTTAGAAGCAGCCATCCTTTAAAGAAAGCGTAATAGCTCACTGGTCGAGTCGTCCTGCGCGGAAGATATAACGGGGCTCAAACTATGCACCGAAGTCGCGGATATCCGTAAGGATATGGTAGGAGAGCGTTCTGTAAGCCGTTGAAGGTGTCTTGAGAAGGATGCTGGAGGTATCAGAAGTGCGAATGCTGACATGAGTAGCGATAAAGGGAGTGAAAAGCTCCCTCGCCGAAAGCCCAAGGTTTCCTGCGCAACGTTCATCGGCGCAGGGTGAGTCGGCCCCTAAGGCGAGGCTGAAAAGCGTAGTCGATGGGAAACAGGTCAATATTCCTGTACCTCTTTGTAATGCGATGGGGGGACGGAGAAGGTTAGGTCAGCCGGGTGTTGGACGTCCCGGTTCAAGCGTGTAGGAAGGTCTCTTAGGCAAATCCGGGAGATCAATTCTGAGGCGTGATAACGAGTGGTCTTTGACCGCGAAGTGATTGATACCATGCTTCCAAGAAAAGCCTCTAAGCTTCAGTTACAGAGAGACCGTACCGCAAACCGACACAGGTGGGCAGGATGAGAATTCTAAGGCGCTTGAGAGAACTCAGGAGAAGGAACTCGGCAAATTTGCACCGTAACTTCGGGATAAGGTGCGCCCTGATAGGTTGAAGCCCCTCGCGGGTGTAGGCTGAAAGGGTTGCAGTGAAATGGTGGCTGCGACTGTTTAATAAAAACACAGCACTCTGCAAACACGAAAGTGGACGTATAGGGTGTGACGCCTGCCCGGTGCCGGAAGGTTAAGTGATGGGGTGCAAGCTCTTGATCGAAGCCCCGGTAAACGGCGGCCGTAACTATAACGGTCCTAAGGTAGCGAAATTCCTTGTCGGGTAAGTTCCGACCTGCACGAATGGCGTAACGATGGCCACACTGTCTCCTCCTGAGACTCAGCGAAGTTGAAATGATTGTGAAGATGCAATCTCCCCGCGGTTAGACGGAAAGACCCCATGAACCTTTACTGTAGCTTTGCATTGGACTTTGAACCAATCTGTGTAGGATAGGTGGGAGGCTGTGAAACTGGGACGCTAGTTCTGGTGGAGCCAACCTTGAAATACCACCCTGGTTTGTTTGAGGTTCTAACCATGGCCCGTGAATCCGGGTCTGGGACCGTGCATGGTAGGCAGTTTGACTGGGGCGGTCTCCTCCTAAAGTGTAACGGAGGAGTACGAAGGTACGCTAGGTACGGTCGGACATCGTGCTGATAGTGCAATGGCATAAGCGTGCTTGACTGCGAGACTCACACGTCGAGCAGGTACGAAAGTAGGTCATAGTGATCCGGTGGTTCTGTATGGAAGGGCCATCGCTCAACGGATAAAAGGTACTCTGGGGATAACAGGCTAATACCGCCCAAGAGTTCATATCGACGGCGGTGTTTGGCACCTCGATGTCGGCTCATCACATCCTGGGGCTGTAGTCGGTCCCAAGGGTATGGCTGTTCGCCATTTAAAGTGGTACGTGAGCTGGGTTTAAAACGTCGTGAGACAGTTTGGTCCCTATCTGCCGTGGGCGCTGGAAATTTGAAGGGGGCTGCTCCTAGTACGAGAGGACCGGAGTGGACGAACCTCTGGTGTACCGGTTATGACGCCAGTCGTATTGCCGGGTAGCTAAGTTCGGAAGAGATAAACGCTGAAAGCATCTAAGCGTGAAACTCGCCTTAAGATAAGATTTCCCTGGGGACTTGATCCCCCTGAAGGGTCGTGGTAGACCACCACGTTGATAGGCTGGGTGTGGAAGCGCAGCAATGCGTTAAGCTAACCAGTACTAATTGCCCGTGAGGCTTGATCCTATAACCTTAAGCAGCAACTCAGAAACAAAGCGCAATCACAACGCCCCACATTACCTTCTTCCCCTTTTGCGCACCCCGCCTACCGCGGCGTGCGAAACCGTTATGCTTGGCGGCAATAGCCCTTTGGACCCACCCCTTCCCATCCCGAACAGGACCGTGAAACGAAGGTACGCCGATGATAGTGCATACTTCATGTGTGAAAGTAGGTCACCGCCAGGCTCCCCCTCCACAAAGCCCCCGACAAATCCTCGTCGGGGGCTTTGGCCGTTAACGATCGGAAAGATGTCAGGATTGCAATGGAGACGGCGGCCGGTCGACGGCGAATTCATGACCTTACGAACTAATGACGAGACGATCGTTCGTCAGGCCAGGCGCTCGTTCAGGAACTCGGCGCCCTGGACAAGAAGTTCGCCGGAACGACCGGGCACGCGGCCCCAGTGGATTTCGTGGCGAGGCAGGTAATACGGGTCGAGGCCGGCGCCGAGCTTGCTTAGGGTAGTGAGCGTGTAGCCCTGTTCGTGCCAGCCAAGGAGCAGTTTCTCGAAGACTGGAAGGAGTTTCATTCCTTCCAGTTCGGCGTGCAGGGTAAAGACGTGGCCATTTACGGGGGCATCGCGCGTGAGCGCGAGCAGGTGCTCGTGGACGTTGCCATCGTCAACGCCGTCGACGCCGATCAGTTCGTCGAGCGTCGGCAGAGTCGTCGGCAGTTGGGGGCAATTGACGATTTCGGCATTCCACAGGGGCATGAAGGGGTGCGTGCCGCGGCAGTCGGAGCTGTGGCTGAAGCCCAGGCGCTGCATCAGGCGCAGGGCGTGTGGATTCATCTGCCAGCCGGCAGCGCCGTGTATCCGGGCGGCTTCGCCAAAGATCTCCGAGTAACGCTTGGTGGCGAGCTGCAGCTCGCGCTCGGTCCAGCGCGCGTCGGCGTGGCGGACGCCATCCTGCCAGCGGATATGGTCCCAGCAGTGGATGCCCGTCTCGAAGCCGGCTTCGCCGACGCTGCGCAGGATGCCGGCGCAGCAGCGGCCGATATCCGGGCCCGGTAGCAGCGTTCCGTACATCAGGGTCTTGAAGCCGTAGTGAGCGAGCACCGAGGTTCGCGACACCTTTTGCATGAAGCCACGGCGGAAGACGCGCTTGATTGCCCGGCCAGTGTGGTCGGGACCGAGCGAGAACAGGAAGCTGGCATCGGCGCGATGGCGGAGCAGGAGTTCGACCAGGCGCGGCACACCGATCAGCGTACCGCGGTAGGTGTCGACGTCGATCTTGAGGACGAGTGTGCGCATGGATGATTGGCCTGAGTGCCCCTTCAGTCCATCAGCCGGCGCGCGCCGGCGACGTCGCTGCGATAGGCCTCGAAGATGCCGCGCAGGGCGTCCTCGAAGGTCACTTTCGGCGCCCAGTCCAGGTCGGCCATGGTGTTGGTGATCTTTGGCACACGGTGCTGGGTGTCCTGGTAGCCCTTGCCGTAATACTCGGCCGAGGTCGTTTCGAGGACCTTCACCTTGGCGGCGGAGTCGGCGTATTCGGGGTATCGTTTGGCGAGGTCGAGCATCAAGGTGGCCAGCTCGCGGATCGAGTAGTTGTTTTTCGGATTGCCGATGTTGTAAATCTTGCTGTCGGCAACGCCGTCCTTGTTGTCGATGATCTTCATCAAGGCATCGATGCCGTCGCTGATATAGGTGAACGAACGCTTTTGCGCGCCGCCGTCAACCAGTTTGATCGGTTCGCCACGCACGATGTGGCCGAGGAACTGCGTGATCACACGCGACGAACCTTCCTTGGGCGTGTGGATCGAGTCAAGGCCTGGGCCGATCCAGTTGAAGGGGCGAAACAAGGTGAATTGCAAGCCTTCCTGCTGGCCGTAGGCGTGGATCACACGGTCCATCATCTGTTTGGCGCAGGCATAGATCCAGCGCGGCTTGTTGATCGGGCCGTAGATCAGCGGCGAGCTCTCGGGGTCGAACTCCGGATCCTGGCTCATTCCGTAGACCTCGGAGGTCGATGGGAAAACGACCCGTTTTTTGTATTTGACGGCGTGCCGGATGATCGGCAGATTGGCCTCGAAGTCGAGCTCGAAGACGCGCAGTGGCTCGGTGACGTAGGTCGCCGGGGTGGCGATGGCGACCAGCGGCAGGACGACGTCGCACTTGCGCACGTGATACTCGATCCATTCCTTGCTGATCAGGATGTCGCCTTCGAAGAAATGGAAGCGTGCATCGTGCAGCAGGTCGGCGACCCGCTCGCTGTTGATATCCATCCCGTAAACCTCCCAGTCGGTACTGGCCAGGATGCGTTGCGAGAGGTGGTGGCCGATGAAGCCGTTGACGCCGAGGATGAGGATTTTTTTCATGGTAGTCAGACTAGGGGGATAGGGTTTTGGCCCAGGCGGGCGGGCAGGGCGGCGGGCGCTAGGGGCTCGCCGTCCACTTCAAGTGACAGAATCCTGAGCACGCCACCGTCCGCGCAACGGGCCAGCAGGTGATCGCCGTCGGTATGCAGCTCGGGTCGCCCGCTCGGGCCGCGCGAAGCACGGCTCGTCAGGCTGCGGGTGACGACGATACGCCGTTCGCCGATGAAAAAAAAGGCTCCGGGGTAGGGCGGCGCGACGGCGCGGATCAGGTTGTGCACCACTGCCGCCGGCTGCTTCCAGTCGATGCGGCCATCGTCGGGCTTGCGGCCGCCGAAATAGCTACCGACGCTGAGGTCGGGTTGCAGGTGTGTCGCAGTGCCGCCGAGAAGCGCTGGCAGTACCCGGTCGAGCGCCAGTTCGGCGGCCAGGGTCACCTTGGCGAAGACTTCGCCAGCGGTATCGTCGGGGAGGATGGGTACCGCCTGTTGAGCGACGATTTCGCCCGCATCGGGCCTCTCGACCATACGGTGCAGGGTAGCGCCGGTTTCGCGTTCGCCATTGATCAGCGCCCAATTCACGGGTACCCGGCCGCGGTATCTGGGAAGGAGTGAGCCGTGCATGTTGTAGCCGCCGCGCGTCGGGATCGCCAGCAGCGCAGGCTTGAGCATCTGCCGATAGTAGAACGAGAAGAAGAAATCAGGCTGCAGCGCGCGCAGCTGGGCAGCAAACCCGCGCGTGTTGGCGTCGTCGGGAGTGGCAACGGGCAGGTCGTAATCGCGCGCCACTTCGGCCACAGATTCGAACCAGATGTTCTCGGCAGGGTTGTCCGCATGGGTCACCACCAGCGCGACGTCCACGCCGTGCGCCAGCAGCACGCGCAGACAGCGAGCACCGACATTGTGGTAGGCGAAGACCACCGCTCGTACCGCCTGCGGGGCTTGGCTCACTGGTCGCCTTCGAGGATGGCTTCGATCAGGTAGCGTGGGCGGTGACGTACCTGCTGGTAGACGCGGCCGACGTATTCGCCGAGCAGGCCGATACCGAAGAGCGCCAGGCCGATCAGGAAGAACATCAGCGCGAAGAGGGTGAACAAGCCCTCGGCCTCCGGGCCAACGACCAGGCGACGAACGATCAGCAGCACAAACAGCGCCGCCGAGCCAAGCGAGACGACGATCCCGAGCATCGAGAACCACTGCAGCGGAACCAGCGAGAATCCGGTCATCAGGTCGAAGTTGAGGCGGATCAGGCTATAGAGCGAATACTTCGACGCACCGGCCGCACGCTCTTCATGTTCGACGACGATCTCCGCCGGGTTGCGGGCGAAGGTGTAGGCCAGTGCCGGGATGAAGGTGCTGACTTCCTTGCACGAGTTGATGGCGTTCACCACCGTGCGCGAATAAGCGCGCAGCATGTTGCCCTGGTCAGTGATGCGGATGCGGGTAATTTTCTCGCGCAGGTAGTTCATCGCTTTCGACGCGCTGCTGCGGAACAGGTTGTCGTGACGTATGCGGCGAATGCTGCCCACGTAGTCGTGGCCTTCGCGCATCTTGTCGATGACCTTGCCGATCTCCTCGGGCGGGTTCTGCAGATCGGCGTCGAGGGTGACGATGATCTGCCCGCGCGCGTGTTCGAAGCCGGCCATGATCGCCATGTGCTGGCCGGCGTTAGCGGCCAGGAGAATGGCGCGGGTGACGTCCGGCCGGCGCTCGTACTGCTCGCGGAGCAGCGCTGCCGAACGGTCACTGCTGCCGTCGTTGATGAATACGACCTCGTACGGCGTGTCGAGCTGGTCGAGCGCCGGATAGAGGCGGGCGAACAGCGTCGGCAGGCCGTCCTCTTCGTTGTAGACGGGAATGATGACGGAGATTTCGGGGGGGATCATGGCTGGCTCGGCACTCCACTAGGTCAATGTACGGCGCAGGGCGGCGCAGACGCGGTCCACGTCGCCATCGCTCATCGCCGGGAAAAGCGGCAGTGTAACGGTTCGGGCACCGACATCTTCAGCCTGCGGGAACTGTCCGGCGTGAAAACCGAGTCCCCGGTAGAGGCTGAACAGGTGCAGCGGCGGGTAATGTACGCCGATGCCGATACCCTCTTCCTTCATGGCTGCGATGAAAGCGCCGCGATCGCTTCCGGCCGGCAGCAGCGGCTGAAACATGTGCCAGTTGCAGTGGTGGAAGTCGGCCACGGGCAGCGTCAGGCCGAGCGTCGGCTCGATCGTCGCGAAATAGCGTCGGGCGAGCGCGCGACGCCGTTCGGTGAATTCGTGCAGCCGTCTGAGCTGGCCGAGGCCCAGTGCGGCGGCGACGTCGGTCAGGTTGAACTTGCCGCCGAGGACGTCCACGTCCATCGTGCCGTCGGCAGCGCGCTTGACGCCCTGCAGCCGTCGACGCTCACAGAGTCCGGGGTCGATGTCGTGCGGCAGCACCAGCGCGCCACCCTCGCAGGTGGTCAGGTTCTTGTTGGCATGAAAGCTGAATGAGACGAAGTCGCCCATGCTGCCGATTGGCTGCCCGTTCCACGCCGCGCCGAACGACTGGGCAGCGTCCTCGACGACGCGCAGGCGATGTCGGGCGGCAATCGCGTAGAGCCGATCGCGGTCTACCGGCAGGCCGGCCAGGTCGACCGGAAGCAGCGCCCTGGTGCGTGGCGTGACCGCCGCCTCTGCCTGTTCGAGATCGATGTTGCGCGTGACCGGGTCGACGTCCACCAGCACCGGCGTGGCGCCGACTTCGAGGATCACGTTGGCCGTCGCCACCCAGGTCAGCGGTGTCGTGATCACCTCGTCGCCGGGGCCAACATCGGCCAGGCGCAACGCCACCTCCAGAGTCGCCGTACCGGAGTTGAACGCGCGCACCGGTCGGCCGCCGCAGATGTTCGATAGTGCAGCTTCGAAAGCCTGCACCTTCGGCCCGCTGGTGATCCAGCCCGAGCGCAGTACCTCGCCGACCGCGGCGATCGTCTCCTCGTCAATCGACGGGCGGGTGATGGGCAGCATGGGCAGGGGCGGTGACATGGGGGTACTCACGAGTTGGCGACCAGAATCACACCGATGAGAATGAGGCCGATGCCCAGCGCTTTTTGCATGACCAGAATCTCGCCGAACCAGTAGTGCGCGATCAGCGCGTTGATCACGTAGCCGATCGACAGCATCGGGTAGGCAATGCTTACCGGTACCCGTGACAGGGCCATTATCCAAACCACCACACTGACCGCGTAGCAGGCCAGGCCGGCGATGATCGCCGGCTGGCCGGCGACCTTGAAGCCGATCGGGATGAGGTTGCTCAGTGAGAAATCAAAATGGCCAATAGCGTTGGTACCGGCCTTGAGCAGCAGTTGGGCTGCGGCGTTGAGCAGCACACCGGTGAGCACCAGGGAAAAAGCGATAGGGGTCATCTCAGTGCGGGGCTCCATCGCTGGCGTGGTTGAGGGACGCGGCCTTTTCTGCCGGCGGTGTTTCGCCCGTTGCGACGCGACTGTTGCCGCTCATTCCCGGGCCATGCGCCGCCGGAGCACTGGCCGGAACGGTGGCACGAGCGGCGGCCGGCGCGGTAGTGGACACAGTGACGGTCGCGGTGACAGGAAGCGCAACAGGAGCGGCCGGCTTCTCGACGATCACGTAGCGCCGGTTGCGGGCGATCTCGGTCATCGGCAGACCCGCGGTCGCCAGGCGCTCGAAAACATCGAGGGTCATGACCGCGAACGCGTCGCGGTCATGGTGCCAGCGGAGCGTGAACTCGTCGATCGTCGGAATCCACTTGTGCGGCTCCTGCTCGATGCCGAACGACAGTTCATTCTCGGTGGCGACCATGGTCAGCGTGCGCTTGAGGTAGAAGGGCAGCGTCTGCTCGTAATAGTCCACGCTGTAGAAGGGCACACCCGGTTTGAGCCGAGGCTGCGCCTGCACGGCGAGGCCGCGGGTGGAACTGTATGGCGACAGATGGTCGTGCCCGAGCAAGCCGGCACTGGTGCTCAGGAGACCGCCGACGGCCAGGATCGCCGCCGCCGCGACCTTGTGCTGCGCCCAGGCCAGAAGCATCGCCGCGACGATGCTGGCCAGCGATATCGCCGCCGCACCGGTCAGCCAGTTCAGGACCCCCTGCAGCATTTCCAGCGAGTACGAGTCGCCCGCCAGGCGCAGCACCCGCGGCGCCGTCGCCAGTGCGGCCACGGCCAGCGCTGCGAGCAGCGCCAGATGAATCAGCCAGGCACGGCGCGACAGGCTGGCAATATTGTGTCCGCCGAGCAGTGCCAGGGCCGGGAAGATGGGCAGGATATAGGGCGCCATTTTCGAGCCGGAGACGCTGAAGAAGGCGAAGGTCGCGATGATCCACACGAGCAGGAAACGGTCGGCGCTGAAGCGACCTCCAACCCCCTGGCTCCACGACTTGAGCAGCGTGTGTACCAGCAATAGCGACCATGGCAGCGCGCCGAGCGCATACACCGCAAGGAAATACCAGCCCGGCTCGTTACGCCGGTGCACCGTCGACAGAAAGCGCTCGAAGTGCTCGTGGATGAAGAAGAACTGCGGAAATTCGGGATTGGCCAGCGACACGGCGACGAACCATGGCGCGGCGACGAGCAGGAACAGCGCCAGCCCGCGCAGTGGCGCCAGTCGCCTCCACGGCGAAAGGTCGCGGTTGAGCAGCGTGTAGCCGACCAGCGCGGCGCCGACCAGCACCAGGGCGACCAGTCCCTTCGAGAGCACCGCCAGTGCCAGCGCCCCCCAGGCGAGCAGCATCCAGCGCCGGCTGGAACTCCGCTCGTCATTCTGCGCGAAAAGGAAAGCGGTCCACGCGACCTGCAGAAAGAACGACAGGCCCATGTCGAGCGTGATCAGGTGGCCGAGAACGACGAAGAGCAGCGAGCTGGCCAGGATCGCCGCCGCCAGGTGGCCGGCCACCGGCCCCCACAGGCGGCGGCCGGTCCACCAGGCGAGCAGGACGCTCAGAAACCCGGTCAGCGCCGGCCACAGGCGCGCCGTCCATTCGCTTTGACCAAATACCTTGTAGCCGGCGGCCGTCGCCCAGTATTGCAGCGCCGGTTTCTCGAAGTACTTGAACTCGTTCAGGCGGGGCGTCACCCAATCGCCACTGGCCGCCATTTCGCGCGGGATTTCCGCATAGCGCCCTTCGTCCGGGCGGACCAGCGCGCGCTGGTCGAGCGTGCCGAACCAGACCGCCGCCAGGGCGATCCAGAGGACCCAGATCAGACGTCTGCTCATGCCTCGTTCAGGGCGCGCAGCGCGCCTCGCCGGCGCCGCAAGCGGCCGGCAGGTGACGACCGAAGTCATTGTCGGGGCAAGGTTTCATAAGGGTGGGCCTGTGTCCTGCGCGAGGAGCGGGGTATCAGCGCGACGTCTGCTGCCATCGAGCGGGATTATACACGCACGTCGTTATCGGTCCCGGCTGCGAGTGACTGACGATCCTCGCTCGCCGGTAACGGGGCGCAAGGATCGTCACAGATGTGCGGGCGACTGCTGGCGTCGGTAGGGGTTGAGCCCGCCGCGCACAAATGCTCTTGCCCTACTACAAGATGTTGTCAGGAGCGTCGCGCAGGCACCCAGCTTCTCGTATGCCCGGGCCTCGAGTAGCTGGTCGGTGCACGCGCGCTCAGCATTCGGTGAAGCTGACCGCCAGGCCGCCGCGTGAGGTTTCCTTGTATTTGTCGAGCATGTCGCGGCCGGTGTCGCGCATGGTGCGGATCGCGTGATCGAGCGAAACGGTATGCGCGCCGTCGCCGCGCAGCGCCAGTTGGGCGGCATTGATGGCCTTGATCGAAGCCATCGCGTTGCGCTCGATGCACGGCACCTGCACGAGACCGGCGACCGGGTCGCAGGTCAGGCCGAGGTTGTGTTCGAGGCCGATTTCGGCGGCGTTCTCGACCTGTTCAGGGCTGCCGCCCATGATTTCAGTGAGCCCGGCTGCGGCCATCGCGCAGGCCGAGCCGACCTCGCCCTGACAACCGACTTCGGCACCCGAGATCGACGCGTTCTTCTTGCACAGGGTGCCGATGGCCGCTGCAGTCAGCAGGAAGTCGCTGACGTCGCTGGCGCTGCTGCCGGGCTGGAAGTCCATGTAGTAGTGCAGCACGGCGGGGATGATTCCGGCTGCGCCGTTGGTCGGCGCGGTGACTACGCGGCCGCCGCCGGCGTTCTCCTCGTTGACCGCCAGCGCATAGAGATTGACCCAGTCGAGCGCGGCCATGGTGTCGCTGATCAGATTGCGTCCGACTTCGCGCTGCTGCAGCTTGGCGTGCAGCGCCGGCGCGCGGCGGCGCACTTCGAGGCCGCCCGGCAGCACGCCGCCCTGGTGGGCGATGCCGCGGGCGACACAGGCACGCATGGCTTTCCAGATACGGTGCAGCGCCGCCCGCGTCTCGTCGTCGCCGCGCCAGGCACGTTCGTTCTCGAGCATCACCTCGCTGACGCGCAGCGAATGCCGGCGACAGATGGCCAGCAGGTCGGCGGCGCTATTGAACTCGTGGCGCAATGGCTTTTCCGCGATCGCGCGGGCGCTGGCGCCGGCCCTGGCCTGCGCTTCGTCGATCACGAAGCCGCCGCCGACCGAGTAGAAGGTATTCTCGAAGAGCACGCCATCGTCGCCGTGGGCGCCGAGCCGCAAGGCGTTGGGGTGGTAGGGCAGGCTCACCGGCAACAAGCGCATGTCGCGGCCCCAGTCGAAAGGCACGGCGACCCTTGCGGCGAGCAGCAGACTGGCGCTGCGTTGCACCTCGGCGACCGCGGGAGCGATGAAGTCAGGATCGATGGTGTCGGCGCGCTGGCCCATCAGGCCGACGATCACCGCACGATCGGTGCCGTGCCCGATCCCGGTCGCTGCCAGCGAGCCGTAGAGCCTGACGTCGACACGGCGCACCGCGCCGAGCAGCTTTCTGGCTGCCAGATCAAGGACGAAGTCGTGCGCTGCCTGCATCGGGCCGATGGTGTGGGAGCTCGACGGGCCAACGCCAATTTTGAACAGATCGAGGACACTGATCGACATGGAGATCCTGTTGCGGTAGTGCTGGTTTTGCTAGGGCTAATCCGGAAAAGCCAGGCGCGTGTCGATTCGCATTCTGTTGGCGATGGCCGCGCATGGCAATCGATGATTTCTTGTCCGCGGCTCAGTATAGGCCGGCGACGCTGCGTCGCGACGACGCGGCGCTCTCGTGTGCGGCAGAAGACGCTACACTGCGTGGTTGCCGCAGGCTTTTCGAGGTCTGCGCTCGACTGGCTCGCTGACCATGATCGTCTTGTCCGGTGCCTCGGTCGCGCAGTTTGCCCATCGCCCTCAGTAGGAAAACCAGGAAATGAACACCCCATGAAGACCCCGGCAAGGCTCGCCACGCTCGTTGAAGAAGGCCTCGTTGACGAGGTGCTCGGCCAGCTCATGAGCGGCAAGGAGGCCACCGTCTATGTCGTTCGCTGCGGCGAAGACATTCGCTGCGCCAAAGTCTACAAGGAAGCCAGTCAACGTAGCTTCCGCCACAACGCCTCGTATCAGGAGGGTCGCAAGGTAAGAAACAGCCGGCAGGCGCGCGCCATGGAGAAGGGCAGCCGTTTTGGGCGCAAGATGCAGGAAGAGGTCTGGCAGAGTGCCGAGGTCGACGCCCTGTATCGGCTGGCTGCGGCGGGTGTGCGGGTCCCGCAGCCGCATCTGTGCTACGAGGGTGTCTTGCTGATGGATTTGATCGTAGACGCCAACGGTGATGCCGCTCCGCGCCTCAACGATGTCGAGCTCAGCGACGAACTGGCGCTGGAATTTCACGCCCTGCTCATCAATCAGGTGGTACGGATGCTGTGCGCCGGAATCATCCACGGCGATCTTTCCGAATACAACATCCTTGTCGGCGAGGACGGACCGGTGATCATCGATGTGCCCCAGGCCATCGATGCGGCGGGCAACAGCAACGCCGCCGAAATGTTCGCCCGCGACGTGATCAATCTGCGAACCTACTTCAGCGCTTTTGCGCCGTCGCTGGCGGACACCCAGTTCGGCAAGGAGATCTGGGCGCACTACGAAAGTGGCTCGCTGACTCCGGACCTTGCCTTGACCGGGTACGTCGTTGCCGACGAACGACTGGCCGATGTCGACGCCGTCCTGCAACAGGTCGATCTGGCCATCAAGGAAAATGAAATCCGCCGTATGTGCAAGGAAGATCAATGACCTCCCGGAGCACTCCGAGACCATGAAGCATTCCGGAACCCGCTTTCTACCGTCCTGGCGCCGCAGCGCGCTGGCGCTCGTCAGTGCCAGCCTTCTTTGGGCGCCAGGCAGCACGTATGCGCAAACACCGCTCACCATCCCCAGCGTGCAGCCGACCAGCGGGCCATGGGATAGCGGCGATGGCTTCTCCTTCAAGCTGGGCAAAAAGAAAGACGCAAAGATCCGTCGCTCGGTGAGCGGCATCGCTTGCAGCCGCAGTGCCGTGCAACAGCGCATCTGCCTGTTGGTCTTCGACGAGGGGGTCGAGGCGCGTTACGCCACCCTGCGCGACGGGACCCTGGTGGTCGGGCCGGAGCGGGTTGCGCTGCGCGCGGACGAGGGTGAACTGGACGCCGAAGGCGCGGCCACCGACGGCAACTACTTCTACGTCACCGGCTCGCACTCGGCGAAGCGTTCCGACTGCCGGAACAACCCGCACAGCCGCCATGTGATCCGCTTTCGCCGCGATCCGGCGACCGGCCGTGCGCTGCGCTCTCCGGGCGGTGACCCCAGCGGGGTGCTGGTGGATTACGCCGACAGCGGACGCCTGTGGTCGATCATGCAAGCGCAGCCCGAACTCCAGGCGCATGTCGGCGAAGGCAAATGCCTGGGCACGACTGCTCCCCCCGAGGCGCCGAAGTTGCTCGGGCAGCACGGGGTCAACATCGAAGGCCTGGCGGTCAGCGACGGACGCCTCTATTTCGGCTTTCGTGGCCCGGCCAGGAAGCGCCAGGCCGTCATCCTTGCCGTCGATAGCGAAGCGCTGTTCCAGGGTGGCGATGTCCGGGCCAGCATCACCCGAATCAAGGTCGGCGCAGGGCGTGGCATACGCGACATGGTGGCCGTTCAAGGCGGTATCCTGCTGTTGACCGGGCCGGACGACGACCCGGCCACGCAGCCGGGAGTGAAGTGGGTGATATCCTGGTGGGACGGAAAAAGTAGCAGCGGGGTGGTCACCCCCAAAACGCTGGCCACCCTCGATCTCGGTGGCGTGGAACTGCGCGAGATCAAGGCAGGAAAAGCGAACGTCTGCGAAGACAAGGAGCTGAAACCCGAGGCCATGACCGTGCTGGACGAGACGCCACAAGCCTACAGGCTGCTGATCCTGTCGGACGGCATGTGCGACGGCGGAGCGCTGACGTTTTCCGTACCGCGCTGAGCGGGCAGTGCCCGCAGAAGCCATCGCCGGCAAGAAAGCGCGTGCCGATTTGCAGCCGTGGCGCGCCGCCGCGCTCGATCTTCGGCGGCACGCCCGGCATGGAGCAGCGTTCGCGCTTGTCGCGAATGGCAACGACCCGGCTAGCGAACCGGCTTCAGCACGATGGTCGCCAGCGGCGGCACGGTGACTTCCAGTGAGTGCGAACGATTCATCCACGGTAGCGAGTGGGCAATCAGAGAATCCTGCCCATTGCCGAGGTTGCTGCCACCGTAGAAATGTGAATCGGAGTTGAAGATCTCGGCGTAAGCGCCTTCGTCAGGCACGCCGATGCGGTAGTTCGTACGCGGGACCGGGGTCAGGTTCACGACCACGATCACGAACTCGGATCCGGCGCGGCGCACGAAGCTCAGTATCGACTGCGCGGAATCGTTGCAGTCGATCCACTCGAAGCCGGTCCACTCGAACTCGTGACCGTAAAGCGCCGGAGTGTCGCGATAGAGGTGGTTGAGGTCGGCCACCATGCGTTGCATGCCGCTGTGCAGCGGGTATTCGAGCACATACCAGTCGAGCACGCCGGCGCTGTTCCATTCCAGACCCTGGCCGAATTCGGTTCCCATGAACAGCAGCTTCTTGCCCGGATGGGTAAACATGTAGCTGTACAGCGTGCGCAGGTTGGCGAAGCGTTGCCATTCGTCACCGGGCATCTTGTTCAGCATCGAGCCTTTGCCATGCACCACTTCATCGTGCGAGAAGGGCAGCATGAAGTTCTCGGTGAACGAATAGAGCATGCTGAAGGTCAGCAGATTGTGGTGATACTGGCGATAGATCGGCTCCTGGGCGATGTAGCGCAGGGTGTCGTTCATCCAGCCCATGTTCCACTTGATGTCGAAGCCGAGGCCGCCCAGATAGACCGGCCGCGTCACCTGCGGCCACGACGTGGATTCCTCGGCAATGACCAGGGCGCCCGGACATTCGACGTGCGCCACGCTGTTCAGCTCGCGCAGGAAGTCGATCGCCTCCAGGTTCTCGCGGCCGCCGTACATGTTGGGAATCCAGTCCTCACGCGAATAGTCGAGGTAGAGCATCGACGCCACGGCGTCGACGCGCAGGCCGTCGAGGTGCATTTCGCGCAACCAGTACAGCGCACTGGCAACCAGGAAGTTTCTGACTTCGTTGCGACCGAAGTTGAAGATCAGCGTGGACCAGTCGAGGTGCTCGCCCTTGCGCGGGTCCTCGTGCTCGTAGAGCGCCGTGCCGTCGAAGCGGGCGAGGGCATAAGCGTCTTTCGGAAAGTGCGCCGGCACCCAGTCGAGAATCACGCCGATATGGTGGGCATGCAGGTGGTCGACGAAGAAGCGAAAGTCGTCCGGCGTACCGAAACGGCTGGTCGGGGCGAAATAGCCGGTTGCCTGATAGCCCCACGAGAGGTCGAAGGGATGCTCGGTGACCGGCAGCAGTTCGACGTGCGTGAAGCCCATGCGCGTGACGTAATCGACGAGACGGACCGCCAGCTCGCGGTAGTTGAGAAACTCCCCCTCCGGTCCGCGCTGCCATGAACCGAGGTGCACCTCGTAGACCGACATCGGCGCGTGCTGCCAGTCCCACAGGGCACGCTTGGCCATCCACTCGCCGTCCTGCCAGACATGCTCCGAATCGCCGACGACGATCGACGCGGTTTTCGGCCGCGCCTCGAACTGCTGTCCGTAGGGGTCGGACTTAAGCAGCACCTCACCGCTATGGCGATTCCTGATCTCGAAGCGGTAGAACGCCCCCGGCGCAAGATCGGGGATGAAAATTTCCCACACGCCACTGCCCGGACGCACGCGCATCTGGTGGCGACGACCGTCCCAGCGGTTGAAGTCGCCGACCACGCTCACCCGCTCGGCATTGGGGGCCCAGACGGCGAACAAGACGCCGGCGACGCCATCGACTTCGCGGCAATTTGCGCCGAGGATGTTGTAGGCGTGGCGGTGGTTGCCCGCGCTGAGCAGGTGCAGGTCGAGATCGCCGATCTGCGGCGCGTAGGAATAGGGGTCATGGGCAATGTGCTGACGATGAGCATCGTCAAGCCAGATCAGCCGATAGTGCTCGGGAACGTCGTTGGCCGCCCCGCGCCAGGTGAAGAAATCGCTCTCGCCGATACGTTCCAGGCGACGGTTTCCTTCCAGTATGGATACTTCCACGGCATGCGGAATATAGACGCATACGTTTACGCCGCTTTCATCCGGATGCTTGCCCAGCACCTCGAATGGGTCGTGATGTCTGGCCTCGATGATCTTGATGTGGTTGTCATTGAGGGAGGGTCGGGTCATCTTCTCTGCCTGTTTCATGTGCTTTCTCGATTTTGCGTTGACGTCGCGGTTCGCATACGGGCCACGGCTGGGGAATTGTGGGAGCGGTCTGCTGGGCGCGCCAAGAGTCGGCGAAGTGCGGCGCCGTGTCATGCGCGCGTCCTTGTTCGTTCCACAACGCTCGGCCTCAAGTTTATTACTTGGCATTTGCTACCACAATAGCAGCGTGGATAAGCGCCAGCATCGAGTGGGCAGCGTGCCGGCCCGGCAGGATCGTTTTCACCAAGGTGCAGCGGCGTCGCGAATGGCGTGGCGCGGGCGAAGTAGCGATGTTCATCGCGGCAGCGGCTCGCGGGCTCTGCGCGCCGGGAATGGTCGCTCCCGAAGCCTCACTTGCTGGCTCGGGAAGGTCGCTGGAGGCGGCAGGGAATGGCGATGTCCTGCAGTGAAGTCGCTCACGCGGGGCAATTTGCCGCATAATATCACCTGCTTGAAACGGCAATAAAAACGAAGCTCGGCATTTCTTGGAAGCCTCGCCGATGGAAGCCAAGTCCGGCACCAAGCCCTTCCGCATACTTTCACTGGACGGTGGCGGTACGTTCGCCTTGATTCAGGCGAGGGCGCTTGACGACCTTTTTCCGGGTGAGAATGGACATCAGGTTCTCAGTCATTTTGACCTGGTGTCGGCCTGCTCGGGTGGGTCGATCGTCGCTGCGGCACTGATCGAGGGTTATTCGCCGCGCGAAATCTTTGCCCTGTTCGACAACCCCGCAAATCGCCACGCGCTTTTTGGGCGATTGCCCTGGTATCGGAGTCTCTTGCAGTTGCTTACCGGCGTTTTTTCACCAACGAGCGCGGTTGGTCATCGTTTTTCTACCGACGGAAAGCTTGCCTTCTTGCACCGCATACTTCCCCAAATGGGTACCACATCACTGCACAACCTGCACGGCGTTCTCAACGACAGTATCGCTGCCCTGCGCAAACAGCGCGAGGAACCGGGCAGGCCAACGTCTTTTCTTTTTGTGACCTACGACTTCGACCGCGACCGGGCGCGCATGATGCGTAGCGATGTGACGAGCCCTGCGGCCAGTTTCCCGCATCGGCAGCAGCGCGCGACGCTGGCCCAGGCGGCGCATGCGTCGAGTACTGCACCGATCAACTGGTTCGACAAGCCCGCCGAATTTGACGGTAGTCGTTTCTGGGACGGCGCCATGACCGGCTACAATAATCCGGTGCTGGCAGGCGTTGTCGAAGCCATCGCCATGGGCGTGCCGCGTCACGACATCGGCGTTCTGTCGCTGGGCACGAGCACGGTTTTTCTGCCCGAATGCGGCAGCGAAGGAATCCCGGATGCCTTGTGCCGGCCGCGCGCCAGCACCGGCTTTCTCCCGGAACTGGTCAAGGTCGGCAAGACGATCATCGCCGATCCTCCGGATGCCCACACCTTCATTGCCCACCTCATGCTTGACGGCGGCTTGCCGGCTGACGTGTCGTGTTGTCCCTACACCGACACGGCGATAGTGCGCATGAATCCGGTGATTCAGCCGATCATCGATCGGACGACGGGGCTGTGGAGTGCCCCGGCGGGCTGGAGCGTAGACGATTTTCGCCGCATTGCCGATATGGATATCTCCGCGCGTCGGCAGGAGGACGTGGACTTGATCAAGCGGCTGTGTGACGGGTGGTTGCGCGATGACTGGCACAATCAGCCTGTCCGGGGTTGCGGCATCTGGGCCGAGCCGTCGTCGGACTCGCCCGGCCTGCCAAACACGGATCGCCTGTGTGAAGTCGGCCATCGCTGGTACAGCGATGCCAAATCTGCCTGGACCGCGCTGTCCGCTTGATGACGGCGGACCGAGCCCGGCATGCGCAATCCACGAATTCTGATCCTCAACTGCTATTCCGACAACCACCGCAGCGCGCGGGGGAGCCCGTGGATCGTGCCGCAATCCATTGCCCCCGCCGTACTGGCCGGCACGCTCGAGCCCAGCCGCGTCGATCTTCGCCTCGCCTGCGAGTTTCGCAGCGGTCCTTTCGACGATTTTGGCGCGCTGCAATGGGCAGATCTGCTGGTGCTGACTGGCCTGAACCCGGCGTTCGACCGCATGAAGCAGGTTACGGCGTATGCCAGAGCGCTCAATCCAGGTATTGTCGTGGCCATCGGTGGCCCGTTGGCGCGGATGCTGCCGACTCTCGGCCGGCGCTATTTCGATTACGTCTGTAGCGGCGATGTCGAGCAGATGGTCGGCGTGGTCGACGCGGTCTTTGGCCCCGGCCACGCTGCCGAGGTGCCCACGCCGCGTCATGATCTGTTGCCCGGGAGTCGCATCATCGGCTACGTGGAAGCCTCCCGCAATTGCAACTTCCGCTGCAACTTCTGCTCCATGACCGCCGAAGACCGCAAATTCATGGCCTACGACCTGGACGACGTGCGCCGCCAGATCGAGGCGCTTGGCTACCGTCAGTGTGTGATGTTCCTCGACCAGAACTTTTTTGGCGGACCGCGTGCCTATTTCAAGGCGCGCATGACCCTCCTCAGGGAGTTGTTCGAGCAGCGCAAGTTCGGCGGCTGGGCGGCGCTGGTGACCGCCGATTTCTTCGCCGATGCCGGCAACCTCTCGCTGGCCCGCGAATCGGGCTGTATCGGTTTTTTTAGCGGCATCGAATCGTTCAGCCGCGCACAGGTTTCCGCCTTCAACAAGAAACAGAATCTGATCCTGCCGCAGGAGGAAACGATAGGCTCCTGTCTGGAGGCCGGTCTGATCTTTCACTACGGCCTGATATTCGACCTGACCGAGCAAAGGATCGACGATTTGCTGGCTGAAACCGAATTCATCGTCGGCAACCCGCGCATTACCCTGCCGAGCTTCCTCAGTTTTGCCATCCCGATGCTCGGAACGCCGCTCTTCGGCAGCCGCCTGCGCGAGGGCGCGTTTCTGCCGAACGTCCGACTGCGCGACATGGATGGGCGATCGCTGGTCTGTCAGCCTCGCGACGCCATCGACCAGGCGGTCGCCTTTGCTGCACGGATGGACACGGGCCTGATGTCGAAACGCCGCTTGGCGATGCATGCCTGGTGCTTCTTTCGCCGTTATCGCGCTACTCTGTCCACTTGGGGACTGGTGAGCGGCTTGGGCAACGCCTGGAGCATGAGCTACCCACGTTTCGGCAGCAATGGCCGCGACGGCCTTCGGCCCGGTCAGGACGGCTGCCGCAGCTACCTTGCCGGTTGCGAACCCCTCGGGTCGCTGTACCGGCCCCGGATGACGATTCCCGAACCTTACCGCGGTCATTTCGAGCCGCTCTATGTCACTGACCACGCTGGCGAACTGCACGAGGATCTGATTGACGATGCCGCCAGCTTGCTCCGCCCGAGCAGGGCCGAAGTGGCGAGGATTGCCACCTATAATGCGATCGCGACTCCCTGACACGCGCCGGTTCCTGGCGTCTTGGGAGACAGGAGGAGTGGATGCCTGCAAACTGCGGGATGAAACGCGTGCTGAGCAAGCGACTCTTTAATTGTCTGCTGCTCCTGGCGCTGATTGCCTTCGGGCTTCCGCTGGCCTCGCTGGCGGCCCGTAGCGCTTCCGCAGGGCTGACCCCCTTGTGGGATGCCCCGCAAGGTCCTGGTCGCTCGGACGATGCCAGCCGTTGGCTGGCATCGTTGCGCGATTCGGTGTCAACGCCGCCCCCGGGTTGTCAGAAGCGGCAGCTGCCCGAGCTGTCACTGACCAAGCCAGCCCGCGCTTTCCAGGTAATGGTCGACGGTAAGCAGGTCGCTGCGGGAGCGCCGATCGTTTACCTGCAGGAGCCGATTGCCGAATTCTTCATTGTCGTTGCCACCGACGTGAATGGTTGCCCCTGGCTGTCGATTTCGGGTCGGGGCTTGCCGTTTGCGCACCGTGACATCGTCAGCCCGTTCCCCTATGCTCGCCTGCCTGCCTTGTCCGAAAATGCGACGATCACGGCGATCGTGCAGGACTACAAGGCCATTCGTCCCTGGATCATGGTCGCCGACGAGACCAGCTTCGTGCGCGACAACACCATACTGTGGGTGGGCCTGGGGGCCTACAGCGGCGTTCTGTTGATGATGATCGTCGTCGCTCTCGGCTTCGACGCTTACGCCGGAAGTCGTGTGGCATTGGCCTATGCCGCGTACTGCGTCGGGCTGCAGGTCTGGCTGGTGCAGAATTTCGGCATCGGCTCCGCGTTCGTGCCCTTCTGGCCTGGCCCGCAATACTTTCCCCTCCTGCAAGCGATCTCGGTGGCCGCGGTGGTCC
Source organism: Candidatus Accumulibacter sp. ACC005 (assembly GCF_907163215.1). NCBI lineage: Bacteria > Pseudomonadati > Pseudomonadota > Betaproteobacteria > Candidatus Accumulibacter > Candidatus Accumulibacter sp. ACC005. Next base: position 85,951 of record NZ_CAJQUB010000002.1, on the reverse strand, counting down.
TCGGAATTGGTTTCGCGGTGCTCGAGTTCCTGCAACTGCGCGGGCGAATGCGTACAGCGATTGGCGGCTCGGTCCTGCTCAGTGCGCTGCTCTTCCTCACTTCGGCTTGGCACGCCGGCGGTTATCGTGCCGGGGCAGCCGTTCTCTTCGTCCTTGCCGCGGTGACCATGGTGCTGCTGGTCAGGGGCGTCGTCCGTGGCGACTCCTCGCTGCGCCTATTCACCGTCGGGCTGGGCGCGACCATCGTCGGCGGGGGGGTGCAGGCATTTTCGGTGATGGGTAGCGGCGTCGAGGTCAGCCGTCTGGCGGCCTTTGCTTTTCCGATCGGAAGCCTGTTTCAGGCAGCCTTCTGGCTCGCCGCGCTGATCGTCCGACTACGTGACGAGCAACGCGAATTGCGCGAACTCGAAGGCCGCCAGGCGGCGATCATGTGGGCCATGCCGGACTTGATTCTGGTCGTCGACCGGCACGGGCTCTGCCTCGACTACAAGCAGCCTTACGCGACGCGCTTCTTCGTTGCCGGTGACGAACTGCTCGGCAAGCAGGTGTCAGCGGTTCTGCCAAGCGAGACGGCGAGCATCCTTCGCCACGGTATCGAGCTGGCGCTGGAGAATGACGACCTGCAATCGGTGTTCATCGAACTGCCCGTCGAGGGAAGCATTCACCACTACGAGGCGAGAATCGCGCCAAACGGGCCGGACAAGGCGGTAATCGTCGTCCGTGACATCACCCTCCAGAAGCACAACGAAGAGAAGATCCGTCGACTGGCCTACTTCGACACGCTGACCGGCTTGCCCAACCGGCAGAGCTTTCTCGAACGCCTCGACCGTGAACTACTGCGTGCCCGCCGGACGAATCGCGGGATGGCCCTGTTGTTTCTCGATCTCGACGGTTTCAAGCGCATCAACGACACGCTTGGGCACAGTGCCGGCGACTCCCTGCTGCAGACGGTCGCTGACCGCCTGCAGGGACAACTGCGCGCAGGTGCTTTCATCGCCCGGCCGGCCCTCGATGAATCGGGCCTGCACTTCGCACGCCTTGGCGGCGACGAGTTCACCGTCGTTCTGCCCGATGTCGACACCGCCGATACCGCGTGCATGGTCGCGCAACGGATACAGGCGGTCCTTGGAAGGCCTGCCCTGATCGGCGAACAGGAGATCACGATCACCTCGAGCATCGGCATCGCGCTCTTTCCAGACGACGGCGACGATGCCGGGACGCTGCTCAAGCACGCGGATACCGCGATGTATTACGCCAAGGAGCAGGGGCGCAATAACTGGCAGTTGTATGAACGAACGCTGACCACCCGGACGACCGCACGCCTGGTTCTCGAAGGCGACATTCGCAAGGCTCTCGAACGCGGCGAATTCCGCCTGTTCTACCAGCCGCAGGTGCGGGCCAACGATGGCGCGGTGATCGGTATCGAGGCACTGATCCGCTGGCAGCATCCGCAGCGCGGACTGGTATTCCCCGGACAGTTCATCCCGGTTGCCGAGGAAAGCGGCCTGATCGTCCCGATGGGCGAGTGGGTGCTCAATGCCGCCTGCAGCCAGGTGCGGGAATGGCAGCGGAGTGGCGTAATGGTCCCGCGGGTGGCGGTCAACGTCTCGGCGCGTCAGCTCGGCACACCGGACTTCCTCGACACCGTGGCGGCGATCATCGCCGCCACCGGCGTCGCGGCCGACCTCGTCGAACTCGAGCTGACGGAAAGCATTCTGATGGATCCCGAGGCCAAGCGCATCAAGGGATTGTTTCGCCTGCGCGCCATGGGGGTGCACTTCTCGATCGACGATTTCGGTACCGGTTACTCGTCGCTTTCCTACATCAAGCGCTTTCCGATCGGGACGCTGAAAATCGACCACAGTTTCGTCCGTGGACTGCCGCAGAATGCCGACGATGCCGGGATCACCACCGCGATTATCGCCATGGCCCGCAGCCTCGATCTGGGTGTCATTGCCGAAGGCGTGGAAAGCAGAGAGCAACTCGACTTTCTGCAGCGCGCGCAATGCCCGAAGCTGCAGGGATACCTGTTCAGTCGGCCGGTGCCGCCGGACGAGATGGAAGCCCTCCTGCGTCGCGGCCGCATCGTCCTGCCCCGGGAAGGGGCGGGCGAATGAGCCAGACGGCGCTGCCATCCCGCGCCGGCCCATTCAGGGCAGCACCTGAACAGGATGCGCTATGAGTCTGCAGTCGGTACGCGACTTCTTTTCCGCCCGCCAACTGGACCTGCCGATCATCGAATCGGCGGTCAGTACCGCCACCGTTGCACTGGCTGCGCAAGCGCACGGCGTCGAGCCGGGTCGTATTGCCAAGACCCTTTCCTTTCGCCTGGCTGACGGCCGGGTGATCATTCTCGTGGCCCGTGGTGACGCCCGTATCGACAACCGGAAATTCAGGGCAGCCTTCGGCAAGGGGAAGATGTCGTCGCCGGACGAGGTTGCCGAGTTGACCGGGCATCCGGTTGGCGGTGTCTGTCCCTTCGGTCTGGCACAGCCGCTACCGGTCTTTCTTGATCTGTCCCTGCGGGATTTCGACGAGGTTCTGCCCGCTGCCGGTGCGATCCACGCGGCCGTACGGATCAGTCCCACCCTGTTGGCCGCCGTGACCCGCGGCGAGTGGGTCGATGTCTGTCAGCTGAGCCTTCCCTGATCCGACCGCGTTGCCAAGCCAGGTGAGCGCGAGTGCCGCCCAGAGGGACAGCGGCTGCCTTTGCAGCCTGTCCAGTGCCGCGCTCCGAGCGAGCACGAGCGGGCGGATATCCTCGCCTTCATGCGCCAGTCCATGAAATCCGGCAACCTTGCCGGCTTCCACCGTCGCGCAATAGAGATACAGGCGTTCGCTCGACAAGTGAGGCGCCGTGAGATAGACGCCTATGGGTTCGATCGCCGTCGGCGTCAGTCCGGCTTCCTCGGCGATTTCGCGCGTGATCGTAGCGAGCGGCGTCTGCCCGGTTTCTATGCGGCCAGCAACAATGTCGATCAGCCAGGGGTTTTCTCCCGCCAGGTGCGCGCCGGCACGATACTGCTCGACGAGGACCACTTCGTCGGCCCTAGCGTCGTAGAGCAGGGCTGCAGCGACATCGCTGCGATGAAGGATTTCGCGCAGCTGCGGTCCACTGTCGCCACCGTCGAAAAGCTCGTGTTCGACGGTGAGGCGACGAAGCTGGAAGAATCCGGTGTAGGCGGCTTCGGACTGCAGAATCTTCGCTTTCATGGTCTTGCCCGGCATTCGCCGATCGATTCAAGCGCGTAGCAACTGTGCTCGTCGTCGATGGGGGCCGGCGTAGGCGTGGCGTCGTTCAGCGCGGCACTGCACCCCAGATGCGAACGTCGCCGGTGTCTACGTGGACGAAATCCGATTTCGGGTAGTAGCCGACGCCACCGAGTCCGAGGTCGACTGCCGCGTCGCGCAGACGCGCGGTGTCGAAGCCGACCAGGCGCACGTCGATGGCACGCCCGTCCATGTGCAGGCTGTGCCTGGCCACGCCGCGGCTGCGCTTGCGCAGGCCGGCATTGGTGACCGGCGAGCGGTAGGCGGAGACGATTTCGAAGGTGTCGCCGCCGCAGCGTGACTTCAGCGCATGCAGAATGTCGAACAGCTGCGGATCCATGCGCGTCATCTCGCCGGAGCGGAGGTCGCGCAGAAGCCAGTTCATACGTTCGATTGCCGGTGCGACGTAGCCGCCGCCATCGCGAAAAACGACGTCGAGCATTTCGTCGCTTTGCGTGTGGCGGAATTTCAGTTCGTACCGGTCGCTGCTGGCGCTGGCTGGGCGGAAAGGAAAGGCCAGGGGCAGAGCGGCCAATCCCTTGAGGAGCAGACGACGCTGTGCTGCGGACTTGTGCGGCGTGCTGCGACGGGTGTTCATGGAGTTCTCGAGCATGGGTCTTTTCAGTCCGGGAAAACACGTGAAGGCCGCATCCTACCCGATCTTGCCCCGCTGTTGACGCATCGCGCGCGCCTGGCTGCATTTAGGCGACGGAAGTGGAGAACTTCGTGCCGCCTTGCGTCTCGAAGGCAAGGTGTAGATACGCCCGTCCGGGTTCGTAGCCCGCCCGGCGTTCGGGCGGTGAGAAATTCAGGCGGCAGCACGCGAAGTGGGCGGTTGTGTAGTAGATTTCGTGGATCTTGGCATTCGCGGCGTCGCTCAAGCGAATGCGGGGCAGGACAGAGGGCGTTCGCCGACCAGCGACGCGGCGCGCTGTTCGAGGTGTTTGAACTTTCGGGGATGGAAAGAAATGCGCTTTTTGAACAATGGCTTGTTGGCTGACGGGACGGCCGTCAGGAGTCTGGTCTTGTCGGCGCTGCTGGGCGTCGGTAGTTCGCCCGCAGGGGCCTCGGCGGGCGACGATTCGGCGCCATTCGAGAGCCGGCGGGCGCCCGTTTCTGTTGCGCAGCCGACGGCCATGCCACTGCCTCTGCGCATTGAGCAGGCCCTGCATGAGCAAGTCGGCGAGGGCTGGTCCGGCGGCTCGGGCGAGGCCGCGGTGGTCCGGCTCTTCTACTACGGTCGAGGCTATAGGCCGGCCTGGACTGACAGCGCGACTAGAGGCGAACTGATCGCCGCAGTCGAGGCCAGCCGGGCGCATGGCCTGGCGCCGGACGATTTTTCCGTTGCCGCGCTACGCGACATGGCTGCCCGCGGCGACGATGATGCGCAGGCGAGCGTGCGCCGGGAACTGCTGTTTACCGACGCCCTGGCGCGCCTGGTACGGCAGCTGCGCTACGGCAAGGTCGATCCCGCCACGCTTTATTCGACCTGGAATTTCTCCCCGCTACCCAGCGTACGCGAGCGTGCGCAGACGCTGGCCGAGGTGCTCGCCGCCGCCTCGCTGCCGACGGCGTTGGCGGCACTGGCGCCACAGGACGCGGCCTATCAAGGCTTGCAGAAAGCGCTCGCACGTTTCACCGCCCTGGCGGCAAAGGGCGATTGGCCAACGGTTCCCGCCGGTCCGACTCTTCGTCCTGGCGAGAGCGACGCGCGCGTGCGCGCACTGCGCGCTCGCTTGCAGGCCGAAGGTTGGCTTGCCGACGCGGGCACGGGTGGCAAGGCTGCGACCGCCCGCAGCGACGCCACGCGTTACGACAAGGCGCTCGCCGACGCCGTGAAGCGTTTCCAGAGTGGGCACGGCCTGACGCCTGACGGGGCGGTGGGGAGCAATACCCTCGCTGCGCTGAACGTCAGTGCGGCCGAGCGCGTGGCGCAGATCCGCGTCAACCTGGAACGGATGCGCTGGGTGGCTCGTGACATGAGTAGGGATCGTTTGCAGGTGGACATCGCCGGCTACACCGCCGAACTCCAGCTCGATGGGGCACGGGTTTGGTCGTCGAAAGTGGTGGTCGGGCGTCCGGCCCGCGAAACTCCCGTGTTGCTCGACCACGTCCAGCATCTGGTGCTCAATCCGAAGTGGGTGGTGCCACCGACGGTCCTGCGCGAAGACGTCATTCCGGGGATGGTGCGCAATGCCGCTTACCTGCAAAAGCACGACATGCGCGTCGTGGACCGCGGCGGGCAGGCGGTCGCCGCCGAGCAGATCGACTGGAGCAGTGCCGGCCGCAGCGGTTTCCCGTATCAGATCGTGCAGCAATCCGGTTCACGCGGAGCGCTCGGCCAGGTCAAGTTCTCGCTGTCCAACGGCTACGCGATCTATCTCCACGACACGCCGTCGCGGTCGCTCTTCGGCAAGCCGGCACGGGCGCTCAGTTCGGGTTGCGTGCGGCTCGAAAAACCGCGCGAGCTGGCGCTGCTGCTGCTCGACGATCCGCAGCGCTGGAACGAGGAGGCGCTGGCCGCGGCCATTGCCAGTGCGCGCACGCAGACGCTGCCGGTCGGGCGGCCGGTACCGGTCATGTTGCTTTACCGCACGGCGGTCGCCGATGCCAGGGATAAAGCGGGGTCGGTTTTCTTTCGCTTCGATATCTACAACCAGGACGGTCCGCTGCTGGCCTTGCTCGATAGTCCGTCCCGGCTGCGGCCCTGAGGCCTGCCGGGCGCCGCAAAGCCGGTGTGCTCGCTCACTCAGGCAAAGCCCCGCAAATGGTCGATTGAGACGTTCCTGGCGGCGTAGGTCTGACCGACCTTCTGGATGTCGCCGATGTTTTTCACCGAGTCCATGACCTGCACTTTCCTGGCTTCGATGCCGTCCAGGCCGAGCGCATCGATGCCGGCCTGGCTGACGTCGGGGTCGTAGCGCAGGTAGGCGAACTGCTTGCCGGTACTGGCATTGGCGCTTGCCCCCGGGGCCATCACCATGTCCCCGAACTCGCGATCGATGTTCGGACCGAAGCGGCATTCGCCCAGCGTCCGGCAGGCCATGTCCCAGCCTGCCGAAGCGGCATTCATCAGTGCACCGGGCAGGTTCCTGGCGTTGTCGAGCAGCCACAGGTCGTCAGCCTTCAGATCCGGGCGGGCGTTGGCGGCGTTGCCGGTTCCGACCGAGACGATGAGCAGGTCTTCGCTGCCGGTTTTCCAGCCAACCTGATACGGCGCCGCGGTAACCATCTGGAAAGCCAGGAACGCCGGGTTGTTGTAGGTGGTGACGCCGCCATCGACGAAGACGAATTGATATTCCCTGTCCGTACCACGGGCAAAGGTGACTACCTCGGGCGGAAAGAAAGTCGGCGCTGCCGTGCTCGCGCGCAGCAGTTGCCAGAGCGGCAGCTGCAGGTTGCAATCCTTGCGGTCAAGCTGGTTGTACTTGGCGCGCGGGTTGTTGGACACCGGCCAGGGGGAGTCGGTGGTCGCGTTGCGCATGACCATCATCAGCATGCTGCGCAGATTGGCATCGCCGAGGGTGGCATTCGGCTCGCCGGGCGTGGGCTGGTGCTTGAGCTCTGCGTCGAGTTCATGGCGCAGCTTCGCGGCCAGCGGCTCGTCGTTGTAGCTGTACTTCAGACGGTTCAACAGCGACGCCTTGTCAAACATCTGTTGGCCGCTCTCGACGTAGAACTTGCGGATCCGGTCCGTGGACATGCCCGCCGAAATGCAGGCCGCCACCATCGCCCCGGTGCTCGTTCCACAGACGAAGTCGAAGTAGTCGGCGAGAACCAGGTCGGCCTGGTCGAGCTTGGCGCGTAGCTCGGCTTCGAGCCTGGCCAGGATCTCGACGCTGATCAGGCCCAGAATGCCGCCGCCGTCACAGGCGAGGATCTTCTTCTGACCGGGGCGGTCGATGCGGTCAAGGAGTTTCTGGTTCATGGTTCTTTCCTTTCGTCGGTGAGTCGTTCAGCGGGCGCGGGGGTCCGCCGGGGTCGGTTTCCCGTCGGGCTCGTGGGTGACGCGTACCGGCAGCGGTTGCGAAACGTCGACGTGGAGGTCGCGCTGCGGGAACGGAATGCGGATTCCCGCGCTGCCCAGACGCTTCTCCATCGCGTAGCGCAGGTCGCTGTCGACCCGCCGCCCCATCAGGCTCGGCCCCAGCTCGACCCAGTAGACCAGCACCAGCAGCAGGGCATTGTCGCCGAAGTCCTCGAAGAAGACTTCCGGCTTCGGGTCCTTCAGGACCTGTCCGTGATCGTCGGCGCAACCGCGGACGATATCGGCCGCATCATGTACCGGCGACCCATAGGCAACGCCGATCCTGATCTCGCGGCGGATACGGGCATTCGAATAGGTCCAGTTGACGACCTGGTTTTCCAGGAAGCTCGAGTTGGGCACCAGCGCTTCGACGCCGTCAAAGCCGCGCACCGTCGATGCCCGCAGGTCGACCTGCGTGACGTAGCCGGTTACGCCGTCCAGGGCGATGATGTCGCCAACCCGGATTTTGCGTTCAAACAGGACGATGATGCCGCTGATGACGTTCTTGATGATCGTCTGGGTGCCGAAACCGACGCCAATGGCCAGTGCGCCACCCATAAACGCGAAGACGGTCAGCGGAATGCGCGCCAGATTGAGGATGAAGATGATCAGCACGACGGCCAGCACGATCATTGCCCAGCGGCGAATGACGCTGGCCACCTGCTCGTCTACACGGAAGCGGCTCACCATCAGTCCCTGCAGGCGCGCCGAGAGAAGCGAGAACAGCCAGTAGCCGACGACGAACAGAGCGAGCGCACCAATGCTCTTGCCGACGGTCACCCCGTAGGCGACAGTCACCGTCCTGCCGTCAACGTGGGTCGAATCCTCGACCGCAAACATTTCGAAGTCCCACACCCCCTTGAGCACCTGCACGACCTGCAGTGCACCGAGTTTCCAGTTGTCCAGGCCGCCGCTTTCGGCGCGGAATCCGAAATCGTCCAGCCAGCGTTTCAATTGCCGGTCCAGGCGGGCACCTGCAACTTCAACGCGCTGGTAAGCCTGCACGCGCTTTTTCAGGGTGTCGAGGATGGCCGACTCCTGGGCCGCACTGGCGGCGTCGAGGACCGCGCCATCGAGGCGTTGCTCCTGTTGCCTGACCTCGATGCGCGCGCTTTCCTGAAGCTCACGGAACAGGTCTTCGCGGCTGGCGAGATCGCGGCTGGCCTGGCTCAAAGCCACAATGACCGCCTGGCGGGTGGCTGCGTCATCCGAGCTGAAGGCTACGTAGCGCTGTCCCCACGCGTCGCTGGCGAGCTGAATCATTCCCTGCAGCCAGGTGAGCGTCATCAGGCTCAGGCGATCGGTTTCCATCTGCTTGTCAATCAGTTGCAAACGCCGCGCCGTCGCACCCCGCGGGTCGCTGGCCTGCGGCAGTGCTGCGAGTCGTGTGTGCTCGGCCGCGCGTTTGCCGTTTTCGGCGACCATGCGATCTATTTCCGTGCTCACTTTCGCCAGCATTTCGCGCAACTGCGCCTGCTGTCGTTCGAAATCCTCTTTGGCGAGACGCTGCTTGGGCAGCGCCTGCGCCAGCAGACGCTGCATTTCCTGGCTGATCGGCTGTAGCTTCTGCTGTTTCAGATGGACGAGATCGAGGCCCAGGGCGATGGTGCTCAGCTCGGCCTCGGCCTGCTGCCGACGTAACGCGGCGAGCTCACGGTTGTTGCGGTCCTTGTCGACCTGGTTCCGGCCGTCGGCACGCGCGAGCCGGTCTTCGGCCAGCCGGACAGCCTCGGCGGCGCGTTGGCGGGCATCGATCAGGCTAGCCTGTTGGGCTTCCAGCGCGCGCGCCGCCGAGGCCAGGCTTTTCAGCTGCTCGCGCAGGGCATCGTATTCATCGCGGAGCGCATCGGTGCGCACGGCGGAGTAGGGCGGCGGGCCCGCCAACTCCGCCAGCAGCGCCTTCTGGCTCGCTGTTTCGAGGCTGGACTTCTTCATCGCTTCCAGTTCGTCGAGCAGTTTCAGGCGCTCACCGTAGAGCAGGACCAGGCGGTCGAGCAGGCGCTGGCGGGCCGTTGTTGGCCGTTCTTCGCCGGACGCTTGCGCGTCCTTGAGCCGCTCGGCCTCCTGCGCACGGCGTGCCTCGGCCAGCAGCGCCTCGGCCTGGGCGCGCGGGTCAGCCAGTGCCGCTGTGCTGGCCGATTCACCGGGAAGCGTTGCCTTTGGCGTTGTTGAGAACTGCTTGGGCAGGGCAAGCTGCGCGTAGGCGAGCGGGGCGAGTAGCAGCATGAGCAAGCCGACGAGCAGGCGCCGAAAAATCATCAAACCCCCCTTCGTCTGGCGCGTGCGGTGCGCGTGGAGGCGAAGCGCGCTTGCCTGGCCCGGGTCGCAGCAAGTGGCAGACGCCGACCGCTTGCGGCGGGATGTCCGCCAGAACATGCCGAATGAACGACAACACTTGCCACAGAGTCTCCTTCAGGTAGGGGCGTAGTATCGAACGTGACGCCGCCGACGTCCACTGGTGATGTCCGATCGGGGATTCAGTCGTGCCGCCGTCGAGGCGGTTTCCGGCTTCCCTGCGCCACGCCAATCCCGACCTTATTCGGCGGCTTTTTGCGCCAATGGCGCCAGAAGGAGCTAGACTCGGCGCACGCCTCCCGGAGCATCCCCATGACCCCCGCCGCCGAATCCCAGCCCGCAGGCAGCCACGACCTGGAAGTGATTTCGCTGGTCGGTTTTGCGCATGGCGTTTCGCACTTCTTCCATTTGCTGTTGCCGCCGCTGTTCCCGTGGCTGATGCACGATTTCGGCCTGAGCTTTACAGGCATCGGCGCGACGATGACCATTTTTTTCGTCGTCTCGGCGCTTGGCCAGGCGCTGGCGGGCTTTCTGGTCGATCGCTTTGGCGCGGCCAGGGTGCTTGCCGGCGGCATCACCTGCTTCCTGGTGGCGGCGCTGCTGCTGTCGGTGGTCGACGGCTACCTCGGGCTGACGCTGGTCGCCGCGCTGGCGGGTCTGGGTAACAGTGTTTTCCACCCGGCGGACTTCACGGTGCTCAACCGCCATGTTTCACCGCACCGGCTCGGCCACGCTTTCTCGATGCATGGCCTGGCGGGCAATCTTGGCTGGGCGCTGGCGCCGGTGTTCATGACCGGAATTGCGGCGTCTGCCGGCTGGCGGGTTGCCGCGCTGGCCGCTGCGGGGATCGCCGCGCTGGCGCTGCTGCTGGTTGCCTGGCGTCGGCGGACGCTGGCCGACCCGCCGGGCGCGCTGGTCAGCGGCGTGGCGGGCGGGCAGGCGGTCGCGGCCTTCGCTTTTCTGCGCTCGCCGGCGGTGTGGATGTGCTTCCTTTTCTTCCTGCTGATTACCACCGCGTTTGGCGGCATCCAGAATTTCGCGACGCCGATCCTGCAGAACCTGCACGGTCTGTCGCTGGCCGCCGGGGCGAGCGCGCTTTCGGCGTATCTGCTCGGCGGCGCCGGCGGCATCCTGACCGGCGGTTTTCTGGCACTGAAGGCCGAGCAGGAAAGACTGATCGCCGCTGCGCTCGGCGCCGGGGCACTGCTCGCTGTCGCGCTGGCGATTCTGCCGCTGCCGCAATGGACCGTGCTGCCGATGATGGTCGGTATTGGCTACTGCACGGGAATCGCCGGTCCTTCACGCGACCTGCTGGTGCGCCGGGCGGCGACTTCGCGTTTCGGGCAGGCGGCGTACGGGCGCGTCTACGGCTTTGTTTACTCGGGGCTCGATAGCGGCCTGGCTCTGGCGCCGCTGGTCTTCGGCAGCTTGATGGACGGCGGGCGTTTCGCTGCCGTGCTGATTGGCATTGCCGCGCTGTGGGCGCTGTCGATCCTGACCGCGTTGCGCGTCGGTGGCGTTACCCGGCAGGCGGCTGCCTGAGGGCCGGCCGGCACCGGGTCAGTGCTCGACCAGGCGCCTTCGCCGTTGTCACTATTGGTCACGCCGCAGGCGGGCCAACGGTTCACGCAATCCCCGTGCGCTCGAGCGCCGGTCGCCAGCATTTCGCCAGGCGGTTGAAACCACGCACGGTCGGGTGTAGCTCGTTCGCCCAATCGTCGTCGGCCTTCAGGGTATGGCGCCCGTCGACCAGTTGCAGCGTCGGCGCCTTCGCCTGCGCCGCTTCAAGGCACAGCCAGAACTGGTCGATCAGCAGTTTGACCACCTCCTGTTGCAGGTCGCGGTCGACCTTGGCGCCGTCCATGGGAAACTGCAGCCACTGCCCAAGTCCGAGGAAGCCTTTGCCGTTTGCCGGCGGATAGTCGTAGCTGTGTACGAAGACCGGCGTGCCGGGAATTTTCCTCTCGACCAGCTCGACAACGCTGAGCAGTGCGTCGATGACCGCTTTGAAAAGGGCCTCCGGCTGGCCGCTCCGCAGGCAGGAGACGGCCGAGGTGGCGTCGGAACAGTCCTCGAGGAGCAACTGCGCCAGATCGTCGCGGCCCGCGAAATCGTTGCCGCCGCCGGACAGAAAAACCGCTTTGATCGTCCGGCCATAGCCTGTCTTGCGGTCGAGGTCGCGTTCGATCTGCGCACGAATGGGGCCCGACTGGTACTCGACCGCTTCGGCGCCGTTGTGGCCACGTACCAGGATGATGTGCCGCTTCTTGCGGTTCAGTCGCTTGTGCAGCTGGTTGAGAAGATTGTTTTTCGGGTACCAGAACCATGAATCGCCAATGGCCAGGACAGTTGGAAACAGCCCATCCTTGGTCAACAGCAATTCGTCCCATACCGGCTTATTGATCATTTCATCCCCTCCAGTCGATTGTTCTAGCTTGTCTTGCGCATACGGCCGCGTATCGCGAGCAGATAGTCGCATAAGGTATGGACGATCTGCAACGACCTTGATTCAGCGCCAGCGCCGGCGCTTGCACGGGGCGCGGCCGGCCAAGGCGAATCAGGCCAGGGCGCTGGTGGCCGCCGTGCGGACACCTTCCTTGACCACTACGGCGCAGGAACTCTAAAGCAGGTGTTAAAGTCGGAGAGTGACTTTGCCGGGCAGGTTCCGGCAATCGGCTCGTCCGCTCGGCACGACCAGCGAATCACAGGACACACAAGGAAGGATGTGGATGATAAGCAGCGCCCGGTACTCGCTTCCAGCAATCGCTCTGCACTGGCTGATGGTCGTACTTTTGATCGGCCTGTTCACCCTGGGCCTCTACATGCACGATCTGCCCCTGTCGCCGGACAAGCTCAAGCTCTACTCGTGGCACAAATGGGCAGGTGTGACCGCCTTCATCCTGGCGCTATTGCGCCTGGCGTGGCGGCTCGGCAACCGGCCGCCGCCTTTGCCGGCGGCGATGCCACGCTGGCAGAAGGCAGCGTCGCACGGTATGCACCACCTCTTCTACGTGTTGATGCTCGCCATCCCGCTCTCCGGCTGGCTGATGAGTTCCGCCAAGGGTTTCCAGACGGTCTACTTCGGTGTCCTGCCGCTGCCTGATCTGCTCGCCAGGGACAAGGAAGTCGGCGAACTGTTGCAGACCGTGCACGAGTACCTCAACCTCACTCTGGCTGCGCTGGTCGTGGCGCACGTCGGTGCGGCGCTGAAACATCATCTCTTCGACCGCGACGACGTTCTTTCGCGCATGCTGCCGTTTCGCGATCGCGCCTGAGCGTCGCCGCCAACCCGCAGGCAGGGCCAGGTTCACGGCCTGTTCGCTGCACCTATGGAGAAAACATGAACCCCCTTCGCCTTGTCCTGGCCGCCCTGGTCGTTGCCAGTGGCCCTGCGAGTGCGCGCGAGTTCAGCGAGTTCCAGTCCGCCAAGAGCACGCTGCATTTCGTCTCCAGGCAAATGGGCGTAGCGGTCGATGGTCGCTTCACGAAGTTCTCGGCGACGCTGGCCTTCGATCCGGCCCGGCCAGCGGCGGCGACTGCCCGGCTCGAAGTCGATCTGGCCAGTGTCGATGCCGGCTCGCCGGACGCCGATGACGAGGTGGTCGGCAAGCCGTGGTTCAACGTCGAGCGCTTTCCCACCGCCAGCTTCGTTTCGACGGCGATTCGTCCGCTCGGCGGCGACGGATTCGAACTCATCGGCAAGCTGACGATCAAGGGCAAGACGCAGGAGGTCATTGCGCCCTTCACTTTCCGTCAGGACGACGGCAACGGCGTCTTCGACGGCGCTTTCGTCCTCAAGCGCCTCGATTTCGGCGTCGGTGACGGCGTCTGGTCCGACGTCACTACGGTCGCCAACGAAGTCCAGATCAGGTTTCACATCGTTGCCTCGCCGACTGCCTCCGGCAATTAGGCCGTTTGCAGGCACGACGCAAGCAAGGCTCTGCACGATCGCATTCCATTCCACCTCAGGGAGTTAGCCCATGAAGAAGCAAGCCGCCGCCGTTTTCACTTTCGTCCTCGCCGCTCTCTTCGCGGCCCCGGGTTTTGCCGCCCCCGAAACCTACGTGGTCGACCCGACACATACCTATCCGCGCTTCGAGTACAGTCATTTCGGATATTCGAACCAGATCCAGCGCTTCAACAAGACCTCCGGCACCATCGTTGTCGACCGCGCGGCCAGGACCGGCTCGGTGCACATCAGCATCGACGCCAAGTCGGTTGATACCGGCTATGCGCTGTTCGATGAACATATTCAGGGCGAAGACTACTTCGACACCGCGAAGTATCCGACCATTACCTACAAGTCCACCGCCGTCAAGTTCGACGGCGACAAGCCGGTGGCGGTGGAAGGTCTGCTGACCGTCAAGGGGGTCACCAGGCCGGTCACCCTGAAAGTGACCTCATTCCACTCGATGCCGCACCCGATGCTCAAGAAGGACGCCATCGGTGCCAACGCGGTGGCCAAGATCAAGCGTTCCGAGTTCAACGCCGGCAAGAACGCGCCGCACGTCAGCGACGAGGTGACGCTTACTATCGCCGTCGAAGCGCTGAAGCAGTAGACTGGCTTCAGCATGGGGCAGCGGGCCCCGTCCCCGTCCGCCACATCGGCGGGTGGGAACCACCTGGAGATTGCGATGAGCGACAACCATCCAAACGTAGCCCAAGCGGCGCCTTACCCGGTCGAGGTCGAAGCGGGTAAGACCTACTGGTGGTGCGCCTGCGGCAACAGCAAGCAGCAGCCTTTCTGCGACGGCAGCCACAAAGGGGGCCCGTTCCTGCCGCAGGAGTACACCGCTGACGCAGCCGCGAAACTTTTCTTCTGCGGCTGCAAGCGCAGCGCCAACAAGCCGCTGTGTGACGGTAGCCACAAGAAGCTGTAAAGAAAGCAACAAGAAATATGAAAGCGGCGAAATACTGCACCGGTCATCAGCAGCAGATTGGTCGACGCCGGTGCGAACCCCTGGAGGAGAGGCAATGACCACAAGCCTGAGCAGTGCAGCGCTCGACCAACTTTTCTGCGAGGCGCGGACCCACAACGCCTTCGCCCGGGAGCCGGTTCCCGAGGCCACACTCCGTCACCTGTACAGCGTGATGAAATGGGGCCCGACGTCGATGAACTGCCAGCCGGCGCGGCTGGTGTTCGTGACCAGTGCCAAGGGCAAGGCACGGCTGGCACCGGCGCTGTCGCCTGCCAACCTGGACAAGACGCTGGCTGCCCCGGTGACAGTCATAGTGGCCATCGATACGCGCTTCTACGAGCACCTGCCGACGATGTTCCCGGCCTACGACGCCAAGCCGACGTTTGCCGGCAACGCCGAGCTGGCCGCCAGCACCGCAGCGCGCAATGGCACGCTGCAAGGCGCCTACCTGATCCTTGCCGCCCGCGCCCTGGGACTCGATTGTGGCCCGATGTCCGGCTTCGACGCCGGCAAGCTCAACGCCGAGTTCTTCCCGGACGGGCGTTACCAGGCGAATTTTCTCTGCAACCTCGGTGTCGGCGATCGCGCCGCCCTGCACCCGCGTGGCCCCCGCCTGACTTTCGAGGAAGCCTGCGAGATCGCCTGACGGGAAGGAGGGTGGTCGGGCTGAGTCACTGCCCGATTCATGGTGCGCCATCTGCGCGGGCAGCTGCGCAATGAAGCAGCGCGCGTTCTCGCGCGGGGGCTGCGACCGCGGCGAAGGGTCGCAGGTGTCGGCGCCGCCCGGCATGCGCTTTCCCGGTATTCGTTCCGCTGCACGCATGAGGTCGAAAAGCGTACCGGGCAATTCCCTGACGTCTGGAGAGTTGATTTACACGCCGCAAACAATCGTGTACAAAGATTCACGCTTTCCATGTGCAAGCGCAATGCTGGTGACACGGAGGACACATCAATGTTCAAGGCGCTGGCTGTTACGGTCTCTCTGATCCTGATTCCCGTCTTCGCAGTTGCCGCACCGCCGCCGCAAGCGGGCGCCGCGGCCACCGGTCGAGGCTCCACATGGAACCTGCCCTACGCCGAGAAGCAGGCGGCGCTGACGCTGATGGGTCATGCCGAGGCGGGCGCGGAAATCTACGAGGCCCGATGCGCCGCCTGCCATCTGCCGACCGGCGGCGGGAATCCGGACGGCAGCACCCCGCGCTTGGCGGGCCAGTACACCACCGTCCTGATCAAGCAGCTTGCCGATATTCGCGCCGGGCTGCGCGAAAACCCGACGATGTACCCGGTTGCCATGAGCCTCGCCGACGCACAGGCGATCGCGGATCTCGCGGCGTACATCGAGACGCTATGCATTCCGCGTGGTGCGGGGCAGTACGAAGCCCCTGACGCCGCCAAGCAGATCGCCTACGGCAAGGCGCTTTTTGCAGAGAAGTGCACCCTCTGTCACCTGCCGAGTGGTGACGGCGTCAAGGAGAAGTTCTACCCCGTTCTCGCCGGCCAGCACTATGCCTATCTGCTACGGCAACTGGTCGACATTCGCGATGGCCGGCGCGGAAACGCCCACCCGGGGATGGTCAAGGTGGTTGCCAAACTCAACGACGTGCAACTGGTTGCGCTCGCCGCCTATCAGGCAAGCCTGGCTACGCGGGTGCGCGGCTGGACACTTCATCCGCGCTTGTGCCAACCTGACTGACACGATGAGGCGGCGTCGGTGCGGGAGTCTCCTGGCGTCCCCTCATCGCCGCTACCACGTGGACCGCGCGAAGAATCCCCTGCGCTCGCCTCGACGCACCCGAAATCGGGCGACAACTGTCTCGTCTTGCCGTTTAGCCTAACAGGCCCTTTCGCCGTCGTCGCGCGAACAGCCGGTCTTCCCCGTGCGCTATGCAAATTGCGTCGATAGTACTCATGGCGCTGCAAGTTCGGGTGCTGTCGCGTGCGTTGTATCGTCCCTGATTTGCGCGCAAACATGCGAATTCCCTGAGACCGATTGGCGATCGCTTCGAACCACCGAAGATTATTCAGAGGTGCTCCTGTGACCCCATACGATGAAAGCCGGGCAGACGCTGCGCCGGCCATGGCGCACTGGTCGCTCCTGGCGGAATGGAACGGGACACCGCCCGAAGGTTTCAAGGCGGCACCGTTCAGCGCCTCGGTCGCGATGCTTGACCAGCGTTCGTTCTTTGTTGCCTCGCCCTGGGGGGCGCTTTACCGCTCGGATGATTCCGGCCGGACCTGGGCGGAAATCACCGATGACAAGTTCAAGGGGGGTGTCAAGGCCATCCTTGCGGTTCCGCGGATCAATGCCCTCGTGGCGGCCAGCCAGCACCTGGTCGACGACCGGTTCCAGGGGGTACAAGGCGTTTTCGTCACGCAAGACGTGGGCGCGAACTGGACATCGCTTTTCAGATCAGTACCCGGCATCGGGTCCGCGACGGGGTACCGCGCCGGCACCCCGCATATTCTGGCCGTGACGCCTAGCGGCGGACTTGTCATCGGGATGAACGCCGGCATCAAGGACGCGCCGTTTTCGCTTTACAGCTCGTACGGGATGTTCTTTGGCGACCCAAAGCCGGATTGGGGGCGGACCTGGAACGTCGACAAGTGGCGGGGCGGCTGGAACGAGATGTTTCCACCGACGAACACAGTGAGCGAGCCCTCGGCCAGTCAGGTGACAACGGCCTTGGCCTTCGGCGGCGAGCACATGTTCGGGGCCACAAGCGCGTCGCGCGGTGGCGCCGACCGTTTTTATGGCCACGAGTGGCAGCTGCAAGCGGTTGGCGTCGAACTGGGCGGTATCACCGCAATGGCGGCCACGGCGGACGGCGCGATCCTCTATGCGGCGACCGCCGACAACGTTCTCTGGCACTCTGAAGATGCCGGCAAGCAATGGGTTGCGTTCGACGACAGGATCGCCGCGCTGGCAGGGCACGGAGAGTTGATCCGCACGATCAATCTGGGCGCCGACGGGCAATTGGACAGCGTCTGCTTGATCGGACCACAAAGCGCTGCCGTTCCTTGCGTGGTCCACGGAGGACCTGCAAAGCGCGCTTTACGGGATGATCGGCGCCGAACGGCAGGCGCGGGCCGACCTTGCCGAGGCCAGGCGAGGGCTGAAAACCCAGCTTCTGAGCGCCGAGACGGCGCTGGCGGATGCCACGGAAATGAGCGGCAGCGCAGACCGCTTTCGACACGCTACAGAAACGCTTCGACACCGATCAGACGGCCCTGAAGGCCAGCATCGAGGTCGTGAGGACGAACGCCATCGAGCACGAGAAGAGCGCGCTGGCGATTGCCGCCAATATCGCCGCCCTGGCGCAGAAAGAGGCCGTCGAACAGCAGCGCGTCGTCGCTGCGGCGGCGCAGACTCGGGCGCTGGCCGAACAGAAGCAGACCCTGGAGGCCGCGCACGAACAGGCGGTCGACACGCTGGCTGCCAACGCCGCCCTGGCCGCCGCGCAAAACCCATGCCGAGAGTTTCGCGGGCATGCTTGAACAGGCCAATGCCGACTGGGCTGCGCACCCGAATGGCGAGCAGCAGCGGGGCGCCGTGATCGCGCTGCGCGAGCAAAAGGCCTATGCCGATGCGCACCAGCCAGATCGCCGGCAACCTGAGCCGGACTGCTGTTGTCGGGGACCCGGGTCGAGACCCCGGGCAATCCTCACGATCCGCACAATCCGGGCGACGTCCCTGTCGCTGTACGAGGCGACCGGGCAGCAATTCCCGCTGGTGGGCTCGAAGACGGCCGTGGCGGTGACGCTGCGGCTGAGGGATGGCGCGCCGACGGCGGAATTAGCGGTCCCGCCGGGCATGCTGTATGACCGCGTCGACAACGACACGCTGCACTGGGAAACCCGGCTGAGCGGCTCCGACAAGGCGCCCGGCTGGGTGTTCCGGCAGTTGCCGCCGATCATGCGCCGGCAAAAGCGCCTGCCGCTGAGCCACCTTCTGGCCTGGAGCGACAAGGCCCGCGTGCTGGCTCCCTTCAGCGACGAGCTGCGCCTGACGCTGGCAACCGGCAGGGACGGCACATTGGCGCTGATCGTCAAGGATACCGAGGTGGACGACACTCGCTCGCAGACCACCCACGATCACAGCAGCGGCGACTGGGCGAATGCCCGCCCCGCGCTGGTCATTCCGGTTGGCTTGCACCGCGTCGACAGGATCGGCACGGACGGCAAGAAGGCCAGCCTGAAAGACGTGGTCGAGATCGAGGGCACCGACGAGGCCGGGAAAGCGCAGCTGCTCGACTATGTGGCTGCCCTGCTTGAGTGGCTGCGCGCCACTGACACCGACACGGTCAGGGTGGCCGGCGAGAACCGCGTCATGCCGCCGAAAGCCAGCATTTCCTATACGCTCGACAAGACTTACCCCGGCGCCTGGAAATGGCTGAACCCGGCCACTAAGGCGCTGGAAGATGCGGGCGATCTGCGCCAGCTGATCGTCGAGGTGATCCTTGAGCGCAGCTGGTCGGCCGCCGCGGGCCACACGCAGGCCGATGAGGATGCCTGGCCTGGTTCACCCTGCCCGCGCCTGCCGCCTTTGCGGGCAAGCGCGCCCGGCATCGCAGGTTTCGCAGATCAAGACACCCGTCCGCCGGTCGCCACCGACACGGCAACGGGCACCGGCAAACCCGCCGTCCCCGCGACACCCGTCCCGCAGCCGGTGTATGACACCCTTGCCCAAAGCAAGGCCGCTCTGGCGCAGACCATCAAGAGCACGCTCGACTGGATCTATCAGGGGGACTACCAGCACAAGACGCCGGAAGAGACCCGCAAGCTTGGCGAGGTTCTCGGTGCGGCGGAAGAAAGCCTGCTGCAAGCGATGCTGAGTAAGCTCGAAAACGACTACAACACGGCCGTTGTCGGCCAGATCCCGGTGGAAGTTTCGCTGCACGGCCGGATCGAGCCCTGGGACGGGCCGGATCGGCCTGCACCCAGTCTCTTTGGTCCGATTGGCACCACCGGCGTGGATGCCGCTTCGGATATCAAGAAACTGCCCTACAACTTGAGCAATTCGAAACTGCCGATCCGCAATCGCGGCGATCAGCCGGAATGGCTGAACTTCACCGTGCAGGCCAGGAATCCCAGCGTACAGCCGTTTTTTAAGGCGCATCTGGAGTTCTCGGCGAACGCGGTCGAGCACAACATTCACTCCGATGATGCCAGAAACGGCTACGTGCCCTCATCCTGGCTGAGCTTTGTTCTGCCGAACGATCGCGACAAGGGCGACCCGAGGCCCAATACCCTGACCGCCGCGCTTGGCCTGAAGGGCGAAGACAGGGACCACCCCGACAGCGTCGCGGAGACGATCATTCCGGTCCCGCTGCGTTCGTTCCCGCCCAATGCCAAGCTGATGCGCCAGACGGCGACCCAGACCCCGCTCGACACAGGCTCCCCGCCAAGGATCGAGGACGTGCTGAAGTGGGACTACCATGTCGAGGTCGAACCGCCGCGTGCGGCACAGGACCGGCTGGTCCTGCAGGTCGTCTTCAACGAAGAGGTCGGTGTCCCGCAGACCGCAAGCGACGCCACCCAAGGTACGCGCATCGACGATGTCCACGGCAGGCTTTTCGACGCGTTCGCGCGCTATCGCTTTGCCCTGACGCAGTTGAACGCCGACACAGCGCTTGCGGACCGCGACACCGTCGTCAAGCTGAACGGCCTGATCGCCAGCGTCGCCGAGGCCTGGGGCCCGGTCGCCGCCGCTCAGCAGGCCGAACGCATCAAGCGCAGCGACGCCCCGGCCGCGCGCGCGGCGGTGCCGGACGCGGTGCATGAGATCCTGGGGTTCGAGATCCTGGGGTTCGAGATCCTAGGGTTCGAGATCTGGGAGTTCGAGATCATCGTCGCCACGCCCGCGGACGGGCTGCAGACGGTGACACTGGTGCAGCTTTCAGCGGGCGCTGTGCAGTGGCCGCTTCTCGACGGCTATGACGGCCCTCTGCCCGGCAAGGCCGAAGCGCAGCGCGTCTACCGGTCGAGAACGCCCCTCAATGCTCTTCCGGATGCGGTCGCCGCTACGGCCACCGGTTCGCCCACCGCTGCGGCCACCGCCCCGAAAGGCGCGCAATCGTACAGGTTCGTGTGGGAAAAGCTCTACGTGCTGCAATACCAGAGCGCGCATACCGGCGGCTACATCCTGCGCAACGAACGGCTGGCACCCGAAGACGCCTACAGCGCCGCCAAGCCCAACCACGACGACTGGAATACCAACTCGGCCTTCGTCTACCGATCCGAACTGGTGCGCTTCAGCGCGCCCGTGGTCCCGCTGATCACTGCCGACGCGGTTGCCTACATCGCCGATCCCAACCGCGAGGCGGCCATTGCCGGCATGTTCGACCAGTTCCGCCAAAGCGCCAGCGCGCATCCGGCCAGGGACCTGCAGCTGGAAATCCAGGTGAACTACAGCTTCGAGCTGATGGCCCGTGACTGGTGCCGGCCTGCGCACCTCGGTGCCCGTCTTCCTGATGCAGACCACGATTGGCGATACCACGGCGCTGCCGACGGACGGGCAGAACGGCGAGCAGATGTTCGCCGACGACGCCACGGCCGCATCCGCCATCGAGCAACAGATTGCGGCGTGGGAAACGCAGCATCTGGGCCCGGGGCAAAACGACAAACCTGCCTGGGATTTCGCCTGCACGATCTTTGCCACCAGGATCGTTCGTCACCACCGCCTACTGCCGCTGGTGCGCATCGGTCGGGCCGGTGTGGCGCCGCATTCCCGCCGGGACTTTCAGCAAGCTGGAGAGCCACTTGAAACCGTGTCATCGCTGGAATTGTTAGGTACCATTCCGCGTGCAACACACCGCCGCTGATCCCGCCGCGCTCTCACCGCAAAGAGGGCATGCTAACCTCCTGTCTGCGCGGCTGCGGCACAGCTTGCAATGGCCATCCTTAAGGTGAGAACGGGGAGACAAGTACAATGGAACTAAAGAGCGGGCTTTGCCAAATGGTTTCCCAGGGAGCGGGGAGTTACAAGTTCCTGGACGGGGGTGCCAGCAACGGATCAGCCTATATGTCGAACGATAGTAAGAAGCGAGGGACATTCTGGCTCGTGCGACCTCAGATCCATGAAGGATTCCCCACAGGTATTTGGATGTTCGAGCAGCCCTCGCCAGAAGGGCAACTAAGCGATTCCATTTCCGGCAGCGGTGTTTACCTGGTGACGCGTATGGAAAGTTTCGATTGGTACCCGAACCCCCAGCCTTACATCGCGATGGGCGACGACGTTGCGAACGCCCACTGGATGGCCGAAACGTACAATTCCGCGCCAGGATGCTTTAATTTCCGGAGTCAAGGTTACCTAAATGGGAATCCGGGGGACAGTACGCCTTGGCGCTACCAAGTGAGCTTGGGGAGCTACGGAAACGCTGGGGAAACCTCGTGGAAAATCATTTACACGCCAAAAGGCTAGCCGCTCTTGGCGATTGGCTGCCAAGGCTGTGAGGTAGGCTGCGGCGCCATGAAGCAAGGGTTGGGTGAGGCAAGGCGGGCTGCAGGTCGCAGAAGACGCAAATGGCGGGCGGCCCGGAGCCAACGGCATGCCGACACTCAATCCGAACGAACTATTCTTGGCGCATCGCTACGGGTGCGAATGGCGTGGAACAAGGCGATGGCATCTGTAGCGGCCGTCAACGCGCATGACCCGACATGGCGGAGCATCGCGCCCATCAATTGGCGGGCCATTCCCGCAAACCAAGAACCCCGGACGGACCACGGTTGCTGAAATATTCCGAGAGCAATGAGAGCCGATCATCAAACGCTTTGCGCCAGAAGACGGTCGCCGACGTTTGCGAACGGCGGCAGTCGCCGCAGGCCGTTCGGATGGGCTCACCCGGCGGCGGTCTGGTCGTCGGGGCCGCTGCGGTCCTTGGGCGAATGTGCCTTGCGCGTTGGCTGTACGCCGCGTTTCCGCCGTTCGACCGGGTTCGCGGAAGCAGTCTGGGCCGGCGACGCTGGGCGACCGCTTGTTGAACAACGCTACTCACACTTTCGACCCAATGCGGACCTTCAGCTAGCGGCCTACTGAATGGGAGGTCCCAAAGTAAAGCCGCCATACCAGCCGACTGCTCTCTGGCAACTTATCGGCCAGAGCAACCGTTGGCGCCACATCGCGTGAACGGCCGTTATCGATGCTGTCTTGACGTGCGACAACAATCACGTCGAACGCCTGTTTCCATTTTTTTAATGGTCCGATCCGACCTAAATCAACACCAGTCCCATTCGGCAACCTCGCACTCGATGTTTGCGCGGATTTATCGTGCAACGTCCCGCCGAAGCGCCACGTTTGGCATCAACTCACTGTAAATGTCAAGGTGGCACGGGAACTGGGCGAACGCTTCGGCCTTGGTACCAAAGTTGGTGATCTTCTTCTCAAAGCGAACGTAAGCGACGTAGGGGCAGTTGTTGCCGAAAAAAGTTCGCGCAGATTCATGCATCAGTTCATGCGCCGATCTCTCGTCGCAGATATCGTTCTCGATGCAGATCTGTAGTGAATTAAAGAACTCGAACATGATCTCTGTATCTACAGTAAAGCGAGAGCTGGCAGCAATCGAAGATACAACGCTTTCTTTCCAGCTCCTACGTTGGGCAATGGCCTCTTCGCTGCTAGATGCCTCAGGGAGATCAGCCAACTTAGCGCCAAGACGTTCCCACCCTTCCAAAACTCTTGTTCGTGCAGAGAAAATGGGTTCTTTTGAAAACTGCTCAAAGAAGGCAAGCGATTTTTCCACTCGGAGCTGCCTAACATTTCCAAAGTACTGAACCAAAGCAAATATAGCCGCCACCAATCCGACAGCCACCTTAATCCCATGCTCATTCTCGCGAAGCCACGCTTCCATCGTTTTAACTACTCCTTCTTGCAAAGGTGCGGTTTTGTCATGCAGACGGAAATCGCTTCTACCTGTGGTTTATCAGGTGGATAGAGTTTCTGGGAGGGTTCACGTCCAACAGCATTAGAATCACGCCTCCGAGGGTGGCCGTTGGGGTTTTCCAAAGGATCTCGGCCCGAATAGCGGTTGTGGGAAGCGTTGGTGTCGCTTTTGCTGCTTACACCACCTTCCCGTCCTGGCACTGGATAGATGCGTGTGGATTTTTCGTCAGCAGCGCTTGTGGAAGTTATATAGCAGGCGGAGAATGCGACTAGAACAGCCTGAGAAACTAGGATTGTTTTCCAATTCATAGCTGGCCTCCTGAATGCGGCAAAAGATTGATGGGAAGTCTGGCGTCGCGTCCAGCTACGCACCTAAAAATCTTGCGAAACAAACTTCGCTCCATACCTTTGCTGACTCTAGACAAAGCTAAAACGTGTTTAAAATCGCCATCCGGTAAGTTTCTGGGTTGCTCGGTATCCAGACTCGGGCAGTCAAATTGGTTACCATGCAAGAATTATAAATCGCCAACGTTGGCCCGCACGGTCTTGATCGGCCGAAAAAATCTCTAGGTATCTACTTTGGGCTTCTACTCACTGGTTGGTTGTGACAAAAAGCGTCGGTTAACCACTCTGACGGGAGCCGTTAACTTCCCGCAAGCAGCACATCAGACCCGATCCTGTCGTCGAATTAATTTCGGTCGCCAAAACGACGAAAGCTGGCCTTAATTTGGAGGATTCTAGAATTTCTTCTCATAAGCCTAACAATACTGACAAGTTTTCACTTGCCGGGCATGACGACAGGAACAATATCCTCTGAGTAGTGAAGCCATGGTTTTTTGGGTGACTCCGTGCTTCCTGTGTGCCGTATGCGTTCACATCGGCGGTTCCTTAATCGACGATGGGAATTTCAATTTACCTTGCTGTTCGAGAGAGATCATCCGTCGCGCCTCCGAACTCAGAGCGACCAACAGGCGCAGCGCAGAAATAGGGTTGCCTGTTAGGTCGATTAGGTATTCTATATGATTCGTGGTGAAGCCGAGAAAGGAACCATACTCAAAGCAAAGAGCGCGAGCATCATCAATGTCTCTCGGCTCAACTATGTCAACATCCACCTTTTTCGGGATGCGCTTTAGCTTTCGTTCGTCGAAAAACTTCATAACCTTGCCATACAGATCGCCTGCCTTTTCTGCAACCTCTAGCCATGCTTTGCAGCATCTTGCGAGTAACAGAATGACTCCAAACAAGCCGGCCAGTTCTATAAAGCCTGGCGACGAATAGCGAATCGACACAAGTTGCAATCGAGAATCGTCGGGTATCTCGTTATAGAGGTTGTGCGCGAACCGCTCGCCGATATATTCACCAGACCAAAAGTATCTAGCGAACATGGACTGCACTCGTGGCGGTGCCAATCCACTATCGTCGGAGATCCAATAGAAGTACGAGTAGCTCAGTCGCAAGGCATGCGACAGATCAGTGAGATCCTCAATATCCCACTGGCCGTCCATTTCCAGCTTCAGCCTTACCTGGCGGGCCATGGTTCCCCTAGGTCGATAGTTAGTTGTTAGAAACGATGCTGGACCCGCGCTGACTTCTCTTCTTTGGCGGCTTCGTGGGCCCGTCCCAGTTTTCGCTGGTCTCTGCGCGTGTATCCCACCCCCGCACGATCATGTTGGTACGACGACAGTGTAAGCCAAAAAAATTGCTGGTGTAATGTTGCGTTCTTGAGAGAACTGTTCCGGACTAAAGTCATGAAATATATGTCATGTGCAGAGTGGAGATGCAGATGAGGGAAACCGGAGTTAGACCAAGGAATCGCGAGCGTCGCTTCCGTTTCAGCAGCTACGTCGTCCGTGATGACCGGTTGTAGTAACGGAGTTGGCACGCAGCGCAGCGAGGGGCGTCAGCTGGAGGCTCCCTGCCGGCCTTCCGCGCGGGGTAGCGCCAAGAACCGCTCTGGCCGAGTTGTGCATTCACCCTCTGGCAGCTTGCGAAGTACAGCAGCCGTTCAGATGGCTGCTTGCCGGAATCATCGAACGACAGCAATTGGCCGACGGCGGCCGTTGGGCCCATCGTGCTTTGATATTGGGATCGGGGGCAGTCGATGTTGCTGGGCGGCGACAGCCCAGGGCGTGATCGAGCCGTGCGCAGCTAGAAGTCCTTGGCTGCTTCCCAGAGAACGAATCCGTCCTCCTTGCGCGTCCACTCCAGGAGCTCGATCAGCGGGAAGGCACGCGGAGCCAATCCGATCGGCGG
Source organism: Candidatus Accumulibacter sp. ACC005 (assembly GCF_907163215.1). Taxonomy (NCBI): domain Bacteria; kingdom Pseudomonadati; phylum Pseudomonadota; class Betaproteobacteria; genus Candidatus Accumulibacter; species Candidatus Accumulibacter sp. ACC005. The sequence goes on along the minus strand of NZ_CAJQUB010000002.1, from coordinate 60,309 downwards.
GCCATCGACTTTTTGATCGTCGTTGCTGTCGTCACTCCTGGCGGGACTGGTGGTCTGGGCAGCGACCGCTTCGGCGGGACTCGCACGGCCATCGGCAACAGCCCGTCGCAGGCATGCGATGGCTTCGGGCAACTGCTCGGTGGTAATCACGCCACGCGCGGTACAGTCCTTTTGAAGGATTTCGAGGAGTTGGCGGGCGACGGGCGAGAGCATCATGATCTGCCCGGAGGTGCTCGAGTTGAACTTGACCAGCATGCTCGGCTTTCCTTGCGCTTGGGTGGGTGCGATCCATTGTCGTCGCTGGCGCAGGCAAGAGCAATAGCCAGCGCCGGCTGCTTGGAATCCTCGGTCGTGCAGGTCGTCTACACGGCGGGCGCGCAGACAATTCTTCACCGACAAGCGCTCTCCTGGCCAGCCGGCACTGCTCCTCGCTGCGTGGGCTTGTACTGGGCAGCGACGATGATCGAACTCGGACGTCTGCTGCGCTCTCAGGGCGTTGGCAGTCGGCCGACTGCCGCGCGCTGCTTTTCTAGGTGGCCTCAGTGCGCCGCCACCGAAATGGCCTTATAGCGGCGCGAATCAACACGGAACGACGCCATCCATCAGCGATGCCCTTTCGATGGAGAGCTTTGAGGCCAACAAGCCGGACTCAGCGATGGGAATCAGAGCTGCGGCAGCTCTGGGGCGATTAATTTCCGGGGTAGGAGGCGGAATCTGCTTCGACAGGCCAAAATTCTAGCCACGGCTGGGTAGAATACCGGGGAGTTATTCAACACTTCTGGCTTGCCCAGAGCATGAAATGAGCAAACTGCCTGCAATTATCGCCCTCGTGGTGTTTGCCACAACCGCGCACGCCCAATATCGATGTGTGGAGGACGGGCGGACGCTACTCACTGACCGCCCTTGCAAGTCTGAAGAGGGCCAAAGCGACAGGCAGCCCCAAGGCAAACCGAGCAACGCCTTTGGAGACGCTGCCAATTCGGCCTACACGACAACCACGGGCGGTTGGCGAGGCCAAACACAGTATCAGGCGACTGTCTCTGGCGTCGTTTCTCCGGAGGCACATGCCGTCGTTCAGATGACCATCGAAATTGATCCGCAGGGCAAGGTGATGGGGTCGAGCCCGGAAAACGGCTGCCAGTTGAAGGGACTCGCTACGCCGGGGGTGACGGCAGCCATTGCAAACCTCGACGTGACATTTTCTGGATGTACTTACAACGGTTTCAATCGCCGTATGTCGGGGAGGTTGGCGGTTTCTTCTGTCAAGAAGTATGCCCAGCTCAGCCTCTCTGGTTTTTCAATGGGTGTAGGAAAAATCGCGGCATCGTTTGACATCCGAGCAACGATGCGAAGGTAGCCCGTACGTGGCGTTGACCGGGTAGAAATCCTGACAGGAATCAGTGATGGCAAGAAGAAGGAATAGCAGCGCCTTTGAAGACATCTTCGGAATTGCTGCGATGCTCCCGTGGTGGGTCGGGACCATCTTGGCCCTGATTGCCTACGTGATCCTGCACAGGTATGCGTCTGCGGACGTGCCGACCAATGTGCCGCCTGGGCAGATTGGTGAGATGGTCGTCGGGCAGATGACCAGGACGCTGGCCTTTTACGGCCAGTTCATCGTGCCGCTGTTGTTGTTGGCCGGAGCTGCCGCATCGTTTTTGGGACGGCGCAAACGTGAAGGCCTCGTTCGCAATGTCGCCGGCGACAAGTCCGGCGAGAACCTGCGCGCCTTGAATTGGAGCGATTTCGAGTTGCTCGTAGGCGAGGCCTTCCGGATGCGTGGTTTCTCAGTGACCGAAGCCGGCGGCGGTGGTCCCGATGGCGGCATCGATCTGGAATTGAGGAAAGGCAGCGAGGGCTTTCTCGTGCAGTGCAAGCAGTGGCGTGCCTACAAGGTTTCGGTCACGGTCGTACGTGAATTGTTCGGTGTGATGGCATCGCAGGGCGCGACCGGAGGATTCGTTGTCACTTCGGGCACCTTCAGTGCAGATGCACGCTCGTTCGTGGCAGGGAAGAACATCGAGCTCATCGACGGGCCGGCGCTCAAAGCGATGATCGAACGAGTCCGAGCTGCCCGACCTGAGATGACGGTGTCGACCGAACGAGTACCGGCCAGCGTGCAGACATCCGCAGCGACCGCCACGTCAGCAGCAGAGCCAAGCTGTCCCCGGTGTGGCGGCAGGATGCTGAAGCGCATTGCGCGACAGGGACCGAACGCGGGAGGTGCGTTCTGGGGATGCACGGCTTTTCCGAAGTGCCGCGGGATCAAGGCAATCGAGTAGCGTGTTTCGGGAGGGCGCGGATGCACATCTCCGAGATGCTTCAGTGCCAGGGTCGACCCGGTCCGAAGCGGACTCAGCCAGGCAGCGGACGTCGGCTGCAGTTTTTTGCGCAAAATCGGGACTCTTGGCTTCTGTCCCCAGAACCTGTGGGTAGCGCTGTGCGGAAGCGGTGGACAAGCTGTGGAAATCTACCCTCGACCGGCCTCCGCCAAGCGAAACTCTCCGCCGACCAAGAATTAGGCGTTGCCGGCAAGCACTGAGACGGCGCGTCGGTTTGGTCGGGAAGCGTGGGCGACGTCCTTTGCCGACGCTCGAACGCTTACCGGACACCAGAACCGGCGGGGTGCAGGCGGCAAATCGGGCTTTTTCGGGGCTGCTCGTCGCACCGCAACGCCTCGTGCTCGTAGGCGTTACAGCCCCTGAGTGAGCTTCCGAATGATCGTAGCCGCGGACTTCGTCACGTCGGCTTCGTTATCCTCCGTCGGGTGCTGCACATTCGCCGAAGCTCACCGTTGCCGATCAGGACCCGGTCGACCGAGAGAAATCCGGGCGGTTAGCTCCCCTGGATCTGCGCCATAGCCGTCCCACGCACACGAATTCTCACCGGCACTATGCCGGCCAGGCCTGCATCCGGAAAGCGTCGGCAAGAAAGTCGATCAGCAGGCGGACCTTGGGTGCGACGAACTTGCGCGAGGGGAACACCGCGTACACGCCGAGTTCGAGCGAACGGTAGGCCGGCAAGAGTTCGACCAGGGTTCCGGCGATCAGATCCTGGCCGACGAGGAAAGACGGCTGCAGCACGATGCCCTGGTGGCGCAGCGCCGCCACCCGGCAGGTGTCGCCATTGTTGGTGCGCAGGCGCGGCGACACCTTCACCGACAGCGTTCCTTCTGGCCCGGTGAACGGCCAGTTGTCGCCCATCGAGAAGAGGCTGTACGCCAACACCTCGTGCTGCACCAGTTCTGACGGATGTCCTGGCGTGCCGTGATGGTGCAGGTAGGTGGGTGATGCGCATAACACCAGGCGCGTCGAGGTGAGCTGGCGGCTGATCAGCGTCGAGTTGGGCAGGCGCGCGATGCGCACCGCCATGTCGAAACCTTCCTCGACCAGGTCCACCACGCGGTCGGCCAGCGTCACGTCCAGCGTCACTTTCGGGTGCAGGGCCATGAACTCGACCCACAGCGGCGCGAGGTGCAAGCGGCCGAAGGTGAAGGGGACGTTGATGCGCAGGATTCCCGTGGCCTCGCCGCTGACCGAGGTGATCTCGGCTTCTGCCTCTTCGACGCCGGCGAGCAGTTCCGCGCAACGCGCGTGGAAGACCTCGCCCTCCGCGGTCAGCGACAACTTGCGGGTCGTGCGGTGCATCAAGCGCACTCCCAGTCGCGACTCCAGATCCGCCACATGGCGCGACACCGCCGCCTTGGACATCGCCAGCGCGTCGGCCGCGCCGACAAAGCTGCCGGCGTCGATTACCGCAACGAAAACCCGCATGGCTTCGAATCGGTCCATTTGTCTCAATATACGGAACAGTTAATCGCATTCAAGCATGTTTATCCATCCAGGCGCAACTTCTACAATGCGCTCATCGATTCACAACCCATGTCCGGAGTACACCATGACCACAGCCAACACCACTTCCCCCCTGCAACGCGTCCTCGGCACCCACGCCGGCTGGGGCGCGCTGGCCCTGCGCATTCCCGTGGGTATCATCTTCGCCGCCCACGGCGCTCAAAAGCTGTTCGGCGCCTTTGGCGGCTACGGCCTCGAAGGCACCGGCCAGTTCATGGCCTCGCTCGGCCTGACGCCGGGATACCTGATGGCCTTGCTGGCGGGCGGTGCCGAGTTCTTCGGCGGTCTGGCGCTGATCGTCGGACTGCTCGTCCGTCCTGCCGCAGCGGCACTGGCGTTCGCCATGCTGGTGGCGATCTTCAGCGTGCATATCGACAAGGGACTGTTCATGGCCAACAACGGCTACGAATTCGCCCTGGCACTGCTGGCCGCATCGGTATCGCTGTTGATCAGCGGCGCGGGGCGACTGTCGGTCGATGCCGTGCTGGCCGCGCGCGGCGCGCGCTGAACAGCGCCGCCCGAACATTGGCCCGACCAGAACCGACGCCATGAACCGCCTACCCAGCGTGTTCGTCTCGCACGGCGCACCCAGCTTCGCCATCGAGCCCGGCTTGGCCGGGCCGCGATTGGCGGCCCTGGGCCGCGAACTGCCCACGCCCCGCGCGGTGCTGATCGTGTCGCCGCACTGGATGACGCCCCGTCCGCAGGTTGGGATGGTCGAACGGCCCAGGACGATCCACGACTTCGGTGGCTTCGACCCGGCGCTGTACGAGATCGACTACCCGGTGGACGGCCACCCGCAGCTGGCGCGTCGCGCGCTCGACGTACTGCAGGAAGCTGGCTGGTCGCCGCGGCCGGACGGGATCCGCGGGCTGGACCACGGCGCCTGGGTGCCGATGTTGTACCTCTACCCCGAGGCCAACGTGCCGGTCTTCCAGGTCTCGCTGCCGTCACGGCTGGACGCGGAATCTGCCTGGGCCTTCGGGCAGGCGCTCGCGCCGCTTGCCGACGACGGCGTGTTGATCGTCGGTTCGGGCAGCCTGACGCACAACCTCTACGAGTTCCGCGGTCATCACAGCCACAACGAGGCCTACGCAACCGAGTTCGCCGCCTGGGTTCGCGACGCGGTCGTCAGCGGCGACAGCACGCGGCTGCGCCAGACCCTTGCCTTGGCCCCGCATGCCCAACGCGCGCACCCGACCGCCGAACATTTCTGGCCACTGCTGGTGGCAGCCGGCGCGGCTGCCGCGTCGTTACCGGCGACGGTGATCGAAGGCGGAATCACGCACGGCGTGCTGGCGATGGACAGCTTTGTCTTCGGAAGTGCCGGCCGTGAAGGCCATGGTGACAAGTCGATCGTGTAGCGTTGCACGCCGTGTGCAGCTCATGAATTCCAGCCAGGTGAACGACCGTCCACTTCGCGGAAGCCCTGCGTCGCCTTTAGGTCGCCAAGCGACCGCCAGTCGCTGCTGCGTTGCATCGGCAGCCATGTTGGCGCGCTGGCCGTTTTCGCCAACAGAGAGCCAAAGGCTTGGCGTGCTCTGCGCTCCGTTTTCTGAAGCGACCCCTTATTTCTTGACCTCCGTGGACGCCGCGACCACAACCTCCGGGGCTGCCGTCTTGTCCTTGAACAGTCGTTTGATGAGCACATAGAACATCGGGACGAAGAAGAGGCCGAGGGCGGTGGCCGAGATCGTTCCGCCGAGTACGCCGGTGCCGATCGCATTCTGACTGCCGGAGCCGGCGCCGGTGCTGATGGCCAGTGGCAGCACGCCGAGTCCGAAGGCCAGCGAGGTCATCAGGATCGGGCGCAGTCGCATGCGTACCGCGCTCAGCGTGGCGCTGACCACATCGTGACCGGCGTCGACCTGGGCCTTGGCGAATTCGACAATCAGAATCGCGTTCTTCGACGACAGGCCGATGGTCGCCAGCAGGCCGACCTGGAAGTAGACGTCGTTGGACAGGCCGCGACCGCTTGCGGCCAGCAGCGCACCGATCACGCCCAGCGGCACCACCAGCATCACCGCAAACGGTACCGACCAGCTCTCGTAAAGGGCTGCCAGGCAGAGGAACACGACCAGCAGCGACAAGGCATACAGCGCCGGCGCCTGTGCCCCCGAGCGGCGCTCCTCGTAGGAGGTGCCCGACCATTCATAGCCAATGCCGGGCGGCAGCTTGGCGATGAGCTCCTGAACCGCATTCATCGCGTCACCCGACGAGAGGCCGGGCGCTGCCTGGCCGAGCAGTTCGATCGACGGCTGACCGTTGAAGCGCTCGAGAAGCGGCGAGCCAAAGCCCCATTTGGCTGTGGTGAAGGCCGAGAAGGGCACCATTTCGCCTCTTGCGTTGCGCACGTACCATTTCTGGAGGTCATCGGGCGTCATGCGGGCAGCGGCCTCGGCCTGAAGATAGACCTTCTTGATTCGCCCACGGTCCATGAAGTCGTTGACGTAACTGCCACCCCAGGCCGTGGACAGCGTGTCGTTGATGTTCGCCACGCTCACCCCGAGGGCGCCGGCCTTGGCATGATCGATTTCGAGCTGGTACTCGGGCATGTCCTCCTGACCATTCGGGCGCACGCCGACCAGCCGCTTGTCCTCTCTTGCCATGCCCAGGAACTGGTTGCGTGCGGCCACCAGGGCATCGTGGCCGAGGCCGCTGCGGTCCTGTAGCTGGACGCTGAAACCGTTCGAGGTACCCAACTCGATCACCGCCGGTGGAACGAAAGCGAAGACCATCGCTTCGCGAATCTTCGAGAATGCGGCCATCGCGCGTCCGGCGATCGCCTTGACGCTCATGCCCGGTCCCTGCCGCTCGCTCCAGTCGCGCATGTTGATGAAGCCGATGCCCATGTTCTGGCCGCGGCCGCCGAAGCTGAAGCCGGCGACGGTGAAGATCGACGCCGCCGTGTCCTTTTCGTCGTCGAGGAAGTGACGCTCGACTTTCTTGAGGACCTCGATGGTGCGCTCCTGGGTGGCGCCTGCAGGAAGCATCACCTGGGTGAACATCACGCCCTGATCCTCTTCCGGCAGGAAGGAAGTCGGCATGCGCACGAAGAGAAAGCCGAGCGCCACCACGATCAGCGCGTAGACGACCAGGTAGCGCCCGCTGCCCCGAAGGATGCGTCCGACCGCTGCTTCGTAACGCCCGGTGTTACGTTCGAACATGCCGTTGAACCAGCCGAAGAAGCCGCTGAACCAGCCACCCTCGCCGTGACCCTGGCCCTTGGCCACCGGTTTCAGCATGGTGACGCAAAGCGCCGGGGTGAACACCAGGGCGATGAGCACCGACAGGGCCATCGCGGCGACGATGGTGATCGAGAACTGGCGGTAGATGACGCCGGTCGAGCCGCCGAAGAAGGCCATCGGAACGAATACCGCCGACAGCACCAGACCGATGCCGACCAGCGCGCCGGTGATCTGGCCCATCGACTTGCGGGTTGCATCGCGCGCCGAGAGGCCTTCCTCGCTCATCACTCGCTCGACGTTCTCGACCACCACGATGGCGTCGTCCACCAGCAGGCCGATGGCCAGCACGGTGCCGAACATGGTCAGGGTGTTGATCGAAAAACCGAAGGCCGCCATCACCCCGAAGGTGCCGAGCAGCACCACCGGCACGGCGATGGTTGGGATCAGGGTGGCGCGAAAGTTCTGCAGGAACAGGAACATCACCAGGAACACCAGGACGATGGCCTCGAGCAGGGTCTTGACCACTTCCTCGATGGAGATCTTCACGAAGGGCGTGGTGTCGTAAGGGATGACCACGTCGACGCCGGCCGGGAAATAGCGCTTCATCTCGGCGAGCGCGGCACGCACCGCGGTGGCGGTCTTCAGGGCATTGGCGCCGGCGGCCAACTTGACGCCGATACCCGCCGCTGGCTGGCCGTTATAGCGCGCGACGGTGCTGTAGTCCTGGGCGCCGATTTCGATCCGCGCCACATCCCCGAGTCGTACTTCGCCGCCCTGGCTGGAACTGCGCAGCAGGATGTTCTCGAACTCCCCGACGGTCTGCAGGCGACTCTGGGCGGTGATCGAGGCAGTGAAACCCTGCCCGGGCAGCGACGGCGTTCCGCCGAGCTGGCCGGCCGAGACCTGCGTGTTCTGCGCCTCGATCGCCGTCCGGATGTCGGCCGGCGTCAGCCGGTAGTTGTTCAACCTGGCGGGATCGATCCAGACCCGCATGGCGTACTGCGATCCGAAAATCTGCACCTCGCCGACACCGGTGACGCGCGACAGCGGATCCTGCACCGACGAGACAATGAAGTCCGCCAGGTCGACGTTGTCGAGCGTGCCCTGTTTCGACACGAAACCGATCACCATCAGGAAGTTGCGCGCCGACTTGGCGACCTGCACGCCCTGTTGCTGTACCGCCTGCGGCAATAGTGGCAGCGCAAGTTGCAGCTTGTTCTGCACCTGCACCTGGGCAATATCCGGATCGGTGGCGGCATCGAAGGTCAGGGTGATCGCGGCGCGACCGAAGGAGTCGCTCGACGAGTTGATGTAGAGCAGGCCGTCGAGACCGGTCAGCTTCTGCTCGATGATCTGGGTGACGGATTCCTCAACCGCCTTCGCCGAGGCGCCCGGATAGCTGGTGTTGATCACGACGGCGGGTGGGGCTATCGACGGATACTGCGAAACCGGCAATTGCAGGATGGACAGTGCGCCCGCGAGCATGATGACGATGGCGATGACCCAGGCGAAGATCGGCCGGTCGATGAAGAAATTGACCACGCTTCAGGCCCTCACTTCGCGGCCGCTGCGGGCGCCGCCGCAGGTGCCGTTGCCTCGCCGCCTGCCGCCAGCACCGTCACCGGCGCGCCCGGCCTGATTTTCTGTAATCCGTCGACGATGATCCGGTCGCCCGCGGCCAGTCCCGCGCTTACCAGCCACTTGTCGCCGATCGAACGGGTCGTGGTCACCGGGCGCGCTTCGACCTTGTCCTCGGCACCCACCACCATCACCACGGCATTGCCACGGCGATCGTGAGTCACCGCGGCATGCGGCACCAGGATGGCGTTTTCGATCTCGCCCTGTGCGAGTCGCGCGCGGACGTACATGCCCGGCAGCAGTTCACCCTGCGGATTCGGAAAGACTGCGCGCAGGGTCACGCTGCCGGTATCCGTGTCGACCGAAATGCCGGAGAAGGCAAGCCGGCCGCTGGCCGCGTATTCGCTACCATCCTCGAGCAGCAGGCGTACCGGAACCACCTGGTCTGCAAGGTGCTGCAGTGTGCCATCGGCGAGATCGCGCTTGAGGCGCAAGAGTTCGACGCTCGACTGGGTAAGGTCGACATAGATCGGGTCGAGTTGCTGGACGGTCGTCAGCGCGGCAGGCTGGTTGGCAGTCACCAGGGCCCCGGCGGTGACGCTCGAGCGTCCGCTGCGGCCGGCGATGGGGGAGGGCACGCGGGTATAGGCGAGGTCGATGCGGGCCTTCTCGAGTGCTGCGCGTGCCGAGGCGACGTCCGCCTCGGCCTGCTTGAGTGCCGCCGTGGTGTCGTCGTCGGCCTGCTTGCTGATCATCCCTTTCTTCCCCAGTTCGGCGTAGCGCTGGGCTTTCAGCCGGACAGCATAGCGGTTTGCTTCGGCGCGGCTGAGACCTGCCCTGGCGCTTTCCAGGGTGGCGCGATAGCTTGCCGGGTCGATCTGGTAGAGCGTTTGCCCTTCCGTGACCTCGCTGCCCTCGGTGAACATCCGCCGCTGCACGATCCCGTTCACCTGCGGTCGCACCTCGGCGACCATGTAGGCCGCCGTGCGTCCGGGGAGTTCGGTCGTCAGCCTGACCGCCTCGGTGCTGGCCACGATCACGCTGACCGGAGTCGCTGCGGGAGCTCCACCGGCTGCCTGCCCCTGCGGGCCGCCGTCACTGCAGGCGGCCAGCGCCAGGGCGCTGGCGAGCGAGACGACCAGGATGGGGTAGGTGATCCCCCGGGTCGGGAGTGTGGTTCCCAGATTCGGGAGTGTGATTCCCTGCTTCGGGGAAGTGACTCCCCGGTTCCAGGATTGCAGCCGTGATGCGAGATTCATGTGGTGCCTCGGTGGCGTTGGTAGCGTCGGAGACTCCTGGGCAGGAGCGTTCGGATAGGGGGCGAAGGATAAACTAGAATGAACGTTCAATCTAGTTTATCCTTCGCAGAGCAGTGAACGCTTACTGCGAACCCTTCTCAGCCACTCCATAGACCGTCGATGACCGAAGAAATGCCCACTCACACGGCCGCGGATTGCTCGCGTGCTGAAGCGCGTCGCACCCAGATCCTTGATGCCGCCGAGAACTGCGTTCGCGAATACGGCTTCCATCGAGCCAGCATTTCGAAAATATCGAAAGCCTCAGGCATGGGTGCAGGCCACATTTACCACTACTTTGCGAACAAGGAGGCGATCATCGCCGCCATCGTCGCGCGCGAAGTCGAACGCTTGCTGACGCTCACCGCCGAGGTGCAGGCGGCAGAGAACATGCTGGAGGCACTGGCACTGCGGACCGAAAGCGGGGTGCTGCTCAACCTTGATCCCCAGGCAGCGGGGCTCAAGCTGGAAATCGTTGCCGAGGCGTCGCGCAACCCGGCAATCGCGGCGATCGTGCGTGCCGCGGACGGCCGGCGTAGCGCCGGTCTCGAAGAAACGCTCAAGGCCTTGCGGCAGGCACACGGCCTTGCGGACGACGCGGCAACGATTTCCACTATTGCCGAGGTGATCGCGGCGATGTTTGAAGGCCTGATGGTGCGCGCCATACGCAATCCGGCGGCAAACCGTCAATTGATCGCCCGAAGATTCCAAGCGTTGATCCGCGCGATAGTGCTAGGGTGATTTCGCGGACCGGAAGGTCGAGGCGTAGAGGAGGGAAACCAGCTTAGGCCTCTGTTGTTTGCCGGGCTGCGCTTTCCAGTCATAAAGCCGAAGGTGACTTGTGTTTCCAAAAGGACGGGCATGGGAAGTGGCAGCGCACCGTTCGTGCGCACGCCAAACCATTGACCGCCGGCGTTTATCGGATCCGCAGGGGAAGGGCGGCGAAGCCACTGCCGGGGTACACCGCGGTGGTCGGCGGCCTCTCCGGGACGGGCTCCATACAGGCCGTGTGCGCGAGCAGCTCTTCTACAGCCACGCGCATCTCCATCCGGGCCAGGGGAGCGCCAGGACAGACGTGGATTCCCGCGCCATACAGCAGGTTTGCGCTCTGGTCGCGGTCCGGCCGATAGGTCTCGGGATCCTCGAAAACCCGACCGTCACGGTTGGCGGAGATCCAGATCAGCGAGATGCGTTCGCCGGCAGCGATCTTCCGGCCACCGATTTCAACCGCACGGGTGGTGATGCGCCGATTGGCCACCAACGGCCCGTGAATCCGCAGAATCTCCTCGATAGCGGCGGGCAGTAAGGAGGGCTGCGTGCGCAGCTGTTCCTGCAGATCCGGGTGTTCCGAAAGGTGGTGCACGAGAATCCCCAGCGAAGCCGAAATCGTGCCGATCTCGCCGACGGTCCAGTTGCGCAGCACGCTGACGATTTCTTCGTCGCGCAGGGGGCGGCCCTGTACCTGTTGCCGTAGCAGCGAGCTGGTGATGTCGTCGCTGGCTTGATCAGCGGCCGTGCGGCGAATCTGCAGCAGCTCGTGGGCGTAGCCCTCGAATTCGCGGGCGATCTCTGCCATGGCCGCCCGGTCCTCGGCAAAAGTTGCCCGGCGGTTCTTCTCTGTCCACAAGCGCAGCGGTGTGCATAGATCGGGCGGCCAACCGAGAGAGGCGCTCTGACTCCGGACGGCGAACTCATTGGCGAAATCGCCGATGAACTCCAACTCGTCGCGCCCCAACAGCGCTTGAACGAGCGTCGCGGCGATCTCGCGACATGGCGGCTCGAACGCCGCCACTCGTTCCGGCCGGAAATACGGCATGATCATCCGACGGAACGCGGTGTGTTCGGGGGGATCCATCCCGTCCGGAACGGAGAGATGCCTGGATACGGCATTACTGAAGGTGGCGGGGTCGTTCAGCACGCGCAGGATATCCTCGTGCCGAAACAAGGACCACCCGAGGAAGTTGCTGTACGCGACCGGGCAGCGCTGGCGCATCTCGTCGTAGGCGGCACGCTGGTCGCGCTGGACCGCTTCCGATCTTGGGTCCCAATCCTGTTGCTGCATGGCGTTCACCATCACGTGCTCCTCCTCATTTCACGGAACTGGGGCCGAAGCTAGGCAGTTCCTGGCTTCTACTGCGCAAGTGCTTCGCCAGTCGACGCACAGAATACCCTTTTTGTACTGGCCAAGGCACAGCACATGCTGCTCGTGGCTCGGCTAAACAGGCGGCGTTGCGCCCCGTTCGTACCGGGCGGGACAAGCTTCGTAGCGCAGCGTTCTGCCTCTACCCAAGGCTCAACTCAATCCATTGGCTTCCAGCCCGGGTGCTTGAAATAGCGGCCATACTGATTCACGGCGCCGACCGTCTGCACCGCGCCGGCCGCGGGCGCAACTTTTGCCTTGCCCTGCATGGCGTCGGCGCCGGCGCTGAGCTCGGCGACGATCAGGTGCAGGTTTTCGTCCGCAGCGGGCTCGAGCTTGCACTCGGTGACGATGTTGGCGACGTGCGCTTGAACCAGGGTGCCGAGTGCCTTGTAGTCGTCTGGCGTCAGCGTCCCTTTGTGGATAGCCACCGCTTTCGCGGCAAGCGCCGCCCGGATTTCGCTCATGTTCTTGCGCAGTGGTTCGTCGGTTGGCCATTTCTTGCCGTGATCGAGCACCAGCTTGGTTGGCTCGCCGGCGGCGTGCTGGTGTGAGTCGGCCGCAAACGTGGGGACGCCGACGCCAAAGGCAGCGATGAGGGCGGTGGTGAGCAGGCTGCGTTGGATAGTCATGGGGTTCTCCTCAGTGTTGAACAGCGATGATTTTCGGGTCGTCGGCGTGATCGATGAGAATCGTCCGGACCCGGTCTTGCCAAAGTGCCTGGAACAAGGCTGCCTGGGCGTCGGTGGCGGTCCCAGCGACGCAAAACGGCATTAGCGCAGCGATGCGCGGATCGCCCGGCACACGCTCCAGGTGGGCAACGACAGTGGCCGCGGCCCCGCTGTCGACCCGTGTGAAGCGGATCTGGCCGGGGATGTCTACGCCGAAGAACAACAGTCCTCGCCGGTCAAAGCGCCCGGCGATTCCCTTGAAGCCGGTGTCCTGGGTGGCGCCGGTGAACAGGCTGACGACGTTGGCGATGACGCCGGTGACGCCTGCGAGCATGCTGTCCCGCAGTTCGACCCGAATGCCGCCGCGCTCCGGTAGCGTATCCGCGTAGAGCGCGCGCAGCGCGGCACGGGTCATCAGATAAGCGGCAGCGACGGTCGGGCACGAATGCCCCGCGAGCTTGACTGCGTCGCCGTAGCCGTACTCGATGACACCTTCCTCGGCGGCGCCGAGGAATCGGGCCAGCGGGTCGCGCACGGTGATTTGCGGGGCAGATGCAAAGAATTCGGGAAACTTCACGGTCGGGTTCTCCTCGGGAGTGAAGCGCTTGCCAAACCGGCGTGGCGCGACTACGATAGTAAGCACTTACTAACAACAATTCAAGTGCACGCCCGCCATGGATACTCCAACCACACTCCAGACGACACCCCGCCAGCGCCTGAACAGCGACGAACGGCAGCGCGAGATCGTCGCGGCGGTACTGGCACTGGCCTGCGAGCGCGGTCCGGAGGCGATCACGACGCAGGCCATCGCCGATCGTATCGGCGTCACCCAGGGCGCGATTTTCCGCCACTTTCCGGACAAGGCAGCGATCTGGATGGCGGTCTTTGCCTGGGTACGTGAATCGCTTGGTACGGTGCTGGCGACGGCGATAGCGAAGCCAGGGTCGCCGCTGGCAAAAATAGAGGCCGCATTCTTCGCACACGTGGCCTTCATCGCGGCCAACCCCGGCGTTCCCCGCATACTCTTCCATGAACTGCAATACCCGGGGGATTCGCCAGTCCGTGCCGAAGTCCGGACGATGATTTCCGCTTACCGAGAGCGCCTGGCCTCGTTGTTTGCCGGGGCCAGGAGCGCCGGCGAGCTTCCGGCCGATCTCGATCCGGGGCTGGCGCCGGTGCTGTTCATTGGCGCCATCCAGGGCCTGGTGATCGAATCGGCCATTGCCGGCAGCGAGGCCGGAATGGTGGCGCGTGCGCGGCAAATGTTCCCTTTGCTGGTCGACGGCTATCGCGGGCGGGACCAACGATGAACGTACGCGTGCCCCGCAAGGGGGTACTCGGCGCGGTCGCCGTGGCGGTCGTTCTGCTGCTTGCCTGGCTGGCGACCAGCCAGGGACCGCTGGCGCCGACCAAAGTGACGCTGGCCAGGGTAGAGCAGGGGCCGCTGGTCGCCAGTACCTTTGGTATCGGAACGGTCGAGGCGCGCCGCAGTTACACGCTCGGCCCGACGATGGCCAGTCGGGTGGCGCGCGTGCTGGTCGACCAGGGCGATGTGGTCAAGGCTGGCCAGTTGCTCGCAGAGCTCGATCCGGTCGACCTCGACGATCGTGTCGCCAGCGGCCGACTCGCCGCGCAACGTGCCGCCAGCGTCGTACACACCGCGCAAGCCCAGCTCTCCGAAGCGCAGAGCCGCGCGCAGGTGGCCGTGGCCAGTGCGCGTCGTTCCGCCGAACTGCGCGCGCGCGGTTTCGTCAGCCAGGAGGCGACCGACGCCAAGCGGCAGGAAGCCAATGCCGCGACGGCGGCGGTCGAGGCCAGTGCCTCCCAGCTGGCTGCGGCGCGGCGCGATCACGAACGTGCCCTGGCCGACGTTGCCGGCGTCGGCAAGCTGCGTGCACAGGCGCGCCTGGCGAGTCCCGTCGATGGCGTGGTCAGCGCCCGGCTGGTCGAAGCGGGATCGACGGTCGTTGCTGGACAGGCGGTGCTGCAAGTCATCGACCCAAGCAGTTTGTGGATCAAGGCGCGCATCGACCAGGGGCAGGCGGGTGGCGTGCGCGTCGGGCAGAGCGCCGAGATCGTCCTGCGCTCGGCTGCCGGGCGTGTCTACCGGGGCGAAGTCCAGCGCGTCGATTGGCAGAGTGACGCGGTGACCGAGGAGCGGATCGTCAATGTCGGCTTCACGGCACGCCCCGACGCGCTCGCGATCGGTGATCTGGTCGAGGTGACGATTGCCACTGCCGAACTGGCCGACGCGCGTTGGCTGCCGGCAGCGGCGGTAAAACGCGTCGATCGGCAGGACGGCGTCTGGCAGATTCGGGACGGGCACGTAGCTTTCCACCCGCTAGCTGTCGGCATCACCACCCTGGATGGTCGCAGCCAGATCCTGGATGGCCTGGCCAGCGGTGACGAAGTGGTCGTGCACAGCGAGCAGGCATTGCGGCCCGACGCGAAGGTCAAGGTCGTCGCCGCCATCGTCGCCAGCGCAGCGAGCGTCGGTGGCGGGCGATGATCAATCTGGCGGGCCGCGACATCCTCAATGGCTGGGGCAAGTTCCTGTTCACCGGCATCGGGCTCGGCTTGCTGATCGGAGTCACCTTGTCGATGGCGGGAATCTATCGCGGCCTGGTCGACGATGGCCGCGTGTTGCTGAGCAACGGCGGAGCCGACCTGTGGGTCGTGCAACGCGATACGCTCGGCCCCTACGCCGAACCCTCGAACGTACGCGACGATGCCTATCGCGCGCTGCTCGGCGTCAAGGGCGTGGCCGAGGCCGGCAACGTCACCTATCTGACGATGCAGATCGAAGATCAGGGCAAGGATGTACGGGTGATGCTCGTCGGCTTCCAGCCCGGGCACCCCGGCGAACCCGGCTACCTCGTCGCCGGGCGTCCGATCACGCGCTCGCACTACGAGGCGATTGCCGATATCAAGACCGGCTTCCGCCTCGGGCAGCGCATCCGTATCCGACGGCACGAGTACACGGTGGTCGGCTTGACCCGCCGCATGGTGTCGTCGGGCGGCGACCCGATGGTCTTCGTGCCGCTGCGCGACGCGCAGGAAGTGCAGTTCCTCAAGGACAACGACGCGCTGGTCAATGAACGTGCGCGCACGGCCGCCAATCCGGCGTTCAATCGCCCCGGTGTGCCGGGACTGCTCGAGGCCGTACAGGCCAGCCAGGCCAGCAGCCGGACGGTGAATGTGGTCATGCTGCGGCTCGCACCGCACGCCGATGAAGCGCTCGTCGCCAGCGAAATCCGGCGCTGGAAGCATCTGGAAGCTTATACGCGCGCCGATATGGACGAGATCCTCGTCGCCAAGCTGATCGCCACGTCGGCGAAGCAGATCTTCATGTTTCTGGTCATCCTGGCGATTGTCAGCGCGGCCATCGTCGCCTTCATCATTTACACGATGACCCTGAACAAGGTGCGCGAGATCGCCGTGCTCAAGCTGATCGGCGCGCGCAACCGGACCATCGCCGCGATGATCCTGCAGCAGGCGCTTGGTCTGGGTGCGATCGGCTTCCTCGTCGGCAAGACGGCAGCCACGCTGTGGGCGCCGATCTTCCCCAAGTACGTCCTGCTGCTGCCCGGGGATGCAGTCCTGGGTGCGCTGCTGGTGCTGGCGATTTGCGCGCTGGCGAGCGTCGTCGCCATCCGCGCCGCGCTGCGCATCGATCCGGCGACGGCGATCGGGGGATAGATGCCAGCGGCGATCGAAATCAGCGGCCTGACCAAGCGCTACGGCGAGGGCGACGCGGCGGTTGACGCCTTGAAGGGCGTAGACATTATCGTCCAGCCGGGCGAGGTCGTCGGCTTGATTGGCCCCAGTGGTTCGGGCAAGAGCACGCTGCTCAAATGCCTGGGCGCGGTGATCGAGCCCAGCGCCGGACGAATGGCGCTTGCTGGCGAGGCCATTTACGACAACGGCTGGCAGGTGGCCGATCTGCGCGCCTTGCGTCGTGATCGTATCGGTTTCGTCTTCCAGGCGCCGTATCTCATCCCCTTCCTCGACGTCACCGACAACGTGGCATTGCTGCCGATGCTGGCCGGTGTGGCGAACGCCGATGCGCGCGAGCGGGCGCGGGCGATGTTGACGGCGCTCGACGTCGGGCATCGTGCCCAGGCGCAGGTGGCGCAGCTCTCCGGCGGTGAGCAGCAGCGGGTGGCGATCGCCCGTGCCCTGGTCAATCAGCCGCCGATCATTCTCGCCGACGAGCCGACAGCCCCCCTCGACAGCGAACGCGCATTGGCCGTGGTCCGTATCCTCAACGAGATGGCGCAGCGCTTCGCAACGGCGATCATCGTCGTCACCCACGACGAGAAGATCATCCCGACCTTCCGGCGGATCTATCACATCCGTGACGGGCGCACCTATGAGGAAGCAGGCGAGGGGCGGGCGGCCTGATCCGCAGCCGGTGAGCAAGCCAAACGGCGATCATCGGCAGGCGCGGATTGGCCGGCACGCGCGGCTGGCGCGGATGCCGGCGTGTCCCTATTGCGCGTCGATTCCCCGGCGCGCGCGCATCGCGCGTCCGACGCGAGCCAGCTCGTCGTTGCTCAACAAGCGCACGGCCATCGGCAGGAGTTCCTTCTCCTCGCGCTCGATGTGGCGCTCATAGCGAACCGCCAGTGCCTCGACATCGTCCGCGAGCAACTGCACGTACTCGCCGGCAGCGATACTTTCGAGGTTACCGCGCAGGTGGCGCCAGCACGCTTCCAGGCCGCGGTGCTCCGCTTTCAGTCCGTCGATCATTTCGCGCAGGCAGACGGCGTCCGATCCGGCCATCGACTCGATCAACGCGGGGAACAGGTCGTCTTCCTCATCGGCATGATGGTCTATGGCGGCCGTGTCAAAGTAGCGCATCACCCTCGTCGCAGCCCTGCGCGCCTCGTCGTCGACGCCATGCGCCAGCAGGTGTGGAACCAGGCGCCGCAAGGTCGCGCATTGCGTTTCAATCCTGCCGTGGCAGGCGGCAAGCATTTCCAGAGGCGCCTCGGTTCCGCCGGTCGGTGCGGAAATTCCCGGAATGCTGCTAGTCACTCGGCTTGCTCCGCGCAGCTTGCTGACGACTGAGCCACCGCCTTGAGGTGGCGGGCGGTACAGTCGCGGCCGATGGCCAGCGAACCGACGATCGTGCCGCTGCCATCCCTGACCAGTCCGAAGCTCAGCTCCACGTATAGCCTGCTCCCATCCTTGTGCACAGAGCGGGTCGTGAGTACCTGGTTCCGGTACTTTGTCTGGCCGCTGTCGATCGCTTTGTGAAAGCCGTCCCAGTGTGCTTTGCGGAGTCGCTCGGGAATGATCACGTCGAGGCTTTCGCCGAGGACCTCGGCAGCGGAATGGCCAAACACGGTTTCCGCGCCACCATTCCAAACGCGGATCGCTCCCTTGCGATCGGCGAAAATGATCACATCCGGGGCTTGATCGACTATCGCCCGATAGAGATCGGAATCCGTATCCGTGCACTCGGCAGTTGGCTGCATTCTGGAACTCCCCTGCAATTGGTCGAAAAAAACAAGCGCTGGCCGTTGTTGCTATTCGCGGCCGAGCGTCGTTACGTCGGGCACGGTGAATGTCCCCTGCAACGACAGGAGCTCACGCCGATGAAGGCCTGCCAGTTGCTCTACACATTCGTCGCCTTTTCTTGTCAGCTGCACGTCCACCTGTCGCCGGTCGCTGCTGCTGACGCTACGCTTTACCAGTCCCGCGACCTCGCACCGTGAAATCAACGACACAACCCCATGATGCTTCGCCTGCAGGCGTTCGGCGAGTTCGCCCACGTTTGCCGATTCGCGCCCGGGAAAGCCCTTGATCTGAAGCATCAGCAGGTACTGCAAGGGCGTGATCCCGTTGCGCTGCGTCAGATCTTCGCTGAAGCGCAGGTAGCGGCGCAGCTGGTAGCGGAAGTGGGCAAGCGTTTCGAAATCGGCCTTGGACATTCGCTGCTCGGACATTTTTTGCGCGTGGCCTCTCGGCGTATTTGTATCACGGTATGATAGAGTTAGCTGGACTCAAGGGCAAGCTGCCCGGGCGCGGTAAACCGTGCGCTGCTCCTGGCAACAAAGGCCTCATTACGCGGTACCCACAGGCACAGGCGACTCAACTGACACCATGATCACCGACCCAAATACACACGGCCTGTCGACGCTCTGTATTCACGCCGGCACGCACCTGGACGAGGCTACCGGTGGCGCGTGCAGCCCCATCTTCACTTCCACGGCCTACGCGTTCCCGAATCCGGCCAACGCGAACATCTACCCGCGCTACTTCAACACGCCCAACCAGCAGGTCATCAACCGCAAGCTGGCGGCGCTCGAAAAAGGCGAGGCGGCGGTGGTCTTCGGGTCGGGCATGGCCGCCATTTCCACTTTCCTCCTTGCTCATCTCAAACCTGGCGAGCACGCGATTTTCCAGAACGATCTCTACGGCGGCAGCATGCGGCTGATCAGCAGCGAACTGCCGCGGCTCGGCGTGGAGCTTTCCTGGGGGGCGAACGTGGCGGAGTTCGCCGCTGCCTTGCGCCCCGAGACGCGGCTGATCTACGTCGAATCCCCGTCGAATCCGCTGCTCCATTGTGTGGATCTGGCCGAGCTGGCTGCGCTTGGCAAACGACACGGCATCTTGACCGTCATCGACAACACTTTCGCCACGCCGATCAACCAGAACCCGATTCCGTTGGGCATCGATGCGGTCATCCACAGCGCTACGAAATACCTTAACGGCCACAGCGACGTGAACGCGGGCGTGGTCGTTGCCTCCACCGAAATCGTCAACCGTGTCACGGCCAGCGCCGTCAGCTTCGGCGGCATGCTCGATGCGCACGCCTGTGCGCAACTCGAACGTGGCCTGAAGACGCTGGCGCTGCGCGTGCAACGGCACAATGAGAATGCCGCGACCCTGGCGCGCTTTCTGGCCGCGCATCCGGCCGTGTCGAAAGTCAATTATCCCGGCCTGCCCGAACATCCCGACCACGCCATCGCCGCACGCCAGATGCGTGGCTTTGGCGGCATGGTCTCGTTCGAACTGTGTCAAGCCGGGCAGGTGGAGCGCTTGCTGAGCCGGTTGCGTATGGTCATGCCGGCCTTGAGTCTCGGCGGCGTGGAAAGTCTGATTTGCGTTCCCAGCCGCAGTACGCACCGCACGATGACGGCCGCCGAGCGACAGCGTGCCGGCATCAGCGACGGTTTGTTGCGCGTTTCTGTCGGCATCGAGGATGCGCAAGACCTGCTCGCCGACTTCACCGACGCACTGGCAATGGACTGACTGCCGTTCCTGGCCTCGACGAGGGAACCTCGCTCATGAACAACACCGACCACACGCCGCGCGCCCCTTTGATGATCGTCGGCGAGGTGGCGTCTTCGGGCCTTGCCCGTGGGCGCGCGCTGCTCTGCGATTGCGCCAGAAAACAGACGGCCGTTCCGCTCCGGCAGGTGAGCGAGGCGGAGGCGCAGGGGGAGAGCGAGCGCTTCGATGCCGCCGTCGTCGCCGCCGAGGGCAAGCTGCGGGAAGTCCAGGAGAGCGTCAGGCGGACCTTGGGGAAGGACGAGGCGGAAATTTTCGAAGCGCAGATCCTCCTCCTGCGCGACGCGCAACTACGCGATGCGGTGCATGCGCTTTGCCTCGAAAATCGGATGAACGTGGAGGCTGCGGTCGAAGAAGCGATCAAGCAATTGATGGCGTTGTTCGGCCGCCTCGAAGATCCGTACTTCCGCGAGCGTGCCGCCGACGTGTACGACGTCGGCAGACGCCTCCTCGATCACCTGGCGGAAAGCGGGCTGCCGGAGGTTCCGGTTGTTCACGAGGGATGCGTGATCGTCACCAGCGAAATTCTCGCCTCCGTCGTTGCTCGCCTGGAAGGCCAGGGCGTGCGGGGCTTGATTGTCGAAAAAGGTGGCCTCACGGCGCACGCCACCATCCTGGCCCGCTCGCTCGGCATCCCCACGCTCGTACAGGTGCCGGAAGCGACCGGGAAGATTCGTGCGGGCGATCTGGTGATCGTCGATGCTCTGGCTGGACGCGCCTTCATCAATCCCCAGGCCGAAATTCTGCGCAAGTACGATCAACTGGACGCCAACCTGAAAGTTCACCAGGGCGTCCTGAAGGGCTTGGTCGGCCTGCCGACGGTCACTCACGATGGCGTCGAAATCAAGCTCTGCGCCAACATCGGCCAGACTGCCGACGCGCTGGCGGCGGCGAACGTCAAGGCCGATGGCGTCGGACTCTATCGCACGGAGTTCGTCTTTCTCGTCCAGGACCATTTCCCCTCGGAAGACGAGCAGTACCAGTTCTACCGCGCCACGGCGGAGCACCTGCAACCGGCGCAAACGGTGATTCGCGTTCTCGATGTCGGCAGTGACAAACCGCTCAGCTATTTCCCGCTACCACCCGAAGCCAACCCGGCCATGGGCTTTCGGGGCATCAGGCTGCTGCTCGCGCATCCCGGCCTGCTGCACACGCAACTGCGGGCCATCCTCCGGCTGAGCGCAACGCATTCGGTCGCCATTCTTCTGCCGATGATCGACGGCATCGACGACTTGCGCGCGGCGAAAGCAGCGATTGACCATGCCAAGGCGCAAGTCGTCGCAGCGGGCCAATCGTTCGATCCGCTGATCCCGGTCGGCGCGATGATCGAAACGCCGTCGGCGGCGATCCTCATCGAACAACTTGCCGACGAGGTCGACTTCTTCAGCGTCGGCAGCAACGACCTCGTCCAGTTTCTGCTCGCTGCCGATCGCATTCGTGGCGAAATGAAATCCACCTACGATCCCTTGCACCCAGCCGTTCTGCGCGTGCTCGCGACGCTGGCAAGCGTGGCCAGGCGCAAGGGAACACCGATCTCTCTGTGTGGCGAAATTGCCAGTGACCCCAGCTATACAAACCTCTTGATCGGCCTCGGCTTCCGAAGCTTCAGCGTCAGTCCCGGCCGGCTTCTGGACATCAAGCACGCCATTCGCTCGACCGATGTGCAACAGGCAGAAAAGCTGGCCGGGCAGGTTCTGTCGGTGCACTCGACGCGCGACATCCGGGCGCTGGTGCAGGACGACTGGAACCGTCGCCGGCCGGTGTCCTCCCTTGAGTTCGACCCGCCGACATCGACCACCAGCGCGCCACTGCCTTCGGTGGCGCACAACGCTGCTCGCCAGCGCTTTGAGTCGCAGGTAGGCGAGAGCGGTACGGCCTATTTGAGCTACCTCATCGAAGAGGATCGTGTGATTCTTGACCGCACTTTCGTGCCCGACGAACTTCGCGGACACGGAATAGCCGCCGAACTGGTCGGAGTCGCGTTGAAGGAGGCGCGCCAACGGCACTGGAGGATTGACCCCCGCTGTACGTATGTCGCCGGTTTCATCGAACGCCACCCCGAATTCGCCGACCTGGTCGACCGGCAGGAAGGCGATCTGAACTAAAGTCACTGCTGCGGCGAGGGTGCTACGAAGCCGCGTCCATGGAGTCGTTGCGGCAGCATTTGCGAAAGCGGTGTTTCCCGGACAACGCCGCTCCACAAGTAACGGAGGATTGCGTGAACGAGATCGTTTCGCAGCTGCTCAGCGAGCATCGAAAGCTGGGAAAACTGGTCGAACGACTCGATCGTCTTCCTGTTGATACGAATCATATTGCCGCAGAAGCCGGTTGTGACTGTTTCGAGAATCCCGGAGCGGGGAGGCGAGGGCGGGCACGCTCGCGGCGCAGAAGCCGGAATTGGCCCGTTCGCCCGGAGGTGCGACCGGGAAGCTCGGCGGTGGCACCAGGAACGTGGTGGGGGCCGCGTTCGCGCCCCTGTATCGCCGCTGTGAGCGGCTCACGCGCCCTGAAAGCCCCCGCTTCAGCCGGGTGACGGTCGCGTCTTCTGAGGAGCTTTGTCATGGCGCTATCACACGCCAAGTCGGGCGATCTGGTGAGCATCAACGACGTCGCCGACGCGCTGGCCAGCAACGGTTCGGCGACACTGGTGCGCGATGATCACATTGAAATCTTCCGCCTCGTCCTGAACGCCGGCGCCACCATGCAGGAGCACAGCGCCGCCGGCGCGATGACCGTCCAGTGTCTGAGCGGCGAAGTGGACTTTACCTGTCACGGCAGAACCCGGACGCTGCGGCCGGGAAGCCTCATTTATCTGAACGATGCGGCGCCGCACGCCTTGCACAGCAAACAGGAATCCATCCTGCTCGTTACGCTGATCCTGCATAGGAAGTAGGTCTTCTTGCGCGGATCCTCGGCTCCCACAGACGCCGAGATCGACCAACCGAAAACCCGCAGAGGTCCGCAGTGATGTGACGACGGCCATCGATGATGGTTGGTCCGTCGAGCTCCCGAACCGCCGTCAGACAGGTTCTCCCGCGGGCGGAGGCCCCTAATCCTGCATGGCCATCAGTTCCTTGTCCGAGTAGCGCAGGCGCAGGGCCAGAACCTTGGCAACCGCTTCGACCAGGTGACACGCGAGTCGCTTGTGTTCCTCTCTGATTCTGTCGAACTGCTCGCGTTGCAGGACGAACAGCTCGGTGTCTTCAACCGCCCTGGCATCGTTGAAACGCGTCATTTGCGAAAGGAAGGCCATGCCGCCGAAGAAGTCACCGCGTCCATAGGTCAATGCGTGATGACCCGGAGTTCCGTCGCCGGTCGGCAGGGTGATGCGCACGGCGCCCTTGCGAATCAGGAACAGCTCGTTACCGGGATCGTTGAACGAGTACACTTTGTCGCCTTTGGCGACCGAGCGCCGCTCGAAGCAGGCCTCGAGGTCGATGAGTGTTTCCTCCTTGTGATCCCTGAGCAGCTCGATATCGGCGAGTTCCAGCGGCGCGATCCGGGCTTCCTGTTCCAGATCGTGGCCCAGGATCTGGTCTTCAATCCACTCGACCGCGTCATCGAGTTCGGGGAAGATCTTGACATGCTCGCTCTGCGTCGTAAGTGCCATCTGATCGAAGAGCTCGCCGATCTTGCGGCCGTTGGGCAGGGCCTGCGACAGGTTGCTGAAAATCAGGAAGGCGTCGCGTTCGATCAGCGAGTCCCTGATCTGCTCGAGCAGGTGCACGGCAGTGACGTCGACCGACTGCACGCGCCGCATATCCAGAACGAGGTACTTTCGCGTGCCGACTTCCTGCTCGAGCGCCAGGTACAACTGATCCTTGGTGCCGAAGAATAGGCTACCTTGCAGTTCCAGAATGGCCGTCTGCTGCCCCTCCTTTTCGAGCAATTCCATCTCCTCGGGCAGGCGCACCCGCTTCGAGAAGCGACTACCGCCGTCGACCTTGCTGCGGATCACCGTACTGCTCAGTTGCTCGCGGATAAACAGCAGCATGGCCAGAACGATGCCCACACCCGACGCCGCGATCAGGCTGTAGCCAAGGGCCACGCCGACCACCGTCAGGACGACGAAAAAGTCAAAGCGCGTCCATGGCGAGTCCAGCAGGCGCAGGCTGTGGCGGTCGATCATGCGCACGCCGACGATGATCAGGATGGCCGCCAGGGAAGCGACCGGAATCCAGGCGATGAAGCTGCCCAGGGCGAGAAAGGTGATCAGCGACAGCACCCCTTCGATGACGCCGGAAACGCGCGTCTGTCCACCGCTGGTGAGATTGACCAGCGTTGCCCCCATCTGTCCGGCACCCGGCATGCCGCCGACGCAGGCGGAAGCAATGTTGCCGGAACCCTGCGCGATCAACTCGCGGTTCGAATCGTGGCGGCTGCGGGTCATGGTGTCGAGTACGACGCAGGTCTTCAAGGTATCAATCGAGAGCAAGACGCCCAGCGTCAGCGCCGTTCCCAGCAGCGCGCCGATCTGGCTGAGCTTCAGTTCGCCGATTTCGTGCCAGCGGCCGGTGATCGCCTCCAGCATGCTCGACGCCGTGCCCCCGAGCGGGCCGATGATCAGAGGGTTGCCGTCCATGACCAGCAGGGAATCGTCGACCGCGTAGGCGATCGCAAAGTAGGTGATCAGCCCGCCCAGCAAGCCGAGGATGGCTGCCGGCACCAGGCGCGTGACGCGCGGCGCGCCGAGCATCACGGCCATGGTGACGGCGCCAATGAGCGCGGTTTGCCAGTGCCACAGATCGGGTGCGATCAACACCCGCCACCAGGACGTGCCATCCATTACCCCCATGAATTTGGGGATCTGGCTGCCGATGATGATCAGGCCGACGCCACTGAGGTAGCCACTCACAACCGGAAACGGGATGTACTTGATCAGGCCGCCGACGCCGAGAAAGCCGAGCAGTAGTTGCACGATCCCGCAGACCAGGCCGAGAGCCGTCAACATGAGCACGATGAAGGTGGCCGGAACGCCGTTCTGCACCAGTTCGATGGCAAAGGCCGAGCATACCGCCGCCGCCGGCGCACAGGGCGCGGTGATCAGGCGATTGGTGCCACCGAGCGTCGGTGCGACCAGGCCAAGAGCGGTCGTTCCGAGAATGCCGGCCAATGCGCCCAGGCCGGCGTACTCGGGGCCGATAGCAGCGTAGATGGTGACGCCAAAAGCGATCGCCGACGGCAGGGCGACGAGCATCGACGCAAGACCGCCCCAGAAATCACCGACGAGCTTGTCGTTCTTGAGATTTAATGCGATTTCCATGTCCTAGGCCTCCCGCCATACACGCAGAACTTGCCCTGCTGCGGACCATTGGTGTGTTGCAGGGCGAAAAGAAAAAGCAGCCAGGGCCACGTTGCTCAGGCTGCGTCGGGTGCTCTTGGAGGTACAGCCGCTCAACATCCTGGGTACGCGAAGGGGAAAGAGTAGCTGACGGCTTTTTGGCATGACATTAAAGCACACATCGTGCCACAGACAAACTGCGTGCAGTTCTCTCGGTGAATCAGACACCTGGCCGTGAACCGCCGAGCCAGGCGAAGCCCACATGGGGTGCAACAAAGAGATGGCATTTCATTTTGTCGTTCTGTCGAGTACAAACAATAGCTCCGTTATACAGGGACTTACGAGGCGATCAAGACCTTTCTCCGGAAGTGCGAAACGTAACACCCGCGAGCAGTTCCAGCTGGGAGTTTCGTTTGCAGCGCACGCCGTGCAAGGCGCCTGTTGAGCGCCGGGCGTGATAGTCCAAGCAAGGTCGCGGCGATTCCCCTCGCGCGCGGCAAGACGATGAAGATAGGCTTACCCCAGAAGGCGCCGTCCGGTAGAGTTCGCAATTTGTCCGTTGCTGTCGCCGAAGGCTGGGCCGCCAGTGATGGCGATGCCACACGGGGCGAACCGAGAACCTGCCATGCACATCACCCAGCACACTGACTATGCACTACGCGTACTGATCTACCTCGGGACCAACGAGGACCGCTTGGTGACCATCCAGGAGATTGCTGACCGCTTCGCCGTGTCGCGCAACCACTTGATGAAAGTCGTCAGTCGTTTGATCCGTGGCGGCTATGTCGATGGCTTGCGCGGCAAGGGCGGTGGCTTGCGCCTTGCGTGTCCGGCCACGACCATCGTTGTCGGCGATGTTATGCGCCATATGGAGTCGGGCATGGACCTGGTCGAGTGCTTCGGCAAGAACTCTACCTGCATTCTGGATCCCGATTGCCAGCTGAAGCTTGCGCTTTCAGAGGCCCTCGCTGCGTTCCTCAAGGTGCTGGATGGCGTCACGCTTGCCGATCTGCTCGGCAAGAGCGAACGTGTGATCCTTCACGTCCTGCGACCTGTGCGAGCCATTCCCAAGTAGCTCCTCCGCACTTGGCGACAATCGTCGCCAATTTGCTTCGCTTCTGTCGCCACAGAAGAAGCATTGTGTTTGCATCTTTGAGAAGAGGCATTTAAAATGCCGCTTAAAGAAGGTTGTCGTCGCGTTCTCTTCCATTGGTTCTACCGCTACCGTAAAGGAGCTTCATCATGCATAACACACGCAAGCTGTGGATCTGGCTAGCACTGATCTGCGTGCTTTCCTTCGCCGCGCTGGGCTGGGTTGGCCGCGAGATTTTCGTGCACGCGCCGCCCATTCCGACGCAGGTGGTCAGCAGTGACGGCCAGGTTCTCTTCTCCACGGGGCAGGTGCAGCGTGGCCAGCAATCCTGGCTCTCGGCCGGCGGCCAGCAACTGGGCTCGGTCTGGGGGCACGGCAGCTATCTCGCGCCGGACTGGTCGGCCGACTGGCTGCACCGCGAAGCGCTTGCGCTGCGGGCGATCTGGGCACAGCGTTATTTCGGCGCCGCCTACGAGCACCTTCAGCCCAGCCAGCAAGCGCAACTCGATGCGCAGTTGAAGACCGAGCTCCGGCGCAATACCTACGACGCTGCCAGCGGCTCGATCAGCCTGAGTGCTGATCGGGCTGCCGCCGTGGCGCAGGTGGCGAAGCACTACGCCGATCTCTTTGGTGGCGAGCCTGCGCTCGACGCCTTGCGCGAGCAGTACGCGATGCCAGCCAACATTCTGCGCGACGCGGCCGATCGGCAGGACCTGACGGCCTTCTTCTTCTGGAGCGCTTGGTCGGCAGTGACCGACCGCCCAGGTGAAAGCAACTTGAGCTACACCAGTAATTGGCCGCACGAGCCGCTGGTCGGCAATACGCCGACTACCGGTACCGGCATCTGGTCGATTGCCAGCGTTATTCTCATGCTCGGCGCGATCGCCGCGATGATCTTCTTCCACTCGACCAGCCATGAAGCAGGTGACCCAAGCCCGCCAAAGGCTGACCCGCTCTTCAAGCTCAAGGCAACGCCATCGATGCTGGCCACCCGTAAGTATTTCTATGTGGTCATCGCGCTGATCCTGGCGCAAGTTGGCATGGGCGTCATCACCGCGCACTATGCGGTCGAGGGGACGAGCTTCTTCGGTATCGCGCTCGGCGACATCCTGCCCTTTACCGTCAGTCGTACCATCCATACGCAGTTTGCCGTGCTGTGGATCGCCACCGCCTGGCTGGCCACCGGCCTCTATATCGCGCCGGCGATTTCCGGCAGCGAACCGAAATACCAGCGCCTGGGCGTCGATTTGCTGTTCTATGCCCTACTGATCATCGTCGCCGGGTCGACGGTCACCGGCTGGCTGGGCAGCTTGCAGAATATGGGCAACGACTACAGTTTCTGGATCGGCAACCAGGGTCTCGAGTACACCAGCATGGGCCGTGTCTGGCAGATCCTGTTGTTCGCTGGCCTGCTGATCTGGGTGACGCTGCTCGGTCGCGCTCTGATGCCGGCGCTGCGCAAACCCTCCGAAAGCCGCGGGCTGATCGCCATGGTCTTCCTTGCTGCGCTGTGCATCGGCGGCTTCTACGCCACTTCGCTGGCCTGGGGTCAGAAAACACACTACGCGATGGTCGAATACTGGCGCTGGTGGCTGGTGCACCTGTGGGTCGAGGGCTTCTTCGAGGTCTTCGCCACCGCCGTCATCGCCCTGCTGTTCACCCGTCTCGGACTTATTCGCGCGGCGACCGCCAACAGCGCGATCATCCTGGAAACCATCGTCTTCCTGTTCGGTGGCATTCTCGGCACACTGCATCACCTCTACTTCACCGGTACGCCGACTTCGGTGATCGCCATTGGGGCGATGTTCTCGGCACTGGAAGTGGTGCCGCTGGCGATGATCGGCGTCGAAGCCTGGCGCAATTATCAGCGTTCCAAGGCTGCTCCCTGGGTGCAGGCGTACAAGTGGCCGATCCTGTGCTTTATCGCCGTCGGTTTCTGGAACATCGTCGGCGCCGGCCTTCTGGGCTTCACGCTCAACACACCGATCGCTCTCTACTATATGCAAGGCATGAACATGACTGCGGCGCACGGTCATGCCGCACTGTTCGGTGTCTATGGCATGCTCGGCATCGGCCTGTTGCTGTTCTGCCTGCGCGGTCTCTCGAACCGGACGGCGTGGTCGGACAAACTGGTCGGCCTGACGTTCTGGTCGCTGAATGTCGGACTGGCGATGATGGTCTTCATGTCGCTCGTCCCGGCCGGCATCTACCAGGCCTGGGCGAGCCTCAGCGAGGGGGTGTGGTTTGCTCGTTCACCGGGGTTCGTTCACTCGGCGTGGATGGAGACCTTTGTCTGGCTGCGCGTTCCCGGCGACATTGTCTTTGCCGTCGGCACGCTGCTCCTGGCGCTTTTTGCCGTCCGTCTGTTGATCGTTCGGCGTGACCCTGATCCGGCGGCGATCGGCAGCGCCGACGCGCTGGCCGGCAAGACAATCTAGCTCCAGATCAGAGGAGGGCTCCGCTGCGAGGGTCCGTGACCTTCGCAGCGCCTCGTTCTGCCGTACAACTGTTCTTTGCGCACCTGACGAGAGCCTGCCAAACCCCAAGACCGACCTGCAGGCTGCCGCCGCGGCAGGCTGGTGTTTCGCAATCCCCGGCGCCAGATCATCCTGCCCTCGTCGCGGCTGTTCCATTGGGCGAAGCGCTTCTTCGCAGGTCTGTACCTGAGGAGATACCGCTGAGCGATCAGAGGAGCGCGATCGCCGTCACACGATGAAGCCCGGCGTGGAACGCCAGGCCCTCAGCGCTACTGCCCATCCACCGTTTTCAGGCGACGGTAGAGGGTCCGCTCTGACAGGCCAAGGTGACTGGCGAGCGCTTTCCGGCTGCCTTTGAAGTCGCGTACCACTTCCTCGAAGGACAGCGAATGGCTATCCGGAAAGTCGCGCGTCGCTGGCGGTGGACCGTCGGATGATGTCGGCAACGACCTGGCCGCCGCCAACTCCACTGGCAAGTGCTGCAGATGTATTTCATCGCCATCGCAGAGCAGGCAGGCGCGTTCGAGAATGTTGCGCAGTTCGCGCACATTGCCCGGATAGTGGTAGCCGCGCAGCCAGGCGGCCGCCTCCGCTGACAGGCGGCTGCGGAGGCGGCCACCAGAGACGCGATCGAGCAAGGTCTCAGCTAGCAGCAGGAGGTCATCACCGCGCTGGCGCAACGGCGGCAGGTGGATCGGGAAGATGTTCAGCCGGTAGAACAAGTCCTGCCGGAAAAGACCTTCGCTCACCATGTCGGTCAGCGGACGATGGGTGGCGGAGACGACCCGGACTTCGGCCTTGCGCAGCTCCGGGGAACCCACCCGACGATAGGTGCCGGTTTCCAGTAGCCGCAACAGCTTGACCTGGATCGAGAGCGGGATATCGCCCAGTTCGTCGAGAAACAGCGTGCCGCCCGACGCCGCCTCGACCAGCCCGGTCGTTCGTGTCGTCGCACCGGTGAAGGCCCCTCGCTCATGGCCAAACAAGGCGCTCTCGAACAGCGTTTCCGGCAATCCCGAGCAATCAACGGCAACGAAAGGGTGTTTGGCGCGCCGGCTGAGCTGATGGATGGCATTGGCGACCAGTTCCTTGCCGGTACCCGACTCCCCCTGCAGCAACACGGAGGCGTCCGAAGGCGCCACCCGCGCGACCAGTTCCATCATCTTCACGAAGGCTGGCGAGCGACCGATCAGACCCTGGACGTCACCAAGACTGGATGCTCCCGGCAAGAGCTCCAGCTTCTCGACGTAATACACGATGGCGCCACTGGCGTCGCGGATCGGCGACAGCTCAATGTTCTCGAAGCTCTCGCCGCGCGACGTGTAATGAAGATGCAGCACACGCTCGCGCCGCCCCGATTGCAGGCTGCGCTGTAGCGGACACGACTCGCCCGCCTGATCGCAGGGCACCGTGTATCGATGCGACACCTCGAAGCACTTGCGGCCCACGACCTCTATTTGATCGACCCAGTTGGCTCGATAAGCCGCGTTTGCGGCCAGGATCCGATAGTCGCGGTCACACAGGATGTGCGGTTCGGGAAAGGTCTCCAGGAACGAAACCAGTTCTGCCAGGGACGCCTGATCGACTGCCATGCGATGCCGCCAATTCTGCCAATTCGACTGCCAAATACTGCCATACCGGCAGAGGAGCGTGGCAAAAAAATCGTCAGCGTTTGGGCGACGGACTCGCAAGGCGTTGTTTTTTTGCATTCGTTATCTTTCTTGAAGGTTGGCACGAATCTTGATTAGTATTTGCTGATATTGGCTCTTTTGAGTCGGTTGAAAAAATCAGCGAGACCGGCGATCGCGAATAGACCACCTACCAGGGAAATCAACATGAACCAAACTGCCTGCCAAGGCGCTTCATTCGTCGTCACCGACGGTCCGTCTCGTCGGCGATGGTTGCTGGCTACCGCCGGACTCGGCGGCGCGCTGACCTTGACAGCAGTCGTTCCTTTCGTCGCCAGCCTGCTGCCTTCCGAACGGGCAAAGGCCGCCGGCGCGCCGGTGGAAGTCGACATCGGCACGCTTGCGCCCGGTGAAATGATGGTCGTCGAATGGCGCGGCAAACCGGTATGGATTCTGCACCGTACGCCGGAAATGCTCGCCTCTCTCGAGAAGGCCGAAGCGAGGCTCGCCGATCCAGGCTCGAAGGCACCACAACAACCGGACTACGCGCACAACCACCAGCGCTCGCTCAAGCCGGAGTATCTCGTCGCAGTGGGCATCTGCACGCATCTCGGCTGCTCGCCGAGCAAGGCTTTCGAGGCTGGCGACCCGGCTCTGGGCTCGGACTGGCCCGGCGGCTTCCTCTGCCCCTGCCACGGATCGACCTTCGATTTTGCCGGCCGCGTCTTCAAGGACAAACCGGCGCCGACCAACCTGGAGATTCCTCCCCACAGTTATCTCAGCGACAGCCGCCTCCTGATCGGTGGCGACACGCGCGGGCAAGTCTGAGTTCCCCGCCAATGACACCGCATTCGCAACAGCACGCGGCCACTTCGTCATGACGCTACAAAACGCCTATGAAAGGACAAATCATGAAAATCGCAGTCACCAGCCAGAACCTCAAGACCATCACCGAGCACGCCGGCAAGTGCCGCAAATTCTGGATCTACGATGTTGAAAAGGGCGTGGTGAGCGGAAAGCGCCTGGTCGAGCTTTCCATCGAACAGAGCTTGCACGCCAGCCACCACCAGCTTGCCGAACCGCTGGCCGGAATCAATACGCTGATTACGGGCGGCATGGGCCCGGGGCTTTTCGAACGCCTGATGCAGAGCGGAATCCTTCCCGTGGTCACGATGGAGGAGGATCCCGATGCCGCGGTATCGGCGATGCTCGGCAATCGCCTCGAACGCTTGCCTGTTCCACGAGGCGGTCACTGTCATGAGCGCGGCAATTTCTCCCACGGCGCGAGGTAACGACAATGGCCACGACTTCTCCGAAGCTTGATATTGGCGCCCTGAAGCGCCTACGAATCCTCTGTGTCTCGGAAACCGGCTGGTTTGATACGGCCACTGTCTTCGACGACATCCGCGCCGCCGGTGGTGCCCAGACCGATCAATACGCCATCCCCTGGCCGCCGTTTGGATCACTGCACGCCGAGAACGCCGCCGGCTTCTCGGCGCTGCTGGAAACCGAGGCACTCGATGGCACTTTGCGCCGCCTGCTCTTCGATACCGGCTGGAACCCGGACTGGATGGACCGCCGCTTCGCCGAAGAGGGCATCGACCGCCTGCTGCAGGAGGGCAAGATCGAGGCCTTGATCGTCAGCCACGAGCATTTCGATCATTTCTGGGGGATTGGCTCGACGCTCAAGCACTGTCCGGATATTCCGATCTACCTGCCGGAAGGCTTCCATCCCGCCGGTCTGGCGTTCATCCAGCAACAGGGGCATACCGGCAGCGTGATCACCGTGCCCAGCGAGCAACCGCTGGTGCTGCTTCCGGGTCTGGCTCTGGCCAGTTTCCCGATGAGCACGCTGTTACAGGTGCACGGGGAAAACGTCCTCTATGCCAACCTGCAGGATCAGGGTTTGACGATGATTACCGGCTGCGGTCACGGCGGCGTCCTCAATCTTCTGGATTACGCGCGCCGCACCTTCGCCGGTGGCGAGCACATCCACGCGATCTATGGCGGCTTGCATCTGTCGCCCCTGGAAGATTGGGACAACCAGCGCGACGAGATCGTCAAGGCCCTGGCCGGCTATGGCATCGCCAGGATCGGTTGCAACCATTGCACCGGGCGTACGGCCGTCGAGAAGATGCTGGCCAGCGGCCTGCCGGTACAGCGGGGAACAGCCCGAAACGGTTCACAGACCGATTTGTTCCTGGGTAACGGCGACGTGCTGGATCTGGGACAGGAACGTGCATCGAACCCCTGAGCTTGCCGTCAACCGGGAGGAGCTTGCGAGACTCCTGGCACGCGTGACTGCGCACGGTTACGTCGATGATAACAACGCCGGGGTACGGATCTCGTCGTCAAGCGCAGGACCGCCTGAACGTTGGGCGCCGCTCTTGCTGGTCTGAGATGCGACAAGATGCCACACGACGATTGGTCGCTGGCCGGGCATACTCGGGATAGCCGTTTGTCATGATTACCGACAATCGAATGTTTCACCCGCTTTCCACGGAGGTAGGTATGCAGTTCTTCAAGACTGTCTTGATGGCCCTGGCGCTGATCGTTTCCGGTTTGTCGAACCCGGTTTTCGCCGGAGATAAGGATCCCTTGTTCATCGC
Organism: Candidatus Accumulibacter sp. ACC005; assembly: GCF_907163215.1. NCBI lineage: Bacteria > Pseudomonadati > Pseudomonadota > Betaproteobacteria > Candidatus Accumulibacter > Candidatus Accumulibacter sp. ACC005. Next base: position 27,196 of record NZ_CAJQUB010000002.1, on the reverse strand, counting down.
TTTATCGAGCGATGCGACACGGCGGGTTGGCCACGGTCTGCATTTTGCCGAGCTTCAACGCGCCAGAGGACACTCGTTGACGATTTGGCTGAACGAGAGCGGCATCCTTCTCGCGTCGAGGAAATACACGGAGAAGCATGCCAATCATCAAGCGGCGCTCGCCGAACTGATGAGCAAGGGTGCGACGGTATTGATATGCCACTACTGCATGCAGCAATTCGACGTCGAAGCGTCGGACTTGTTGCCGGGCTTCAAGATCGGCAGCCCGGAGCTGATTGGTAACGCCTTGTTCAAGGACGGCACCAAGACCTTGTCGTGGTGAGCGCCTGACCACGAGCCATCGGTTCTGGCACAGCATGGACCGGCGCCGGTGAAGAAGGAGAGAAGAAAGGGACTGGGCGGGATACGAATGACAGGCGCAGTCTGAAAGCTTCCACCGTGGCTGTCGAAGCTCGCGGCCGCGACGAGGCGGCATTCAGACAGCACGGCCGGCTCACTATCGGCAAGGTACGCGATGAGAACACGACTCACCGGCTTGCTTCGGGTCTTGCGCCTGATCTGCCTGCTCACTGTCGCCGCTGTCTATTCCTCGCCAGTCGCTGCCGATGCGTCGCTGTGGATCGACCACGACACCGCTGGCGAACGGCAGGTGCATTTGTACTTCTTCTGGACCCGGAACTGCCCGCATTGCCAGGCGGCGACTCCGTTCGTCGAGGCGCTGTCGCAGGCCGTGCTCGGCGGCCTCGGCCTCGGACTGCTGCCGACCTTCGTCATCGGCAAGGATTTGCAGGAAGGGAGGCTGCTGGCCGTACTCTCCGACTACATTCCGGTCGACCGCTACGCATACGCCGTGTACCTGCCGACGCGACACCTGCCGAGCAAGGTTCCGGTGTTCATCGACTTTCTCGTCGAACACATCGGTGTCGACGCTTACTGGGATCGGGCGGGAGGAGGAGCGCTCAAAGCGCAAGAGGCGCTTGCCACGCTGAAGAGTGAATCACCCCACGAAACGAAAAAGACCGCACAATAGGACAAAAAGGCATTGCTGCTGAGCCTCGCCGAGCATCAGTCCATGCGCTCATCCCCCGGTGCACTGATCTCGGTTAGTCCTGCCGTTAGAAAACCCCGACCGAGGTACTTCGCGGTAGTCGCTTGCGAGTGGAAGTTCTCTGACTAGCCAGCCGGTTCGTCCCTCAATTCACGACGCAGGATCTTGCCGATGGGTGTCTTCGGCAAGCTGTCGCGGAACTCGATATGGCGCGGGCGCTTGTAACCGGTCAATTGCGTGTGGCAATACTTGACGACGTCGCCTTTGCTCAGCTTGGAGTCTTTCCTGACGATGACCAGTTTGACCGCCTCGCCGGATTTTTCATCGGGCACGCCGATGACGGCGCATTCCTCGACCCCCGGATGCATCATCACGATGTTCTCGATCTCGTTGGGATAAACGTTGAAGCCGGACACCAGAATCATGTCTTTCTTGCGGTCCGTGAGGGTGATGTAGCCGCGGACGTTCATGTGGCCAACATCACCCGTCTTGAGCCAGCCGTCGTGGATGACCTTTGCGGTTTCCTCCGGCTTGTTCCAGTAGCCGCGCATCACTTGCGGGCCACGAACGCAGATTTCGCCGGTGTGTCGAGCGATATCGCCTTCGCCATTCCACAGCGGCAACTTCTTGAAGTCTTCGTCGCGGATGCTGACTTCGGTCGAAGTGACCGGAAGACCAATGGTGCCGTTCCAGGGGTCGCCAAGCGGTGTGCAGCAAACACCCGGTGAGGTTTCCGTCAGGCCATAGGCTTCGGTAAGGTGGGTGCCGGTCACCTCCTGCCAACGTTTGGCGACGCTTTCCTGCACCGCGGCGCCGCCGCCGACCACCACTTTCAGCGCGGAAAAATCGAGCTTGTCGAAACCGGATGTATTCAGCAGCGCATTGAACAGCGTGTTGACGCCGGTCAGGACGCTGAACTTCCATCGCCCGAGTTCCTTGACCAGGCCCGGGAGATCACGCGGATTGGCGATCAAGACGATCAGGCTTCCCCACTTCATGAAACCCAGCGTCGAGGTGAGACAGAAGATGTGGTACATCGGCAAGGGGGCAATGGCAATCTCGCGGCCTTCCTTGAAGCTCGCCGAGATCCACAGGCTGACCTGCTCCAGATTGGCCAGCAGGTTGCCGTGGGTGAGCATTGCCCCCTTCGCGATGCCGGTGGTGCCGCCGGTGTATTGCAGGAAGGCGAGGTCCTCCGGGCCGATCTTCACGGGCGAAAGTTCCGACTTGGCCCCATCGGCGAGCGCCCGGTTGAAGGAGCAGGCCTTGTCGATCCGCCAGCCGGGCACCATTTTCTTCACATATTTGATGGCGAAGTTTACGAGCCAGCGTTTTGGCGCCGGCAACAGGTCGCCGATCTGCGTCGTGATCACGTGCTCGACCCCCAGGCCGGGCAAAGCTTCCTGCAGCGTCCGTGCAAAGTTTTCGACGACGACAATCGCTTTGGCGCCTGAATCCTTCAACTGGACTCGCAGTTCGCGTGCGGTGTACAGCGGATTGACATTGACCACGGTCATGCCGGCGCGAAGGATGCCGAAAAGCGCCACCGGATATTGCAGAAGGTTGGGCAACATGATGGCCACGCGATCGCCTTGCGAGACGCCGGGGAGTCCTTGCAGAAACACAGCAAAATCGCGCGACAGGCGATCCAGCTCGCAGAAGCTCAGTGTCTGGCCGAGGTTGCTGAAAGCCGGCTTTTCGGCGAATTTGCGAACCGTGTGATCGATCAGTTCAGGTAACGATGAAAAAGGTGAGCTGGCAATTTCTGCGGGAATATTTGCCGGATAGCTGTCAAGCCAGACTTTTTCGCTCATGGTCGGGTCGCCTGTGGGTATAGAGATCATCGATTCGGTGTCGATACCTGTAGGGGTCAAGTTATTTCGGACACCGGGATGGGTCGTCTTTCTGCCATTTGCTGTTCATAGACATTCGGCGGCAGGTAACCGAGTTTTGAGTGCAGGCGGGCGCTGTTGTAGAAGCCGACGATGTAGTCGGTCACCTCGCGAGTAGCCTCGGCATGGTTGGCATAGTTGTTCGGCCAGACGCGCTCCATCTTGAGATCCAGGAAGAAGCGCTCCATGACGGCGTTGTCCCAGCAATTGGCCTTGCGGCTCATGCTGGCTTGCAAATGGTGCCGGGTCGCCAAGGCGCGGTGGGCGTCGCTGGCGTACTGGCTGCCGCGATCCGAATGCACCAGCAAACCCCCCGGAGGTTGCGGCTGGGTGATGGCCATCTGCAATGCCGCGCAGACCAGTTCGGCAGGCATGTTTGGGGCCGTCGCCCAGCCCACGATCTTGCGCGAGAACAGGTCCATCACGGCGGCCAGTTGCAACCAGCCGCTCCCCGTGCGGATGTAGGTGATGTCGGAGACCCAAGCGGTATTCGCCCTTGGCCGGGTCGAACTGCCTGTTGAGCAGGTTGTTGGCGATCGGCAGGGTATAGCGACTATCGGTGGTGTGGATGAACTTTCGTTTCCAGGCAGGTCGTGGGCCGTGGATTCGCATCAGCTTTTTGGACCGTGCCGCCGGATGGGTCATTGACCTCCAATCAACGCCTGCTGCAATAGACGCGCTTAGAGGTTTGAGCCTCGAAAGCTGCCGGACGTCTGGAATTTACCAAGGTTATTGAACTTGTTTAGAGGGCGCCAGAGGCTTGATTGGTCCCCTCGACAGGAATCGAACGCACGCTTGAAAGCGCCTATTTAAGGGAAAGTTGGATTTTTTAGGTGCTGAGATACCCCAGAAAGTACCCCATTCAAACGATGCTGGCGCGAGCGCAAGAGGATTCGACATCGTTACGTTCGAGTATTGGGCAGCACGTTCGACCGGAACGGACCCGAAAGCAGTGCCATGCGGAGCCAGATGGGGGCAACCAGGTGGGCGTACATGCGAGATTATTCTTCGCGCTCCTATGGCCGCTTTATGTTGCCATGGCCCTTGTCGGCCGGTAATTCTTGCCTATTTGTGACCGGTTTCGGAGAAGGGCGCGCCGGCTGAGTAACCGCGGCGTCGATTGACGAACGCAACGAGGACGATTGCCGCTGGCAAAGCGGTGGTCTTCATCCGTGCGCGGCGCGTGAGAGCCAACATGCGTTGCGAGGACTGTCTTAAGCATTTCGCGGGCGGATCCGACCGGCTCACTTCGCACGATCCTTGGCTCCCGGCAAACAGGTGACTGTTGGAGTGAGTTCCCTTTCTTCACAATCCCTCGGCGGGGTCGCTATTAGCGACAGCAGTAGCACCTTCTGTCGTCAAGTCTTCTACCTTCACCAGCGGCGTATCGCCCACTTTCAGGCACCGTCTCGCTCGCCGTTTCCTTCCGCCGTGCCGCCAGCACCGCACGCGTAGCGATCTGCCGGATCTGTCCGGCCAGACGAAGAATCCGCCGCTTCCATTCATAGACCCCGCGCGCGTATTGGCTGTCGGTGATGACGCATGACAGCCAGAGCGCATCCAGGTGGGTCATCATCGCGTCGAACTCGCGGATGATCGCCAGGTACTTGATCGAACGCGGCGAGGTGATCTGCACATCGATGGTCTTGGCACTGGTGTAGCCGATCGCAGGTCTCGATGCCATTGCCCTCGGCAACTTCCTTCAGCCGCAGCGACTCCTTGCGAATCTCCTCCAGGGTCTGGTCGATCTGAGTATCGACCAAGGCATCGACTTCCTGCGCCTGCTCTTCGCTTCCGATGAATCGCAAGACCACGCTCAACGAGAACAGCGCGTTGGCGCACATCTCGTAGCCACGGTCGAAGATCTGCTGCGCGTGGCAGTGAATTGAGCAAGGCCTTCTGCGTCAGGAAGGGCCGGCTGTTGTCCTGCCGGACCGATGGAATGTGCGTCGAATCGTTCCTCTGTCGCTGTGCCATCTGCCGTCTCCCGGAGTAGTCGATCAACGCCAGCGTATCGCTTGCACTGCGAGCGCGACCTTCGAAAAGCGCCCGGAAGCGACGCATTTCAAACTCCTGCGACGACCGTAGCGGCAGAGAATTCAGCTATCTCTCGTTCCGTCTATGACGATCGAAGTGAAGGTAGCTGGCCTTCTTCATAAACAGCATTCTCTCCAACCCCCGGCGGGGTAGCCCCGTCATGGATATGGCGGCGTCCCTGCCTTCCTTGTCAGGAGGCCATATGCCCTCGTTGAACAAAGTTCACCCTCATCGGCCATCTCGGCGCCGACCCCGAGGTTCGCTACACCCAGAGCCGAGAAGCGATCGCCACCGATCCGGATCGCGACCGACGGAGATCAGTAAGGACAAGTCGTCCGGTGAACGCAAGGAAACCACCGAATGGCACCGCGTGATCTTCTTCAACCGTACCGCCGAAGTCGTCGGCGAGTACCTCAGAAGGGCTCCCCGATCTACGTCGAAGGTCCGCATCCATACCCGCAAGTGGCAGGACAGCGCAGGTCAGGATCGCTACTGTCGTCGAGATCATCGCCAGCGAAATGCAGATGCTCGGCGCTCGTCCATCGGCGAAGGACGCCAAAGCATCGGGTTCCGTCCCTCGTCGTGCCGACACGGTCTTCGTCTGATCAGGCAAGCAGTTCAGCCGTCGACGAAGTGCCGGCCATGGAGCAGTTCTGAGCAGGTCGTGACTTCTTTCCCCCACCGGGCGGTCATTCTCCCGGGTCGGGAGCCGACCGTCCTCCACCTCAGGAGGTTTGCTCATGGAACGTGTCATTCTCGTCCTCGCCATGCTGGCAGGGCTTCACTTGCTTCTGTCGTTTCTCCGTTGCTCGCAGCACAAGGCCTCAAAGGCTTCGTGAACCGTAGACCCGAAGCGACGGCAGCGTCAGAACCGGTGAAGGTCACCGAGCACCCATTGGCAGCAATACGACCGACCGGCTTACCAGCGCCGGACCGGGATCGACATCTGATCCCGCCAAGAGCGGTGAGGCTTCGTTTGAAGTGATCGCCTGAACGCTCATCCCCCTGCGGGGCATCGCCTCCGCATCAGGGGAGGGATGCCCTTTATTTCTTATGGAGGCATCTCATGGCACTCGTTCTTCTTTCTTGCTGCATCACCGGCTGGATCATCAGCCGTCCGATTGTTCGCGCGCTGGGGCTCTGAACATGGCTTTCGACCCCGCACACGATCAAGTCGTGCAATCCAACTGCGCTTCTCGTTCGGCTTTTCTCGGTGCTCTCGATGAATCGTGCCTGCGATCTCCACCAGAGACTTCAGGCAGGACGCACCGACCCGGAAACCCGCGAGTTGCTCCGACGGGCTCTGGCCCTTTCGAAGCAAGAACAAGCAGCGAACTGAACCACGCCCCGGCTTGCCGGGGCTTTCCCGAGTGCGTTTCCAAAGCGCCCTCCGGAAAGCAGCCTTTGATCGAGCGATTCTTCGCCCGAGCAAGTCGCGGTAGCTGGCCGCACGAAACAAACAGCATTTTCATCCACCCAGCCGGGGAGGCCCTCTCCGGAAGGGGCTGGTGACTCCGGCTTTTTTCTTCTGGAGGCACCATGGACGTCAGACATCCTGGCCTGCTGCGCATGCCGGCCAAGCAATACCACGCGGATCAATCGATCGGCCATTCGGGAATCATCAAGCTGCTCAAGAGCCCCGCGCATCTGCGCGAAGCCCTCGATCATCCGTCGCCACCCACGCCGGCGATGGCGTTTGGGTCCGCGGTTCACACCCACGTCCTCGAACCGGATCGTTTTTCCGAAGAGTTCGCGGTGGTCGAGAAGTTTGATCGCCGCACCAAGGAAGGCAAGGAAGCCGCCGCCCGCTTCGAACAGGAGAATCAGGGCAAAACCCTGATCACTTCTGACGACCTGGCGACATTGACCCGAGTGCGCGCCGCCGTTCACGCGCACGAGGGGGCGGCTCGCCTGTTCACGCAGGGAGAAGCCGAGCTGTCGGCGTTCTGGACAGACCCGCTCACTGGGATCTCCTGTCGCTGTCGTCCGGACTGGTTCAACGGGACGGCCGTGGTGGATCTCAAGAGCTGTGTCGATGCCAGCAGCCGCGGCTTTTCTCGCGCCATCGCCAACCTCGGCTACGACATTCAAGCGGCGTTCTACGTTGATGGAATGAAAGCCGTGACCGGCACGGAGCTGCCCTTTCTCTTCGTCGCCGTCGAGAAAGAGGCTCCCCATGCCGTGGCGCTTTACCGGGCTGACCCCGAAATCATCGAGGTCGGTCGCAAGAAGTACCGGGCAGCACTCCAGCTTCTGAAGTGGTGCCAGGATGCAGGAAGCTGGCCGGCTTACCAGCCCGGGGGTGAGATCGAATTGATCTCGCTACCGCGTTGGGCAGCCAACACCGACGCTTTCGAGTTCGACGCCGCCTGATCGGCGGCCATTCTTAGTTTATCAACCCCGGCGGGGAGACCAGTCCCCGCTCCGGGAGGCATGGTGTCTCCGCCATTTGTATTTGGAGGAAACCATGTCTCAAACCTTGCATAACATCCAGAGCGCCCGTCAGGGAAAACCGACCAGCGTGGTGTCGTTTCCAGCGATGTTGGAGCGATTCAAGGGCGAAATCGCCCGTGCGCTGCCCAAGCATCTGAGTCCGGACCGCATGGCGCGGATCGCACTGACTGCGTTTCGGATGAATCCGACGCTGTCTGAAGCGGATCCGCGCAGTGTCTTCGCGGCGGTCATCCAGTCCAGCCAGCTCGGTCTGGAAATCGGTCTGATGGGTGAAGCGTACCTCGTGCCAATGGGTAGCCAGTGCCAATTGATTCTCGGCTATCAGGGGCTCGTAAAACTTGCGCGCAACAGTGGCAGCGTGCAGGACATCTATGCGCACGAAGTGCGGATCAACGACAAGTTCGACATCGTCTTGGGCCTCAACCGTTCCTTGATACACGAGCCGTTGAAGAAGAACGGCTTCCCGGCGTCCGACGACGAGCGCGGAGCGATCGCCGGTTTCTATGCGGTGGCGGTGTTTAACGATGGTTCACGCACCTTCCACGCCTTGTCGAAGGAGCAGGTCGAGTGGGTACGTGACCACTCCCGCGGTTACCAGATGGCGAAGAAGAACCGAAAGGAGACTCCGTGGGACACGCATTTCGTCCCGATGGGCCTCAAGACGGCCATTCGCCGCCTGTGCAATCTGCTGCCGAAATCGCCGGAGCTGGCCATGGCACTGGCCATGGACGAACTCAACGAACGCGGTAAAACCCAGAATATCGGGATGGCCGAGGCGATCGATGGCTCCTGGGCCCCGATCATCGACGACGAGTCGAGCGACGCGAAGGCCCAAGAGACGAGGGCGGGCGACCAGAAGTCCGGTCGTGAAAGTGGCAAACCGCCGCTCGATGTGCTCCTCACCAGCATCAGCCAGGCAGCATCCGTTGATGACCTCGACGAACGCTACGCCAAAGCTGAAGACGCCGCCGACGACGGCGATCTTGAGCAGTTGCTTCGCGCCTATCGCAGTCGTAAGGCGGCGTTGACCGACACGGCTTCACCGGTCAGTGCGATTGTCGGCGTAGCGAAATGAGCGCCCCGCGAGGAAGTGATCGCGGTGTCTCTATCCATGGCCGATGGCCCGAGGCCACGACAAACGGCTGCGGTCCGCACCGAGCGAGCAGAAGCCCCTGGCGAAGGCTACCCGTGGTCTGACGATGACCTCGTGATACTCCACAGGCGCCTGCTGCACAAGTCGCTGCGCGCTCTGTTCGATTCGAGGGTCTGCGCCACCACACGGGTGGAGATCCTCGACTGGCTGCTGTCCCCGAAGGATTGCTCGAACGCCTTCTCGTACCACGCGTGCTGCGCGCTTTCTGGCCTCGATCCCGAAGTGATTCGGGATCGAGTGCTGGAGCGTTATCGGCGACGCGATTCCCTATAAACCTCCGGCGGCAACGCCGGGCTTTCCCCAGAGGGTTGACGCAGCCCTTTGCGGAAAGCGCATCTTGGCGTTGGCGCCGGCGGGCCGGTGGAATTCTACGTGCTGCCGCGAGGTGGTGCGCCCCAGGGTTGCATTTCGGGACGGACATGGCTCAGGCGAGAGCCCTTGCCTGACACGATCTGACGACAGACCGAGCTGCGGGCGGGCGGTGGACACAAGTAGCCAGGACTCTGCAGCCTATGGTTGCCGCGGGTCGGCAAGAGCTGTTCGAAGTGCTGCGACGTCAATTGTGACGCGAACGTCCGCTATGCCGCGTAAAGAAGACGGGTGTGCGGTCGGCTCCAATGACTCCTCTTCGGCCAGAGCGGTCATTAGGCTTGCCTGCGCCAATGACCGGAAACAGCCGGTCAGCTGTCACTCAGGCGGCTGTGGTGTCGGCGGAGTTCCAATTAATGCGCAGTGAAACCAGCCCAAAGAAGGTACGAGCTGCCACGGCCTCGGTCTCAGTGGTGCTACGCTCGGGCTATTAAATCCGGCCTTCCCCATTGAAGGGCGAGATGCGAGGATAATATGATGCTTAATTCTGAGAAGGTCATGGAGATGAACTGAAAATGAATACGCGCGGTTCTACCTGGCGGAAGTGGGACTTGCACGTCCACACGCCAGCGTCAATTGTACACAATTATCCGGGGACGGAAGAAGAGGCCTGGGAGGCGTTCTTGCTCGATCTTGAAGCCCTACCGCCTGACTTCAAGGTCATTGGCATCAATGACTACATCTTCATCGACGGCTACGAACGTGTGCGCAAAGCAAAGCTCGAGCAAGGCCGGCTGAGAAATATTGATCTCGTTTTGCCGGTGATCGAGCTACGCCTGGACAAGTTTGCTGGCGTGGTCAAGAAGGACAAGGATGGTAGCTACTCCCAATCGGGCTGGAACCGCATCAATCTGCATGTCGTTTTCGACTCACTGGAGCCCGAGGTCATCCGGCAGCAATTCATCGGCTCTTTGACTCCCAGCTACCAACTGATCCCCGACTCCAATAATTGGAACGGCAAATGGAAGGGTGTCATTACCCGAGACAGCTTGTCCGAACTCGGGCAAATGATCATCGACTCGGCGCCGGCAGATAAGAAAGCCGACTACGCTCCACCACTGCGTGAGGGATTTAACAACCTCTGCGTTAGCTTAGAAAAGGTCATCGAAGCACTCGACCGGCACTACCTAGCCGACAAATACTTAATTGCAGTCGGCAAGACAGAATGGGACAACTTGAAATGGGATGACCAATCCATCGCCGAAAAGCGCAACATCATCAACCAGGCCGCCTTGGTATTCACCGCCGCAGCCAACCCTGCCGCTTACGATGCCGCGAGAAAGAAACTTTTGGGATCGAGTGTCAAGGCCACCCTTCTGGATTGCTCCGACGCCCACGCCTTGAGCAGTTCCGACGACAAAGACCGCATCGGCAACTGCTTCACTTGGATCAAAGCCGATCCGACCTTTGACGGCCTAGTGCAGGCCATCACCGAATTCGACGACCGGGTATTCATTGGCGACACGCCGCCCAAGCGGCTTTTGGTTGAAACCAACCGCACCAAATACGCCTCCAGAATCCGTGTCAGCAGCAAACCCGGAAACACTCTGACAGATCCTTGGTTCAATGTTGACATGCCGCTGAGCCACGACTTGGTCGCCATAATCGGCAACAAGGGCAGCGGGAAGAGCGCGATGGCCGACATTGCGGGCTTGGCTGGCGACACCAAAAATTTCAAGAGCTTTTCGTTTCTGAACGACAAGCGCTTCCGCAACCCGCGGAACAAGCTCGCTCAGCACTTTGTCGGTGCGCTGGGCTGGCACGATTGCACTGAGTCGGAGCGGCAGCTCGATCAAGACCCATCAGAGACCAGCGTGGAGCGAGTGAAGTATCTGCCGCAAAGCTATCTTGAAACGCTGTGCAACGAGCTCGGCGATGGCGGCTCTGCAACGTTCGACGCCGAACTGCGCAAGATCATCTACACACACGTCCCGGAAGAGGCGCGCCTGGGCTACAACTCGATGGATGATCTTCTCAATTTCAAGGTCGCTGAGATCGACAGCGCACGCGATCAGTTGCTCAAAGAAATCTCTAAGGCCAACGCCGAGATTTTGGAAACAGAACGGTGCCTTACTCAAGAGTACAAACAGACCCTCCAAGAGCAGCTCGACGCCAAGGCAGCCGAGTTAACTGCCCTCGAAGGCTCAAAGCCCGCTCAGGTCGAGGACCCGACTGCGTCGGACGTAGCAAAGGAAGATTCCAAAGCCACGACGGAGAAGATTCAAGCTCTGGAAGAAGAGCTCAAGAAACTGCGCGATGAAGAAAGGCAACTACGCGAGAAAAAGGCCACGGAGGCAAAGCGACAGGCAGTCTTGGTCAGGGTTGCGCAGGCTATCGCCAACCACAAGAAGGCCCACGACCAGTTTATGTCCGACTTGGCCCCGATGCTGGCTGAAGTTGGTGCGGATCTGACAGCTTCCGAGCTGGTCGACCTAAGGATCGACATGACAAAGATCGACGCAGTCAGCAAAAAAGTGAAAGATTCGGTCACGAACATCGACGCAGCACTCGTCAACCAAGAACCCGCAGGCCTCAACAAAAGGCGCGAAGCTATCGAAGCTGCCGTGGCAGACATCAAGAGCAAACTTGACGAGAAGCAGCGCCTGTTCATCATCTTCAAAGAGCAGATCGCGAAGTGGGAGCAGGCCAAGGAAGCGCTTGTAGGCAGCAAGGACAAGGCACAGTCGATTGAATGGTTCAAGGCGGAAATCGAATCACTGGGCGCCCTTCCGGCCAAGCTCGCTGGGCTTCGGGCCAGACGCGTGGAGGTCGCCAAGATAGTCCACGAACAGATCGTAAAGACGGTGGATGAATACCGCCGACTGTATGAGCCCGTGCAGGAGTTCGTTAAATCTGCGGCCAAAATGGATATGCACCTGCCGTTGGACTTCGACGTCCGCATCGAAGAGTCCAACTTCCAAGAGCAGTTCTTGCCACGCATCAACCGCCAAGCACGCGGCAGCTTTTCTGGCGTGGACGAAAGCAACCAGGTTATGCGCGGTTTGTTGAAGGAGGCCAACTTCGGGGACGTAGACTCCACTCTGAAATTCCTCGCCACCATCGACAACATGCTTCACTTCGACTGCCGCGAAGCAGGTGGCGGCCGCGAAACAAAAATCGCCGACCAACTCCGGCGTGGTGGCGATCCTCAGGAAATCTTCGACCACGTCTACGGTATGAGCTATCTCTCGCCGCGGTATTCGCTCACGTTCGATCAACAAGAAATCAGCCAGCTCTCGCCAGGCGAGCGAGGTCTGCTACTGCTGGTCTTTTACCTCCTAGTGGACAAAGACGATATCCCGATCATCATTGACCAGCCAGAGGAGAACCTTGACAACCAGACTATCTTCAAGGTTCTGGTTAAGTGCATCAAGGCGGCCAAGCAGAGGCGTCAAGTCATCATGGTGACCCACAACCCAAACCTCGCCGTCGTGTGTGACGCAGAGCAAATCATCTGCGCCACACACGATAAGGCGACAAACACCTTCAGCTACGTCGCTGGCGCTATCGAGTCGCCAGTCATCAAAGCTAGGGTCGTTGAAATTCTTGAAGGTACTGAGCCAGCTTTCAAGAATCGCAAGCGGAAGTACGGCTTGTGAAAGTTCTCAAAATCAGTGGGTCATGATTATGGATAGCTCGCGCTAAAGAATCGAAGGGAGACACATGTTTGGCAGCATCGACAAAAGTAAGGGACTGCTGTTCGTAACCCATGATCTAGACCACTCGCTGCGAAGCACGATCCAGAAGATCCACCAAGAGGTCGAGATGCTGGACGAAAACCGACTGCTCAACACCGCTCCTGACGACCTCAAGCGGTACCTCATCGAGAAGTACAGCGTCACGCCGATAACGCTGCTGCGCGATCAGTGGTACGCCGACTACCTGGATGCGCCGGTCGATGTGCGGCATGACCGGATGCGCTGGATTGACGACAGGAGCCGTCCGGCGATGGTCGCGGGTGAGCGCGTCGAGGTACGCATCCCGTTCAAGGGTGAGTCGGAACTGTTCTACACGAAGGCCAACACCTTCACGATGAACCCTCCACGCGCAGTCATTGAACGAAACGAACTAGTGCTGCGCTACGACTCACCTGCGGATCAACCCCAGGACATCCGGCCTCTGGTGGATCAGGCACTTGCCGACATCGAGCAGCACCTAGGATGGCAACGGGGAATGATCGACGCCCACAACAGCAGTCTGCCGGGTGTGGCGGAACAAGCGATCCAGCAGCGGCGCGAGCGGCTGCTGGCACAGTCACGACGCGCTGCGGCCCTCGGCATACCAATCAGACGACGCGACGACGCACCGAAGACCTACGCGGTGCCAACCGTCCGTAAGAAGGCGGCTCCGTCGCTGCCACCAGTAAGCTCGGCGCGGTTCGTGCCGGAGCCTGCTTGGGCGATGGAGCAGTACGAGCAGGCGCTCAAGATCGTGCAGGACATGGCGCTCGTTATGGAGCGCAGCCCCAATGCTTTCAAGACGATGGACGAAGAAGCGCTGCGACAGCACTTCCTCGTGCAGCTGAATGGCCAGTTCGAAGGCAAAGCAACGGGCGAGACTTTCAACATGGCCGGCAAGACCGATATCCTGTTGCGCGAACGTGGGCGTAACGTGTTCATCGCCGAGTGCAAATTCTGGAAGGGACCGAAAGCATTCGGCGAGGCGATCGAGCAGCTTCTTGGCTACGCCACTTGGCGCGACAGCAAGACGGCGATCCTGGTGTTTAACCGCGGCACGGAGACATCAACGGTACTCGCCGGTATCGATGCCACAGTCAAGGCGCACGCCAACTTCAAGCGCGCCGTGAACTGGCCGCACGAGAGCGGCTTCCGATATGTGCTGCACGTCAACAGCGACAAGAACCGGGAGCTGATCGTTACAGTGCTCGCGTTTCATGTCCCCCAGTGACGTTCCCCTCAGCTGGTCTGGGTCTGGGGGTCTGCAGTTCAAGGCCCAACGGCAGGTAAGTATTGCATTGATGACCTAATCAGTTAGCCAATCGAATGGCAGCTTTGGCCGACGACCAGACGTAGAGCGCCGCGTTCCGAATGCCCGCTTCAAAGCAAACACCCGACGCTGATTGTGGTCGCTCGCGCCGCCAAATTCCGCCGCCAATTTTTGCCGCCAAATTCGTGCGGTTTTACGCCGCCGCTAGCGCCGCTCCGTGGTGCTGGCAAAGCGAGGCCGTTGGAAATCGCTTTCAACCACGCAGTTCGTCCTCACGCACCGAGACGCCCTGTCGAATTCGATCCTGTCAGGACGCATTTCGCCCGCCGTAGACCGAAGTGCCTGCGTAACATCGTAGCTGTTTCCTCCCCTGCAGCACTTCCCCCGGCCGCCGTGCCGGGGCTTTTCGGAGGGGGTTCGGTGAGCCTCCTGCGAACAGCCCATTGAGTTTCGATCCCGCACCGTAAGGCGCAGGATGGATGTGTGGTAGCTGGCCACGAGAAAACAAACAGCATCATGACCCCGCCGGGGAAGCGTATCCCGGCAGGGCTACCTTCATGCCGCGCGGAACGTTCCAACCGGCCTTGCCGTGGCCTTCCCCAGGATCCCGGCATGGGGTGCTTCGGAAGGTCCCGTCCGGGACATTCCATGGAGGCACCTGCAATGAAACAGGCTTATCAAACGCAGAGCGTCAAGGAGGACGCACGCGGGCGCTGGGAGCGGGTTCTACCCGATCTGGCGCCGGCGTTGAAAGAGGCTGTGGAGCGGCGAGGGAAGCATGTCCCTTGTCCGGTCCATGGTGGTCGGGATGGCTTTCGGGTTTTTCCTGACGTCGATCAAACCGGCGGCGGCGTCTGCAACACCTGCGGGTTTTTTGCCGACGGCTTGTCTTTGCTGATGTGGGTCAACGACTGGGATTTCAGTCGCACGATCCGCGAAGTGGCCGAGCATGTCGGCGGCAAGTCCGTCAGCAGCACGCACAGGCAATGGCCGTCGGTCGCAAGTGGTACGTCCGACGATGCCACCCGCAGCGAACACCTTAATCGCACGTGGCGGGAATCCGTCCCGCTGACGCACCCGCAAGCCGAGCCGGCACGTCTTTACCTGGCGCGGCGCGGTCTGTCGGCAACGGCACCCCAAACCCTGCGCTTTCATCCCGCGCTGGGTTACTACGCCGATCGGTGTCTCGTGGGGCGCCATCCAGCCATCCTCGCCCAGGTCACCGGGCAGGGGGGCGATGCAGTGACTCTCCATCGCACCTACCTGACGGTTGATGGCCACAAGGCGTCGGTCGACGCGCCCAAGAAGCTGATGCGCCATCCCTCGGCGCGACAGCTGACCGGCGGCGCCATTCGGTTGATTGCTCCCGGGAGTCGCCTGGCGGTGTCCGAGGGCATCGAAACCGCGCTTGCCGTCATCGAAGCCACCGGTCTGCCCGCCTGGGCGACCGGAAATGCCCATCTTCTGGAAACCTTTGTTCCTCCTCCAGGAGTGCGCCAGGTCCTGGTCTTCGCCGACAAGGACCGGCCGTCGCGACAGCACCCGTCCGGACACGGACAGGAAGCGGCGAGGGCATTGGTGACTCGGCTCTGGGCCATGGGGATTCAAGCCGGTGCGATTGCGCCAGCACTTGCGATTCCCGACGGCCAAAAAGGGGTCGATTGGCTCGACGTGTTCAATCTCGCAGGGAAAGCAGGTTTTCCCACGCTCGGCAGCGTCGATAAGGCGCTGACCCGGGCCGCCTGACGAGGAGGTGACCATGTACGGCGTCATCGACTTCGGCCGGATCACTACCCGGCCAGGCGGTTTCGGGCCTTTCGCACCGCCAGTCGGATGGCAGGGCGACTACCGGCAATACCTGCAAACCCGCTTCGATGGGGACATCGGTGTGCGACAACAGATCCTCGTCGTCGGCCGAATCCTCGTTCGTCAACCGGACGGTACACGCGCCAGCTTTCTCGGCCCGCATGCCGCCGAGGCACGGAAATTCGCCCTTTCCGCGCGCTTCTCGATCAGGGGCAAGTAACGCAGCAGACTTTCCCGGCCTTGGCCGGTTTTTCCATCCCACGGGGAGTGTATCGCTCCCCGACGGGGACGGTGCCTTCCCGTTTTTCACTGGAGGCACCATGTACGACAAATTCGCACCCCTTCTCGAACAGGCTCTCACCGAGCCCGGGATTGTCAGTCAGGCTTTCCGCCGGTTTCACCGCTTCAGCGTCGGCAACCAGATCCTGGCGGCCGTCCAGCTCCGTCAAAAGTGCCTGCCCCTGTCGCCCATCGCGAGCTTCAGTCGCTGGAAAGCCCTGGGTCGATCCGTCTGCAAGGGACAGAAAGCACTCTCGCTGTGGATGCCGATCACCGTCAAACGTCGCGGCACGAACGCGGTTTCTGACGACTCCGGCGATCCCGGCGGCAGCGAAGAGGTATTTACGCGCTTCAAACTGGCGCCGCGCTGGTTCAGCCTGGAGCAGACCGAAGGTGAAGCCTACGCCGAGCCTGTCGAATCGCCCCATTGGGATGCCGAAGCGGCTTTGGCCGCGCTGGACATCACCCAGGAGCACTTCGATTACCTGGACGGCAACGTCGAGGGCTATGCGGTTCAGCGCCGCATCGCGGTCAGTCAGTTGGCCGAGCATCCCCACTCGACGCGTTTTCACGAGATGGCTCACGTCGTTCTCGGGCACACCCTGGAAGGCGACTGCCATGACGCCCCGTCGACGCCAAGAAGTGTTCGCGAAGCCGAGGCCGAAGGCGTGGCCTTTCTCCTGTGCTCGATCCTCGAGTTGCCAGGCCGGGATGAGTCGCGAGGTTATATCCAGTCGTGGCTCAAAAACGGTCAGCTCCCGGAAAGGTCGGCACAGCGGATCTTCAGCGCCAGCCAGAAAATTCTCGAAGCCGGCAGACCCGTTAGCCAGCCAACCGTAACGCATTAAGCCGCAATCTTTGAACCCCGCGGGGCGCGCATCGTCCCGCAAGGGGAGGGTGCCGCCCCGTTTTTCTATTGGAGGCACCCCAGATGATCCATTCAAGCAACCGCGAACTCCTTTCGATCGTGCTCGGCGACGAGGCAGCATTGCTCGCCACCCGCTCGCTGGCCGAGCTTTTCGGGCTGCGCGCGCCTCGGCAGACCACGGCCCTTGGCACGGCACAAGAGCTTCTTCCCTATGCCGTGCCCGATCGACTGATGGCGGCCCGGGAACTCCTTCGGCGCGCCCTGGCGGAAGAGCTTGCGGAATCCGCTATCAGCGTGTCTTCACCGGCGGCGGTTGGCGATTACCTGCGTCTGTTTCTCGGCGGGCAGGAGTACGAGAGTTTCGTCGCGCTGTGGCTCGATGGGCAGAACCGGCTGATCGCCGGGATCGAGCTCTTTCGCGGGACGGTGACCCAGACGTCGGTCTATCCCAGGGAAGTCGTCAAGGCCGGCCTGAGGCTGAACGCCAGTGCCGTCATCCTGGCGCACAACCATCCCTCGGGGCATCCCGAGCCGTCACGCGCCGACGAGCTGCTGACCAGCGAGCTCAAGAACGCCTTGGCGCTCGTCGACATCCGGGTGCTCGACCACTTCATCGTGGCCGATAGCGCGGTTATGTCCTTCGCAGAGCGGGGGCTGATCTGACAAAAAAATACCCGCCACCTCGGCGGGTATTTTTTTGTCGGCAGCAGGCCGGCGATGAACGGCCGAATGTAATTGCTAATTACAAGGCTGTTTGATGAACGTAATGATCAGCGAAGCCGACCGGAGAAGACCACCGTGCCGCGAACAACGGCGTCGTCTGGCAGACGCATGATCGGTGTCGGCCAGTTGGGATTGAGCGTCTGAAGAAAACGGCCTTCCGGCGTGAGCACCAGCCGTCGGAAGAGGGGGGTTTCGCCATGGAGCACCACGACATCCTTACCGTGCGCCGCGGGAACGCGCGGGTCGACGAAGAGAATCTCGCCTTCGCGGTAGCCATCATTTCCATTCATCGCCTCGCCGAGCACCGGGAGGGCGAAAGTCTCGTCGCTGTGCTCAACGGGGCAGGCCAGCCACGCACTCTGACCGCCGTCTCCCGATGAGTCGGTGGGCAAGAGCTGTTCCCACCTCAGCACCGGCACCACGCCACTGGCGAGCATGTGGGCTGAGATCGGCTCCCGGCCAGCCAACTGATCCGGCGTGACGCCGAGCTCGGCGGCGAGCTTTTCGAGCGTGTCCTGCCGCGGATTCTTGGCCTTCGAGCGCTCCCTGAGAATCCGGTTGATGGCCGGCTGAGAGACACCGGAACGATGGGCCAACTCGGTCTGAGTCAGGCGATGTTTGCTCATCAGCGCTTCAAGGATTTCTGCCACCGGGTTTCCGCTGGCGGCTGCTGTGGAGTCGATATTCATCATAGATCATCCGATTTGTGGTTGTGCTATGCTTTAAGTGTAATATATAATGCGTGCATGTGGCAACTTCTTGATTGTCTATCATGGAAAAGCGCGACGTACTCAAAATCAACAGGCAGTTCCTGTTGCTCACGCGCCAGCTGGCGCGGGAGGGAAGGGCGGCAGAGATCATGACCGGCTTACCCCGTGCCGTGATCGAGAAGGTGGCCTCGCTCGACATGGACGAAATCGACGAGCTGGCGGAGACGGTCCCCGTGTCGCTCTACACCTTCCGATTGACGGACTCGGCGCTTGAGCGGCTGTTGCAGATGCCCAGGGACGCAAAAAGCACTTACGCCGAAGCGACCCTGCTCTAACGGTCATGTCGGCGCTGCTTGCCCTTGATGAGTTGGAAAACAGCCGGGTGGCCCACGAGCTGATCCGTTTGCGGCTCCGCGTGCCGATCGTTCATTACCTGACGAGCATCCATCCGAAGCCGCTGCGCATGCGCTGGCGGCAGGTCCACGGTGAAAGTCCGCACAACGGGAAGCTGCCGGACTCTGTCAGACCCTTCATCACCAACCCAATGATGCTGGCCAAGCTCTCCAGTTTCGTCGCTCTCTACAACCGTCTTGACGAGGGGGATGGCCGGTCGGTCACCGCAGCGATGCTGTTGTCGGCGTGGGAAGTGCATGGTCGTGTCGGCAGCGCTGGCCTGGACATCAATGCCGCGTGGTACGCGATCAGGGATGTGCGATCGAGGATCGTCGGCTGGGAGCGGTGTGCAAGGTGCCAGGCCATGTACATCTACGAGCCGAACGTGTCGCATGCGCGATCGTGCCCGTTTTGTCGGTTGGCGAGGGCACGCTGCTGAGGCTTTCTCTTCAAGGTAAAGCATCGGGTGGGTGAGGGTGATGTCGCGGCAGGTTTCCGCATCCGGGGCTGCTCTCGGCAAGACATAGCGCAGTCAACAGCCTCGCGGCGGCAGGCGGCGATCAGGTCGGGAAGCGCAGGACTCGTTTTCGGGCGTCACCACAAAATGGGCCGACACCCTCGGACGAGGGCTGGTCCTCCAACGGTGTTGGCACTGCTTGGGGTCAGCAATTGAACCGAAGGCGAAGCGTGCATCGGGGCATCTCGTCGGAAAACGGTACCAAGAGTTCGAATCCCCGGCGTCCCGCCAGGAACGTCGCAGCATAGCTCTGCGACAAAAAACGAACACCCCGCTGAACGCCATGTTCCGCGGGGTTTTTCGTTTATACCTGTTGACCTCGCCTACCCTACAAACGTCATTTCTGGCCGATTTCGGCGTCTTGCGGGCCATTTCTCTCGAAACCTCGTGACTTCGCGATTTTAGTGCAGAACTTTTAAGCCGTTGTTTTTGCTTGATAAACTGCCACGGGCCAACGGGGAATTTTCCGACGTTCGTCTTGGTTCAGACAGGTACGCCAACGCGAAATTTCTGGTTGGTGACGGGTCGAGACCGGGCGGATCGCGGTCATTACTGAGACACCCTCCGATGCGCCGCTAATGACGTGGGCGTGAATTTAAGGCAAGATTGATTCGTTGTCTTTTGCGGATGAGTGATGGTCTGCGTCATTCTCTCCCGCAGTACCGAAGGCCCGCAGCCATAGGCATCCTAGATGGGTAACATCTCTCGGTTTTGATCGAGGAAGAGACCCGCCTTAACGAAAGGCAACCGCACGTTCAGGGGACGTGTGCAACGGTAAGCTAGGGGAGTGAAGTGCTCGGAACCGTTCGTGACGCCTGCAAAATCCATCCGATGGTCAACGACTACCGGATGACCGAGGCTATAGAGAATCTCTCGGATTTGATCCACAAAGAGGGTAACGGGCCGGAGTTCTTCGCCCGCAACTATGTCACCCAAGGCATGGACACGCTGTTCCGTGAAGGCCTGTTGCGGCTTGCCGGGCGGTCTGACCAAGCGGCTTTTGAGCTGGCTCAAGCCATGGGTGGCGGCAAGACGCATCTCATGGTGGCCCTCGGCTTGCTGGCAAAGCATCCAGACCTGCGGACGACCGTACTGCCCGCCGAGCTGGCGGAGCGTCTTGACTTCGGACCTGCCCGAGTTGCCGCCTTCAACGGACGCAATGATCCAGAGCATTACATATGGGGCGAAATCGGCGAGCAACTCGGCCGGGCCGACCTTGTGCGCCCGTACTGGATCGATGGCCCCCGAGGTATCGACGAGAAGAAGTGGCTGGAGATCATCGGCGACGAGCCGACCCTGATCTTGCTCGACGAGCTGCCGCCCTATCTGCTTAACGCCGATACCCGCTCCGTAGGTAAAGGTTCCCTGGCCGATCTGGTGACCTACACCATCAGCAACCTGTTGACCGCAGCGATCAAGCTGCCTCGTTGCTGCATCGTCATCGCCAACCTGTCGGGCAGCTATGAGGCCCAGACCAAGGACGTGGCGAGAATCATGTCCAACCTCCAGCAGGAGTCACGACGCCAGGCCCAGACCATTACCCCCGTCCAACTAGCAGGCAACGAGATTTACGAGATCCTGAAGAAGCGCTTGTTTACAGAATTGCCAGATAGCGCGTTGATCGAGTCAGTGGCCGAGGCGTTCGCCGAACAGGTCAAGGCCGCGGAGGATGGAGGCTACATCACCGCCCGAGCGATGGAGGAGGTCGCCGAAGAGGTCCGCGAGACCTACCCCTTCCACCCGTCGTTCAAGAACCTGGTGGCGCTGTTCAGGGAGAACGAGGGCTTTCGCCAGACACGCGGTCTGATGCAATTTACGGCTCGCCTGCTGCGCAGTGTCTGGAACCGTGAGGCCAACGACGTCTTCCTGATTGGCACCCAGCACCTTGATCTCAACGACGCGGAAGTGCGCGACGAGATCCAGCGCGTGAATCCTGCGCTGCTCAACGCCATGGTCAACGACATCGCTGACCACGGCAACGCCCGTGCTGAAGAGATTGACGACGGTCTGGGCAGCGATGCCGCGACTCAGGTCGCCAAGATTGTGCTCTCCGCGTCACTGTCCCGCGCCGTCGGCGCCCACACCGGGCTGACGCAAGCCGAGATTATCGAATACCTGGCTGCTCCCTACCGCAAAGCCGACGAGTTCCTTGCAGGCCTCGACCGCCTGCGCGACCGCGCCTGGTATCTGCATCGCGAGGGCGAGGCCTTCTTCTTCAAAGAGACCGAGAACCTGGGGCGGCGCATCGAACGCGACGCCAAGCAGATCCCCGCACCAAAATTGGAGCAGGCGCTGATCAATCGCCTCACCGGGCTTTTTCAGGCGCAAGGAAAGTCCAAAGCAGCGTATCAGGAAGTCCAGATCATGCCGCGTTTGGACGACGTGCGGCTATCCGGTTCCCGCGTACTGCTGGTGGTGCAACCGGATGGGCGCACTCCGCCGGAGGCGATCCGCAATTTCTTCGAGTTCCAGCAGGAAAAAAACAACGTCCTGATTCTGTCGGGCCACGACAGCCACCTCGCGAACGAGGTCGAGGCACGGCTGCGCGAACTCTACGCTGTCGAAAAAATCCACGACAAACTCAAATCGGGTGACAGCTTGTACGATGAAGCCCGCGACAAGCTTGAAGAATTGTCCGAGCGATTCACCAAGGGTGTCTCCGGCGCGTACAACCGGCTATTCTTCCCAGGCGGCGATGGTGAACTGGTCATGGCCACCATCGACAATGGCCTGAGTTTCGGTGAGGGCGAACATTCCGCCGAGTCACAGATCGAAAAGCTGTTGGCCAGCGGGCGCTGCGACAACAAGCTCGCCCTCGATATGCCCGAGAATTTGCCAAACTATTGGGCCATGGCCGAGACCTACCTTTGGCCCGCCAAGGACCGTCGTGTCCCCTGGCGCGATCTGCTCATGCGTGCAAAGACGGACCCCACTTGGCCGTGGATGCCAGGCGCGCGCGGGCTGGAGATGCTTCGTGACGAGGCACTCAAGCAAGGCCGCTGGCGCCAAAGCCCCGAGGGCCACATCGAAAAGGGACCATTTCCCGCAGAGAAGACCTCTGTGAACATCACTCCGCTCGGGACTAACCGCGAGACCGGCGAGACCAGTCTGTCGCTTACCCCTCGCAACGCCGGCGACAGTCCAGTCGTTTACGTCGCCAACACAGCCACTGTTTCCGAACGGGATCAACAGATCCAGGATCTGGAGGACTACCGCACTACCGAGGCGACGCTTTACTTCATCGCTGTGGACAGCGCACGCAGGCACCAGGTCGGCGAACCGAGCCGCTGGACCGCGGACATCACTGTCCGCCACGAGGTCCACAAGGTCGCGGACGCCCGCAAGGTCGAGCTTCGCGCCACCCCCGCCGCGGAGATTCGCTACGCGCTCGATGGTACCAACCCCAAGGAGGGCACCGTCTATGCGCAGCCGTTCCTGGTGCCTGCCAAGGGTTGCACCATCCTGATCGCGGCTAGGGCAGGAGAGGTGGAGAAAAGCGCCAAGATCCAGATACCCTCCGACGGCGACAACCGCGTAGTCATCGACGACCGGAAACCCGCGCGCCTTGCCGACAGCAAACGCGTCTCGATCGATACAACCGACAAAGTGTTCGGCTTCATTCAGCGCTTCAAGGATCGAACAGACACCTTGCTGTGTGGGGTTCAGATCATTCTCGGCGAGGGCGAAAATGCCGTTCAAGTTCGCTTCAACGAGCGCAGGTTGACCGCCGCCGCTATTGAAACGGCTATCCGAGGACTCCGCCAAGCCCTGGGGGACGAACAGGCCGCGGTCCAGATCCTGATCAAGGGGGGTGTTTCCTTTGGCGACGGTTTTTCGCTCAAGGAATTCGCCGAAGTGGCCGGCATCGGAATCAATGCCGGTGACGTGATCCAGGATCTCGCTTGACGGCCGGGTGCGATGCCAGACGACCTCATACCATGTCCATAACCACAGCGAAGCCTGCTCCTTTCGCGCACCGCACTCTGGGTTTCGGTGTGCCAGCGACCTCCGACCCGCATCATTTCGTCGTCCACATTCCGCGCGGCAACGCAGCGCCCGTGCTTATCCGAGAGCACTTGGGAATGGGCGCCGCCGAGACCGTCCGGGAACAGTGCATTGACCGCGTGGTGCTGGAGCGACACCGCTGGACCTCTATCCGTGCAGAAGTGCAGCGTGCCTTCAACGCGCGGCTCAAGGAGCACAACCTGGCCACTGGCACCTGGAAAGTCGGCGACACGATGATCGACCGTCTGCTTGGCAAGGAGCTTTGCGTCCTGGTTTGGGCCATCGAGCGGCTGGACCCTGAGAAAATACGCATTGCCGTGCGCAACTGGCTCGCGTTGCGCCCGGAGGAACGGTGGTGGCTGTTCGGCATGACGGCCATCGCTACCGGCGGTATCGGCGACGCGGACAAGGGCTGGCGAATCGCACTGCGCTACGCGCTTGGCGACGTGGCCCAAAACGAGTTGCGCCAATCACTCACCCTCAAGCGCGCCGTTGGAGAGAACTCCTCTTCGTTGCCACTGTTCGACGCATGAACAATGCCCTGCCTGATGAGAGCACCCAACTCGGAGCCCCCGAAGTCGTCGGGGTCTGTTCGGCCTTGGTCGCCCTGTACGTCGACGCCGACAACCAGTCTCCGCAGTGCGCCAAGGCAGTGCTGAGCTTACTTCGGTCGGATCTCGACGCCCGGGTCGTCAGTGCCACCATTGCAGGGAACAATCACGGTCAGCAGGTTGACTGCTGGCGCGACGACCTGGTCTCTGTGTTCCCCGATCTCCTAGTGCACGCGCTGACTGTGCCGCACCGCAAGCAGGGGGCGGACGTCGCCCTTCTGATGGCGTTGGGCGCGGGGCTAGAGCGACATCTGCGTGAGCGCGAACTGGTGGTGATTGTTTCCCGGGACGATCTGGTGATCGGTGCCGCTGAGCAGGCCAAGGCGTATGGCTGCAGGACCCTGATCGCCTACGTCGACAGCGAGATTCCGACGGCGCGCAACCCACATCTGACCACGCTGCTTCTCCCAGCTATCGCGAAACCTCTCACAGCTAACCTCCCGGGTCCAGCGGCAAGCCCGGCAGCTAAGGCGCCCGATGGCACGGTCACATCGGTGCTCGCACAACTACGCGGCATGTGCACGCAAACGCCCGGTGGTGGTGGGTACGCGGCGACGGATGTGGGCCAAGCCTTGTCGAAGCTGGGCTACGACAAGGCTGCGCGGGCACGTTTCCTGGCTTCCGTGCCTGGTCTGGTCAAACGCGGCACGGGGACGAACACGGTCCTTGTCTTCTGAGCCGGTGTACACGTTCGAAGTCGCACGAAACCACGTGCCGTCACAAGATTTCCACGTACTTGGAAGGTAGAAGCTCACGATGCCGCTGCTCCCGCTTGAACAGACGCCACCCCCTGCTACGTCCGCCGCAGGCGCAGCCCTCCAACCCTTCGCCCTCAAGGACGCTCCGGCCCTGATCGAGGCAGTCTTTCCAGCTCAGAAGATCTCGTTCGAGGCCCAGCGGGAGCGAAAGGCGGGCGCGGGCCAGACGCTGACGGCGCTCGGCTCCTACTGGAAGGGCCGGAAGCCGTTGATCTTGGTGCGCGCTATCCTCCTGGGCAGCCTGTTGCCGCAGACCGATGATCCGGAAAAGGACCTGGAGGTCTTCGAGAAGCTGATGGCCTTCGACGAGGGCAGTCTGGCGCGGCGGGCACTCGATAAGAAACGCATTCAAGCCAATCCAGATTGCCAAAACTCTTGAGTTACAGGACCCGTGGAAGTACTTCACCTACAAGATCGAGGCCATGGGTCTGAGCCCGGGAGAAGTTAATCATTGGCTCTTTCCACTTGATCCTGAAAACAATGGTATCGCCATCAGGTGGCGCAAGACAGCCACCGACGAGATGAAGCTGAGGCTTTACGGCAGGATGCTTGAAACGCTCGGGACCTATGAAGAACGCGCAGGTCTCTGCAAGCGCCCGGAGGAAATGGATCAGACCACCCTCTATGCGCCGATCTGGCCGACCGTGAACACCCACCTTGGCCATCTAGGCGTTGCTGCATATTCCCACCAGGAACTTATTGAGCAGTTGGGCATGTTGCGCTACGGTCACCGGCCACGCGTTGGCGACACCTTCTGCGGTGGCGGCTCCATTCCTTCGAGGCGGCGCGCCTAGGCTGCGACGTCTATGCGTCGGACCTGAACCCGATTGCCTGCATGTTGACGTGGGGTGCGTTTAACATCATGGCGCTTCCCCAGAAAAACGTACCGAAATCGAACGGGCACAGCGGGAGGTGGCCGAGGCGCTGGACCGGGAAATCACGGACCTCAGGATCGAGCATGATAGCCATGGAAATCGGCGAAGGCGTACCTTTATTGTCTTGAAACTCGTTGCCCCGAAACAGGCTGGATGATACCAATGTCGTGGATCTTGGGTTATCTCTAGAACATGGAATGTCATAGCAAGGCTGATCCCCGATCACAGGAGTAAGCGCTTCGAAATTGAAGTTGTGGCCGGTGTTACGGCTGCGGAGATCGAGGCTGCTGATGTTGGCACGGTGCGAGATGGGAATCTGGTCTACGATCTCGACGGTAAGACTTACCGCACGCCAGTAAAAACCTTGCGCGGTGATTATAAAAACTCAGATGCCAATACCGCCAACCATTTGCGCCTCTGGGACAAGCGAGATTTTATACCGCATCCGGATGACATCTTTCATGAACGGTTATACTGCATTCAGTGGATCACGAAAGAATCTCTGGGTAGTTCGAGAAAAGAAACATTCTTTTCGGCTGTAATCAACGAGGATTTCGAACGTGAAGAGATCGTCGAATCCATAGTGGCTAGGAACATAGCCACATGGCAGGAAGAGGGTTACATTCCTGAAATGGAGATTGAGGTCGGAGGTCCGCCCAGATATCAAGGACGAGATCTCATAATTGCGCGAGGCTGGTCATGCTGGCACCATCTTTTTAACCCGCGCCAGCTACTCCAATTCGCCTTAATAAAAAAATTGGAGTAGCTAAAGGAAACCTTCTTGCACTCGGCTTCAGTTCGGCACTCAGCTGGAACTCTCGACTTTGTTCTTGGGATAGTTCAGACAAGGGTCGTGAGGGACCGAAAAATGTCTTTACAAACCAAGCCCTGAATACGATTTATAATTACGGGTGCCGTAGCTCTTATTCATTGCATCGGTTCGCGTTTCCAGATTATCCGGAATCGGAGGTTCCGCGTATAAGCTCAAATGTAAAGTCGATTCCATCCTGGGATCTGGAGACAGTATGTACGAACTGGATAACAGACCCCCCTTACGCAGATGCCGTGATGTACCACGAGATCACGGAGTTCTTCATCGCTTGGCTTAGAAAGAACCCGCCGCCTCCCTTCAATGAATGGACATGGGACTCGCGCCGCGACCTCGCCATAAAGGGCTCTGGCGATGACTTCCGCAGCGCCATGGTGGGTGCCTATAAGGCCATGACTGAGCATATGCCTGACAACGGCATGCAGTGTGTAATGTTCAACCCATCAGGACACTGGGGTCTGGTCGGACATGGTGAGCATCTTCTGGGCCTCTGGGCTCCAGGTAGTCGGGGCCTGGTACATCGCCACCGAAACGACTTCCGAACTCAAGAAGGGAGGCTATGTGCAAGGCACAGTGATCCTGATGTGCGCAAGCGCTCAACCGGTGACCGCCCCGGCTTCAAGCAGCGCATCCTCCCCGAGGTCAAGCGTGAAGTGGGCCGCCCAGATCAAGCAAATGCTGCATCTGAATACCGAGACCGAGGCCAAGATGGGCTCACCGGTGTTTAATGACTCGGACCTGCAAATGGCCGGCTATGCGGCAGCGCTCAAGGTGCTAACCGGATACACCAGCATTGGTGGCGAGGACGTGACCGCATTCGCCCTACGCCCCCCGACGTAAGGGCGAAACGACCGTCGTCGATGAGATCGTCGAACAGGCAGCCGAGACAGCCAACGGCCTTCTGGTTCCGGACGGACTCGAT
>NZ_CAJQUB010000001.1:330000-442801 GCF_907163215.1 Candidatus Accumulibacter sp. ACC005 | reverse complement strand
GGCCACACAGACTGACCACGATAATCGTCAGGAACCCGGCGGCAACGCCCCACACCCCGGCCGATGTCGACTCGATTCCCCACCACGGATCCATACCGATTCCCTGAATGCCAAGCCAGGGGATGGCATCCACCTGGACACGAACCATGTAATAGAGGGTCACCAGCAGACCGATGACCATGCCAGTCACTGCGCCCGCCGCATTGGCCCTTTTCCAGAAGACGCCAAGAATCAGCGCCGGAAAGAACGCGGCGCCAGCCAGCGAGAAGGCCCACGCCACCATCGATAGAATCGTCGCCGGCTTCTGCGACGCCACCGTGGCTGCGAACACGGCGACCACCAGCAGCAGCGTTTTCGAAACCACCAGCCGCCATTGCGTGGTCGCATCGGGACGATAGACCTTGTAATAGACGTCGTGCGACAAGGCACTGGCGATGGTCAGCAGCAGGCCGTCGGCCGTAGACAGGGCGGCAGCCAGGGCGCCGGCAGCGACCAGGCCGGAAATGACATATGGCAAACCGGCGATTTCCGGCGTCGCCAGCAGAATCACGTCCGGATTGAGCGCCAGCTCGACGAGTTGGAGAATTCCGTCACCGTTGACGTCCTCGATCGAGACCAGACCAATCTTTCCCCAGGCACTGACCCAGACCGGCAACTGCGCGATCGACGAACCAATGAGCGTCGAGTAGATCTCGTACTTGGCAAACGCTGCGTACGCCGGCGCCGTCAGGTA
Organism: Candidatus Accumulibacter sp. ACC005; assembly: GCF_907163215.1. Classification (NCBI taxonomy): domain Bacteria; kingdom Pseudomonadati; phylum Pseudomonadota; class Betaproteobacteria; genus Candidatus Accumulibacter; species Candidatus Accumulibacter sp. ACC005. The sequence goes on along the minus strand of NZ_CAJQUB010000001.1, from coordinate 442,068 downwards.
GAGCGCCAGAATGAACAGCAAGGACCAGAAGACCGAAGTGCGTGCCTCGCGGACGCTGGGAGTGGTGTAGTAACGCATCAGCACGTGCGGCAGAGCCGCCGTACCGACCATCAGGCAAAACACCAGACTGAGAAAATTGAGACGCGCCGTATTGCTCACCTCCTCGCCACCCGACGGAAAGGGAGTCAGGTGGTGCTCGGGATCGGCCCCACGTTGCGCTGCTTCGCGCATCAGTTTGTCCCAGTAGATTCGGGCCGCCTCGCTGCTCTTCGGCAACTCGCGGCGTTCGCGCTCGACGGCCACGACTTCGCGCATCTGCGCGTTGTTGCTTTTCAGATCGTTGATCTGCTCGAACAAGCGCAGCCTCTCTTCGTCGAGAGACCCGGGCAAGGCCTGGATGCGCTCCAAGTAGCCATCGGCACGTTCGCGGAAGATGCGCCGTCCTTCAATCTCGGCGGGTTCATCGAAGATCCTTTCTTCAAGGACCTGCACCTTCTGCAGCACATGGCCATAGGTCAGCTGCGGCACCGGAATGCCGGTGACCTGGTAGGAGAGGATGGTTACCGGAACCAGATAGGCGACGATCAGGATGGCGTACTGAGCCACCTGCGTCCAGGTCACCGCGCGCATGCCGCCGAGAAACGAGCACACCAGGATACCGGCCAGGCCGACAAAGACCCCGATCTCGAACTGCAGCCCGACGAAGCGGCTGGTTATCAGCCCAACTCCGTAGATCTGTGCGACGACATAAACGAAGGACGCCAGGACGGTCGCGAAGACGCCGACCAATCGCGCCGGATTGCCGCCATAGCGGGCAGCAAGAAAATCAGGGATGGTGTACTGCCCGAAGCGCCGTAGATAAGGCGCCAGCAGCAAGGCGACCAGAACGTAGCCTCCGGTCCAGCCCATCACGTAGGCCAGGCCCTGATAACCCGACAGGTAGAGTGTACCGGCGAGGCCCATGAACGACGCCGCGCTCATCCAGTCGGCTCCGGTCGCCATGCCGTTGAACACCGCGGGGACTCGCCTGCCGGCGACGTAGTACTCGGAAACGCTGGCCGTGCGCGCCAGGATGCCGATCGTCGCGTAAAGAAAAATGGTCAGAAAGAGAAAGGAATAGCCGATCCAGCGCGGTGGCAGTCCGTGCCGCTCGAGGAACGCCAGAATGAGGATGAAAATGAAAAAGCCCGCGGTGTAGAAGGCGTAGTAGCGGCGTAGCGGGACGGTAGTGTAGTCGGCCATCGCAGAGCTCGCCTAGCCACTCTGGTAAAGATGGCGGCGTGCCTTTTCGATCTCGATGAGGCTGGCCGGGGTCTCGAAGCCCTTGTGCGCGGCACGCGCCAGGGTCAGTTGCAGAAGCTGCGCCGTGGCGTAAGCGTCCGAAACCGGGTTGTGCCGCTGGACACTATCGATACCGAAGTGCTCCAACCAGGCGTCCATTTGCGCCGACTTCTCGCCCAACTCACCAAACAGACCGGCCATGACCCACGCCAGATCGATCCACGGCAGCTTGAGCTCGACGTCGAGCGCCTCGGCGAGAGCGCGTTCGATCCGCCGGGCGACGAACGAAGCGTGGTACGCAACCAGCGGGGCCTTGCCGACGAAGCCCAGCAAGGAGAGCAGCGCGGCGCGGCGTTGCTCGCCGCTGATCGGAGTCGCCGGCGGCGGCTCGGCAAGCGATTGCCCGGCGTCCGCCGCCGGGTGCACCATCGCCAGGTGCAAGGCATCCTGGAAATCAATCAGGCCATCGACCAGCGCCAGGGCACCGATCGAACCGAGGGGACCGCCCTTCCAGTCGGAGCCGGCGATCGAGATGTCGATGAGCACGTAGCGGCTGCGATAGTGCGAGCGCGTTAGATCAGGCGCGGGCAGCTTCCGCCAGGCGGAAAGCCGCTCCTGCACCTCGCTCGTCAAAGGCACAGCCCGAGCGTCGTGACCGGCAAATAGTTTCGCTAGCCACACCATGGTCACATTTGATAATCGAGCTTCAGACGCGACTGCAGCCTGCGCGCCTGCCGGAAAGACTCTTTGAGGATATGCCTCTCAATCTCGTTCAACTCGTCAGGCCTGATCAGATTGTCGCCGCTGCGTCCGTGCTCCTGCTCGAAATGCTGGTGCCGCAAACGCAGCATCTGAATGAAATTGAAGCCATCGACGATTGCCGCCACCTCGTCCGAGGAAATCTTCATCAGGCTGCACGCCCGCTTCAGACGAGCCACGGTGTTCGTCGCCTCGACCTGATTGGCCAGAGCGAAAAGGCGTGCGGCGTCGGTAAACAGACGCACGCCGTACTTCTTGAGGTCGATGGTTCCCGGATGCTCGGGGTCGTCGCCGGTCACGAAGTCGCGGATACGGCCAAGCGGTGGCGCGACCTCGAGCGCGTTCTGGGCCAGCATGCGCAGGAACAGCGGATTGCCCTGCGTCATGCGAAGGAGAGAAAGACGCATCCGGTGCGCCAGATTGAAGCGGCCGTAGAGGGGGCGGAAATCGAAGAAGATCGTCGCATTCAGCAAGGCCAGCGGTTCCGGCGTGCGCACCCAATGGGAAAACTTCTCTTCCCATTCCTCGAGCGTCAGGCACAGCTCGGGGTTGCTGGCCATGATATTGCCCTTGCAGAGCGGGAAACCGCACTTGTCGAGGTCATCATTGACCGCTCGGGCGAAGTCGAGAAAGCGCAGTTGCGTCTGCTCGCGGTCCATGATGTCGGTGCAGATGAAAACAATTCCGTTATCCTGATCGGTGGTAAACGTCTGTTCGTCGCGCCCCTCCGAACCGAACGCCAGCCACGCCCAGTCGATGCCGTAGAAATCGTCGCCATCAAGATTGAGTTCGATCACCCGGCGCGTCACCGCGTCGTTGAGTGTCGAGATGAACTGGGTGATCTCCTGGGCGCCGACGCCCTCCGAGAGCATCGTCAGTGCCAGCTGGCGAACGTCCTCACGAGCGTGCTGCAGCACCGCGACACTACTCGCGGCATCGATCGAGTGTCGAATCTGGCGCAAGCCGGCACCTTGCAGCTTGAAAAGATCACGCTCCGAAACGACGCCCCGCAAGCGCCCTCCTTCGTCCACGGCAAGAACGTGGCGGACGCGGTGCATGGCCATCACCAGTGCCGCATCGTGAGCATTTGCCGCCAGCGGCAAAGTCTGTGGCGCCGGCGACATCACCGCAGCAATCGCCTGCTCGAGCGAAGCTCCGGGGAGGACGATGCGCTTGAGGATATCCGAGAGGGTAAAGATACCGACGGGCCGTCGCTCGGCGTCCACCACGACCATCGAGCCGAGGTGCTGGCCGGCCATCAGCTCGACCACCCGGCGCACGCTCGTGTCCAGCGCCACGGCCACCGGCTCGCGGACAACGACCATCGATAGGGGCGAGTTCATCGTCTTCTGCTCGGCCGCACGCTGGGCAAGCTGCAGCTGCAACTGCTGCTGCGATTGTCTGAGCAAGCCCGCGATATACTGCGTACAGAAGAGATTGAACACCGTGCTCTTCTGAGTCAGGGCGAAGAAGTCGTCGGCGGCGAGTTCGTAGCAGAAGACGTCGTCGTGGGCAACGTAGGCGCCGACCGTTTCACGCTGCGCCATGAGCGCGCCAATCGAAAAGCTCTGCCCGGGACCCAGCCTGACCGACGACGACTCCAGCTTGCGCTCGCCTCCACCACGCACGACGTCCACCCGGCCACGCTGCACAATGTGCAGCGTCCGTGCCACCCCCGTCTCTTTGGCCAGAATCCGCGCGCCTTTCGGGTAGTGGGCGAGCTTCACGCGCAGCGCGAGAAAGCGCAGCGCCTCGGCTTCCATCCGATCAAACGGCGGGTAAGCCTGCAATGACTGGATGCACGCGGAGACCAGCAGTTCAGTCGCCTCGTTGCTCATCCGGGCTCCTCGCTCGATGCACATGAACAGGCCGGCACGCGCCGTGCCGGCCCGAAAAACGACGCCCGCTCAGATCATGCCAGGCAGCACCTGGACACTTCCCGGACGCGGCAATCAGGCAGGAAAAGCCGCTCACGGGGACGGCGACGGCGAGCCGATCATCCGGCTCGCCGTCGCCGTCGCACGTAGGCGCGCGCTGTCGCTGGTTCAGCCCCTCAACTGGTCGAGAATTGCCGGGTTCTCAAGCGTTGAAGTGTCCTGTGCGACGGTCTCCCCCTTGGCCAGCGAGCGCAGCAGACGGCGCATGATCTTGCCGGAACGGGTTTTTGGCAGGTTCTCGCCGAAGCGCAGGTCCTTCGGTTTGGCGATCGGACCTATCTCGCGACCGACATGATCCTGCAATTCCTTGATCATCTTCTTGGCCGCATCGCCGGTTGGCCGTGCGCCTTTCAGGACGACAAAGGCACAGATCGCTTCGCCGGTCAGGTCATCGGGGCGGCCAACCACTGCGGCTTCGGCGACCATCGGGTGCGAAACCAGAGCTGACTCGATTTCCATGGTTCCCATGCGGTGCCCTGAAACGTTCAGCACGTCGTCGATACGACCGGTGATCGTGAAGTAGCCGGTATTGACGTCGCGAATCGAACCGTCGCCGGCGAGATACAGCTTGCCGTTGAAATCATCCGGGTAGTACGACTTCTTGAAACGCTCTGGGTCGCCCCAGATGTTGCGGATCATTGCCGGCCACGGACGCTTGACGACCAGCAGGCCGCCCTTGCCCCAGTCGAGTTCGGTACCCGTCTCGTCGACGACAGCCGCCTGGATGCCGGGGAAGGGCAGAGTGCACGAACCGGGCACCATCGGCGTCACGCCTGGCAATGGCGTGATCATGTGACCACCGGTTTCGGTCTGCCAGAAGGTATCGACGATCGGGCAGCGACCGCCACCAACGCTGTCGTAGTACCACTGCCAGGCAGCGGGGTTGATCGGTTCGCCAACCGTACCCAGCAGGCGCAGCGACGAGAGGTCGTACTGCGTCGGGGCAACCGCCGGATTGACGTCGGCCGCCTTGACCAGCGAGCGGATCGCCGTCGGCGCCGTGTAGAAGATGTTGACCTTGTGGTCCTGGATCATTTTCCAGAAACGACCGGCATCCGGGTAGGTCGGAATCCCTTCGAAGACCACTTCGGTCGCTCCGCAGGCCAGCGGTCCGTAAGTGATATAGGTGTGACCCGTCACCCAGCCGATGTCTGCGGTGCACCAGAAGAGGTCGTCGGGCTTGATGTCGAACGTCCACTTCATGGTCACGATGGCGTGCAGCAGGTACCCGCCGGTCGAGTGCTGGACACCCTTCGGCTTGCCGGTCGATCCCGAGGTATACAGCAGGAAGAGCGGGTGCTCGGCACCGACCCATTCGGGTTCGCAGACTTCCGACTGGCCGGCGACCACATCGTGCCACCAGACGTCGCGATCGGCGACCATGTTGCAGGTGCCACCGGTGCGCTGGAAAACGATGACGTTCTTGATCGACTCGCAGCCACCCAGCGCAATCCCCTCGTCCACCGCCGGCTTGAGCGGAATTTTCTTGCCGCCGCGGCACTGCTCGTCGGCGGTAATCACCGCCACCGCGCCGGCGTCGTTGATCCGGTCACGCACCGACTGTGAAGAGAAGCCGCCAAAAACCACCGAGTGGATGGCCCCGATACGCGCACAGGCCTGCATGGCGACGATACCTTCAATACCCATCGACATGTAGATGACGACGCGATCGCCCTTCTTGATGCCGCGCGCACGCAGGCCGTTGGCGAACTGGCTGACTTGCGCCAGCAGCTGCTTGTAGGTGACCCGTTTGACCTCGCCGTCGTCGGCTTCGAAGACGATCGCCACCTTGTCGCCGAGGCCGGCTTCCACGTTGCGGTCGAGGCAGTTATACGAAGCGTTCAAGGTGCCATCGGCAAACCACTTGAAAAACGGCGCGTTGGACTCGTCGAGCACCTGCGTGAACGGCGTCTTCCAGCTAACGTGTTCGCGGGCCAGCCGCGCCCAGAAACCGCTGTAATCCTTTTCTGCCTCGGCGCACAGGGCCTTGTAAGCGTCCATGCCGGAAATCGTCGCCTGTTTGACAAACTCGGCGGAGGGGTCAATAAACGTTAAGGCTTCGCTCTGTGACATGTGCCATCTCCTGTGCGGTATTGGTAGAGGTAACAAGAAGTTGATGCAATGCGGTGCCGACAAAAGCGGAGGAGAACCGGGTGGACCCCCTGTTCGTCGCCAACGGCCGACACTCACCCGGTAGTAGCGCCTGCTGGCAGGCCAGCTGCCGAAGATTAAACGCTGCCAATCTTACACACCACTTACGCCGAGGCCCGCCGTGCGCCCCGGATCGGCGTTTCTTTGGTGCTAGAATCTGTCCTCCCGAACCTCTGAAACCGTGAATAAATGCCCTCTCTGAAACCCACCGTAGACAAACTCGAGATGTTCATCTTCTGGAGCCGCTGGCTGCAGGCGCCGCTCTATCTCGGCCTGATCATCGCCCAGGGCGTCTATGTCTACCTGTTCATGGTCGAGCTGTCGCATCTGATCGGCAATCTCTTTTTCAGCGGCAAGCAGATCAACGAAACCGAGGTGATGCTCGTCGTCCTTGGCCTGATCGACGTGGTGATGATCGCCAACCTGCTGATCATGGTGATCATCGGCGGTTACGAAACCTTCGTTTCCCGGCTCCATCTCGACGGCCACCCCGACCAGCCGGAATGGCTATCGCACGTCAATGCCGGGGTACTCAAGATCAAGTTATCGACGGCGATCATCGGCATTTCCTCGATCCACCTGTTGAAGACCTTCATCAACGCGGAAAACATGAGCGAACACACGATCAAGTGGCAGGTCATCATCCATGCCGTCTTCCTGGGTTCGGCCCTGGCCATGGTCTGGGTCGATCGAATAATGAGCCAGACGCTGGCGATGAGCAAGGCGCAGCACGCTGCGCGCCACTGACAAACACCCGCGGCGGGTAGGGTAATCGATCCCCGCCACTCACGAGAGAGACCCTGAAATGACACCCATCAAGCAGGAAGACTTCATCCAGAGCGTCGCCGATGCCTTTCAGTACATCAGCTACTATCACCCCCTGGACTACATCAAGGCGCTCGGCGCCGCTTACGAGCGCGAGCAGAGCCCGGCGGCCAAGGATGCCATCGCCCAGATCCTGACCAACAGTCGGATGTGCGCCGAAGGCCATCGGCCGATCTGCCAGGACACCGGCATCGCAGTGATCTTCCTCAAGGTGGGCATGGATCTCAGATGGGACGCCAAGCTGTCGATCCAGGAAATGTGCAACGAGGGCGTACGGCGGGCCTACAACAACCCCGACAACACGCTGCGCGCTTCGGTGCTTCTCGATCCCGCCGGTGCGCGCAAGAACTCGCGCGACAACACCCCTGCCGTGGTGCATTACGAAGTCGTCCCCGGTGACCACCTGGAAGTGATCTGTGCGGCAAAGGGCGGCGGCTCCGAAAACAAGTCCAAGTTCTACGCGCTCAACCCGTCCGACTCGATCGTCGATTGGGTCCTGAAGACCGTCCCGACGATGGGCGCCGGCTGGTGCCCGCCCGGAATCCTCGGTATCGGCATCGGTGGCACGCCGGAAAAAGCCATGCTGCTGGCCAAGGAGTCGCTGATGGCACCGGTCGACATCCATGAACTGATCGCCCGCGGCGCCAGCAATCGCGTCGAGGAACTCCGCCTCGAACTCTACGAAAAGGTCAATGCCCTGGGGATCGGCGCCCAAGGCCTCGGCGGCCTGACGACCGTCCTCGACGTCAAGATCCTCGACTACCCGACGCACGCTGCCAGCCTGCCGGTGGCGATGATTCCCAACTGTGCGGCGACCCGGCATGCGCACTTCCATCTTGACGGTTCCGGACCGGCAACGCTGACCCCGCCGGACCTCGATCAGTGGCCGAAGGTTAACTGGACGCCGAACACCGAGACCTCGACGCGGGTCAATCTCGACACGCTGACGCCGGCCGAAGTCGCGGCCTGGAAACCGGGCCAGACGCTGTTGCTCAACGGCAAGATGCTGACCGGTCGCGATGCCGCGCACAAACGCATCCAGGACATGCTCGCCAAGGGCGAGCCATTGCCGGTCGACTTCACCAACCGGGTGATCTACTACGTTGGCCCGGTCGATCCGGTCGGCGACGAAGTCGTCGGCCCGGCCGGGCCGACGACGGCGACGCGGATGGACAAGTTCACCGAAATGATGCTCGCGCAGACGGGCCTGATCTCGATGGTCGGCAAGGCCGAACGCGGCCCAAGCGCGATCGAGGCGATCAGAAAGCACAAATCGGCGTATCTGATGGCCGTCGGCGGCGCTGCGTATCTGGTCGCCAAAGGGATCAAGGCGGCCAGGGTTGCCGGATTTGCCGATCTTGGCATGGAGGCCATCTACGAGTTCGAGGTCAAGGACATGCCGGTCACCGTGGCCGTCGATTCGAGCGGCACCTCGGTGCACAATACGGGACCACGGGAATGGCAGGGCAGAATCGGCAAGATCCCGGTCACCGCCGCCTGAACACCCTGACCGGGCACACTGCAAGCCGGCCGCGCGCCGGCTTGCGCCTGTCTGCAGAGAAGAAACGCCTATGAAAGCCACCACCCCCAGCGCTCTCCAGCCCCATGCAGCGACGGCAACGCCCCGTTCTCGCGGTGTTCGTCGCGGCGCGAATGCCGCCTCACGTCCTGGTCGTTGAAATTGCTATCGTCATCGCCAGTGGGTCGCGCGTGGCAGGCGACGACCGGCAAATGATCGGCGTTTTCGACAGCGGTCTCGGCGGGCTGTCGGTACTCGCAGCCATCGCCCATGCACTGCCGCAAGCCGACCTGCTCTACTTCGCCGATACCGCGCACGTTCCCTACGGTGACAAGACCGACGCCTTCATCCGCGAGCGTGTCCTGGCCATCGGCAAGCACCTGGTCGCACAAGGGTGCAGCCTTGTCGTCGTCGCCTGCAATACCGCCACGGCAGCGGCCGTGGCGGCCTTTCGCGAGCTTCTTCCCGCGCTCCCCGTGGTCGGCGTCGAGCCGGGCGTCAAACCAGCCGCGGCGGCGTCACTCAGCGGCCGCATTGCGGTGCTGGCGACGGTATCGACCACGCGCAGCCAACGTCTGGCCGACCTGATCCGCCAGCACGCAGGCGGCGTGCAGGTTGACGTCGTCGCCTGTGATGGCTGGGCAACCCGCGTCGAAACCCTGCATCTCGACGACCCCGGGTTCGCCGCGGAAGCACGCCAGCATCTGGCGCCACTGCTCGCCGCCGGCGCCGACCAGATCGTTCTTGGCTGCACGCACTACGCCTTTTTGCGTCCGGTTCTCGAGCCGCTGGTCGCCCATCAGGCAGCGCTGGTCGACGTCGCTGACGCCGTCGCCCGCCAATGCGTGCGCCTCGCCGGAGCCGCCGCAGTCGGCGGCGGCCACCTGGCGCTGTTCGCCACGGCACACCCGGAACGACTGCAGGCAGCCCTGCCGGCACTCGGCCTGGGCGGCCTGTGCGCTCGCCAGACGCAGGCCGCACGCCTGGCAAGCGCATGACGTCGCCGACCACTTGCGCCGCATCGGCGCGACCCGTCGTGGCCGTCGTCGGCGCCGGTCCAGCCGGCCTGATGGCTGCCGAAGTTCTCGCCAGCGGCGGCGTCAGCGTCGATGTTTACGACGCCATGCCGTCCGCCGGGCGCAAGCTTCTGATGGCTGGCAGGGGCGGTCTGAACATCACCCACGCCGAGCCTGACGAAGACTTTCGCAGCCGCTACGGCGCGCGCCAGAGCGAGATCGCGCCACTGCTCGACGCTTTCGGTCCGGCGGCCCTGCGCGAATGGGTACACCAGCTCGGCCTGACCACCTTTGTCGGCAGCTCAGGGCGCGTTTTCCCGACCGACATGAAAGCTGCGCCACTCCTGCGCGCCTGGCTGCAACGGCTGCGCGCTGCCGGCGTACGCTTTCACGTCCGCCATCGCTGCTGTGGCTGGATGCGGACCGGCGATGGCACACTGCAACTGGCGTTTTCCACCGCGCAGGGCGAACAACGGCCGCAGGTGCAGGCCGTCGTCCTGGCGCTCGGGGGCGGCAGCTGGGCGAGACTCGGCTCGGACGGCAAGTGGTTTGCACTCCTCGAACAAGCAGGGATCGAACTGGCACCGCTGCGGCCGGCCAACTGCGGCTTCGAGGCCGCCTGGAGCCAACACCTGCGCGAGCGTTTTGCCGGCCAGCCGATCAAGGCCGTCAGCGCGTCTTTGCTCGACGCCAATGGCGTCGAGCATCGCCGACGCGGCGAGTTCATGCTCACCGCGACCGGAGTCGAAGGTGGCCTGATCTACGCCCTGTCGGCGGTCCTGCGCGACACCATCGAGGCGGCCGGAAGCGCGACCCTGCACCTCGACCTGCTCCCCGAGCACGACGCGGCCCGCGTCCTTGCCGAAGTCGGGCGAGCACGCGGCTCGCGCTCGCTGGCCAGCCATCTGCAAAGCCGTCTGCACCTCAAGGGCGCCAAGGTTGCGCTGCTACGCGAATGCCTGGCCGCCGACGCGTTTGCCGATCCGGCGCAACTCGCGGCGACAATCAAAGTCCTGCCGCTGCGCCTGCTCGCCACCCGCCCGCTCGACGAAGCCATCAGCAGCGCCGGCGGCGTCTGCTTCGCAGCGCTTGACGAGCGGCTGATGCTCAAGAAGCTTCCGGGCGTTTTCTGTGCCGGCGAAATGCTCGACTGGGAAGCACCGACCGGCGGCTATCTGCTCACCGCCTGCCTGGCCAGCGGACACGCGGCCGGCCGCGGGGTGCGCGCCTGGCTGAGAAACTGAGGGCAACCGCGCAGGTCGGCAATATGGGCGGCTTCACCAGTCCGCGCGGGCTCGCCAAGAGCGCCGCAGTGCACTAGACTCTCTCCTTGGATGACCAACCCGTGAAGCTCATGCCCTCTCCCCCGGCCGAGACCTCTGCGCTGCAACCGCAGGTGCTCGTGGTTCCCCTGACCGCTCCCGTGCAGTGGCTGATCCTGGGCTGGCGCGACTTGCTGCGTTGCGGCTGCTTGAGTCTGGCACACGGCTTCTTTCTGGCGGCTTTCGGCCTTGCGCTGATGGCCACGGCCTACCAGCATTTCTGGCTGCTGGCCGGTGCCTTCTCGGGCTTTCTGGTCGTGGCCCCAGTCCTGGCCACCAGTCTGTACGCCATGAGTCGGGCCGTCGAGCATGGCGGCACCATCGGCTGGCAGCTGCTGCGGGACACCTGGCTGAGCTGGCAGCAATCGCGCTTCATGGAGTCAGGCGGGTATTGGTGCCTGGTCCGCTTCGGTCTGCTGCTGGCCCTGGCCGGTACGGGATGGGTGGTCACCTCGGCGGCTCTGATCACGCTGCTCGCTCCGGCGCCGATCAACGCGCCACTGGACTTCCTGCGTCATGTCGTCTTGAGCAGGGACAACTTCCTCTTCGAGACCTGGCTGGCCATGGGGGGCATACTTGCCGCGCCGATCTTTGCCTCGAGCATTGTCTCGATGCCCCTGCTCCTCGACCGGCGCAGCAACCTGCTGATGGCCGTCCTGACGAGCTGGCGCGTGGTTCTCGCCAACCCTGGCCCGATGGCACTCTGGGCGGCGCTGATCATGACTCTGGTGCTGATCAGTTTCGCGACGCTCATGCTCGGCCTGATCGTGCTCATTCCCCTGTTGGGCCACGCCAGCTGGCACGCGTACCGCGCCCTGGTCGATGCCAGTGCCCTGCCGGAACGTCCGCGAGCTCGGTGAACGATCCCATGTTCGGATTTTCCGAAGAACAGATTGCAGCTTTTGGCCTTTCCGTCGGGCTCGGCTCGTTCATGCTCTACATGCTGTTCATCGTCGGACAGCTGGCGTGGGAATCGAAGGCCGGCAAGCTCGGAACTTTCGTGATTTTCCTGGGACTGGCCTTCGGAATGCTTGGCTTCGTCGCCAAATACCTCATTCAGTGGGCGCTCAACATCGAGTGAGTGGCAAGGAGCGGCGCGGTTCCAGCAGGCGCCGAGTCTTGCTATAGTGTTCGGCCTGCGCACCGCCAGCGGGTCAGCCTTCATCTTCCCGACCGGCGGCTTTTGTTTTCCTGCCGCCGAAAGCTTCCCGATGAGCACCACCGCCAGCGAATCACCGCACGATAGCCGCACCGACAACCCCTTTCCGCCAGACATCCAGCGTGATGTCGCCAAGCGGCGGACCTTTGCGATTATTTCCCACCCGGACGCCGGCAAGACGACGCTCACCGAAAAGCTGCTGCTTTTCGGTGGCGCGATCCAGCTCGCGGGGACGGTAAAGGGGCGCAAGAGCGCTCGCCATGCCACCTCCGACTGGATGGAGGTCGAGAAGCAACGCGGCATTTCGGTGACCAGTTCGGTGATGCAGTTCGAGTACCACGGGCACACCGTGAACCTGCTCGACACGCCGGGCCACGAGGATTTCTCCGAAGACACCTACCGCGTCCTGACCGCCGTCGACGCCGCCGTGATGGTCATCGACGCAGCCAAGGGTGTCGAGGCGCAGACGATCAAGCTGCTCAATGTCTGCCGCATGCGCGACACGCCAATCATCACCTTCGTGAACAAGCTCGACCGCGAAGTCCGCGAGCCCTTCGAACTGCTCGAGGAAATCGAATCGGTGCTGGGCATCGAATGCGCACCGATCACCTGGCCGATCGGCATGGGCAAGACTTTTCGCGGCGTCTATCACCTGCTCAACGACCGCCTGCTGCACTTCGCGGCTGGCCAGGAGAGACGCAGCGAATCGGAGCGCCTCGACGGACTCGACAACCCGCTCCTCGACGCGCAGTTCCCCGCCGAAGTGGCCAAGCTGCGCGAGGATGTCGAGCTGATTCAGGGAGCGAGCGGCCCCTTCGAACTCGCCGGTTTCCTCGCCGGCCGCCAGTCACCGGTCTTTTTCGGCTCGGCGATCAACAACTTTGGCGTCCAGGAGATCCTCGAAGCGCTGCTCGACTGGGCGCCGCCGCCGCAGGAACGCAACGGTGGTGAGCGCCTGGTGCAACCCGCTGAAGCGGAATTCAGCGGCTTCGTGTTCAAGATCCAGGCCAACATGGACCCCAAGCACCGCGACCGGATCGCTTTTTTCCGCGTCTGCTCGGGTCGCTACACTCCGGGAATGAAGGTCAAACACGTGCGCCTGGACCGCGAGATAAAACTGGCCAACGTACTCACCTTCATGGCCAACGAACGTCTGCTCATGGAGGACGCTGTCGCCGGCGACATCATCGGCATCCATAACCACGGCAACCTGCACATCGGCGACTGCCTGAGCGAAGGCGAGGCACTGGCTTTCAAGGGCATCCCCTACTTCTCGCCGGAGCTCTTCCGGGTAGCGCGCTTGCGCGACCCGCTGAAAAGCAAGCAGTTGCAGAAAGGCCTGCAGGAACTCGGTGAGGAAGGCGCGATCCAGGTCTTCGAGAACCTCGGCAGCGGCGCGCTGCTGCTCGGTGCCGTCGGCACGCTGCAGTTCGAAGTCGTCGCCCAGCGCCTGCAGACCGAGTACAAGGTTGATGCGATCTTTGAATCAGCGGACATCTACACCGCCCGCTGGCTGACCTTCCCCGACGACAATACGCGCCGCAATTTCGAGCGCGAGCAGTTGCACCGTATGGCCAAGGACGTCGACGGCAATGCGGTGTACCTGGCCAGTACGCGCTACAACCTCGAGGTGACCCGCGAGAAGTGGCCCGGGGTCGCTTTCCACAGTTCGCGCGAACACGGGCAGCTGCTCACTTGAGCGCCTCATTCCCTGCCGCATGGCAGCCGCGCGACCCACGCGACCGAAAATGGAGCCCGTCATGGCGCAAGCATCCGAACCCCTGCAAGACCTGAAGTTCCTCGAAGCGCGCATCCTCGGGGTGTTGATCGAAAAGGAAAAGACAACACCCGACGCCTATCCGCTGACGCTGAACAGCTTGAGCGCCGGTTGCAACCAGAAAACCGCGCGCGATCCAGTGATCAGCGCCAGCGACAGCGAGCTGCAGGCGACCCTCGAGGAACTGCGCAGTCGCCTGCTGGTGCTCGAAACCTACGGTGCCTCCGGCCGCGTGCTGCGTTACGCGCAGAATTTCGCCAAGGTATACGGCCTGCCGACGGCCGGCGTCACCCTGCTGGCCATGCTGATGCTGCGTGGCGCGCAAACGGTCAGCGAGTTGCGCGCCAACAGCGAACGCCTGTACCGCTTCGACGATGCCTCGTCGGTGGAAGCGTATCTCGAGGAACTGGCGGCGCGCAGCAGCGGCGCGCTGGTCTGCCGACTGCCCAAGCAGCCGGGTTCACGCGAACATCGCTGGGTGCACCTGCTCTGCGGAGCGCCAGCCCAGTCGGGCGCAGCGGAGGCGACAGCTGCGGAAAAGACGAACACGGAACTTGAAGAGAGGGTGGCGCGACTGGAAAGCGAGGTCGCTGAACTGCGCGCGGCCATCCAGGCCCTGGGGGGCGCAACAGGCGCCGCTCCAGCGTCGCCAGCGACAGCGGCGGAGCCCTGAGCGAGCAGCGCGTGTCAGGCCTGGTCGGCGACGGCCTGCGCCAGAAACTCGATTTTCTTCTGGTAGTCGCGGTCGGAATCCGGATAGAGCTGCGCAATTTCACGAAACTCGTCCTGAATCTCGATAAAGGCGTCGACCATGTCCGGGTCGAAGTGGCTGCCACGACCCTCGACGATGATCTGCGCCGCTTTCTCATGCGGCAGCCGCTCCTTGTAGACCCGCCGACTGATCAGCGCGTCATAGACGTCGGCGATGGCCATCAGCCGAGCGGAGACCGGAATACTGTCACCGACCCGCGCTTCCGGATAGCCGCTGCCATCCCATTTTTCCTGATGACAGAGGGCAATCTCCTTGGCAATGGTGAGAAACTCGACCTGCGTGCCGAGCCAGTCCTCGGCGAGCTGGATGGCATCCCTGCCGAGCAGGGTGTGGTTCTTCATGATTTCCAGCTCGTGCGGCTCGTAGCGACCCGGCTTCAACAAGATGCGGTCGGGGATGCCGACTTTGCCGATGTCATGGAGGGGCGCCGACTTGAATAGCGTCTTGATGTTCTCCTCGGTGAGGAAGCTCGAGAAGCGCGGATGCGGCCGCAGCTTTTCCGCCAAGGCCTTGACGTAGCGCTGTGTACGCAGGATGTGCTTGCCGGTTTCGGCGTCACGGGTCTCCGCCAGCGACGCCAGCGCCAGGATGGTCACGTCCTGCACCGCCTCGAGTTCGCGGGTCCGCCGGGCCACCTCGGCGGTCAGGAAGTCGTTCTGGTCGCGCAGGAAGTCGGCACTGGCCTTCAGCGTCAGCTGCGTCGCCACGCGTGCGAGCAGGATCGGCGCGCTGATCGGCTTGGTGATGTAGTCGGCGGCACCGAGTTCGAGCCCCTTCTGCTCGTCCTCGGGCTCGGACTTTGCGGTCAGGAAAATGACCGGAATGTTGTGCGTGCGGGCGTTGGCCTTGAGGCGCCGACAAACCTCGTACCCGTCAATGTCCGGCATCATGACGTCGAGGAGGATCAGGTCAGGAGGGGTCGCCGATGCCGCAATCTGGAGTCCCTTCGCGCCGTTGTTGGCAACTTTGACCTTGTAGGTAGTCTTGAGCAGCGCCGACATCAGCGCCAGATTGTCCGGCGTGTCGTCGACCACCAGGACGGTGGCCTTGTCGTTGAAGCGGAGAACATCCATATCCATCACCCGTCTCGTTCAAACTGCGATTCCGGCAGCTGCGGACGCTGTCCGCAGCGCCGCCAGACCGGCTTCGTAGTCGTAGGCGTGCACAGCGAGGTCGATCGCCGGGTAGCTGGCGCCAAAGGCCGCGCGTAGCGTCGCGGCCTCGGCATCGAGAAGATCGCTCGCTTCCGAGTCACTGTCCACCAGCAAAGCCGAGAGCTTGCCACAGACCTGCTGCAAGCGCACCTGGTCAACAGCTGTCGCCCTCTCGCCAGGCACTTCGCCGGGCCGCTTCGACGCCTGCTCGTTGATCGGAGCCAGTCGCGCCTCGAGCAGCGGCGAGGAGAGCGCGGGCTGCTCCCGGCCGACCCCGCCACCCAGCAGGCGGCTGACGGTGTCGGCGAGCAGGGAGGCGGTGACCGGTTTGCGAAGAACCTCGCGGATACCGACCTCGGCCGCGCGCTTGACCAGATCATCGGACGAGTCGGCACTGACCAGGACGAGCTGTGGCGGGGGTGTCAGCTGCAGGGCAAGAATCCTGCCGGCGGTCGCCAGACCATTCAGACCGGGCATCTGCCAGTCGAGAAAGACGATCTGGTAGGCGTCGCTGGCTGCGCTACGCCGCAGTTCGGCAAGCGCGTCGTCTCCGCAAGCCAGCGTGGCCACGACAAACCCCATGCGCATCAGCAGGTCGCGAAGTACCGCAGCGGCGCTTTGCCTGTCGTCGACCACCAGTACGCGCCGGCCCGGTGTCGGTGCGACCACGGCGCCCAACGTTTCTTGGGCGCAACGGCCCAGCCGTGCTGTAAACCAGAAGGTCGAACCCTTGCCGTACTCGCTGTTGACGCCCACTTCACCGTCCATCAGTTCGGCAAGCCTCTTGGAAATCGCCAGACCGAGGCCGGTCCCGCCAAAGCGACGGGTGGTCGAACTATCGGCTTGCGAAAAACTCTCGAACAGGCGTGACATCTGCTCCCTGGTCAAGCCGATGCCGGTATCTCTGACGGCGAAATGGAGGAGCAGGCTTTGCTCGTCACTGTCGCGAACGCTGACCGCAACCTCGACCTCGCCCTGGGTGGTGAACTTGAGCGCATTGTTGGTGTAGTTGATGAGGATCTGCCCCAGGCGCAAGGAGTCGCCGACAAGCAGCGACGGAACCGACGGCTCGATGGCGATGACCAGTTCCACCCCCTTGGCCTTGGCCTTGCCAAGCAGCAGGTCGAGGACGTGTTCGAGGACGTCTTCGAGCGCGAACTCGGCGCGCTCGATTCTCAGCTTGCCGGCCTCAACCTTGGAAAAATCGAGAATGTCGTTGACGATCCCCAGCAGGTGCTGCCCGGAATCCTGTATTGTCTTGGCGTAGTCACGCTGGCGCGGGCTCAGTTCGGTCCTGGCGAGCAGGTGCGACATGCCGATGATGGCGTTCATCGGCGTGCGAATTTCATGGCTCATGTTGGCCAGAAAACCCGTTTTCATGCGCACCGTCTCGTCTGCCAACGCTCGCGAACGCTGCATCGCCTCGGCGGCCTCGCGTTCCTTGCTCACATCCTCGAACATCCAGACCGTTCCCTGCGCCAGCGAACCCGCGTCGACCGCTCGTCCGCTGATCCGGCACCAGAAGCGCGATCCGTCCTTGCGCTGCAGTTCGATCACCCGCGTCAGGATGTCGCCACGCATCAGCTCGCCGTTGAAGGCGCCGTTGGCAAGCGGGTAGGCGCCTTCCGGAACGCAAAGCGTCGTCCGCTGAGCGATCAACTCGTCCGGCGCGTAGCCGAGCAATTCCCCCAGCCTCCGGTTGACGTTGACGAAAGCGCGCTTCTTGATGAATGCGATCCCCAGGCTGGCGGTTTCGAAAATCGCCGTCTGCTCGTCGTGGGCCCGGCGGATACGCGCTTCGGCAGCGCGGCGCTCGGTAATGTCGCGAAAGACGATGACCGTACCGACCACAGCATCCGCTTTGTGAAACGGCGTCGTCGTGTACTCGACAGTCAGCGGTGTTCCATCCTTGCGCCAGAGAACCTCGTTGTCCACCTGGCGTGCCTGCCCATCCTGCGCGGTCAGATGCATCGGACAACAGGCGTAGGGGAAGGCACGGCCATCAGGATAGGCGTAGTGCACCATCTCGTGGAATGGCTGGCGGAAAAGCTGTGCGGCACTGTAGCCGAGCAGGCGGAGGACCGCCGGGTTGGCAAAAACAAGCCGGCCATCGCCGTCGAGGCCGAGAATCCCGTCGCTCACCGAACC
Organism: Candidatus Accumulibacter sp. ACC005; assembly: GCF_907163215.1. Lineage (NCBI taxonomy): Bacteria > Pseudomonadati > Pseudomonadota > Betaproteobacteria > Candidatus Accumulibacter > Candidatus Accumulibacter sp. ACC005. The sequence goes on along the minus strand of NZ_CAJQUB010000001.1, from coordinate 424,248 downwards.
GAGGATCAGGCGGCTGTGCTCCTCCATCGCGGCCAGTTCGGCAGCCTGCTTTTCCAGCTGTTCGGCCTGTTCTTGGGTGGCCTCGAGGAGGCGTTCGGTACGCGTGTTGCGTTCGATGATTTCCAGGTTCATCGCCACGATCGGCAGCAGGCCGTCGAGCACCGCCCGCTCGTCATCGCTGAAGCTGCGCGATGACGCGAGTTCGATCACCGCCAGCGCTCGCTCGGCGCGCATCACCGGCGCCAGAAGAATCGCTTTGATGGGTGCCTCGCCAAGGCCCGAACGAATGCGCAGATAGGCTTCGGGCGGGTCGCTGATCACCCGCAGGCGACCGGAGCTGGCACATTGTCCGACCAGCCCTTCGCCGAGCGAAATCACGGCCCGCTCCTGGTGGCGGTCGACACCGTAAGTGGCGATCATTTTCAAGGTCTGCCGCGTCTCGGTGACGATGAAGAAGGCGCCCTGCGCGGCGCCCAGCAATGGCGTCAGGCCAGCCATGAGTTTCTGACCAAGATCGGTAAAGCTCGTCGCCGGTCGTAGCTCTCCGGAAATGGCAGCGATGTTGGTCCTGATCCAGCGTTGCGCCGCCATCCCCTGATAGGCACTCGTCAGCGTGGCCACGCAGCGCGCGATCTCGCCGATCTCGTTTTGCTGATCCTGACAGGGAATGACCTGCGTCCGTTGGCCCTGCGCCAGGCGGGTGATACTGTCACCCAGGCGCCGCAGGGGCCGCGTAATGGATTCAGCGAGGGTCCATGCGGCACCCAGAAAGAGGGCCAGACAGGCGAGAAGCAGGTAGAGGGCTGCTGGCCGTTGGCGCTCATGAACCTCAGCGGACAGCACCTCCATCGCCAGGATTTCGGCCGACGCTGCTGCGCCAATCCGGTCAAGTTGTTGGCTCAGAAGCAGCACGGAATTCCTCGCCGCCGGGGCCAGCCTGCCTGGCCCGGCACTCGGCATGCCAGTGCTCTTCGGCCGTTCGAGCATGGCGGCTCGATCGGCGACACTTTGTCGATAGTACGTTTCGGCCCGCGAAACGTCCTCCTCGTCGCCCGCGTGCAAGGTGCGCAACTGGCGCAAGCCTTCGACGAAGCGGCTGTCGCTGACGGCCAGTTCCTGGTCGAGCGCGGCGCGCGCGACGGCGCTCTCGGCACCGATCAGCTCGCGCAACAGCACCTGCATGGACAACAGCTGGTAGCCAAGCTCCCTAACCGTAGCGATCGTCGCGTGGCGCTGCTGCTGGAGGCGGGCGTTGACCTGATCAAGGTGCTGCACGCCCGGATACATCGACAGCGCGACGGCCAGCAGCGCGACGACCGCCGCGGCCGTCAAGGCGAACAGGCGGCGAGAAACGGTCAACCGTTCAAGATAGGCCGTAAGACTCGTCAAAGGAGCTCCGACAAAATGTCATAGCGATCGCGAGACGCTAATTCTACTTTGTCGGAGGCCACTCGGGCAGAATGCCGAACGCATTCTGGCGGGCTGACCGGCTAGCTTGACGAGGGCGCCTCGAAGGCGTTGCTCAAGGGATCATAGTGCAGCAGGACGCCGGCTGCGAGGTCGAAATACCAGCCGTGCAAGTGAACACTGCCGGCCTGCACGCGCTCGGCGATCCACGGATAGGTGAGCAGATTCTCGAGCGAGACGAGGATGCCCGCCTGCTCGCAAGCGCGGTCTTGCAACTCCGGTGATTTCGACGGCAATTCGGCTTGCACGCGTTCCCGCGCACGCTCCGCGATGCTGACCCACTTGCCGATGAACTCCGTCTCCGACGCAAGACCCTGCATCAGGGCGTGGATGCCGCCACAGCGGGCATGACCAAGGACGATGATGTGCTCCACCTGGAGCGAAAGGACGGCGAACTCAAGCGCCGCCGGCACGCTGGCGAAGTCACCGCCGGGATGATAGGGAGGCACCAGATTGGCGACGTTGCGCACGACAAAGACATCGCCGGGTTCGGCACCGGTCAGCAATGCCGGGTCCACCCGGGAATCGGCGCAGGCGACGATCAGCGTCTTGGGGCTCTGACCCAGCGTGAGTTGTTCGAACAGCTCACGCTCTTCACCGAAGTATTTCTCTTGAAAACGTTCGAATCCGGCGATGAATCGGGCAATGTCTTTCATAAAGTGTTCCTGGTGACTGGTTGCGGATGATGTGATGGGGCGTGCTCGGTCAGGAGGTAAGTTTACGCTTTCGCCAACACCAAGGAAATTCGATTATCCTTTGGGGTATGTTCGATGCCAGCGAATGAAAGAGGACGGCGATGCTCAACTACCGGCACCTGCATTATTTCTGGAGCGTCGCGAAATGCGGGGGCATCACGCGCGCCAGCGAGCGCCTGCACCTCACTCCGCAAACCCTCTCCGGACAACTCGGTCAATTCGAACAGCAGCTTGGCAGGCCATTGTTTCGGCGCGTCGGGCGGCGCATGGAGTTGACCGAGACGGGAGAGTTGGCGCTGTCCTACGCAGAGGAGATGTTCCAGGTCGGTGCGGAGCTCGAGGAGATGTTGAGCAGGCGTCCGGAGCAGCGCCGCCTCCCGTTTCGCGTCGGCATCGCCGACGCGGTGCCGAAGACCATCGCCCACCGCCTGCTGTCGCCAGCGCTGAGCCTGCCCGAGCCGGTGCGGCTGCTTTGCCGTGCGGACCGGCTCGACCGCCTGTTGGCGGAACTGGCCATTCACCGCCTGGACATGGTTTTGGCCGACCGTCCACTGCCGGCAAACATGGACGTCAAGGGCTACAGCCATCCGCTTGGGCAGTGTGGCGTTGCCTTTCTCGCTGCGCCAAACCTGGCAGCACAGTTGAGCGGCAGCTTCCCCGCCAAGCTCGACGGCGCGCCGCTATTGCTTCCCGGCGAGGACAGCGCCCTGCGGACCCCACTCCTGCGCTGGCTGGAACGTCAGAAAGTGCGGCCGCGCATCGTCGGCGAATTCGACGACAGCGCCCTGATGAAGGCGTTCGGCCACAGCGGCCGGGGGATCTTTCCGGCTCCGGCGGCCCGCGCCCGTGAGGTCGAACGCCAGTACGGCACGATCACTCTTGGCCAGACCGACGACGTTCAGGAACGCTTCTTCGCCATTTCCGTGGAAAGACTACTGACCCACCCCGCCGTCGTTGCGGTCAGCGAGGGCGCGCGGCGTGGCCTCCTTGGTGACGAGGCGAACGACGGGGAGGCAGCCCCTTGCAGCGAATGACGCAGGGACACAGCGGCAGGCGAGCCGCTGCCCAAACGGACGATTGAAGCGGCGCTTCACCAGCCCGCGAGAATGGCCTTTTCGGCCCAGAATAGACCGGTGATCGTTTTGGCGTCAGTGATTTCGCCGCTCTTGACGGCGGCCAGGGCGTCGTCCAGGGAGAGGCTGAGGACGTCCATGAACTCGCCGCTGTCCAGGTTCTGCTCGCCTTGGCGGCGAACGCCGCGGGCCAGAAAAATCTCGATGCGCTCGTCCGAATAGCCGACGCAGGGATGCATCACTCCGAGATAGCGCCACTCGGCGGCCTGGTGCCCGGTTTCCTCAAGCAACTCGCGGCTGGCAGTCTCGAGGATGGCCTCGCCGGGATCGATCTTGCCCGCCGGTAATTCCAGGATCGAGCGCCGCAGGGGATAACGGTGCTGGCGAACGAGCAGCAGGTGGCCGTCGTCCAACTGCGCAATGACGACCACGGCCCCCTGGTGGCGAACGTATTCGCGCTGGCACTCTTCGCCGTCGGGCAAGCGCACCCGGTCAAGGCGTACGTCGAGCAGACGGCCACGAAAGACCTGCGTGCTCTCGAGCGGCTCTTCGCGCAGGTGTGGATAATCGTCTTGCATTCGGAAACTCCCAATGAAAACGCCCCGGCGGGCGGGGCGTTGCGGTCAAAGTATGTGGTTCTCAGAGCGAGCGCAGAAGCGCGAAGGCGCAAAGCGACATCAGGGCCTGCGGGAAGATTCCCAGCACGGCAACCGCCAGTCCGTTGGCCGACATCAGGATCTTCATGTCGAGCGGCGCATGGATCGGAGCGGTATTGGTCGGCGGATCGAAGTACATGATCTTGACCACCCGCAGATAGTAGAAGCAGCCGATCAGCGAGAAGAGCACGGCGACGACGGCGAGCCAAAGATAGCCGGCGGCAACGACCGCTTGCAGAACCGAGAACTTGGCGAAGAAGCCGACAAAAAATGGGATTCCCGCCATCGAGAACATCATCATCATCATTACCGCGGCGAACCACGGACTGCGCTTGTTGAGCCCCTTGAAGTTGTCTATCTGATCCGATTCGAGACCGCCACGGGCGAGCAGCAGAATCATGCCGAAGGTCCCGGCGCTGGTCAGCACGTAGGTAATGACATAGAACATCGACGAGCTATAGGCGTTGAGGGCGAAACGCGCGTCACCACCGACGACGCCGGTCACCAGCCCGAGAAGCATGAAGCCCATGTGCGAGATGGCTGAATAGGCGAGCATGCGCTTCAGGTTGGTCTGCGCGATGGCGGCGATGTTGCCGATAGCCATCGACAGGACGGACAGCAGAATCAGCATCGTCTGCCAGTCCTGCGCCAGAACGACCAGGCCGTTGACCAGCATCCGCATGACAATCGCAAAGGCTGCGAGCTTCGGCGCGGTGGCGATGAGCAGAGCGACGGCCGTTGGGGCGCCATGATAGACGTCGGGGATCCACATGTGAAAGGGAACGACGCCGAGCTTGAAGGCGATTCCAGAGACCAGAAAAACGAGACCGAAGACAAGAATCGACTTGTTCGCCTGACCCATGTACAGGCGTTCGGCAACCGCCGTGATCTCGAGCGTGCCGGTCGCCCCATAGATCATCGACATCCCGTACAGGAGCAGGCCGGAAGCAAGGGCTCCGAGCACGAAGTACTTCATGGCGGCCTCGGTAGCCGGCACCGAGTCACGATTCATCGCCACCAGGGCGTAAAGCGACAGCGAGAGGAGTTCGAGACCGATATAGACGGTCAGGAAATGGTTCGCCGAGATCATCACCATCATGCCAAGGGTGGCAAACAGGGCCAGCACGTAGTACTCGCTGCGCGCCATCTGCTCACGCTCGAGGATGTAGTCGCGCGAATAGAAGAGGACGATGATGACGGTCAGGTAGACCAGCAGTTTCAACAGGTCGCCCATAAGGTCGCCGACATACATGTTGCTGAACGTGTAGCCGATCTCGCCGGAACTGGTGGCGAAGGTAACCACGGCCGCTCCGACCAGCGTCAGCTGAGTGGCGACGAAGATCACCGTCCGCTTTCGGTCCTTGACGAACAGGTCCACTATCAGGATCACGCAAGCCATCAACAACATGAAGATCTCCGCGCTCGCGAGGCGAAGGTCAGGTATCTGGAACTGCATTTCGGCAAGAGTCATAGCGGCTACCAATTATTGGATCTTGCTGAGAGCGACGTGACGCAGCAGCTCATTGACCGAGCTGTGCATGACTTCAGTAAAGGGCTGCGGATAGAGACCCATGCCCAGCGCGCCAGCGGCGAACAACACGAAAATCAGGAACTCCCGGCCGTTGATGTCGGTAAGTTCGGCAACGTGATGGTTGGCGACCGCGCCAAAAACCACCCGCTTGTACATCCACAGGGTGTACGCGGCGCCAACGATCATCGTCGTGGCCGCGGCGAAGGCGACCCAGAAGTTGTAATCGACGGCCGCCAGAATGACCATGAATTCGCCGACGAAACCCGACGTGGCCGGAAGCCCGGCGTTGGCCATCGCAAAAAGCATGAAGAAGGCGGCGAATTTGGGCATCGAATTGACCACCCCGCCGTAGTCGGCAATCTGTCGCGAGTGGGCACGATCGTACATGACGCCGATGGCGAAGAACATCGCGCCGGACACGAAACCGTGCGAGATCATCTGTACCAGCGCCCCTTCAACCCCGAGTGCGCTGAACATGAAGAAGCCGAGGGTAACGAAGCCCATGTGCGCGATCGACGAATAGGCAACCAGCTTTTTCATGTCTTCCTGGACCAGGGCGACGAAGCCGATGTAGATGATCGCGATCAGCGATAGCGCGATGACCAGCCCGGAAAGTTCGTGCGAGGCGTCAGGGGCGATGGGTAGCGAAAAACGCAGGAAACCGTAGGCGCCCAGCTTCAGGGCGATCGCAGCCAGAACGATCGAGCCTCCGGTCGGCGCTTCGACGTGCGCGTCCGGCAGCCAGGTATGCACTGGCCACATCGGCACCTTGACGGCGAACGCGACCAGGAAGGCGAGGAAAAGCCAGGTCTGTGCGGTCAGGCCGAGCGGCAACTTGTGCCAGTCGAGTATCGAGAAACTGCCACCGGACTCGATGAAGAGATAGAGCAGCGCGATCAGGAACAGGAGCGACCCCATGAGGGTGAACAGGAAGAACTTGAACGCCGCATAAACCCGGTTGGAACCGCCCCAGATACCGATGATCAGGTACAGGGGAATCAGCGAAGCTTCGAAGAAGACGTAGAACAGAACGCCATCCAGCGAGGAAAAGATACCGTTCAACAGGCCGGACATGATCAGGAAGCCGGCGTTGTACTGTGCGACCCGGCTATCGATGACCTGCCAGCCGGCAAGAATCACGGTCACCGTGATGAAGCTGTTGAGGAGCACGAAGAGCACCGAGATGCCGTCGACGCCGAGATGATAATTGACGTTGAAACGGGGAATCCAGCTGTGCAGTTCGACGAACTGCATCGCCGGCGTATTCAGGTCAAAGCCCGTATACAGCGGAATGGTGACCAGCAGGCCGGCGACAGCGCCGAGCAGGGCGAGCATCCGTGCGAGGGGCGCATTGCGATCGGCACCGGTCGCCAGGACTGCAAAACCGGCAAGGATCGGTACCCAGATGGCAAGCGAGAGAAGCGGCGTGGCTAACATATCGTTCCCAGTCTTTGTCTAGCTCAAGCGCGCGTGACCCACAGGGTCATCAAGACGAACACGCCGATAATCATCGTAAAAGCATAGTGGTAAATATGGCCGGTCTGGAAAAAGCGGGCCAGGGTCGCGAACCAGCTGACCAGGCGGACAGCGCCGTTGACGATCATTCCGTCGATGACTCCAGCGTCACCGCCCTTCCACAGTCCCCGCCCGAGCAAGCGAGCGCCCCCGGCGAAGACCACCTCGTTGAACCTGTCGAAATAGTACTTGTTGTCGAGCAGCGTATACAGCGCGCCAAAGCGGGCCTTGATCGCCACGGGAATATCCGGACGTTTCATATAGAGGTACCAGGCCGTGACAACACCGGAAAGCGCCAGCCAGAAGACGGCAGTGGTCAGCGCGTGCGTCGCCATGGCAAAGGCACCGTGGAAATGATGGGCAAGCTCCTTCATCACCGGATGCGCTTCGCTGTCCACGAAGATCGCGCCTTTGAAAAAGTCGCCAAACAACATCGGTTCAATCGTCATGAAGCCGATGATCGCCGAGGGGATGGCGAGCAGGATCAGCGGCAGGGTGACCACCCACGGTGTCTCGTGCGGCTTCTGGCCCGGTGCCAGACCGTGATGCTCCTCGCCATGCGCCTCGTCGTGATGGGTATCGTCGTCGTGGTGCTCGTCCTTGGCGTGGCTGGTCGCGTGGCTGGCGTGATGATCCCCGTGCGCGGCCGCTTTGCCGAAGCGCTCTTCACCGTGAAAGACCAGGAAGTACATGCGGAACGAGTAGAGCGCAGTGACAAAGACACTCGCCATCACCGCAAAGTAGGCAAAGCCGGAACCGGGGATGTGCGATAGGGCCACCGCCTCGATGATCGAGTCCTTGGAGTAGAAGCCGGCAAAGAAAGGCGTCCCGATCAGCGCCAGCGAGCCGACGAGCGAGGTAATCCAGGTAATTGGCATGTACTTGCGCAGGCCGCCCATGTTGCGGATGTCCTGGTCGTGATGCATGCCGATGATCACCGAACCCGCGGCCAGGAACAGCAGGGCCTTGAAGAAGGCGTGCGTCATGAGGTGGAAAATCGCCACCGAGTAGGCCGAAGCGCCAAGTGCGACGGTCATGTAGCCCAGCTGCGACAGCGTCGAATAGGCGACGACCCGCTTGATGTCATTCTGGATGACACCGAGGAAGCCCATGAACAGCGCCGTGATCGCGCCGATGACGATGACGAATGACAGCGCGGTGTCGGACAACTCGAACAGCGGCGACATGCGCGCGACCATGAAGATGCCGGCGGTGACCATGGTCGCCGCGTGGATCAGCGCGGAAATCGGCGTCGGGCCTTCCATGGAGTCCGGCAGCCAGACATGTAGCGGTACCTGTGCCGACTTGCCCATGGCACCGATGAACAGCAGAATGCAGACGGCCGTCATCAGCGCCACGGCACTGCCCTCCCCGAACAGCGGGATCGTCGTCGCGGCAAGCGCGGACGCCTTGGCGAAGACGGCAGCATAGTCGAGAGTGCCGAAGTGGCTGAGTATCAGGCCGATGCCGAGGATGAAACCGAAGTCGCCGACGCGGTTGACCAGGAAGGCCTTCATGTTCGCGAAAATCGCCGTCGGCCGGGTGTACCAGAAACCGATCAGCAGATAGGAAACCAGGCCGACAGCCTCCCAACCAAAGAACAGCTGCATGAAGTTGTTGCTCATCACGAGCATCAGCATGGAGAAGGTAAACAGCGAGATGTAACTGAAGAAGCGGTTGTAGCCGGGATCGTCCTGCATGTAGCCAATGGTGTAGATGTGCACCATCAAGGAGACGAAGGTGACCACCAGCATCATGGTGACCGTCAATGGGTCGATCAGGAAACCGACCTCGAAGTGATAGTCGCCGGAGGTAAGCCAGCGGTATACCGGACCGTTGAAGGTATTGCCGGCGAGCACGTCCTTGAAGATCACGTAGGAGGCGATGAAGGCGATGGCCACGCCGGCGATGGTCACCGTGTGCGCCACCCAGCGCGGGATCACGCGACAGAGGAGACCGGCGATGATGGCCCCGAAAAGGGGAGCCAGCGGAACGAGCAGGTAGAGCTTTTGCATTTCCATGTTCAACCCTTCAGGCTGTCCAGATCATCCACGTGGATGGTCTTCAGGTTGCGGAACAGCACCACCAGAATCGCCAGCCCGATTGCCGCCTCGGCGGCCGCAACAGTCAGGATGAAGAAGACGAATACCTGCCCGGCAAGGTCCTGCATGAAGTGCGAGAAAGCGATGAAGTTCATATTCACCGCCAGCAGCATCAGCTCGATCGACATCAGGATGATGATCAGATTCTTGCGGTTGAGAAAGATGCCAACGACGCTGATCGCGAACATGATCGCGCCCAGGATCAAAAAATGGGACAGTGTAAGCAAGGTGCCTCCCTGATTCCTTCTGCTCGGGGTAGCACGTTTTACGCTACCCGCTCTTATTCTCAGTCTTGTGGTGGTTGCGCCAGCGGCGCGTTTCGTCCGTTCATTGCGTTCAGTCTCGCTTCTCCGCCGGCATCTGCAGGACACGAAGGCGGTCCGCGGCCTTGACGAAGACCTGCTGCGATGGATTGACCGACTTGTTCTTGCGCTTGCCGCGCTGTGTCAGCGCCACCGCGGCGACGATGCCGACGAGCAGGATCACCGACGCCAGTTCGAAGGGGTAGACGTATTGGGTAAAAATCAGGCGGCCGATCGCCTTGACGTTGCTGGCCTCGGCGCTGGCCTGCGGAACACTGCTTTCGAGCAGGCCGAGGTAGTTACCACCAAGGATCAAGGCCATCTCGGCGACCATCAGCAAGGCAATGATCGAGCCCAGCGGCAAGTAGCTCCAGAAGCCTTCACGCAGACGATCGAGGTTGATGTCGAGCATCATCACCACGAAGAGAAAGAGCACCATCACCGCCCCGACGTAGATCAGGATCAGCGCTATGGCCAGGAACTCGGCCTGCAAGAGCATCCAGACGCCGCTTGCCGAGAAGAAGGCTAGGACGAGGAACAGCGCCGCATGCACCGGATTGCGCGAGGTGATCACACGCAGTCCGGCGAACACCAGGATCGCCGAGAAAAAGTAGAAAACGAAGGTCTTGAATTCCATCGCGTGGGCCTGTTAGCGGTATTTCGAGTCGAGTTCGCGGTCAGCGGCGATCTGCTCTTCGTAGCGGTCACCATTGGCCAGCAACATCGGCTTGGTGTAGTAGAGATCACCGCGCGTTTCTCCGTGATACTCGTAGATCCGGGTCTCGACAATGGCGTCGACCGGGCAGGCCTCCTCGCAGAAACCGCAGAAAATGCACTTGGTCAGATCGATGTCGTAGCGTGTCGTCCGCCTCGAATCGTCCTCGCGCTGTTCGGACTCAATGGTGATCGCCAGCGCCGGGCAAACGGCTTCGCACAACTTGCAGGCGATGCAGCGCTCCTCGCCGTTGGGATAGCGACGCAGCGCGTGCAGGCCGCGGAAGCGGAAGCTTTGTGGCGTTTTTTCTTCCGGGTACTGGACGGTGATCTTGCGCGCGAACATGTAGCGCCCGGTCACCGACATGCCCTTGAACAACTCCCTGAGCAGGAGGCTGTTGAAAATTTCCTTCATCGAACCCATGACTAGCCTCTCACTTCCAGATGTTCAACGGCGACATCATCCAGCAGCCGACCACCACCAACCAGATCAGGCACAGCGGGATGAACACCTTCCAGCCCAGACGCATGATCTGGTCGTAGCGATAGCGGGGGAAGGTGGCGCGAATCCAGAGGAAGAAAAACAAGACCGCGGCGATCTTGACGAACAGCCACAGGAGACCGTCGGGCAGGAAGCCGACCGGCGACAACCAGCCGCCGAGAAACAGCAGCGAGGTGAGTGTCGAGACCAGAATCATGTTCGCGTATTCGGCCAGGAAGAAGACCGCAAACGCCATTCCCGAGTACTCGCAGTGGAAACCGACGATCTCCGACTCACCTTCGGCCATATCGAACGGCGCACGGTTGGTTTCGGCGACGATAGACACCAGATAGACGGCAAACATCGGCAGCAGCGGCAACCAGTTCCACGACAGGAAGCCAAGGCCGTAGTCGGCAAAGATGCCCTTGCCCTGACTGTGCACGATATCGCCGAGGTTGAGGCTATTGGAAACCATCAGCACGACGACCAGCGCCAGGCCCATCGAAATTTCGTACGAGATCATCTGCGCAGCCGAGCGCATACCGCCGAGGAAAGCGTACTTGGAATTGGACGCCCAGCCGGCCAGGATGATCCCGTAGACGCCGATCGAGGTGACCGACATGATGTACAGCAGGCTGGCGTTGACATTGGCCAGCACCAGCGTGTCGTTGAACGGCACCACTGCCCAGGCAGCCAGCGCCGGCGCAAAGGCGAACATCGGCGCAATCAGAAAGACGCTCTTGTCCGAACCGGTCGGGATGAGAACTTCCTTGAGCAGAAGCTTGACGCCGTCGGCAATCGGCTGGATAAGTCCCCACGGACCGACCCGGTTGGGTCCGATGCGGACCTGCATCCAGCCAATCACTTTTCTTTCCCAAAAGGTCAGGTAAGCCACGCAGAGCAGCAGTGGCGCAATGATCAGAACGATCTTGAGCAGCACCCAGACCAATGGGAAAACCGATCCGAACAGACCTTGCAGAAACACCTGCAGCGCATCAACCATCATGCACGCTCCACGTTGATCGCGCCGAACATCTCACCCAGCGCAGCAGTCGAAACATGCGCCGCGGCCACCCGAACACAGCCCGCCGGCACCGTTGCATCGGCCTTGGCCATCAGTACGGCCTCGCCGCTCCCCTGCCGGACACGTACCGAGGCACCGTCGCTGACCGCCAGCGCCTGCAGCGTCTCGACGCACATGCGAGCGCTTGGAGCCAGCGCGTCGCGGGTCTTCTGAAGTGCTGCAGCACGACGAGCGAGCGGATCGGCGGAATAGATCGGCACTTCGGCGACTCGTTGCAGACCTCCGGGGGTACTGGTCAGCGACCAGGAAACGCAGGGAACGGCACTGACCTGGGTGCTCAGGCCGTCGACAAAGTCTTTACCCGCGGGGACGATTTCGTCACGCACCTGTTCGCTTGAGTCATAGTCGAAGCCGGGCACCGCCAGCAAAGTTCCGAGAACGCGCAGGACCTTCCAGCCGGGGCGGGCGTCACCGAGAGGACGGACAACGCCGTTAAAACTCTGCACGCGGCCTTCGCAGTTGACGAACGTTCCCGAGGTTTCGGTAAACGGGGCGATGGGCAGCAAGACGTCGGCGTACTCTGCCGCGGCGCCGTCGGCGAAGGGCGTCAGCATGACCACCAGGGCAGCCTGTTTCAGCGCCGCCAACGCCTGTTGCGGATCGTGGCAGTCGAGCTCTGGCTCGACCCCGTGCAGGAGATAGGCCTGGCGCGGCTGGGCGAACATTTGGTGGGCATTCAGCGCCGTCGGCAGGGCCTTGGCAATGTAGCCGCCAACACTGTTGGCAGCTTCGCCGATAAATCCGCAACTGGCGCCGGTAAGCCGCGACAGTTCGTTGGCCAGAGCATGCAGCTGCGCCGCCTGCGGATGCTGTTCAGCGACGTTGCCGAGGAAGATCGCGCCCTTCTCGCCTTCGATCAGGCTGCTGGCGATGGCCTGGCTGCTGGCGCAGGGGGCGACGGACTCAAGGCCCTCGGGCACCGCCTCGCTCTTCAATTGTGCGGCCGCCTTGACGATCTTGGCCAGGGCCGCAGGCAGGTCGGCAGGACTCACCGTCAGCTGCGTGTGCAACTTGATCAAGGGATCGTCGGCACTGACCGACAGCAGGCTCACCTTGCCCCATTTCTTGCCCAGCTGACGCAAACGCTGTGCGAACAGCGGGTGGTCCTTGCGCAGGAAGCTGCCGATCACCAGGGCCGCGTCCAGGTCCTTGATCTCGGCAAGCCGAAGACCCAGCCAGGGGGTTCCGCCAAGCTTGCCGTCGGCGCTGAAGTCGCGCCGCCGAGGCCGGAAATCGACGCTCCCGGAGCCCAGGCCGCGAATCAACTTCTGCAGCAGATAGAGCTCTTCAAGAGTGGCATGCGGCGATGCCAGCGCGGCCAGGGACTCGCCGCCATGACTGGCGGCAATATCCTTGAGCGCGTGCGCCACATAGTCCAGGGCGACGTTCCACTCGACTTCGCGCAGCGCGCCATCGACACGAATCATCGGCCGAGTCAGCCGTGCCGGCGAATTGAGCGCCTCGTAGGAGAAGCGTTCCTTGTCCGAGATCCAGCACTCATTGACCTCTTCGTTCTCACGCGGCAGGACGCGCATGACGACGTTGTTCTTGATCTGCAGCGCGAGGTTGGCACCGATACTATCGTGCGGACTGACCGACTTGCGCCGTGATAACTCCCAACTGCGTGCGGAATAGCGGAACGGTTTCGAGGTCAGCGCACCGACCGGACAAAGGTCGATCATGTTGCCGGACAGCTCGGAATCGATCGAGCGCCCGACGAAGGTCATGATCTCGGCGTGCATGTTGCGGTTGGCCATGCCGAGTTCCATGACCCCGGCGATTTCCTGCCCGAAACGAACGCAGCGCGTACAGTGGATGCAGCGCGCCATTTCCTGCATCGAAATCAGTGGGCCGACATCCTTGTGGAAAACGACCCGCTTGCCTTCCTGAAAACGTGACGCACTGCCGCCGTAACCGACTGCCAGATCCTGCAGCTGGCACTCGCCACCCTGATCGCAGATAGGGCAATCGAGCGGGTGGTTGATCAGGAGGAACTCCATCACGCCCTTCTGGGCCGTCACCGCCAGCTCGGAATGGGTGAACACCTTCATGCCGTTGGTCACCGGCGTTGCGCAGGCCGGCAAGGGCTTCGGGGCTTTCTCGACCTGGACCAAGCACATCCGGCAGTTCGCCGCGATCGACAGCTTCTTGTGATAGCAGAAATGCGGGATATAGGCGCCAAGCTGCTGTGCGGCGTCCATGATGGTGCTGCCATCCGGCACCTGCGCGACCTTGCCGTCGATTTCGATTTCCATCGTCTGGGACCTTAAACCGTTGCCGTGAAGAAGCCGCTGCCGGCGCGCTGGACGTCAACGGGCACGAGGCACTTCTTGTGTTCGATGTGGTACGCGAACTCGTCGTGAAAATGCTTGATGAAGCTCTGTACCGGCATGGACGCGGCGTCGCCAAGCGCGCAGATGGTGCGACCCATGATGTTGGTGGTGACGCTGGACAGCAGGTCGAGGTCGTCGGCGCGCCCGCGCCCGGTCTCGATGCGGTGCACTACCCTGTACAGCCAGTTGGTTCCTTCACGGCAAGGGGTGCACTGCCCGCAGGATTCTTCGTAGTAGAAGAAGGAAAGGCGCTCCAGCGCTTTCACCATGCAGGTCGTTTCGTCCATTACGATGACCGCTCCCGAACCGAGCATGGAGCCGGCCTTGCTGATCGAGTCGTAATCCATCGTGCACTCCATCATCACCGCTGCAGGCACTACCGGAGACGAGGAGCCGCCTGGAATGCACGCCTTCAGCTGGCGACCGCCGCGCATTCCACCCGCCATCTCGAGCAACGTGGCGAATGGCGTTCCGAGCGGGATCTCGTAATTGCCGGGCCGGTTGACGTGACCCGAAATCGAGAACAGCTTGGTTCCTCCGTTGTTCGCCTTGCCCGCCTCCAGGTAGGTCTCGCCACCCAGGTTGATGATGTACGGGATCGAGGCAAAGGTCTCGGTGTTATTGATGGTGGTCGGCTTGCCGTACAGTCCGAAGGACGCGGGAAAAGGCGGCTTGAAGCGGGGCTGACCCTTTTTCCCCTCGATCGACTCGAGCAGCGCGGTTTCCTCGCCACAGATGTAGGCACCGTAGCCGTGATGGGCAAAGAGGTCGAAGTCGAAGCCCGAAGCCAAGAGATTACGGCCCAGGAAGCCGGCCGCCCGCGCCTCGTCGAGCGCCTCTTCGAAGCGCTCGTAAATCTCCCACACCTCGCCGTGGATGTAGTTGTAACCGCGCGCCGCGCCCATCGCGTAGGCGGCGATGGCCATCCCTTCGATCACCGAATGCGGGTTATAGCGCAGGATGTCGCGATCCTTGAAAGTACCCGGCTCACCTTCGTCGGAATTGCAGACCACGTACTTGTCGCCGGGAAACGAGCGGGGCATGAAACTCCACTTGAGACCGGTCGGAAAGCCAGCGCCGCCACGCCCGCGCAAAACCGATTTCTTGACCTCGTTGATGACGAATTCCTGCGTCTGCTTCTCTTCGAGAATCCGCCGCAAGGCAGAGTAACCGCCGCGCTTGACGTAGTCGGTAAGCCGCCAGGCATTGTCACCGTCCAGATCAAGGCTCAACATCGGGTTGATTGCACCGAGAATCGCCATTACTTCAGCTCCGCCAGCAGTTGGTCGATTTGCTCGGGATTCATCCAGCTGCACATCCGACGATTGTTGACGATCATCACCGGCGCATCGCCGCAAGCGCCCATGCACTCGCCTTCCTTGAGGGTGATCAGGCCGTCCGGCGTCGTTTCGTTATAGCCGATACCAAGCTTGCTCTTGAGGTACTCTCCGGCATCGACACCACCGGAGAGCATGCACGGCAGATTGGTGCACACCGAGACCTTGTACTTGCCGACCGGTTTCAAGTCGTACATGTTGTAGAAGGTCGCCACCTCGTAGGCGGCCACCGGGGCCATGCCGAGGTAGTTGGCGACGCACTCGATCGCTTCACTGGACAACCACCCCTTCTCTTCCTGGGCAATCGCCAGAGCGGCCATTACTGCCGACTGCTTCTGGTCCGCCGGATACTTGGCGATTTCGCGGTCGATCTTCTTGAGGGATTCTGAGGTCAGCATCAACGGTCAATCTCGCCAAAAACAACGTCCTGCGAACCAATGATGGTCACCACATCGGCCAGCATGTGGCCACGCGCCATTTCGTCCATTGCCGAAAGATGCACATAGCCCGGAGCACGTATCTTCAAGCGGTATGGCTTGTTCGCCCCGTCAGAAATAATGTAGATGCCGAACTCTCCCTTGGGATGCTCGACCGCCGAGTAGGCCTCGCCTTCGGGCACGTGCATGCCTTCCGTACACAGCTTGAAGTGGTGAATCAGCTCTTCCATGTTGGACTTCATGGCTTCGCGATCCGGTGGCGCAACCTTATGGTTGTCGGACATCACCGGGCCCGGGTTCTGCCGCAACCAGTCGATACACTGCTTGAGGATGCGATTCGACTGGCGCATCTCTTCCATGCGCACCAGGTAGCGATCGTAGGAGTCGCCAGTCTTGCCAACCGGGATGTCGAAGTCGACCCGGTCATAGACCTCATAGGGCTGCTTCTTGCGCAAATCCCAGGCGATGCCAGAACCGCGCAGCATCGGACCGGTGAAGCCGCGCTGCAGGGCGCGCTCGGGCGTGACGATGGCCACGTCGACCAGGCGCTGCTTCCAGATCCGGTTGTCGGTGAGCAGCGTCTCGTACTCGTCGAGCAGCTTCGGAAAGCGGCTGGCAAAATCGTCGAGGAAATCAAGCAGGGAACCACTGCGCGCCTCGTTGAACGGCTTGATCTGGGCGGAGCTCTTCCACTTCGACTCCTGGTACTGCGCCATGCGATCAGGCAGGTCACGGTAGACGCCGCCCGGCCGATAGTAGGCCGCGTGCATGCGCGCACCGGAGACCGCCTCGTAGGCATCGACCAGGTCTTCGCGTTCACGGAAGGCGTAGAGCACCATGGTCATCGCGCCGACGTCCAGGCCGTGACAGCCGATCCACAGGAGGTGATTCAGGATGCGCGTGATTTCGTCGAACATCACCCGGATGTACTGCGCACG
Organism: Candidatus Accumulibacter sp. ACC005; assembly: GCF_907163215.1. Classification (NCBI taxonomy): domain Bacteria; kingdom Pseudomonadati; phylum Pseudomonadota; class Betaproteobacteria; genus Candidatus Accumulibacter; species Candidatus Accumulibacter sp. ACC005. The sequence continues at coordinate 407,583 of NZ_CAJQUB010000001.1, read as the reverse complement.
GATCGGCACCTCGACCTGCAGAAGACGCTCGATGGCCATGCAGTAGGCGTGTTCGTTGCACATCATCGACATGTAGTCGAGGCGGTCCATATAGGGCACCGACTGAATCCAGGTCTTTGTTTCTGCGAGCTTCTCTGTCGCCCGATGGAGCAGACCGATATGCGGATCGGCACGCATCACGACTTCGCCGTCAAGTTCCAGAACCATTCGCAGCACGCCATGCGCAGCCGGGTGCTGCGGCCCGAAGTTCAAGGTAAAGTTGCGCAGTTCAGGCATTTTCGGCGTTCCCGTAGGTCGCTTCGCGAACGATGCGCGGGGTAATCTCGCGCGGCTCGATGGTCACCGGTTGATAGATCACGCGCTGCTGCTCGGGGTCGTAGCGCATTTCGACGTAGCCGGAAATCGGAAAGTCCTTGCGGAACGGATGCCCGATGAAACCGTAGTCGGTAAGAATCCGGCGCAGGTCGTCATGACCCGGGAAAACAATGCCGAAGAGATCGAACGCTTCGCGCTCGAACCAGTTCACGCTGTTCCAGATGGAAGTCACCGAAGGCAGGGACGGGAAGTCGTCGTCAGGCGCAAAGCAGCGCACGCGCAGACGCCAGTTCTTGCTGATCGACAACAGGTGACTGACGGCCGCGAAACGCAGACCTTCGCGCGCCTCGTTGCCATACGCCGAATAGTCGACGCCGCACAAATCAATCAGCTCTTCAAAGGCCAGGTCAGGCTCGTCGCGAAGCGCCTGCATGACGGAAAAGTAATCGGCAGCTTCCACCTCAAGAGTCACCTCGCCGAACGCCAGCTTCAGGGACTTCACTCGATCACCGAGACACTGCTGCAGGTTCTGGCTAAGGGCTTCCAGCTTGGCGGACATGACTCACACTCTCAATTGATTGTTTTCAGCGGGCGATGGTACTGGTCCGACGAATCTTGTTCTGCAACTGGATCAGACCATAGATCAGCGCCTCGGCCGTCGGCGGACAGCCCGGAACGTAGATATCGACGGGGACGATGCGGTCGCATCCGCGCACCACCGAATACGCGTAATGATAGTAGCCACCGCCATTGGCACAGGAACCCATCGACACCACCCAGCGCGGCTCCGCCATCTGATCGTAAACCTTGCGCATGGCCGGCGCCATCTTGTTGGTCAGAGTGCCGGCAACCACCATCACGTCGGACTGGCGCGGACTGGGGCGGAAGACGATGCCGAAACGATCCAGATCGTAACGCGAGCAGCCGGCATGAATCATCTCGATGGCGCAACAGGCAAGCCCGAAGCTCATTGGCCACATCGAACCCGTACGCACATAGTTGATCAGCTGGTCGGCCGTCGTAGTGACAAAGCCTTCCTGCAGAATGCCGTCAATTCCCATCGCTCACTCCCAGTCCAGAGCGCCCTTGGCCCAGGCATAGATATAGCCAACGACCAGAATGGCGATGAAAACCAGCATCTCGATGAAGCCGAACCACTTCACCGAATCGGTCTCGACGATCTCCTTGAAGATCGTCGCCCACGGCAGAAGGAAAGCAACCTCGAGGTCAAAAAGGATGAAGATGATGGCGATCAGGTAGTAGCGCACATCGAACTTCATGCGCGCATCTTCAAAAGCCTCGAAGCCGCACTCGTACGGGGAGAGCTTTTCGCTGTCGGGACGGTGCGGGGCGACGAGCAGACCGGTGACGACCGGCGCCACGCCGAACGCAACACCAATCAATATGAAGACAAGTACCGGGAAATAGCCTTCCAGCATGATCCGCCCCACAGGTGCTTCGATTCAGACTTACAGCCACCCACTTTGAATGGCCATTCCTGGTGCCGACGATGAGACTCGAACTCATACGACCGAAGTCACTACCCCCTCAAGATAGCGTGTATACCAATTTCACCACGTCGGCATTACCACACTCGGCAGGCGAGAAAATCGAGGAACAAAGCCTTTCTCGGAGCCGCTTTCAAACCAGATTACCGGGGAATATCCTTCGCCTTCGAATCAGGATTCGCAGGGACTTTACCCTGCTCAACACCACCCGACGGCGGCGCTGGAACTGGCGCAGATCTTACCGCATCCTCCATCACACTGCCAGTCGTTTTTGGCGCACTCGACGCCAGATAGGCCAGCGACAAACTCGTCACAAAGAAGACGGTGGCCAGCACCGCCGTCGCGCGACTGAGGAAATTGGCGGAACCCGTCGCGCCGAAAAGGCTGCCCGATGAGCCACTACCGAAAGCGGCGCCCATGTCGGCGCCCTTGCCGTGCTGCACCAGGACGAGCCCGATCACGCTCACCGCCGCCAGGATGTGCACTGCCAGAACCACAGAAAAAAGATATTCCATATAACCTCTTAGTCCACCCGTCGCACAGCCGCGCCAAGGCCAGAAAAACTTTGGTAGTATACCGATTTTGGGCGGCGCCGGTCAATTGACGATCGCCGTCTTGACGACATCAGCGGCCGCCACGCGGCGCGAGCGTCGACCGGCCAGACGATCCGGGCAAGCACCGGGTAGCCCCGGCCGGCATGATCCCGACCCGCGAAACGCGCCAGCAAGAAGAAACCACCATGATCTCCCCGACATCCGGCACCGACGGTCGACAAGACCGGCGCGCCCGCCCTTGGACCCGAGCAAAGGCGCGTTCCTGGCGCGCGTTCGCCGCGTGCCGCCGGCGCTCGCCAGGCAACCTCCCAGACAACGACGACGGCCAAGAGATCGAATGGCGCATAACCTGATCGACGTCAGCGAAAGAGCCGGCGTCCGCTACCTCCACTTCTCGTCGGACTGGGTGCAGGGGGCGATGCGCATCCAGCGTCCGAACGCGCTCGAGTTGCCCTACACGCGCGAGATGATGGCCGGACTGCTCCTCCGCGAGCCGCCATGGCCGCGCGAGGCATTGCTGATCGGGCTGGGCCCCGGATCGCTGGCCAAATTCATCTACCATCAGCTGCCGGCAACCAAGATCACCGTCGTTGAAATCGATCCGCAGGTCGAAGTCGTCGCCCGGCTGCACTTCGGACTCCCCGACGATCCCCTGCGCCTGCGCGTGCTGATCGGTGACGGCGCGGCGCACATGCTTGCCGGCGACAGCCGCTACGACTACATCCTGGTCGACGGCTTTGACAAGAAGGCCCGCGCCGGCGTACTCGACACGCTCCCTTTCTACCAGGCCTGTCGCTCGCGCCTGAGCGATAGCGGGCTACTGGCCGTCAATCTGCTCGGCCGCGAACGCGGCTTCCAGGCAAGCAGCCAGCGCATCAGCGACGCATTTGACGGTCGCGCGCTCGTCTTTCCGTCCTGCGACAGCGGCAATACTATCGCCTTTGCGGCAGCCGGTGACCCGGTCGACAGCAGCTTCGACGAACTGATCCGCCGTGCCGATCAGTGCCGGGCAGCCAGCGGACTGAATCTCCTGCCCACCATCGCCCGCTTGCAAGTCGCGCGCCGCTACCAGGGCGATCGCTTGACGATCTGATCGCTGCGGCACGACCCCGCTGGCGGGCATCGCCGGCAGCACTCTGAAGGCGAGTATACTTGCCGCCTGCAACGAAAACACCTCCGGCAGCCTTGCTTGAAAAACCCTCCTCGATGACCGCAGCCAACCACGCATCCACCGCCCAGAGCGCCGCCCTCGCCAAGGTTTCCGCACCGCCGCTGCCCGCCGCATGGACAGAACGCGTGCAACCCCAATTGGCCGCTGACGAGGAGGTACTGGCCTGGCTGGAGATCGACCTCGACGCAAGCCTGCGCTTTTCTGCCGGCATCGTAGTCGTCAGCAACGCCCGCCTGATGGCCATGGGGTCTGGCGACGAGAGTGTGCACAGCTGGCCGTACCAGCCAGGCCTCACCCTGACGCGCAGCGACCACGCCGGGGTCGGCACGCTCGAACTGTGTGCCACCGATGAGCGCCTGGCGCACTGGCGCTACACGCTCGGCACGGACGTCGCCGCCGGACGGCTGATCGACCACTTCACGCGGCAGTTGAATTTCCACCTCACTGGCAGGCTGCCAGCACCGGCAGCACCAGGCGTGTGCCCAAGCTGCGAAACGCCACTCCTCGCCGGCGACGAGCAGTGTCCGGTATGCAGCAAGGAAATTCACCAACCGCCTTCGACCTGGACCCTGCTCCGCCTTGGCCGCTTCGCGAGACCCTACCGCGGGCAGCTTCTCGCCGGGTTCACGCTCTCGCTGCTGAGCACCGCGGCCACCCTGGTGCCCCCCTACCTGACCATGCCGCTGATGGACAAGGTCCTGATCCCCTACCAGAACGGTCAGGCGATCGATCCGGCACTGGTCGCGCTCTATCTCTCCGGCCTGCTCGGCGCTGCCCTGGTCGCCTGGATCCTCGGCTGGGCACGCACCTACATCCTGGCGCTGGTCTCCGAGCGCATCGGAGCCGACCTGCGCACCGCCACCTACGAACACCTGTTGACGCTTTCGCAGGAGTACTTCGGCGGCAAGCGAACCGGCGACCTGATGGCCCGCATCGGCTCGGAGACCGATCGCATCAACATCTTTCTGTCGTTGCACCTGCTCGATTTCGCCACCGACGTACTGATGATCGTGATGACCACCGCCATCCTCATGTCGATCGACGTCAGACTGGCACTGGTGACCCTCCTGCCGCTGCCGATCATCGCCTGGCTGATCCACGTCGTGCGCGAGAGACTGCGCACCGGCTTTGAGCGCGTGGACCGCGTGTGGGCGGAAGTGACCAACGTCCTCGCCGACACCATTCCCGGTATTCGCGTCGTCAAGGCCTTCGCCCAGGAAGCGCGCGAGACCAGCCGTTTCCGCACCGCCAACGCGCACAATCTCGAAGTGAACGACCGGGTCAACAAGGTCTGGTCGCTGTTTTCGCCAAGCGTCACCCTGCTCACCGAAATAGGCCTGCTCATCGTCTGGGCTTTCGGCATCTGGCAGATTGCCAGCGACCACATCACGGTCGGCGTGCTGACCGCATTTCTTGCCTACATCAGCCGCTTCTACCTGCGCCTGGACTCGATGAGCCGCATCGTTTCGGTCACCCAGAAGGCCGCCGCGGGCGCCAAGCGCATCTTCGATATCCTCGACCACGTGTCCAGCGTTCCCGAGCCGTCAACGCCGGTGCACCTGGCGAAAGTCACCGGGCGTATCGAACTGCGCGGCGTCGGCTTCCGCTACGGAACGCGCAGCGTCACCCGCGACATCAGCATCGACATTGCCCCCGGCGAGATGGTCGGCCTGGTTGGCCACAGCGGCTCCGGAAAGAGCACGCTGGTCAACCTGATCTGCCGCTTCTATGACGTCAGCGAGGGCGCCATTCTGATCGATGGCGTGGACATCCGCTCGCTGCCGGTGGCCGAGTACCGCCAGCACATCGGCCTGGTGCTGCAGGAGCCGTTCCTCTTTTTCGGCACCATTGCCGAAAACATCGCCTACGGAAAGCCCGCGGCGACACGCGCCGAAATCGTCGCCGCCGCCCGCGCCGCGCACGCGCACGAATTCATTCTGCGCCTGCCGCACGGCTACGATTCGCTGGTCGGCGAACGCGGCCAGGCACTCTCGGGCGGCGAACGACAGCGCATCTCGATCGCCCGCGCGCTGCTCATCGACCCGCCCATCCTGATTCTCGACGAAGCGACCTCGTCGGTCGATACGACCACCGAGAAGGAGATCCAGAAAGCCCTCGACAATCTGGTTCGCGGGCGGACCACGATTGCCATCGCGCACCGCCTCTCCACCCTGCGCGACGCCGATCGCCTGGTCGTTCTCGACCGTGGCAGCGTCGTCGAGGTCGGCAGCCATGACCAGTTGATGGCTTGCGAGGGCCACTACTACCGCCTCTACCTGGCGCAGGCGCGCAACGTCGACAATGAAGACAGCTTGAGCAGCGTCGAACTCGCACGCGCCGCCGACGGAGAACGCCTGTGATCACCGCGCCCGACTATCGCTTGCAACGCAACGCCTTCGGACGACTCGAGCTGACCACTGCCGGCGGCGAGACGCACGCCGGAGTGGTGCCTGTGCGCGCCTTCCCGATCAGCGCTCCTGACGACGGCATCGGCCTGGTCGACCCGCATGGCCGTGAACTGGCGTGGATCGAGCAGCTCAGCGAGCTGCCGGACGAAATGCGTGCGCTGGTCGAAAGCGAGCTGAGCGGTCGTGAATTCATCCCCGAGATCAGGCGCCTGATCAGCGTCTCGAGTTTTGCCACGCCAAGTACCTGGCAGGTGGAGACCGATCGCGGCACGACCACTTTCGTCCTCAAGGGCGAGGAAGACATTCGCCGCCTCGACTCGCCGGCCCTGCTGATCGCCGACAGCCACGGCATTCACTTCCTGATCCGCGACCGCTACGCGCTCGATGCACCGAGCCGGCGATTTCTGGACCGCTTCCTGTGAACCTGGCAACGGCAACTGCCGCATCCGACCCTGAGCCCGGTCAGCCGATTCGCAGCTGCCGCGTTATAGCCACGATAAGCTCGCTCGGGCCTCCGAGCGGATCACCCGCAGCCCCTCTTGCGCCAAGGCGCGCCCACCCGTCCGTGCCTGGAATGACCCCATGAAAAACAAAGACATCAAGTTCCTCGAGATCCGCTACCTGCGCGGCCCGAACATCTGGACCTACCGCCCGGTCATCGAGGCGGTCGTCGATATCGGCGAACTTGAGGACTTCCCGTCGAACACCATCCCCGGCTTCTACGAACGCCTCACCGGGCTGCTTCCGTCGCTGATCGAGCATCGCTGCAGCTACGGTGAGCGCGGAGGCTTCCTGCGCCGCGTCCAGGAAGGCACCTGGCCGGCGCACATCCTCGAACACGTCACCCTCGAATTGCAGAACCTCGCCGGCATGCCCGGCGGTTTCGGCAAAGCCCGAGAAACCTCCACCCGTGGCGTGTACAAGGTCGTCGTTCGCGCCTGGCACGACGAGGTGACCCGCGCCTGCCTGTATTCCGGCCGCGAGCTGCTGCTGGCCGCCATTCACGAGACGCCTTTCGACGTTGCCGCCGCGGTCGCGCACTTGACCGACATGGCCGAGCGCAAACTGCTCGGACCGAGCACCAGTTGCATCGTCGACGCGGCAACGGCCAAAGACCGGCGCATACCGGCGATTCGCCTGCTCGCCACCGGCAATCTCGTGCAGCTTGGCTACGGCTCGCGCAGCCGACGTATCTGGACCGCAGAAACCGACCGCACCAGCGCCATTGCCGAGGGCATCTCGCGCGACAAGGACCTGACCAAGAGCCTGCTCTCGTCGTGCGGCGTACCGGTCCCCGAAGGACGCCTGGTCGACAGCGCCAACGACGCCTGGGAAGCCGCCGAAGACATTGGCTATCCGGTGGTCGTCAAACCCTCCGACGGCAACCATGCCCGTGGCGTATTCACCAACCTGATGAGCCCCGCAGAAGTCGAGGCGGCGTATGCTGCCGCCGTCACGGAAGGTAGCGGTGTCATCGTCGAACGCTATGTATGCGGCTCGGAGCACCGCCTGCTGGTCATCGGCGGCAAGCTGGTCGCCGCCGCCCGCGGCGAGACGGCCAAAGTCACGGGTGACGGCGAGTCGACCATCGACCAGCTGATCGACAGCCAGATCAACTCCGACCCCCGCCGCGGCGCCGAAGAGGAGTATCCGCTGGACATACTCTCGCTCAGCGATAACCCGGTCGCCCGACTCGAAGTCACGCGCCAGGGTTTCAGCGGTGATTCGATCCCGCCCGCCGGTCGCGAAGTACTGATCGTGCGCAGTGGCAACCACACCGACGACATCACCGACAGCGTACACCCCGACACCGCTGCCACCGCGTCACTCGCCGCGCGCATCGTCGGCCTCGACATCGCCGGCGTAGACCTGGTCTGCGAAGACATTTCCCGGCCGCTCGACGAGCAGCGCGGCGCGATCGTCGAGGTTAACGCCGGCCCCGGGCTGCTCATGCACCTGAAACCGGAAAGCGGCGAGCCGCGCCCGGTCGGTCGCGCCATCGTCGAGCAGTTATTCCCCAACGGTGACGACGGCCGCATCCCGGTCATCGGCGTCAGCGGCAGCTTTGGCAAGACCACCGTCGCCAACCTCGTCGCGCGCTTCCTGACGCTCTCCGGCAAGCATACCGGGCTGGCCTGCAGCGACGGCCTGTTCCTCGATCGGCGTTGCATCGCCAAGGGCGACAACGCCACCTGGGGAGCAGCCAACCGCATCCTGATGAACCGGGCCGTAGACGCGGCGGTGCTGGAAAATGGCAGCGACACCGTTCTCGACGAAGGCCTGGCTTACGATCGCTGCCTGATCGGCGTGATCACCAACGTAGACCCCGCCCGCCATGTTGGCCGCTACCACATCGAAACACCCGAGCAGGTGTTCACTGTCCTGCGTACCCAGGTGGACCTGGTTCTGCCCGGCGGCGCCGCGGTGCTCAATGCCGGCCATCCCATGCTCGTCGAAATGGCCGCCCTGTGCGACGGCGAGGTCATTTTCTTTGCCACAGACCCCGAGCAGCCGGCGCTCGTCAACCACCGGGCGCTGGGCAAGCGCGCGGTGTTCGTTCGCGGGGGACAGGTGGTCCTCGCCAGTGGCAACGACGAGACGCCCATCGTCAGCCTGCAGGGAATACCGCTGACCGATGGTGGCAGCGTCGACTTCGAGATCGAGAACGTTCTCGCCGCCACCGCCGCGGCGTGGGCGCTGGGCATAGGACCGGAATTGATCCGCACCGGGCTGGAGACCTTCACCGTCGCCTGACGATGATCGACTGACCAGCCACCAGGAGTGAAGAAATGAGCCACAGACCGGCCGCGCAATAGCTTGATCGGCGCGCGCCGAACCGGAAACACGGCAGCCACGCGGACCTAACTGGCCGTCGTCCGCAGCGAAGCAGAAAGGGAAACTGTTCATGGAAGTATCGCGTATCCGCGCTCTGCGCGGCCCCAACCTCTGGAGCCGGCACACGGCGATCGAGGCGATTGTCTGTTGCGCCGAAGACGAGCGCAGTATCGACGACCTGCCCGGCTTCGAGGATCGTCTGCGCGCGCGCTTTCCGGAACTGGCCATGCTGCGCCCGGCGGGTCATGATGAAGCGGTATCGATGGCCCAGGCGCTGGAGTTCGCCGCCCTCGGCCTGCAGGCGCAGGCGGGCTGCCCGGTCACCTTCAGCCGCACGGCCAGGACGCTGGAAGCCGGCACCTATCAGGTGATCGTCGAATACAGCGAAGAGGTCGTAGGCCGCCTGGCTTTCGAACTTGCCCAGGACCTCTGCCATACCGCGGTCGACGATGCGCCTTTCGACCTCGACGACGCGCTCAGCCGCTTGCGCGAACTCGACGAGGATGTCCGCCTCGGCCCGAGTACCGGAGCCATCGTCTATGCGGCGATGGCGCGCAACATCCCTTATCGCCGGCTGACGGAAGGGAGCATGGTCCAGTTCGGCTGGGGCAGTCGCCAGAGACGCATCCAGGCCGCCGAAACCGATCGCACCAGCGCCGTTGCCGAAGCCATCGCGCAGGACAAGGAACTGAGCAAGATCCTGCTGCACGCGGCCGGCGTCCCGGTTCCCGCCGGGCGACCGGTATTGAGCGCCGAAGACGCCTGGGCAGCAGCCTGCGAGATCGACGCCCCGGTGGTCGTCAAACCTCAGGATGGTAACCAGGGCAAGGGGGTCGCCGTCAATCTGGTCAGCCGCGAGCAGATCGAGGCGGCCTACGCAATCGCTTTCCAGGTCAGCGACGAAGTCCTCGTCGAACGTTACATCCCGGGCCACGACTACCGCCTCCTGGTGGTCGGCGACAAGTTGATCGCCGCCGCCCGCCGCGACCCGCCGCTGGTCGTCGGCGACGGCGTGCACGATATCCGCGAGCTCGTCGAGCGGGTCAACAACGACCCGCGGCGTGGCGAAGGTCACGCCACCTCCCTGACCCGGATTCGCCTCGACGAAGTCGCCCTGGCACGCCTGGCGAGCGGCGGGCTGACTCCGGAGTCGGTGCCACCCAGAGGTTCGCGCGTCGTCCTGCGCAATAACGCCAATCTATCGACCGGCGGTACGGCGACGGACGTCACCGACGACGTGCATCCCGAGTTTGCCGCGCAGGCGGTTGCCGCGGCACGGACCATCGGCCTCGACATCGCCGGCGTCGACGTCGTCTGTGACAGCGTCCTGCGGCCGCTCGAGGAACAGGGTGGCGGCATCGTCGAGCTCAACGCCGCGCCAGGGCTGCGCATGCACCTGCAACCGTCGTTCGGCAAGGGGCGACCGGTGGGCGAAGCGATCATCGGCAACATGTTCGCCGACGGCGACGAAGCACGTATCCCGCTGATTGCGGTGTCGGGAACCAACGGCAAGACGACGACCGTGCGCCTGATCGCCCACATTCTTGCCGCCCAGGAGCTGCGCGTCGGCATGACCACCACCGACGGCGTCTATGTCGAGGGGCGACGCATCGACACCGGCGACTGCAGCGGTCCGAAAAGCGCCAGAAACGTCCTCTTCCACCCCGATGTCGACGCTGCAGTTCTGGAGACCGCTCGCGGCGGCGTGCTGCGCGAGGGGCTCGGCTTCGACCGCTGCGATGTTGCCGTGGTCACCAACATCGGTCTCGGCGACCACCTTGGACTCTCCTACATCAGTACGGTGGAGGATCTGGCGGTGGTCAAGCGGGTCATCGTTCAGAACGTCAGGCCCGAGACCGGCGTCGCCGTACTCAACGCCGCCGACCCGGTGGTTTCGCGGATGGCCGACGCCTGCCCCGGCAGCGTCATCTTCTTCGCTATCGACCGCAATCATCCGCTGATGGCTCTGCACCGCGCACAAAGAAAGCGCGTCGTCTACCGCGACGGCGCGTCGATCGTCGCCTCGGGAGGCGGCGTCGAACACCGCATCGCGCTGGCCAACATTCCGGTCACCCAGCATGGCGCCATCGGCTTCCAGGTCGAAAACGCGATGGCCGCCATTGCCGCCGCCTGGGCTATGGCAGTCCCCTGGGAAACGATACACGGCGCTCTGGCCAGTTTCGTCAACGACGCCCAGACGGCGCCCGGCCGCTTCAACGTCTTCAGCTATCGCGGCGCCACCCTGGTCGCCGACTACGGCCACAACCCGGACGCCATCCAGGCCCTGGTCGAGGCCATCGACAACCTGCCGGCCCCCCCCGACAGTCGCCGCTCCGTCGTCATCAGCGGCGCTGGCGACCGGCGTGATGAAGACATCCGCGGCCAGACCGAGATTCTCGGCGGCGCCTTCGATCGCGTCGTTCTCTACCAGGATCAGTGCCAGCGCGGACGCGCCGATGGCGAAGTGCTGGCCCTGCTGCAGCAGGGCTTGCTCAACGCCACGCGCGCGTCCGAAGTCCAGGAAGTTCATGGCGAGTTTCTGGCGATCGATACCGCCCTTGCCCAATTGCAGCCAGGCGACCTGTGCCTGATCCTGATCGATCAGATAGAGGAGGCGCTCGAACACATCGGCAAACGGCTGGCCGAGGGCTGAAACGACCTCTTCTCGCCGCTGCGGACCTGCCGCCGGCCGTCAGGCTGGCGCTTGCGGCGCCCGGTAGGTCCAGGAGAAATGGCCAGACGAGGCGAAGAACAATTTGTTGGTCGCCGCGTCCGTCGCCCGTAGCCGGACCTTCAGTTCCTTGCGCGGAAGGGCGCCCAGCGGCGTATCGGCCTGCCTGACCAGCAAGGTACTTACCCGCGTCTCGCCTTCGACGCGGTCAATCGTGCACGCCAGCTCGCCACACGCCTGCTCTGCAGCGGCCTGGCCTTCGTCGATTTCCACCGCCATGGCGGCGGACTCGGCCACCAGCTCGTTGACCGCGCCAGACAGGAGCGAAAGCGTCTTCAAGACCGGAGCGACGACCGCCGAGAGGCGGCGCCAACCGACCTCCTGCTCGGGACTCAGGCTCACTTCGCCGCGTCGCAGCTTGCCCGCCAGGCGCAGGTACGCGGTGACATCCTTGTCACCGCGCAAGGCCTCGACCCTGGCGCGGTGGCCGGCGATCGCCTCTTCGAGTTCGGCACGCTTTTCCCGCAAAGCAACAATGCCGGCGTCCTCGGTCGAGGCGTCCGGCAGCAGGACCAGAAACACGTTGCCAACCTCCCGGTGTGCGCGGGCGAGGCGCACCTGGATATTCCTGGCTGCCGCAGCGCAGGCTTCTGCCTGCTCAAGCGACAGGACCTGGGCAACGATATCGCATAGCGTCGCCCGGGCAATGACGACCTGGCGAGCGATGATCACGCAGTTGTCCGCCCGCTTCAAGGTCACGCAGCCGTGCGGCGCGATCAGCGTCGCTCCGGAGGCGACACCTTCGACGACGATGTCGCCGTCGTCATTGCTGGCGCTGCCGCCAACCAGATTCTGTTGCAAGCGCACGGTACCGCCGGTGGACACGATGTTGCCAAAGACATCGGCGAATGCGGTGATGCTGCGACAGGTGACGACACGCTTCTCCTGGATTTCACCGTGCTGTTCGTACACTTCGCCGGTCAACATCAGGTCCCCGGTGGTACGTGCGCTGACCCCCTCGTGACTGACGATCTTGTCGGTCACCGAGAACTGGTGGCTGCGCGTATCGATGGTGAGGAAACCACAGACCGAGGCGAGCAGGTATTCGCCGTCCTTTTCCCGACTCAGCTGAGTCCCGGCACCGGCCATGCGCTGCAGGTCGAAATCCTTGGGCAAGGGCGCGGGCAGCGCCTCGCCGGTGACGTCCCGCCCGTCGACGCCGGGAGTACGCGGCGTCTTCTTCACCAGACGCAGCCCGGCGGCGACCTGCGGATAACGCGTCTCGAACTGGCGCAGATCGACCCGGTCACCGAACAGGCGACGCGGTGCGTTGTTGCGGCGCAGGCCAGGCGCCTGCTCGGTAATCGTGGCGTCCTTGCCGGCCACGAAGGGCTTGCCGCGAGCCACGACACGCCGCTCTGGCCTGTCGAGCTGGATGCCTTCCTGGACCGCCGCAACGTCGATTCCGAAGCGCACCCCCTTGCCCCACGCGCTGGCGACGAACTCGTCGAAATCCAGCCAGACACGCACCTCCTGCGGCGAGCCGGCGAGCATCCCCTGCGGGCTGTTGCCGCTGCCTTCAGTCGACGCCTCATCGGGCGCCGCGTCGCGATAGATCGGCTCGAACAGATAGGCCGCCTCGCCGCGCTGAATCCGCAGCTCCTTGTAGAGCGACTGGCGCTGCGGCTGAAAGGTGGCGATATCCAGCGCCAGGAACACCTCGTCGGGGGCAGCCTTGTCGCGACTCGCCGCATCGTCGTACAGGAGCGACTGGAATTGCGCATAATCCAGGCCCCGGAAATAGAGCCCCAAGGCAAAGGTGCGATCGACGAAGTCGACGAAATCAACCGGCGAATCGAGCCGCGACAAGGTCACAAACAGGCCGTCCGCCCGCTTGACGATATAGCGCGACAAGGCGATCTGTCCATCCTCGAGGTCGGCAAGATTGCCGATGGCACTTTTCGGTTGGTCTGGCATGGTCATCGTGCATTCAGCTCTAGGTCGGTTGCTGGGTGCAGAGGCTTTCCCCGTTTGCGCTGGCGACGCGACGCGGCGTGGCGAGCGCCCTGCGATTCGCCCACCACGGCCGGCTTGGCAATTCCTGTGCCGGCCCGCCGCGCAGCGGGATCGCGCTTGCTCGACGATCAATTGAGCGCCGAGCCCGGCGCGACTGCTTGCAGCGTACCAGAAACCGACGTTCGCCTGCCAACCTGCCCAGTTCGAGAGCGGCGCATTCAGCGCGCAGGTCAGCGCGCAAGCGGCGACTGCGTTACATTCACTATCGCCCACGCTCATCGCTTCCGCGTGCAGCGCAAAACCCCTTGCCGAGTTCAGCCATGCCCAGCCGACGTCAATTAACACCGTTGTTCGCCATCTTCCTTGCCGCCTGCGCCAGCTTTCCGCCGGACGGGCCCAGCGTGATGGCCTTGCCCGGATCGGGGCAGTCGTTCGCCAAGTTCCGCGGCGACGACGGATTTTGCCGGCACTACGCGAATCAGGCGATTGGTGGCGCAACGCCGGCAACTTCAGCCGCCAACGCCGGCGTCGCCAGCGCCGGCGTCGCCAGCGCTGCGCTAGGCACGGTCGTCGGTGCGGCCGTGGGCGCCGCGATCGATGGCTCGAGCGGCGCAGCGGTCGGCGCCGGCGTCGGCCTGCTCGCTGGCAGCGTCGGCGGAGTCGCGGCCAGCAACGCCTCCGCGTATACCGTGCAGGAACGTTACGACCAGAGCTACGTCCAGTGCATGTACGCGCGCGGTCACAAGGTCCCCGTGGTCGGCACTTTCGCGTTGCCGGAGGACGCCATCAACAGACCCGTTGCCTCGCCTCTTCCGCCCCCGCCGCCTCCGCCCCGCGGCGCACCGCCAGCGCCACCACCGCCGCGGGGCGCGCCACCGCCACCGCCGCCGCGCTAGCCAAACCCGGCAAGCGGGTTGCCGCCCTGCCAGCCCGCAGCCTGGCGAGCGCGCCGGATGCGATTCGCTCGGGACGGTGGCAACTTCTGGCGTACACTACGGGCCCGACCGAACAGAAAACGCTGCCATGCCCCGCCCGACCCTGAAACTCCCGAAGACGACCGCGACCGACAGCGCTGCGCAGCCAGGCCGATGGCCAGGGCGCAAACCTGTCCGCGGCGGTGCGCCGCCGTCAAAACGCGCAAGCACCCGCCGTGCCGACAGCCAGCCGGCCGCCGCCGAGGCACCGCCCCCGCGGGCCAGAAAAGAGGACGGCGCTGCACCGCGCCCGCCGCGCCGCGCGGACGAGGCAAGGCGCAACCAAGGGCAACGGAGCACCGTCCAGAACGCTGTGGCGAAGAGGGAGATCTCCCTGCCAGCGCAACAGCCAGCGCAGCCGGACTCCCCGGCGACCGACCAGCCGTCAGCGGCAAGCGAGGCGCCCGGCAGCAGCGAAGGTCACCCGAGAAGGGCGGGCAAGGAAAGATTCGCCGCGCCTCGCGCGACCGCCGATCGACCTGGCAAGCCCGCCAAGAAGGCCTATCCTCCACGCGGGATCGCGCGCAGCACCGGCGCGCGTGCCTTCCGGCCAGCCCCAGAAAATCCCGCCGACGGCGACGCTGAGGCGACGCCCGCCAGCGCCCCGCACAGGGGGCCGCCGAGCGAAGCAAGGCCAGGCCCGCGAGCGACGCCACAGCGCGAAGCGGTGCACGAGGCAAGCGGCCAGACTCGCGGCCTGGCGAAGGAGTCGCCGCGGCTGTCGAAGCTGGTCAGCCAGCTGGCGCAGTGTTCGCGGCGCGAAGCCGACGAGTGGATCGAGAACGGCTGGGTAAGCGTCGATGGCGTGGTCGTCAACCGACTGGGCGCGCGCGTCAACCCCAGGGCAAAAATCAAGATCAAGGACATTGCCAGCGCGCACACCAGCGAAAGCGTCAGCATCGTCTTCAACAAGCCGCGCGACCTTCCCGGCCCGCCGGCCGAAGCAGGCCGCGAAGCCATCGCCGCCTTGATCCGCGCCGACAACCGCTGGTCCGACGACCCTACCCCGCTCACCTTCCAGGCCAGCCATCTGCGCGGTCTGGCACAGGCCGGAAAACTCGAGGCCGACGAGGGCGGGATGCTCGCCTTCACCCAGGAAGGCAGTGTCGCGCGTCGCTTGAGCGGTGGCGATTCGCGGCTGGAGAAGGAATATCACGTGCGCGTCGAAGGCGAACTGGCCGCCGACGGCCTCGATCTGCTGCGCCATGGACTGTCGCTCGACAACGTCAAACTGCCGCGGGCGCAGGTCTCATGGCTCAGCGATCAACAAATGCGCTTCGTCCTGCTGGCCGGCAAGAAGGGGCAGATTCAGCGGATGTGCGAACTGGTCGGCCTGCAAGTCACCGACATCAAGCGCGTTCGTATCGGCAGCGTCTCGCTCGGCAAGCTGCCGCCCGGGCAGTGGCGCTATCTGCGCGAGGACGAGCGCTTCTGACGCCGGAGACACCCGCCGCCGCAAGTGCGCGACCACCGTGCTTGCAGCCCGGGCAAGCTGCGGCTACCATCTGCCCTGATCCCGCCGCCCACGGGGAAAGGCGTGTCAGCGCAGCGCTCCGAGGGCCCCCGGCGGTCCTGTTCAAGGCCAGCACAATGCTCGATACGCAAGCACCCCGGGACCTTGCCGCCTGGCTGACCTTGTTCAGCGGCGCCGAGATGCCCATCCTGCGCCAGACCGCCCGCCGCCTCGATGAGGCGCGGCAGCAGATCGACCGCGTCAGCGGCCGCGACATTACCGCCATCGTCCTGCAGGATCCCCTGCTCGCCATCCGCGTGCTGGCCTACATCCAGTCGTTCGGCAGCAAACGCCTGCGCAGCGACGTCACCAATATCGCCACTGCGGTGATGATGCTTGGCGTTGAGCCCTTCTTCCGCAAGTTCGAAAATCCGGCGACCATCGAAACCATGCTTGGCCGCAACCCGCAAGCGCTACTTGGCGTCCTGCAGGTCGTCGTGCGCTGCCAGCGCGCGTCGCGCTACGCCCACGACTGGGCCTTCGCCCGCCACGACATGAACGGTGAGGAAGTTGCGCTCGCAGCGCTGCTCTACGACCTCGCGGAAGTCCTGCTGTGGTGCTTTGCTCCCGAACAGGCGATCGCCATCCGTGCCCGCCTGCAGGCCGGCAAGAGCTTGCGCAGCAGCGCAGTGCAGTGCGAGGTGCTCGGATTTCCGCTCGCCGAGCTGCAGTTGGCACTCTGCCACGCCTGGCAGCTGCCCGATCTGCTCACCGCGCTGATGGACGACGCGAGTGCGCAGCTGCCGCGCGTGCAGAACGTCAAACTGGCGGTCAACCTGGCACGCCACTCGGTTAACGGCTGGACCGATGCCGCCATCCCGGACGACTTCGCAGCGATCGAAAACCTGCTCAACGTCAGCCGTGAAACGCTGCTCGCGCGACTGCAGCTGCCGCCAGAACTGCTGCCCCGGCTGGTGCGCGCCGGCGACGCATCAGTCGAGGAGCGCTAGCCGACTCCCCTGACTGCGCCGCTCAGCGGGCAAGCTGCCCGTGTTCACAGGCGGCGATCAGACCCCTTGCCGCCAGCTCGCAGAGGTCGAGAACGCGTTCGAATCCGGACTCGGCGCCGTAGTACGGATCGGGAACGTCGGAAAGGCCGAGATCGGGGACGTAGTCGAGGAACATCCCCAGCTTCGCGCGGCTTTCTTCCGGACACAGGCGCAGCAGATTGGCCATGTTCTCGTGGTCCATCGCCAGAATCCGGTCGAAGCGATCGAAATCGGCGACGATGACCCGCCGCGCGCGCATCCGGGAAAGATCGTAGCCACGCTTGGCGCCGACCTTGCGCGCCCGCGGGTCCGGCGCTTCGCCCGCGTGGTAATGGCCGTGTGTCCCCGCCGCATCGGTTTCCAGCAGGGCGCCCAGTCCCTCGCGCTGAGCCAGGGCACTGGTGACGACAGCCGCCATCGGCGAGCGACAGATGTTGCCCATGCAGACAAAGAGAATTCGGTAACGGGGGGACGTGGCAGTCTTGCTCATTAAAGGTCGTTCCTTCACAGATCCAGTAGGTCAGGTCACCATTCCACGCTCGACGCTTGGCAGCGCAGCCGCACACCTGCGGGGGCAGCTACTCGGCGCCAGCCGCGCCGCCCTCGGGGAACAAGGCGTCAACGAAACCGAAACGACGGAAGTCCTTGATCCGCATCGGATAGAGAATACCGTCGAGGTGATCGCATTCGTGCTGCACGACGCGGGCGTGAAAGTCGCAGACGGTGCGCTCGATGGCCCGACCGCAAAGGTCGAAGCCGCTGTAGCGCAGATATTTCCAGCGCGGCACCGAGCCGCGCAGCCCGGGCACCGAGAGACAGCCTTCCCAGCCGTCTTCGACCTCTGCCGAGAGCGGTGTCAGCAGCGGGTTGATCAACACCGTGCGGGGCACCGTTTCGGCGTCAGGATAGCGGGGGTTGCCGTCGATCCCGAAAATCACGACGCGCAGATCGACGCCGATCTGCGGCGCGGCCAGGCCGGCACCGTCGAGCGCGCGCATGGTGTCCTGCATATCGACGATCAACGCCGCGAGTTCGTCGGTGGCGAAGCGCTCAACGACCCTCGCCTGCTGCCACAGACGCGGATCGCCCATTTTCAGCACCGGTCTAATCATCGTCGCCGAGCATCGTCTCGATGATGGCATGGACCTGCTGCATCGACGCCGCCAGCACCGCATGGATCGCTTCGAGGCTGATGCCGGCACGACTGTCGCCGCGCCCGGCGGCAAAATTGGCGACCACATTGATCGCCGCGTAAGGCAGCGCCAGCTCGCGTGCGAGAGCCGCCTCGGGCATTCCGGTCATGCCGACGACATCGGCACCATCGCGCTCGAGGCGGTTGATCTCGGCGGCCGACTCCAGGCGCGGTCCCTGGGTCGCCGCGTAGACCGCCGCATCGGCGAGCCTGCTGCCCGTCGCTGCCGCTGCGGCGCGCAGCCGCTGGCGCAGGGCATGGTCGTAGGGTTCGGTGAAATCAATGTGCGCGACGGTGGCGCCGGGGCCTTCGTGGAAGGTCGACGGGCGCCCCCAGGTGTAGTCGATGATCTGTTCCGGAAGGACCAGATCGCCAGGCTTGAGGTCCGCACGAATGCTGCCGACGGCAGCGACGGCAACGATGCCCAGCACCCGCGCCTCGGCCAGCGCCCAGATGTTGGCCCGATAATTGACCTGGTGCGGGGGAATGCCGTGCTGGTCGCCATGACGCGCCAGGAAAACCACCGGCCGACCGGCGAGATGGCCAAAGCTCAGCGCCGCGGAGGGCTCGCCGTAGGGCGTACTCGCGACCTGCCGATGCGAGACGGCAAGCCCGGCGAGCCGGGTAAGGCCGCTGCCGCCGATGATTGCGAGCATGGTCAATCCTCCCGCATGGCGTAGATCGCAGGCAGATTGCGCCACGCCCCGCGCACGTCCATGCCATAGCCAAAAACGAAGCGATCGGGAACGGTCAGCGCAACGAAGTCGGCGCGCAGGGGCTTTTCCCGGCCGTGCAGCTTGTCGGCGAGAACGGCCGTGAAGCAGGCCGCCGCCCCCATGTCCAGCAAGCGATCGCGGATCGCGGCCATCGTCACGCCTTCGTCGAGAATGTCGTCAACCACCAGCAGCGTCCGCCCGGCCAGCGGCAACGACGGCGCGACACGCCACGACAGCGCGCCGCCGGTCGTCGCCTGGCCGTAGCGGCTGACGTCGAGGTAATCGAAGTCAAGAGGAAAATTGAGCTGCGTCAACAGCTGGCCGGCGAAAGGCACGCCGCCCTTCATGACGCACAACAACAGCGGCCGGCGGTCGTGCAGCCTGCGGCTGATATCGCGCGCGACACGGCTCACGGCCGCAGAAACCGCCTCGGCCGAATGGATCAGCTCGGCCCTGGCCAGAAGGGTCATTGCCGCCTGCCCGTCCATCATGCGTCTTGCCGAGCTGCTGGCGGGCTTGGCGCACGGCCACGGCCGGCGGCGGCTCGCCGCGCGCTCCTCGCCGTCATTGCGCCGCTGCCTCCGCGCCTGCCTGCAGCAGGGCCAGCAACTGTCCTTCGTCAAGCACCGCCACGCCGAGCTGCTGCGCTTTCTCGAGCTTGCTGCCGGCGTCGGCGCCGGCAACGACGAAATCGGTCTTCTTCGACACCGCCGAAGTCACCTTGCCCCCCGCCGCGACGATCAGTCGGCCGGCGTCATCGCGCGTCAGCGACGGCAGCGCACCGGTGAGCACGAAGACCTTGCCGGCGACTGCGCCAGCGCTGGACACGGCCGGCTCGCTCTCGCTCCAGCTCACCCCGGCGGCCCGCAGCTGCTCGATGACCGTCCGGTTGTGCGCCTCGCTGCAGAACTGGCGAATGCACTGTGCGACGGTCGGACCGACGTCGGGAACCTGTTGCAACGCCACTTCGTCGGCGGCCAGCAGGCCCTCCAGACAACCGAAGTGACGCGCCAGATCCCTGGCCGTCGCTTCGCCGACGTTGCGGATTCCGAGCGCGTAGATGAAACGCGCCAGCGTCGTCCGCTTGCTCTTCTCGATCGCCGCGAGAATATTCCCGGCCGACTTCTCGGCCAGGCGGTCAAGCTTCGCCAGCGCGACAAGACCGAGCTGGTAGAGGTCGGCCGGCGTGCGCACGATCGCGTTGTCGACCAGCTGCTCGACCAGCTTGTCGCCCAGCCCTTCGATGTCCATTGCCCGCCGCGAGGCAAAGTGCAGCAGGGCCTGCTTGCGTTGCGCCGGGCAATAGAGACCGCCGGAGCAGCGCGCCACCGCCGCGACGCCCTTGCCGCCGCTCTCGTCGTCGCTGCGCACGACGCGCGAGCCGCAGACCGGACAGTTCTCCGGCATGCTGAAACGACGCGCGGCGGCGGGCCGCTGGTCGACCAGCACGCGAACGACTTCCGGAATCACGTCGCCGGCCCGGCGAACGACGACGGTGTCGCCGATGCGTACGTCCTTGCGGCGAATCTCGTCCTCGTTGTGCAAAGTGGCGTTGATCACCGTCACCCCGCCGACGAACACCGGTTTGAGCCTCGCCACCGGGGTCAGGGCGCCGGTGCGCCCGACCTGAACGCTGATCTCGAGCAACTCGGTGACCGCCTCCTCGGCGGCAAATTTGTGCGCCAGCGCGAAACGCGGCGCGCGCGAAACGAAACCCAGCCGCGCCTGCGCCGCCAGGTCGTCGACCTTGTAGACCACGCCGTCGATAGCGTAGGGCAGTGCGGCGCGCTGGCGACCGATGTCGGCGTAGTAGGCGAGCAGGCCGGCAAGTCCGGAGACGCGGCGCCGCTCGCGGGCGACCGGAAAGCCCCAGGCGACGAGCCGATCGAGCAATTCGAAATGCGTCGCCGGCAAAGCGACCCCGGTGGCGACCCCGACGCCGTAGGCAAAGAACCGCAACGGACGCGTCGCGGTGATGCGGGGGTCGAGCTGGCGCAGGCTGCCAGCAGCCGCGTTGCGCGGGTTGACGAACTCCTTCTCGCCTTTCTCGCGCTGCCGCTCGTTCAGCTGCGCAAAGTCGCCGCGCAGCATCAGCACCTCGCCGCGAACGTCGAGCATGGCCGGCCAGTCGTCGCCGCGCAGGCGCAGGGGAATGCTGCGCAAGGTGCGCAGATTGCCGGTGACGTCCTCGCCGGTGGAACCATCGCCACGCGTCGCGCCGCGCAGCAGGCGACCGTCCGCGTAGATCAGGCTGACCGCCAGACCGTCGAACTTGGGTTCGGCCGAGTACCGGATCTCGCTCTCGTCGTCGTTCGCCAGCGCCTCGCGAACCCGGCGATCAAAGGCGGCGACTTCGTCGTCGGCAAAAGCATTGTTCAGCGACAGCATCGGCGTCGCATGGGCGAGCGCAGCGAACTCGGGCAATGGCGCCGCACCCACGCGCTGGGTCGGCGAATCGGCGCTCAGCAATTCCGGGTGGGCGGCCTCGAGCGCCGCCAATTGAGCGAGCAGGCGATCGTACTCGGCATCGCTGACCAGCGGCGCGTCGTGACAGTAGTACGCTTCGTTGTGCCGCTCGATCTCCTCCCGCAAGCGCTGCACGCGATCGCTGGCACTCATCCCGGCACTTTCGGGCGTCAGGAAAAAAGGCGCTGCGCCAGCGCGCCGCCCGCCGGCAGCTCACGCGCCGCCATCGCCGCCTGGAACTGTGTCACCTGCTGACGAATCGGGTCCAGTGCGGCCTCCGACAAGGGGCGACGGTTATCGTCGACCAGCGCGCCGTTCAGTGCTTCGGCAAACCGCCGTGCCAGGTCGAACATCTGGGTCAATACCCGGTCGCCATTGGCCACACGTGGCACATCGAGGAGAAAGGTCACCCCGTGCGTGCTCAGTGTCTTCATCGACTCTGCCGAAAACTCGTCGGCCTCCTGATTCACCAGTACGTAGAGCACGTTGCCGCTGTCATCGCAGCGGGCAAAACGCCCGGCGCTGTCCATGACCATTCCCGTCGACTCGGCCAGCGCGCGCAGCTTGGTGCCCGCGAAAACCTGTCCCTGGCTGATGACATTGACACCGATCTGGATATCGACGCCGGCGCAGAAGTCGTCCAGCTGGGCGGCAAGCTGCAAGGCCTGCTCGCGTGCCGGCAACTCGACAAGGCCCATCAGTTCGGTCGCCATTTCCTGCATCGCGACCTTGAAAACCGATAGTTCACGGTCGGCCAGCGGGCCCTTGCGGTCGACCAGCTGCGCGCCGACGCGAATGTGCCGGTACTCGTGTTCGCTGTCCTCGAGGATCGGCTCCCAGGCGTGCGAGTCCTCGTTGTGGCCGATCCAGTGCACTGCCTTGCTCAGCCGCGTCAGCGTGGCGCGCTGTGCTTCACGGATGCGATAGCCGGCGATCGGTTCGACGACCTGAATCGCGGCGATGTAGTCGATCCTCGGCGACAGCACGCAAAGCGGTGCCGGGCTATCCCTGGCTTCCGCCCGGTCGCCGGCGGCAGGCGTCGGCGATGCGACCGCGGCGGCCGCGGCGGCCGCTTCTGCGTGACTTGCCGATCTGCCTGCAAGCGCCGCGGCGCTTGCGTCGCTCGCCGTTTCCTGCGTCGCCGCCGACGCATCCGGCTCCCGCAACTCGTCCGGATGCTCGCGCAGCAAGGGTTCGATGCGTTCCTGATCGCCAGGAGGCGCGCCCTCATTCGCCAAGCCGCCGCTGCTTGCGCTGCCCGGCTCATCGAGCAGGACGTCGGTCTGGCGTGCGCTGAGCAGCTTCTCGGCCATTTTGCGGTGCTTGCGCTCCTGCCATTTGTTGTAAGCCAGCACTCCCAGCACGGCGACACCGCCGAAGCCGATCAAACCCATCTGCAAGTCGGTCATATCTCTTCCTAAACGAGTTGCTCGCGCATGCGTAGCGCCTCTTCCATATCGACTTCAACGATGCGCGAGACGCCGGATTCCTGCATGGTCACTCCGACGAGCTGTTGCGCCATCTCCATCGTAATCTTGTTGTGGCTGATGAACAGGAACTGCGTGTTGATCGACATCCGTCGCACCATCGAGCAGAAACGTTCGGTATTCGTATCGTCAAGCGGCGCGTCGACTTCGTCAAGCAGACAAAACGGCGCCGGGTTGAGCTGAAACATTGAAAACACCAGCGCGATCGCCGTCAAGGCCTTCTCGCCGCCGGAGAGAAGATGAATCGTCGAGTTCTTCTTCCCCGGTGGCTGCGCCATCACCTGTAATCCGGCGTCGAGGATTTCCTCACCAGTCATGATCAGGCGCGCCTCGCCACCACCGAAAAGCGCTGGAAACAGCTCGCCAAAGCTGCGGTTCACTGCGTCGTACGTGCTTTGCAGCAGGTCGCGCGTTTCACGATCGATACGGCGAATCGCATTTTCCAGCGTTTCCATGGCCTGCGTCAGGTCTTCCGACTGCGCATCCAGATAGCCCTTGCGTTCGCGCGCCGCTTCCAGTTCGTCCAGCGCCGCCAGGTTGACCGCGCCGAGCGCGTCGATCGAGCGCTGCAAGGCGGTGATCGCGCCCTGCAAAGGCGCCGCGCGCCAGCCGCCCAGCTCGCCGGCCAGCGACGGCTCGTCGGCCTTGGCCTCGGCCAGCTGCGTCGCCGCCTGCTCGACGTTGAGCGCTGCAGCCTGCTCCTTGAGCTTCAGTTCGCCAATCCGGTTGCGCAGCGGGTCGAGGCTCTGCTCGGCCTTGAGGCGCTCTTCGTCGAGGCCGCGCAGGGCATTGGTCGCCATTTCCAGGGCATCACGGGCACTCGCCAGCGCGTGCTCGCGGGCGACGCGATGATCGAGCGCCGCCTGCAAGCGGGGTTCCAGTTCGTCTGCCTGCAGCGCCGAGGCGTTCTCCGCGCAACGCTTCAGCTCCTCCACGACGCGTGCCAGCTGCTGGCTGGCGAGTTCACGGCCAGCGGCCAGCTCCTGCAACTTGCTGCGTGACTCGCGTTGCGAAAATTCGGCTTCGCGCAGTTCGCGTTCGCAACCGCCGAGCTGCTCGCGCTGCTCACGCAGGACGCCTTCGCTGCGCTCGAAAAGCATCTGCGCCGTGTGCATCAGCGTCTGCAGCTGGCGGAGCTGCTCGCTGTGCGCATCGATCGCCTCGTCGATAACGAACAGGCGCTCGCTTTCGCTCTCTTCCTCGACCGCCAGTTCGGCCAGGCTATCGTCGATCTGCGCCTGCCGCTCGCTGAAGCGTTCGCCTGCCTGCGCCAGCTTCAGCGTCTCCACCTGCAGGGCGTGCGCCCGATTCTGCAGAACGCCGAGCTGATGGCCGGACTCCTGCAGGGTGTGCTGGCTATCCTGCAGCCGCTGCTCGCTTTCGCCCAGCCTCGCCTGCGCCTGTGCGAGCCTCTCCTCGCGCTCGCCGATCACCGCCGCCAGCCCGTCGATCTCGCGCTGCCGCTCGAGCAATCCGTGCTCACCACTATCCGGAGCAAACAGGGTCACGCTCTGGCGGCTGACGAGGTCGCCGCCAGAGGTCACGCAACAGGCGCTGGCCGGCAACGCGCTGCGCTGCGCCAGAGCGGCTTCCAGATCGGGCGCGGTGAGCACTTCGCCAAGCCAGTCGGCAAGAATGTCCGACAACTGCGGCGAGTCGCAACGAATACGCGCCAGCAGGGTGTCGCCGCCAACGACGCGGCTCGTTGCGCCGCCGACCAGGGGCAGCAGCAACGTCAGTTTGCTCCCCGGCCGGTCGGTGCTCCACGCCGGGTCGGCGGCGTCGGCCGGCAGCGCGCCGAGCCGCTCGCGCAGCACGGCTTCGACGGCATCCTCCCAGCCGGCTTCGACGTGCAGCGATTTCCACAGCGCCTCGCCGTTCTGCAAACCATGCCGATGCAACCAGTCGCCCAGTTTGCCGTCCGCCTGCAGCCGCCGCTGCAGCTGTTGCAGGGCGTTGCGGCGCGCCGTCGCCTCGGCGCGCTCTTTCTGCGCGTGCTGCACCGCGGCGAGAATCTCGCGCCGCTGTTGCTCGACCTGTGGCAGTGCCTGTTGCAGGCTTTTTTGCTCGTCCAGCGCGACGCTGATCGCCGCACGCAGGGCGAGCAGTTGGCCCTGTTTGTCGGTCAACTCGCGGTCGTCGGGGGCTGCCAGCGCCTGGCGCTCGAGCGCCAGACGTTCGCGTCGGCTGGCGATGCTCTGCAAGGAACGCTGCGCGTGCCCACGATTCGCCTGCTCGACGTGCAGCCGCCGCTCGGCCTGGACGATCTCGGCGCGTTGGCGACTTGCTTCCTGGCGCGCCGCGGCGTGGCTGTCCTCGGCCAGCGGCAGGCGTTCCTGCTGCGCCGCGAGGCGCAGCTGCCCCTGCTCGACGCGCTCGTCGGCCACCGCCAGCAGGTCCTGCCAGCGTTGCTCGTCGGCGGCCAGCGTCGCTGCCTGCGCCTGCCAATTCTGTCGATCGGCGGTGAGTTGGGCCAGACGCGTCTCGTACTCGCGCTGCGCTTCGCGGCGATGGCGGATCTCGGCTTCCAGCCGGGCGACTTCGGCGTTGGCGGCAAACAGCTCGCCCTGCGCGGCATGAACGCCGTCGCTGGCGGCGAAATGCGCTTCGCGCGCCGCCTCGATACGCGCCTCGAGATTGCGCAGCGCGGCGTTCTGCGCTTCGAGACCCGTGCTCGCCTGTTCGACCTCGCGCGCCAGCCGTTCACGCTCGAGCTGCGCCTCGTTACGACGCAACAACCAGAGCAGCTGCTGCTTGCGCGTCAGCTCGTCGCTATAGGCGCGATACTGGCGAGCGACGCCGGCCTGCCCTTCGAGCCTCTCCATCTGCGACGCCAGTTCGAGGCGGATGTCCTCGACGCGGGTCAGGTTGTCGCGGGTGTCGGCAAGGCGATGTCCGGTTTCCTTGCGCCGCTCCTTGTAGCGCGTCACGCCCGCCGCTTCCTCGAGGAAGACGCGCAGCTCGTCAGGTCTGGCTTCGATGATCCGCGAAATGGTGCCCTGCCCGATGATCGCGTAGGCGCGCGGACCGAGGCCGGTACCGAGAAAGAGGTCGGTCACGTCCTTGCGCCGAACGTGCAGGTTGTTGATGTAGTACTCGGACTGGCCGCTACGGGTCAGCAGGCGCTTCACCGACAGCTCGGCGTATTGCGACCACTGCCCGGAAAGCCGCCCGAGGGTGTTGTCGAAGACCAGCTCGACCGCCGCCCGCGACACCGGCTTGCGCGATCCCGAACCGTTGAAGATTACATCCTGCATCGATTCGCCCCGCAACTCCGACGCTTTCGATTCGCCCAGCACCCAGCGCACCGAGTCGATCACGTTCGACTTGCCGCAACCATTTGGCCCAACGACGCCGATCAACTGCCCGGGCAGCGCGATGTTCGTGGGATCAACAAAGGATTTGAAGCCGGCGAGTTTCAGTCTGGTCAGGCGCATCAACACTGAAGCGCGGCCTGCACAGCCGCGCTGGAAGAAATCGGTAAAACCTTGCCGCGCGGCGCATGACGCCTCGCACCGGCAAGGCTCATGACAAGCAACATTCCAGCCGGGTGCAAAATGGGTCGCCTATAATAGCATTCTGCCTGGCCAATTTGCCTGCCCTTCGCCCCTCCCGCCCCGCGCGGAGCACCACTCGGAACCACCATGAGCACAACGCCGGCCGAAACGCTTGCCACCTTCGCCAATCCCGCGCCACAAAGGGATTTTCGCATCCACATGGAAATCCCCGAATTTACCTGCCTGTGCCCGAAGACCGGGCAGCCGGACTTCGCGACCCTGATCCTCGACTACATCCCCGAGCAGAGCTGCGTCGAGCTGAAGAGCCTGAAGCTCTACATCTGGTCGTTCCGCAACACCGGCTGCTTCCACGAAGACGTCACCAACCGCATTCTTGACGATCTCGTCAGCGCTACCCAGCCACGCTACATGCAACTCACCGCGCGCTTCTACGTGCGCGGCGGCATCTTCACCACGGTCGTTGCCGAACACCGCAAACCAGGCTGGACTCCGGCGCCAAGCGTTGCACTCGCCGCCTTCGACACGCAATCGACCACCCGAGGCTAAGACCATGAGCCTGCCCGCGCCCCTCCCCGACCCCCTCCTTCTGCGCCTCGAACAGCTGCTCGGCGATCCCGCACTGCCCGAGGCAATGCGCCTCGACGAAGCGCACGGCTATCTTTGCGCCGCGCTGTCGGGCCCGCGGCCAATCGCCGAGGAGCAATGGCTGAGCGAAGTGCTTGGCGATGCCCAGGCCGGCAGCGAAGACCTGCGCCGCGAGGCAGCCGACCTGCTGCGCCCTTTCGTCGCCGAACTGGAAAGCGAACTGGCGCGTGGCCAGGCACCGATCCTGCTGCTCTACGCCATCGACGGCGACGAAAGCGGTGCCGGCAACTACCTGCCCTGGTGCCAGGCCTACCTGCACGGCGTCGATGCGGCGGCGGAAGACTGGTTCGACGCCCTGGGAGCAGAAGAGGGCAAGGAAGACAGCGAGGAAATCTGCTACCTCGACGAGCAGCTCTTTCCGCTGTTCATGCTCACCGGCGACGCCGAGGCGGCCGCCCTCGCTGCTGGCGAGGACTGGCTGTCGGGCGAGGAACTCGAACACCTGCGGGCGGAATGCGAGGAGAAGCTGCCGCAGGCGGTGACCGAGATCTACCGCTTCTGGGTCGCCCAGCGGAGCATCAAGACCATCCGCCGCGAGACGCCAAAGGTCGGACGCAACGACCCCTGCCCTTGCGGCAGCGGCAAGAAATTCAAGAAATGCTGCGGCGCGTAGCGCTGCCGCCACCGCCGCGCCATCGTCAGCCTTCGCGATCGAAGCGGCACCCTGCCGGGCGCTCGTCCATGCGCGCCGAGAACAGGCTGGCGGCGACGATCAGCGCCCCACCCACCCAGTCGCGCGGCGCCAGCGCCTCGCCGGCGAGCAGCCAGGCGGCGACGGCGGCAAAGCCGATTTCGGTCAGCATGATGACCACCGCGCGGTTGGCGGCAACGCGCACCAGGCCAAACTGAACGATGACGTTGGCGACCACCAGCACGCAGCCGAGGCCGGCGACGAGCAGCCAGAGCGACGGCGCTGCCGGCAGGCGCAGGCTGCCGACGCCCACCAGCAGGAGCAGCGTGCCGGTGATCGCGACCCCGGCGAAAGCGGCCATGGCCTTGCTTTCGATGCTCAAGTGGCCGGCTCGCCGGGAGAGAACGTTGAACAGGGCAAACGAGAAGCCGGCGATCAGACCGAGCCAGTCGGCGTGATCCGGCGCTGCCGGCAGGCCAGCCTGCGGCTCCCAGAGCATGGTCGCGGCGCCGAGCAGCGACAGGGCGACGACGCCGGCGCCAGCGCGGCCGAGGCGCTCGCCGAGCAACAGGCGCGATAGCAGAACGGTCCACAAGGGCGCCAGGTAAAAGAGAAGCAGAACGCGCACGACTTCGCCGCTGAGCGTTGCCAGCACGTAGCCGAGGTTGCAGGCAGCGGCAGCCAGCGCCAGCCAGAGCAGCGTCCACGACGGCGCCCAGGCCAGCAGCGAACGGCGAAAAACCAGCCGGCCGAGGACGAAAGCGACGCCATAGGTCAGCGTCGAGGAAGCGATGCCGTCGACGCCGGCATCGCGCAGGAGGCGATAGGGGTACCAGATCACGCCCCAGATCAGCGCCCCGCCGAGCAGGGCGCCGATGGCCAGACGCTGCTCGCGAGCACCACTGCCGCCGGCTGTCTGCCGCGCCTTTCCTTTCACCGTCAGTCGATGCCCCTTATAATCGGCGGCACAATCCAGCGCCCCGTGACGAGAAGCCCACGCCTGTGAATCCCCACCTCAGCAAGCTGCAACCCTATCCCTTCGAGAAGCTCCGGCGACTCTTCGCCGACATCACGCCCAATCCGGAGCTGCGCGAAATCAGGCTGTCGATCGGCGAGCCGCAGCATGCCACGCCGGCCTTCATCAAGGAGGCATTGAGCGCCAACCTGGCCGGACTGGCCAGCTATCCTAGCACCCTCGGCAGCGTCGAACTGCGGCGCAGCCTGGCCGCCTGGCTGGGCCGTCGCTACGGCCTCATCGACCTCGACGCGGAAACGCAGGTGATGCCGGTGAACGGCTCGCGCGAGGCCTTGTTCGCTTTCGCCCAGACGGTCATCGACCACACGCGTGGCGACACGCCGCTGGTCGTCAGCCCCAACCCCTTCTACCAGATCTACGAGGGAGCAACGTATCTTGCCGGCGCCGAGCCGCGCTTTCTCAACACCCTGCCGGACGACGATTACGCCTTCGACTTCGCGAGCCTCGGCGCAGCCGAATGGCAGCGCGTGCAACTGTTCTATGTCTGCTCGCCAGGCAATCCGACCGGCAAGGTGCTCAGTCTCGACGACTGGCGACAGTTGTTCGCCCTCGCCGACCGCTACGACTTCGTCATCGCCTCGGACGAATGCTACTCGGAGATTTTCTTTGACGAGACGCAGCCGCCGCTCGGCTGCCTGCAGGCAGCACGCCTGCTCGGTCGCGGCTACGAGCGCCTGGTCATGTTCTCCAGCCTGTCCAAGCGCTCCAATGTTCCCGGCATGCGCTCGGGCTTCGTCGCCGGCGACGCGGCGATCCTCAAGGCCTTCCTGCTCTACCGCACCTATCACGGCAGCGCGATGAATCCGGCGGTCCAGGCGGCGAGCGTTGCGGCCTGGAACGACGAGGCGCATGTCGTCGAAAACCGTCGCCAGTACCGCGAGAAATTCGCCGCCGTGACGCCGCGCCTGGCCGAAGTGCTGGATACCGCGCTGCCCGACGCCGGCTTCTATCTCTGGGCGAGGACGCCGATCGACGACGGCGAGTTCGCCCGCGGACTGCTCGCTGACTATAATGTGGTCCTTCTGCCCGGAAGCGCCCTGGCACGGAGCGCACGCGGAATCAACCCGGGCGCCGGTTTCGTGCGCATCGCGCTGGTCGCGCCACTCGCCGATTGCGTCGAAGCTGCCGAACGAATCCATTCATTCGCTTCAAAACTCTAGGGAAACTGCCATGCAGGCAATCCAGCAAGTCATCGACGAGGCGTGGGAAAACCGCGCCGCGCTGCAACCCGGTAACGCCGACGAGAGCATCCGCCAGAGCGTCGCCGCCGTCCTCAAGCAACTCGACGAGGGCGGCCTGCGCGTTGCCGAGAAGATCGACGGCGAGTGGGTGACGCACCAATGGATCAAGAAAGCCGTCCTGCTCTCCTTCCGCCTGACCGACAACAGCGTGATCGAAGCCGGTCCGCTGCGCTATTTCGACAAGGTGCCGAGCAAGTTCGCCGACTACGACCGCGAGAAGTTCGCCAGTGGCGGCTTCCGTGTCGTGCCGCCGGCGACCGCGCGTCGCGGCTCGTTCATCGCCAGGAATGTCGTTCTGATGCCGTCGTACGTCAATATCGGCGCCTACGTCGACGAAGGAACGATGGTCGACACCTGGGCCACGGTCGGCTCCTGTGCGCAGATCGGCAAGAACGTGCATCTTTCCGGTGGCGTCGGCATCGGCGGCGTCCTCGAACCGTTGCAGAGCAATCCGACGATCATCGAGGACAACTGCTTTGTCGGCGCCCGCTCGGAAGTCGTCGAGGGAGTCATCGTCGGCGAAGGTTCGGTGATCTCGATGGGCGTTTTCATTGGCCAGTCGACGAAGATCCTCGACCGCGAAACCGGCGAGGTCAGCTATGGCCGCGTGCCGCCGGGATCGGTCGTGGTGTCCGGCAGCATGCCGGGCAAGGGCGGCAGCTACAGCCTCTACTGTGCGGTGATCGTGAAGAAGGTCGACGCCCAGACGCGCGCCAAGACGAGCATCAACGATCTGCTGCGCAGCGACTGAGCGCGCCCGCGCCGTGCCCTGAAGCGATGGTGGAAAAACCCATGCTCCTCGACAAGCTTTTTCAAGTGATGGCCGACCGGCAGGCGTCGGATATCTTCATCTCCGCCGGTGCGCCGATCCACATCAAGATTCAAGGCGTAACGGTACCGGTCAATCAGCAGAAGATGGAACCGGCGATGATCGACAAGATCGCGCTCGAGCTGATGAGCCCGGAGCAGGCCCACACCTTCGAAGCGACCAAGGAGATGAACCTCTCGGTCGGCGTCCCCAAGCTTGGCAACTTCCGCATCAACCTGTTTCGCCAGCGCGGCTCGATCTCGATCGTCGTGCGTTACATCCTCGGCAACATCCCGGCGCTCGATTCGCTGCTCCTGCCGCCGGTGCTTGCCGACCTGGTCATGGAAAGGCGCGGCCTGATCCTCATCGTCGGTTCGACGGGTTCGGGAAAATCGACCACCATTGCGTCCATGCTCGATCATCGCAACAGCAATTGCGCGGGCCACATCCTGACCATCGAGGATCCGATCGAGTACCTGTTCAGGCACAAGAAGTCGATCGTCAATCAGCGCGAAATCGGCATGGATACGCTGGGCTGGAACAACGCTCTGAAAAGCGCCATGCGGCAGGCACCGGACTGCATCCTGATCGGCGAAATACGCGACAAGGAAACGATGCAGGCAGCGATTGCCTACGCCCAGACAGGCCACCTCTGCCTCGGCACGCTGCACGCCAACAACAGCTACCACGCCCTCAACCGGATGATCAACTTCTTCCCGCTCGATAGCCGCAGCTCGTTGTACATGGACCTCTCGGTCAGTCTCAAGGCCATCGTCTCGCAGCGCCTGGTGAAAAGAAAGGAAGGCAAACTGGCACCCGCGGTCGAGGTGCTCCTGAACAGCTATCACGTCCAGGAACTGGTCGAGCGCGGCGACATCCCGGCCCTCAAGGAGGCCATGGAGCAGAGCCTCGCGCCCGGCTCGCAAACTTTCGAGCAGGCGCTCTTCCGACTCTACCGGGCCGACGTGATCACCCTCGAGGAAGCGTTGAACAATGCCGACTCGCCGACCAACCTGTCCTGGCTGATCAACAACTACGAGGCGCCACCGGCGCCGCGCAGCGACGAAAAGCGCAACATCGCATCGTACGAGCTATCGACGAGCGACCCCGGCAGCGCCTCCTTCAAGGAGTTCTCTCTCAGTCTCAACGATGCCGACGAGCAGCCCTAGGCGCGGGCGCGAAATGGGCAATGAGCAGAGCCCCGACCGGGGCGACGACGGCACGCCGGCAGTCGCCGACGAGGACGAGGCGACGCTCGACCTCGCCGAGCAACTCATCGCCTGCCGCTCGGTGACCCCCGACGACGCCGGTTGCCTGCCGATCATCGCCCGCCGCCTCGAAGCGATCGGCTTCAGCTGCGAGTTCATCAACCGCGGCCAGGTGAGCAATCTCTGGGCGCGTCGCGGCCGCAGCAGGCCGCTGCTCTGCCTCGCCGGCCATACCGACGTCGTCCCCAGCGGTCCGCTCGAACAATGGCATAGCGACCCTTTCTTGCCCTTGCGCAAGGATGGCGTGCTCTACGGGCGCGGCGCCGCCGACATGAAGGCGTCGCTGGCGGCCTTCGTGACCGCCGCCGAAGCCTTCGTCGCCGCCAACCCCGCGCACGGCGGCTCGATCGCCTTCCTGCTCACTTCCGACGAGGAAGGCGACGCCATCGACGGCACCGTCGCCGTCACCGAGGCCTTGCGCCAGCGTGGCGAGGCCATCGACTACTGCATCGTCGGCGAACCGACGTCGGTCGATACGCTCGGCGACACGATCAAGAACGGGCGGCGCGGATCGCTGTCCGGGAAACTGACCGTCAACGGCGTGCAGGGGCACATCGCCTACCCGCATCTGGCGAAAAACCCCATCCATCTGGCCGCGCCGGCGATTGCCGAGCTGACCCGGACCATCTGGGATCAGGGCAACGAATTCTTCCCGCCGACGACCTGGCAAATCTCGAACATCCACGGCGGCACCGGCGCCAGCAACGTCATTCCGGGCAGCGTCGATATCCAGTTCAATTTCCGCTTTGGAACGGCCAGCGCGCCCGAGGAGCTGCAGGCGAGAACCTGCGCGCTGCTGGACCGCCACGAGCTGAGCTACGAGCTGGCGTGGAACCTGAGCGGCAAGCCCTTCCTGACCGGCCACGGCGCGCTGATCGACGCGTCGCTGCAGGCGATTTGCGCCGAGACCGGCGTAAAGGCCGAGCTGTCGACCAGTGGCGGCACGTCGGACGGCCGTTTCATCGCCGAGATCTGCACGCAGGTGATCGAAATCGGACCGCTCAACGCCAGCATTCACAAGGTCAACGAAGGCGTCGAAATCGCCGCCCTGCCACGACTCGCCGCCATCTACCGCCGCATTCTCGAAAGCCTGCTGCCGAGCCATGTTTGAACAGGCGCAAAACGACCTTCTGACCCTGCGCGACCTGCTGCGCTTTGCCGTCAGCCGCTTCAACGCCGCCGGACTGTCCTTCGGGCACGGTGCCGACAACGCCTGGGACGAAGCGGCCTATCTGCTGCTGCACCGCCTGCACCTGCCGCTCGACCGGCTCGACCCTTTCCTCGACGCGCGCCTGACCGGCGACGAGCGTGCCGCCGTGCTGCGCATCATCGAGCGCCGCATCGACGAACGCCTGCCGGCAGCCTACCTGACCAACGAGGCCTGGCTGGCCGGGTATCGCTTCTACGTCGATGAACGGGTCATCGTGCCGCGCTCGTTCATCGCCGAGTTGCTGTGCGAGCAACTGGCGCCGTGGATCGAAGACCCCGACGGCGTGACGTCGGTTCTCGACCTGTGCACCGGCTCGGGCTGCCTGGCGATCTTCGCCGCGCACGCCTTCCCGAAGGCACGTGTGGACGCCATCGACATCTCGCCGGACGCGCTGGCGGTCGCTGCGCGCAACGTCGCCGACTACCACCTGGCGGAGCGTATTCGGCTGATCGAGAGCGACGTCTTCGCCGCACTCGGCAAGGAGCGCTACGACCTGATCGTCAGCAACCCGCCCTACGTCAAGGCCGAATCGATGCGCAGCCTGCCCGCCGAATACCGACGCGAGCCCGAACTGGCCCTGGCCAGCGGCGACGACGGGCTCGAGCTGACCCGTGCCATCCTGGCCGCGGCACGCCAACGACTCCGGCCGAACGGCCTGCTGGTGGTCGAGATCGGCCACAACCGGGAAGAACTCGAAGCCGCTTTCCCGGATACCGCCTTTACCTGGCTGGACACCACGGCCGGCGACCAGTACGTCTTCCTGCTGTCTCGCGAAGAGTTGCCCTGAGCGGGCGACGCACTCGTCGGCGCGCCGGCTGATGATCATTGCCGGACAAGCCGGCAGAAAAGGAGCCCCCGATGAACAGCGAAACTGCGCAGCGAATCCACCGCCAGGACTACACACCCCCGCCCTTCCTCGTCGACAGCGTCGAACTGGACGTGCATTTCAACGCTGGCGAGGTCCTGGTCAGCAGTCAGCTGCAACTGCGGCGCAACCCAGCGGCGGCGGCCCAGCCAGCGCCGCTGCAACTCGATGGCCAGGGGCTGGAAACGATCTCGCTGGCCATCGACGGCACGCCTCTTGGCGCCGACGACTACCGCTGCACGAGCTCGACGCTGACCATCGACAATCCGCCGGACGCGCTGACGCTGACCACACAGGTGCGCATCGACCCCGACAACAACAGCAGCCTCTCCGGGCTTTATCGCTCGAAAGACGGCTATTTCACGCAGTGCGAGGCGCAGGGATTCCGCCGCATCACCTGGTTCCCCGATCGTCCCGACATCATGTCGCGCTACCAGGTCACCCTGCACGCCGACAAGGCCAGCCTGCCCGTGCTGCTCGCCAACGGCAATCCGGCCGGCAGTGGCGACCAAGGAAACGGCCGGCACTGGGCAAAATGGGAAGACCCCTTCGCCAAGCCCTGCTATCTCTTTGCGCTGGTCGCCGCGCGCCTCGACGTGCTGCGCGACGAATTCACCACCAGCAGCGGGCGCAGCGTCCAGCTTGCCGTATTCGTCGAGCCCGGCAAGCTCGACCAGTGCGCGCACGCCGTCGACGCACTCCAGCGTGCGATGCGCTGGGACGAGGAAGTCTTCGGCCTGGAATGCGATCTCGACCACTACATGATCGTCGCCGTCGGCGACTTCAACATGGGGGCGATGGAAAACAAGGGCCTGAACGTTTTCAACACCAAGTACGTCCTGGCGCGCGCCGACACGGCCACCGACGCCGACTACCAGAACATCGACCGCGTCGTCGCGCACGAGTACTTCCACAACTGGACCGGCAACCGCGTCACCTGTCGCGACTGGTTCCAGCTGTCGCTGAAGGAAGGGCTGACCGTCTATCGCGACCAGGAATTCGGCGCCGACATGCACAGTCGCGCGGTCACCCGCATTCGCGAAGTGCGCGCCCTGCGCGCCATGCAGTTCCCCGAGGACGCCGGCCCGATGGCGCATCCGGTGCGCCCCGACTCGTATATCGAGATCAACAACTTCTACACCAGCACCGTTTATGACAAGGGCGCCGAAGTGGTGCGGATGATCGAAACGCTGATCGGCAAGGAGGCTTTCCGGCGCGGCATGGACCTCTACTTCGAGCGCCATGACGGCCAGGCCGTCACCTGCGACGACTTCGTCGCGGCGATGGCCGACGCTTCCGGCGTCGACCTGACGCAGTTCAAGCGCTGGTACGACCAGGCCGGCACGCCGCACGTCTGGGCCAGCGGCCACTACGACGAGCAGGCACGCACCTACACCCTGACGCTGTCGCAATCGCTGCTGGCGAGCGCCACTGCGGCGAACGCCGAACCGCTTCAGAGCCCGCTGCAGACGCCGTTTCACATCCCGGTGGCCGTCGGCCTCAACGGCGCCCACGGCGAAGACATGCCGCTGATGATCGCCGGCGAAGGCAGCGCCGCGGGCAGCGGCCGAACGACGCGCGTCCTGTCATTGACCGAGTTCGAGCAGCAGTTCGTCTTCGAAGAACTGCCCGCCGCCCCCGTCGTTTCACTGCTGCGCGACTTCTCGGCGCCGGTCATTCTCGACTTCTCCTGGAGCGACGAAGAGCTCGCTCACCTCCTGGCCCACGACAGCGACCCGTTCAACCGCTGGGAAGCCGGGCAACGCCTGGCCAGCCGCCTGATCCTGGCGGCCGCCGAGGACCTCTCGGTCGGCCGCCCAGCCTACTGGCCGCAGAGCTTCGTCGAAGCCGCCGCACGCCTGCTCGAACACGCCAGCGACGACCCCGCTTTCGCTGCCGAAGCGCTGACCCTGCCCGGCGAAGCGACGCTGGCCGAAGAGATGACCGTCGTCGACCCGAGCGCACTTCACGACGCCCGCAACGGTCTGCGCCGCTTCGTTGCCGAACAACTGGGCAGCGCGCTGCTGCACTGCTACACGACACACGCCGACGACGCCCCGTACCAGGCGACGCCGGCTGCCGCCGGCCGGCGCGCGCTGCGCAACGTCTGTCTGAGCTACCTCGGCGAGCTGCACAGCGACGAGTCACGCGCCCTGGCCATGCGCCAGTTCGAGTCGGCCGACAACATGACCGACCAGTTCGCCGCGCTGGCCACTCTGGCGCAGGATGACTGCCAGGAACGCGTGCTGGCGCTGGCCAGTTTCTACGAGCGCTGGCACGACGAAGCGCTGGTGGTCGACAAATGGTTGTCGGTGCAGGCGGCGAGCCACCTTCCCGACACCCTTGCGGTGGTCAGGGGGCTGCTCGAGCACCCGGCTTTCGACCTGCGCAATCCGAACAAGGTCTACGCGCTGCTCAACACCTTCGGCAACAACCATGTCCGTTTTCACGCCGCCGACGGCAGCGGCTACCACTTCCTCGCCACGCAGATCGGCGAGCTCGACCGTCTCAACCCGCAGGTCGCAGCGCGTCTGGCACGCCGCTTCGATCGCTGGCGGAAGTTCGACGAGCCGCGCCAGCAACAGGCCAGCTTCGCCCTCGAAAAACTGCATTCGCTCGCAGGCCTGTCGCCCGACGTACGCGAGATCGTCGGGCGGGCCCTGGAGCAGTAGGCCGGCATCGCACGCCGCGCCGGCAAAGCGAACGCGCCCGACAGCCGACCCGGGAATCGGCAAGATAGTGCTTGAGCGAGGCCGGACGCCTCTGTATAATTCGCCGCTTCAGTAGGGCAAGGCGCCCGTAGCTCAGTTGGATAGAGTACTTGGCTACGAACCAAGGGGTCGGGCGTTCGAATCGCTCCGGGCGCGCCACAGAATCAAGCAAAAGGGCCAATCTCGGATTGGCCCTTTTGCTTTCCATGGTGCTGGAGTACAAGACGGACAAAATGACAGTCAATCCCGTGCCACGTCGCCAACGCTCTGGTTCCAGGTCTCCGCTGCCAAGGGTAGTACATTCAGCTCGGCACGGGCTTCCCGCCACGTCGGGAAATGCTGGTCGAGCAGCGCCACGAAGCGCTCGCTATGCGTCGGCTCGACCAGATGCAGCATTTCATGCACGACAACGTATTCAAGCAGGTCCCTGGGCTTCTTCACCAGCTCGGAATTCAGCCGAATGCTTCCCGCCCTGTGGTTACAGCTACCCCACTTCGTCTTCATGCGCTGCAGAAAGTAGCCGGAAGCCTTCACGCCAAGGATGTCCGGCAGATGGTTGAAGATCACGATCGCCTCGGTTTTGGTCAAGGCGTTCGCGCTGGCCGCATCGCCGCAGAAATAGTGCAGGAACTGCTCCACCTGATGCGGCAGCGTCACCGGCTCGCCACCAGTCGGGACTTCGCAGGTGCAGCGTCTCGTGCGCTTTCCCGACGCCGATCTGCACCGGCCCCCCATAGCGCAATATGGAACATATACATCCCAGCCACCGCAGGCGTTGCGCGCTGCTGTCGGGCTTGCTGAAAGTCTCGTCGGGAAGGCGGCAACACGCCAGCCCGCTCGTCATTGCGAGGAGGCGCAGCCGACGCGGCAATCCAGTTCCATCCTCTTACAATTTTCCACCGCATCGACCACGCGAAGCGCAAGACCTCTGGATTGCCGCGTCGGCTGCGCCTCCTCGCAATGACGGTATGTGGGGCATGAGCGCCAGGGGTGGCGTCGGCAGCCGTTTCCAGCTTTTGCAGGGCGGCGGCAATGTGGGCGGGGGAATAGCTACGCGCCGCGAGATTGTCATGCAACAGCGCAAGCTCGATGGCGCGGTTATTCTCGCGTCTGGCCCATTCGCCGAGGTAGCGGTAAGCCAGCGAATCGGCGCGCGTCCTGTCGGTGAACAGGTCGATCACGCGCTTCTGCGTCGTACGTTCGGAACGGGAAGTTTCAGGCATGGATTAGTCGGCCCGGTCAAGCGCTGCTGGAATGAATCCCTCGGCCGACAAGGCACGAACGATACCGCGCAGCAAATAGCTGTTGCTGAACCCCAGGGTGTACTGCCGCGCCCCTTCCTTGATCGGCATCAACATCTTGCGCTCGACCAGTTTCCTGATCTGGTAGGTTCGCTGCGCCATCGATAGGCCCGGCATCGCCACCGACAGATCGGCCGCCTTGGCGATGCCGCTCCTGGCGCCGATGAGCAGGACGCGTTCTTCCGTTGCCGTAATCAGCTCGCGTTCGCGTGCGTAGGCAATGGCCGGCAGCAGCACCTTGTCGCCCAGATAGCCAACATCGGTCAGCCGATCCACCTTGCGCAACTCGTCGAGGATTCCCTGCAAGACATAGACGCACCATGTCTCCAGCCCGCGTGGCGTGCCGCTGTCGGCGCTGGCCAGCATGGCGTAATAACGGTCCCGATCGTTGCAAAAGACCGCGGTGGGGTTCAGCACGCGCCCACCGGCCTTGACGTTGAAACCGTACTTGATCAGCAAGGCATAGGTCAGCAGACGCACGACCCGGCCATTGCCGTTGCCGAACGGGTGTATCCAGCCAAAGCGATGGTGCGCCAGCGCCACCTTGATCAGGTCGTACTTCGGCGGATGGTTCTCGTTGACGAAGGCCGCCAGCGCCTGCATGTACTCCGGCAGCTGGATGAACTCGGGCGGCAGGTGCGCCGACTGCGCGATGCGCACCGGATGCCGACGATACGCCCCCGGCGTGGCGTCGCCCTCGCGATCGAGCTGACCGACTGTGATGGCGTGCAATTCGCGGATGAAGTGTTCGCTCAGGTGAGCGTTCGGTTGAACGCTCTCCTCGATGTAGCCCATCGCCGCCTCGATGTTCTCCATTTCCCGCAGCTGATCGGACGGCGCCAGGCGGGCGCCTTCCAGCTTGCTTTCCACGTAATCGGCCAGGGTGGTGTGGTTTCCCTCGATACGGGCCGACCCCAGGCTTTCGAGCATGTGAAAAATGTGCTTGAGCTGAAAGAAGATCGGCGCCGGCGTCGTGCCCTGAAGCTGCAAGCGACGCAGATGCTCCAGCTCGGTCAACACATCCACCAGCGGCGAGTCGAACGCCGGGTTGAGCAAAGTCAAATCGTGATGAACGAAGGCAGGCATCGCGTCATTGTAGAACGGCTGAAGAACTATCTGTAATTGACTGCAATTATTACAATCAAACCATCGCTTTAGAGCACCACACCCGGAAATTTATCTTTAGTCGGCAAGCAAAGGATGTTGACGGCAGGGGGCCGTCGAAGTCAAAACACAAGGCAGCCGGGCGGCGACGGTCGGGTCATCAAGTGAACTCGACGCGCTCAGAGCAGCCGCGTCCTGCCGGTCAGCAGCTCCTGCATCATCGCCTGCTTGAGGGCGCGGGTCTTGTCGCGGCGTGCCGTAAGCAGAGATAGTTCGGCGTCCATGTCGGAGAGGACGGCGGCGATGGCGGTTTGTTCGGGCAGCGACGGCAGCGTAACCATGATGCTGGACAGTGCGGCCGCACTGATATGCACGACCGCATCACCCTGCCCTTTGCTCGCCTTCTGCGCAACAACGGGAGCTGTGTTGCAGAAGTACCCCATGAACATCGAGTTCGCGCCAGCAGGTCGAAGAATCACGGTGTCGCCGCCTGCATACGCCTCACAGTTATCAACGAATGCAACGCACTTACCGATCTCCTCCTTGGTTTCGCCGGAGCCAGCAAACAACAAGTCTCCTTGTTTCAATAGCGTAGCAGTTGCCGCGACCTCGACAGAAATCCAGGAGTTGAACTGCTTGATGTAGTCGTTGGACGAAGCCGCTACGCGGAGGAAAGCGCGGTGCTGTCGTCGTGCTGAAGTCAAGATGTGACCTCGCCCCTCATCCGAGAGATGTTCATGACGAATGCGAGGTTACCGCAAGATGAAAGACATGTCCGCTGTCGCAACGACGAATTTTGACACGAACTACGAGCTGCACCAGAAGCACCTGAAGCTCAAGGGCTTGCAGCCGAAGACGATCGAGGCATATTCACGCGCCATCCGCCGGGTGGGAGGCTATTTCACTCACGAGATCGACGATCTGAGCGAGGCCGACCTGATCGATTACTTCACCGACCTGCGTGAGACGCACTCCTGGAGTTCGGTCAAGCTCGATCTGTACGGTCTCAAGTTCTACTACGAGCACGTGCTGAAGAAACCCTGGGTGGCGCCCGGCCTGATCAAGCCGCCGCGCTCACAGCGCCTGCCAGACATCGTCACGGTCGAGGAGACCGAGCGCATTTTTCTGGCCACGCAGGTGCTCAGTTACCGCGTTTTCTTCTTCACCCTCTACAGTCTCGGCCTGCGCCTGGGCGAAGGGTTACGGCTGACGGTCGCCGACATCGATGCGGCGCGCGAGCGCGTGCATATCCGCGACGCTAAGGGCAACAAAGATCGCCTGGTGCCGCTGCCGAAGGCCAC
Organism: Candidatus Accumulibacter sp. ACC005; assembly: GCF_907163215.1. Taxonomy (NCBI): domain Bacteria; kingdom Pseudomonadati; phylum Pseudomonadota; class Betaproteobacteria; genus Candidatus Accumulibacter; species Candidatus Accumulibacter sp. ACC005. The sequence goes on along the minus strand of NZ_CAJQUB010000001.1, from coordinate 367,129 downwards.
CTACCAACTCCTGCGTCGTTTCTGGCAGCGTCACCGTCATCCCGTCCTGCTGTTTCCCAATCGCCACGGCGGCTTGGCGCGCGTGCGCACTGCCAAGACGCCGCTCGACCGCAGCGGCGTCCAGAAAGCACTGAAGGCGGTGGTCGAATCCTGCGGTCTAAAAAAACATTTCGCCACACAGCTTGCGTCACTATGTCGCGTTCCGAACTATGCCGATCAATGCAGCTGGTTGCGCCTCAAGCACGTAACCAGCTGCCTTTCGAGCACCACATGGCATTTTCGGTCGGCATAGTCTTGATCGTCGCGGACTATAGCCCCTTGAGGAAAGCCAACAGTTGATCATCGGGATGGTAGCGGCCGGCTTTGCTACCGGGAGGTGCCGCCTTGGCCAAAGCCTGCTCTTTCATGGCCAGATTCGCGTCGAGGTAGATCTGCGTGGTCTCGACCGATTCATGACCAAGCAACAACGCGATCAGGGAACGATCCACCCCGGCCTGCAACAATTCCATGGCCGCGGTATGACGCAGCACATGCGGTGTCACCCGCTTGTGCATCAAAGACGGGCACGTCTTGGCGGCAATCACGACATACTTGGCAAGGAGATATTCGACCCCGTCCGAACTCAGGCGAGTTCCACGGGCGCTGGGAAACACGATGGCATCAGCGCTGTCTGGAACCTCGCACAGCCACGCTTTCAGAACGGCTGCCGTTTCCCTGGTCAGCGGCGTGGCGCGTTCCTTTCGCCCCTTGCCAAGCACTCTGACATGAGCACCCGTGCCCAGAAACACCGCATTTCGGCACATGCCGGTCAGCTCGGAAAGGCGCAGCCCGCATTGAACGGCGACCAGGAGAATGGCGTGATCGCGACGTCCCGAGCACGTACGCTGATCGGGGGCGGCCAGCAAGGCTTCGATTTCCGGTCGAGTCAGGAAGCCGACCTGACGGCGCGTAAATCGCTGACTGGGAATGGCGAGCACTCGCTGGATCTGGGCCGCGTGCTCCGGCACCTCGAAGGACGCGTAGCGAAAGAAGGAGCGGATCGCGGTGAGTCGCAAATTGCGGCTGCGAGCAGTGCTGCCGCGGTTCTTCTCCAGGTCCTCCAGGAATTCAGCAATCAACGGGGCGTCGATCTGCTCGAATGCCAATTGATTGGGTGGCTGACCGAGCTTTGCTTGCACAAACCGCAGCAGCAGGCGGAAGGTGTCCCGGTAGGAGCCAATCGTATGCGGGCTGGCCCGACGTTGCTGCATCAGCCGCCGCGTGAAGAAGCCCTGCAATAGCGCGGGGAAACTGACCGTCACGTTCATGGCTGTTCCTCCCAGCGTTGTTCGAGACGCGCCATCGCCTGCCCCATCAATTCCGGAGAAGCGCTGAGATACCAGTAAGTGTCGGCGACATGGACATGTCCGAGGTAGGTCGACAGGACCGGCAAGCGTCGCTCGACGTCCTCGCCCGAGCGGTACCATTGCAACAGTGTCTCAACCGCAAAGCGATGCCGATAATTCCGGTCTCGGAATTAACGTCATAACTCCGAGACCGGGATTATTCCGAGGGCGGTGCCATACGGCGCCGCGCCGTCGGAGTTGAATGGGCGATCAGGCAGCGAAATCCTCGGAATTATCAGAGGCTCTTCAGGAAGTCCATTACATGGTCGCTTGGCCGGAAGCGGGGTGTCGGGAGCTTTTTGGCAGTCGTATGGGCGAGCGCGCGTTCCTTGAGCTGCATGTCTGCATGAAGGTAGATCGACGTGGTTTCGGGCGATTCATGCCCGAGCCAAAGAGCGATCATGGTCTGGTCGGCACCGTTGTGAAGTAGGTCCATCGCCAGCGTGTGCCTCAGCACATGGGGGGTTACCCGCTTGCCTGCCAACGATGGGCACTGTCGACCTGCGGCGATGAGATGCTTGTCCAGCATGTATTGCAGCGCATCGTGACTCAATGCAGTTCCGCGCGTAGTCGGAAAGACCGGCTCGCAAGGCTGGCCTTGGCGCTCGCGCAACCAGCTGCGTATCACGCGAACGGTGTCTTTACGCAGCGGCGTGCACCGATGCTTGCGGCCCTTACCCTCGCATCGCACGTGTGCACCGGCTCCGAGCACGATGTCCTCGCAGCGAAGGCCGGTGAGTTCCGCGGCGCGCAGCCCCGTCTGGATGGCCAGCATCATGAGCGCCCGATCACGGCGCCCTGACCAGCTCGTGAGGTCAGGCGCGGCAAGCAACGCGTCGACTTCGACCGACGTCAGAAAGGCGATCGGGCAGCGCGAATAGCGCTTGCTCGGCATGGCCAACACGCGCTGCGCCACTGCGCTGTGCTCCGGTGCATGCAGTGCCACGTAGCGGAAGAACGAATGAATGGCAGCGAGGCGAACGTTGCGGCTGCGGGCGCTGTTCTTGCGCTCACGCTCAATGTGATCGAGAAAAGCGCCGAGCAGCGGCGTGTCGAGTTCTGGCACCGTCAAATTCGAGGGCGCCTTGCGCAGGCGTTGTTGCGCAAACTGCATGAGCAAACGAAAGGTGTCGCGATAGCTCGCAATAGTGTGAGGGCTCGCCTGACGTTGCTGCATGAGCCGATCCATGAAGAACCCCTGCAGCAGGGACGGCAGCGTACTGATGGCGGTCATGGCCGCTGTCCTTGCTTGGAGCGCTCCACGCGTTGCAGGGCGTAGTGCAGCAACTTCGGCGTGGCGGTCAAATACCAGTAGGTGTCCGTGATATGGGCGTGCCCGAGATAGGTCGACAGCTGCGGCAGGTGCCGCTCGACGTCGACGCCGCGCTGATACCACCGGAGGAGCGTGTTGATGGCCAGTCGATGACGTAGATCATGTAAACGAGGTCCTCTGGAATCGCCAGCGCCGCGCAGGCCGATCTCATGCGACAACTTGACGAAGGTCCAACGCACGCACCAATCCGTCAGCCGGGTTCCGCGGTCCGAGACAAAGAAGCTCGGCGTTTCGGGATCGTGGCACCAACGATCCCGTCGCGCGGCGTAGCGTTGCAATGCACGTTGCGTGGTGGGGTGCACCGGCACGTAGCGCGACTTCCCGAATTTCGTGTCGCGAATCGTCAGCACTCCGTTGACGAGATCGACGTCATCGCGGTCGAGCCGCAAGGGCTCATTGGCCCGCAGACCGGCGGCCACGTACAGGCCGAACAGCGTGGCGAATGTATGAGGCCGCAGACCCGTAGCAGACGGTAGGCGTCGTGCTGCCTCGAGCAGGCGCGTGATCTCCTCGTCGCGATACAGGTAAGGTTCGGGACGGTGGTACCGGTGGGGAAGCAAGTCCGACGGTGGCACGATGGTGCGCGGATCGCTCGCGCTGCAATATAGCGCGAAGCGACGCACCATCCCAAGGCGGTTAGCCCATTGGGCGGGCTGCGCAGCGGCGGGCTGTGTTGCCCAATTCAATGCGAGCTCGGAGGTGATGTGGGTGGCACCCTCGCGCTCGGCGAATTCGACAAAGCGTTGCAGCAAGCGCCCGGCCAAGCGTAGCTTGTACCCAAGGGCGCGATGAACCGCGAGGTACTCATCGAGTGCAGCTTGCAACTTGCTCATGACGCACCTCCCGGCCACGCCAGGGCAATGCCACGCAGGGCCGCGATGTCCACCTTGGCATAGATCTGTGTCGTCGTTGGCTGCTGGTGACGCAGCAGCTGTCCAATCTCGCCCAGGGACGCGCCTCGGTGAAGCAGGTTGGTTGCAAGGGAGTGCCGCAGTAGGTGAGCCCCCTTGAACTCGGGGTTCAACCCAGCGCGCTGGAGGGCGCGCCGAACAATGCAACAAACGGCCACGGGGCCCGCAAGACCCTGCAGGGGAGCCTTCATCCGGATGAATACGCGACGCGTCGCACAAGCGGGGCGGACCTCACACAAATAGCACGCCAATGCCGCGCCAACGTCCTCGGGCAGCGGCAAACGTTCCAGCCGTTGGCCCTTGCCGCGCACGACAATCTCACCGCGCTCCCAGTCGAGATCCTCCAAGGTCATGGCCAGCACCTCGCCGCCACGCAATCCAAGCCGGGCCAGGAGCAACAGGATCGCGTAGTCGCGCTTGCCCGTCGGGGTGCTGCGATCGCAGCACGCGAGCAATTGTTCCACCTGCTTGGGAGGTAGCGACTTGGGCAGATGCGACAGTCTCCAGCTGGCCACTCCTGGAAGCGTGCGGGCCAGGTCGGTCTGGATAGCGCCACGCTGCAGCAAAAAGCGCAAGAACGAGCGCAGCGCGGTGATGACTCTCTTGCCATGGCTACGACTGATACGCAGGAGCTCGCGAAGAATGAAGCCGTGCAAATCCTGTGGTCGCAATAGTTCGAGGTGCAACGCCTCGCGCCCAAACCGCTCATCGAGGAAGCGCCGCACGATGGGCAAGTAGGAGATCAGTGTTGACCGTGACAGACCTCGCTCGGAGTGGAGGAACTCCTCGAAATCGCCCGTGAGGCAGGCGGCCGGAGTTCTATCAATCCTCTGTGCAGCCGCCGCGATTTCGTCACTGCCGCGCAGATACTCGAGAAGCTGCTGACCGGTGGCCGAATCGCCTCGCCACTTCTTCTCCCCGTGGCGAAGGGTTGCCAAGAACTGCGTCAGCCGATCCTCATCAAGCGCTGCCAGAGTCAGCCGACGCCGCTCGAGCCAGCGGCTGAGATCGGCCAGCACATTACACTTTGCGCGAACCGTGGTCTGCGCGTACCCCTTGCGCGAAAGTTGCGCTGCAAAGCCCTCGACGTGGGGTGCCAGCGGGCCAGTGCAAGGCTGTCCATCGGGTGCTGTTGTCGCACCGTGGCGAGTGAGCGTCATCGTCTGTCTCCTTGAAGATCCGGGAAGATTCCCAGTTGGAGACGACAATCGAATAATGCCGAGAAATCAAGCGCCGCTTCCGGCGCAAGTCGAGCAACAACTCGATGTATTGAAAACTACCGACACCGCCCTCGGAATAATCCCGGTCTCGGAGTTATGCCGAAAGTCATGCAGGCGCGGCCCGTGACTGGCCGTCTCACCGCGCAGGCCTATCTGGCGTGACAGCTTGTAGAAGGTGCGGTGAATATCGCCGATGTCCAGATGATTTCCTCGGCTGGTGATGAAGAAGTACGAGGAAGCGGGGTGATCTGCGACGAAGCGTTCTCGGCGTGCTTGGTACTGCGCCAACACCGTTTGGGTCGACGGATGAATCGGCACCAGACGGGATTTCCCGAACTTCGTGCCGCGAACCGTCAACAAGCCCTCCTGCAAATCGACATCGTCGATCTGCAAGCGAATGGCCTCACCAATCCTCAAGCCAGCGACACTGAGCAAGCCGAACAGACAGTGAAACGTCCAGGGGCGCAAGCCATCGCCAGGCGGAAGGTCCAGAGCACCACGAAGCAGGCGCGCGACTTCCTCGTCTGAGTACAGGTACGGTCGTGCTCGGCGGGGGCGATACGGCAGTAGCTCCGGCGGCGGAATCTCGGTTTGTGGGTCGCTCGCCTGATAGTGACGGGCAAAACTGCGTACATGGCCAAGACGCTGTGCACAGGTTGACGGCTCAGCGGATGGATTCTGCTGTGCCCATTCGAGAGCGAGCGGTATCGTGACGTGCGCGGCGCCTCGCTCCTCAAGAAACGCGGCAAACTTCGCCAGACAGATTCCGGCATCGCGCAGTTTGAATCCCAAGCTACGTCGCAAGGCCAGGTAATCCTCAATTGCTTGTGCCAGTGGGCTCATTGCGCACCTCCCGGCCACGGCAGGGCCAAAGGACGCAACAAATCCAGATCGACCTTGGCGTAGATCATCGTGGTTTGCGGGTTGCGGTGGCGCAGGATCTCACCGATCTCGGTCAGCGACGCCCCTTGCCGGAGCATCCGGGTCGCTACCGAATGGCGCAGCAGATGCGCGCCCTTGTGGGCGGGATTCAGGCCGGCGTTATCCAGTGCGCGACGAACGATGGTGCCAATCGCTGCCGAACTCAGAAATCCGCGGTACGGCGCGCGCATGCGGATGAACACCCGTCTGGAGGAGCAAGCGGGACGCGAGTGATGCAGATACTCAGCCAATGCCGCGCCGACATCCTGAGGAATCGGTAGTCGGTCCGTACGCGTCTCGCTGGACCGAATAGAAATCTCTCCCGCTTCCCAATCGAGATCCTCGAACAGCAGGGCGACCACTTCGCCGGCACGCAGCCCCAACCGAGCGAGCAAGAGCAGAATGGCCCAATTGCGGCGGCCAAGCGCCGTTTCTCGATCACAGTGGGACAGGAGGCATTCCACTTCGTCCGATGACAGTCCCTTCGGCAACGACGCCATCGACCAAATGGCCACCGTCGGAACGATCGATCGCAGATCAATCGTGATGAGGCCTCGGTACCGCGCGTATTGCAGAAATGCGCGTACGGCCGTCGTCACCAGCTTGGCGCGCTTGGGGCAATGGAGGCGAGCCGCTTCCCGCTGGACAAAGCCCACCACATCGGCCGCCCGCAAATCCTCGAGCCGCGGTTCGCCATTGGCAAAGCAGTGAACGAGCAGGCGCGTAGTGAATTCCAGGTAGGTGACCACCGTCGCCGGCGCCAATCCGCGTTCTTGTTCCAGATAGCATCGGAATTCCTGCGCCAACCGTTCGGCCGGCGTGCGCTCCCTTTCCGGCTCTTGGGCTACGATGCCTTGCTCGACCAGAAGGGCGAACAGTCGTCGCAGGATCGCCGAATCACCCGACCTGCGGTGCCGGTGGCTTGATCGGCAATCCAGATAGCGTTCAAGGTGTTTCGTGGTCAGTTGCGGGACAACGATTCCGCGCTCACTCAACCAGTGACCGAGATCGGCCACGACTTGCAGCGCATAACGGCTCGAAGCCCGGGCGTATCCTTCGGCGCTCAATTGCTTGGCAAACACGTCGACATACGCACCGAACAAGCCTTCTCGCATGCGGACCGGCGTATGCGGATCTTTGTAGAACTGTTCCATTACGATCTCCTTCCATAGGGGCGTATTGCCCCGGAAGGAGATCAGACTATGCCGAGCATACCGGTGCTCATCGACCAGCCTTGGCAGGGTCGAGACTCAAACTCGGAATAGTTCGGAACGCGGCATAGTGCCTCCTATGCCGAGCTCGGCATAGGCAACACGCCTATGCCACGCACCTCGTCGAGGCGGGCGTCGAGCTCACCGAGGTTCAGAGAGTTCTCGGCCATCACTCGATTCTCACGACGGTTCGCTACACCCATCTGACGGATCAGACCAAGCATCACGCGATCGAGCGCATCAACGCGCTGATGGACCGCTATTCGCTGGCCAAGGGGACGCCGCGATGATCCGCCTCGGCTCTGTCATCGCCCAATTCGAAGCGGACTTCATGACGCAATTTCGCCACCGACTAAGCTTCGATCAGCTTCGGGCGCTCTCCGCGATGCGCGATTGCCGCGGACCGGCCAGCCCGATGATGCAGCTCCAGTGCGAAGGCTGCGATCAGCAAAAACTCGTTCCGCATTCCTGCGGCCATCGCCTTTGCCCCCACTGCCAGCACCACGAGAGCCAGCAATGGCTGGAACGTCAGATGCTGCGCCTCGTCCCGGCCGACTACTTTCTGCTGACCTTCACCCTGCCGGCCGAATTGCGTGGGCTCGCTGCGGCCCACGCCGAGGTCGTCTTCGATTGCTTGATTCGCTGTGCCTGGGAAACGGTGCACCGCTTCAGTCAGAACGACCGGCAGCTGCAGGGGAAGCCGGGGGCGATCGCGGTCCTGCACACGCACTCGCGTCGGCTCGACTTCCACCCGCATGTCCATTTGGTTGTTCCTGTGGCAGCCGTTGATGCGGCGAAGCAGCGCTGGCGACGCAAGCGTCGCGGCAAGAACGGCACCTACCTGTTCAACGAGAAGGCGATGGCCAAGGTCTTCCGGGCAAAAATGCTGGCGGCGATCGAGGCGGCCGGGATTTGCCTGCCGGCGCGCTATCCACGGGAATGGGTGGCGCACTGCCAATCGGTGGGCAGTGGCGAGAAGGCCTTGATCTACCTCGGTCGTTACCTCTACCGCGGCATCATCCGTGAACCGGACCTCCCCGCCTGCGAGAACGGCCGGGTGAGCTTCCGCTATCGCAACGCGACGACCGGCAAGGTGGAAAAACGCTCGCTCGCCGGCGCCGATTTCCTCTGGCTGCTTCTCCAGCACGTGCTGCCCAAGGGGTTTCGTCGCGCGCGCAACTTCGGCTTCCTGCACGCCAATTGCAAGCGGCTGATCGGCTTGCTGCATCGCTTGCTGAAGTTCGATCCCAGCCGCTTCACGCCACCGCGCAAGGAGCGGCCAGCGATGCTTTGCTCGTGCTGTGGTGCCCTGATGGCGATCGTCAGGACGCGGATTCGATCGACATCGCCCGCCGTCGTCGCTGCGCCATCGCTCGTCGGAGTTGCCATCTGATCATGTAGTCACCATCACAGCGCTATCCGGACGCGTGCGGGATTTCAGTTTCCCCAAGCTGAGTGACACGGCTGCCCGGAACTCAGTGGCCGAGACGCCGAAACGGCCGGATTTGCGCGATCTTCGCTGACGGCGCCGCAGCGCGCGACAACTTCCCGCTCCCGGCCCTCCGGCGTTCATGCCTGTGGGGTAAATCCAAAAAAGATATTTGCAGAGGGGGCGCTCAGCGCTCCGGCCCGGGCTCGTCCAACAAACGGATCAGATCGTGGCTTCGCACGATCTATCCTTATTCGTTAGGCGCCGCAGAGCGCGCCTGCGTCTCGATCTGGCGTTTCGATAGCTGTTGGCCTATGCTCAATGCTCGGCCCCAAGAGTGCACGCCGATTTGGCGGGACCGTTGCCGGAAAGAGCGAAAGGACGTCATCATGTTGACCAACGCGGCTGTCACGACGATGTTGCCTGTTATCGATATGGCGCGAGCGCGAGCCTTTTATGAGGGAAGCCTGGGGCTGAAGCCGGAGGGATTCAAGCCAGACGGCAAGTTTGTTTACTCCGTCGGTGGCAGCACTCTTGCCTTGTTTCCGAAGCCAGAGGGCACGAAGGCCGACCACACAGCGATCAGCTTCAGAGTCGCCGACATTGCCGCCAGCATCGCCGAATTGAAGACAGCAGGCGTGCGCTTCGAGGACTACGACTTCCCCGGACTCAAGACCGTCGACCACGTCTGTGTGCTGGGCGCTGAAAAGGCGGCTTGGTTCAAGGATTCGGAGGGGAACTACCTCTGCATTCATGAAGACATTCCTCAAGGGTGAATTGCGACGCCTGACTTGTAAATTCACGTCCTCACCGTCCGTTCCTGGCCGAGACGGGACAAGGCGCAAGCTCCTGCACTTCTTGCCGCAAGCATCACCGTTCGCGAAAGTCATGCCGCCGTCAGAATGAAATCCACATGCACCGCATCGTAAGGAAAACGAAATCCGGCCTCGTCTCGCTCGATCAGCCCCGCGGCCAGCAATGAATGCACGTCTGTATGCACACCGCGCACGTCGCGCGCCACACGCCGGGCAATTTCCCGCAATGCGAGCGGCCCGGCACCCGTCATCACCTTGAGGATGTCCCAACGCAGCGGCGTCAGCGTGCGCCATAGCGCCCGCTCATCGACAAAGCCGATAAAAGGCGCGGCGCGCTCGCCGGTGGTCATTGCGCGCATGAAACGGGCATTGATCTCTGCGCGCGACGCAACGCCGATGGTTACGGTGTTTGTCATGTCACTTTCTCCAATCATCGACGGCGGTCCAGAAGTCCGCCAAAATCTGTTCCAGCGAGGTAAACAGGTAGGGAGACTCCGCTTCGCCACGGTGGACGTGGTCGCCCTTGCCGGCCTCGTTGTCAAAGCGAAGCACGCACACCCCATCCACCACGTAGGCCAGGCTGTATTTCAGATCGTGCGTGCTGCCGGGCACCTCGCTTGGCACCCCGAATACACGCACAGCGACGAAAGCATCGTCCCCTTGCGGGTAGCGGTCATCGAGGATCAGCACGGCTGGCATGTTGTAAATGCTAACAACAGCAATAGGCGTTGTAAATGAACGCAACAGGTGGCGATCTCCGGCTACAGTATGCCGTCAACGTTTTCGGAACCTCTGCCCGGTTGGCGGCTGGAACTACCGGCCGTTTCCACCGCAATCCCCGTCACCGCAGCGTCACCCGAAACTGCCGCCCCAATAATTCCCGGTTCAGCTCCACCGTACCCGCCGTCTCGTCGAGCACCAGTACCGCGGCTTGATCGACGTTGAGCACGCGCTTGGCGGCATTGACAAAGCCGCTGATGCGCATCGCGGGCATGCCAAGGCGCTGCGCGAGCGCTGTTTTGGAAAGCTTTCCACCACGAGCCGCCAATGCCTCGAGCAGTGAGCGCACGTCGGGATCGGCCGGTGCCACCCGCGCTGCCAGCGCCTTCTGCGCCGTGTAGGCGGGCGACGCCTGAAGAGCGTCGATCCAGTGCACTTCGGGATCGACTGCCGCACCAGGTAGCGCCCCACCGAACAGATCGATCTGCGGTGTGGGCGCAGCCGGCGGTTTCGCTTTCGGCGGCTTCTTGGGGAGCGCCGGCGTTTCAGCACCTCCTGCCGGCAATGGCGCCTCCAGCGGCGCCCACCAGTCCGGCTGTGATGCCGCCGCCACCTGCCAGCCCCTCAGCACGATGTTGCGCGGCGTGAAGATGCTCAGTGGCACGACCACCTCCTGCGCGGAGACGCCGCCGTGGTAGCCGTTCTTCTTGGCCCCGTGGCGAACGCCTTCCGACCAGGTGCATACCACCGCGTTACCGGACGCCGTTTTCACACGGCGCCCTCGAAAGCCAGCTCGCTCACGTCCGGCGTACCCGACGGCAGGTGCCGTACTGGATGAGGTCCTGCAGCTGCTTGCCACAGCCGTCGAGCACGTCCGACAGCCGCAGGCCTTGCCCGATGCGCAGCTTTTCGGCGAGATCGAGCACCGAGCTTGCCGGTGGCTGGCCGGAGAAGACGTGATAGGTGATCGCACCCAGGCTGAAGGCATCCAGGCTGGGGCCTTGCTGCGTCTCTGATTGCGAGGTTTCCGGAGCCAGATAGACCAGGCCGGGGTCCTCGACATACTCCTCGACGTGCATGGTGCCACCGACCGTACGGCGCGCTGGATCGATGGTGCCGCTGCTCTGCGTGCCCTCTCGTGCACCCGTCTGCCAGTTCATGATGCGCGGCCGTGGCGTTGCGCCGGCAAGGTCCTGAAACAGGACGCTCGCGCAGCAGGAAGTCGAGCCGGATTGCCTTGGGGTCGTGATCGAAGATGAGCGCCGGGCCGAGTTCGGTGTCCTGGTAGTCCTTGACCTTGACGATACCGGGGTGGTCGATCCCTTCGAGGATCTGGAACTCTCGCTGCGCCTGGCGAACCAGCGACTTGCGCGCATCGGGCGTGGTGGCGGCAGCGACCGTGTAGATGCGAACGCGCCGGCGTACAGCCGCCATCGCGGTGTGCGTGCCCTCCCAATCCTGGTAGGAGCCGCCTTCCGACAACAGCGCGCCGAGCTGGTAGTCGCCGACCTTGCGATGCTTGTTCGAGGGCCTTATGCCGGCCTCTGCCATGGCCCGGGCAAGCACCCGGGCGTGTTGATGGTCGATGCGGCTGGGCTGGATCGCGCGGGCACTACCACTGCCGTTTTGCAGCGCGTCGATGATGCCGGTATCGGACTCGCTGTTCGGCTGACCGCGCAGGTAGGTGCCCGAGCGGGCCGTGCCACTGAGTTTGCAGTCAAGGCTGGTGGCCGACAGGAAGATCAGCGGCTCGACGAAGGGCAAGCGCACTTTGCCTTGAATACCGATGACTGCCGCCGCAACAGGCTGGCCAGTCGCTTCGACTTGCGGTTGGCGAGAATCAGCGGGTTGTCGCAGGCCCGTTCACGACCGTCGCTGACCCACAGCCAGGTATGCGCGTCGCCAGAAACCTCACCAGGCCGGCTCTTGATCTTGATGAGGAAGAGACCTGCCGGCGTGAGGACCAGGGCGTCAACCTCGTTGACCTTGCCTTCCTCGTCGATAAATTCGAAGTTGGTCCAGGCGTGCCAGGGTTCGCGATCGGGAAGGTGGTTGCGAAGCCAGTCCAGGGCCTCGCGCTCCCAGGCGAACTGCGACTGTGAAACGGCCTGCCAACGGCTGAGGCTCATGGGCATTTAGGTCGCTCCCGCAGTCGGCGGGTTGTCGTTTTGCCGAGACTCGTCCGGGACGATTTCCAGCAGATCACCGAGCCCGCAGCCGAGGACCGTGCAGATTCGCTCCAGCGCGGTGAGATCGACCCGGGTCGCCCGATCGCGCGTCAATGCGGCCACCGTACTGCGATTGACGTGCGCCAGACGCGCCAACTCGGTCGTTTTCAGCTGATGGCGGCGCATGAGTTCGCCGAGGTGAGAACGGATCATGAAGTCTCAATCCATGGCGGGGTGTTGCGCAGGATAGCACCCTTTCTTGGTTGAGCATGATGCGGAGATAAGTCACTGGCGCTGACTGGGCGATACTGGTTATAGACCTGAACCGCGGTGTAGCGGCCCAATTTGCGCGGAGCGGGTCACGGCACGGAGTCAACCCAAGGAAAGCCGGTTACCCGTGCCGGTGCTCATGCGAGTGGAAGCGGGATCCGCGCCGGTTCACCGGCCCTGGCGTGGGCAAGCCGGTCTCGACTTCACGCCATGCCCAGGCCACGGCGGACAACCTGGCTCGCTCCGCCAATACGTTTTCCCACTCCGGCACGATCAGTGCGAGCTGTACCTCCGCGGCAGCCAGTCCTTCATCCACACACCTTGTGCAAACGGTCAACGCTGTCGATGATGCCATGGTCGTGGAGCAGCTATCCCGAGCTCGACACTAAAACGCGTAAGCCATTGAATAGGCATAATTCACGTAAGTGAAATTGGCACTACAACCGCTTGGCGGACGGTTCTGGCAGGGTGACGGTCTCGAACAGCGCCTTCTGTTGTGGCGTCATGGCCGACAGGCCGGACGCCGATTGACTTTGATGCAAGGTGATCGGGTGAAACTGGATGCGGCGCGCAATCTCCAGCGCACGCTCCGGCGAGAGCTGGCTATCCCTGGCCTTCAAACGCATGCGCAGCAAACGGTACAAGACCAGCGCCAGGAAACAGATCAGGGCACGCGCGCGAATCCGGTTCGGCAGGCGATGGTAGGCCGGCGCGATCTCGATCTCCGACTTCAGGACACGGAAGCCCCGCTCGATGTCGGCCAGCGCCTTGCAGCGCGCCACGATCTCGGCAGGCGTGTGATCCGGCATGTTCGAGACCAGGATCAGCTTGCCGTCCATCATGCGCGCACGGCTCAAGGCCCGCTGGTCGATCTCGTAGGTGAATACGTCCGCCGCCAGATTGACCTTGACGATGTTCGCCAGGTGGGCCTCTGTGACAGCGCGGTAGTGCAGTGTGGAACTTGTGAGTTCCAGCCAGGTCAACGATCGTGCGCTGTTTTGCAGGTCTGCTCTGCTGAAAGCATCGTCAGAGATGCCGCAGCACGACATCAGCCCACTTGGCAATCGAGAGCTTTTGCGCTGCGCATTGGCGATGCGGCGGAAAGGCAGTGAGAGAATGGCACTGGATTGCCGCGTCGGCTGCGCCTCCTCGCAATGACGGTGGGTGCGGGAGGAGCGCCGGATTACCCGCTGCCTTCAAGCTTTCTCCAAGTCTCGTTGGCGACTTCCGGGACCCGAGCACCTTCCAGCCAGCGCAGGATGCCCAGCTTTGACTCGGAGATCGCACAGGCGGTTGAAGACCATCACCCGCAACCGGAGCTTGGCGTCGAACTGGCGGCGGTTGCGCAATACCCGGCGGAAGGTCTCGGCGAAGCCCAGTTCCTGCCACCAGGGCGGTGAGCAGCCAGGTGTCCGCCGACCGCCAGGGCGGGTGCGAAGGACACCTCGCCGGCGCTCTCTTCAAGGGTGGCTTGGGAGATACGTTCGTCGCTGGTTGGGGTGGACGCTGGGCGGCATGGCCGTGCACACAAAAAACCCGCCGAAGCGGGGTTTGTTAATGACACGGCTTAGCCGATCCGTTTGCGTCTGCCGAAGCCGAGGCCGGCCAGGGCTAGCGCGAGTAGTGCGGCTGTATGTGGTACCGGGACTGCGCGATATTCCATCCTCCACTCACCCGGCGAATAATCTATATAGCCGTCTTGGAGGTCAGGACCATTATAGTACGCCGCGAAGTCGCTGGATGTAGTTGGAGCAGACAGAGACCATAATGTAAGGGAGTACAAAGGGGGTAGATAGTCGTCAAGTGTTAGCCACCAATGCGGGCCTATATTACCATCGGCCAAAAACGAGATATTAGCGCGTGTAGTCACATTAGGTGAGGAGTTCGATAGCGTGTGAGCTCCAGACGTCATGGTTAAAGAGAATCCGCTGAGTCCAGTAACATCCACCAACCCAGAGGGGAGAGAGGGCAATGCGTCCAACGTCATTATGGCTGTGACTCTTGAATTCGTAAACTCCGTCCCATTTTGGAAAAGCGTAAAAACATTGCCAGTATATGTATATACATAATTGGCATTGGCCGCGGTGGACGTCACTGCGGAGGCCAAAAATATTGACAATGCCAAGGCCGCCCGGCAAAAAATATTACTAAAAACTTTTTCCATTTTCCCCCTCCTTATTAGATATCGACAATGAAAGCAAATTGCGTGCCATCGATAGACACCTCTTAAAAACAACATGTTGCTGATTGTTTGAATAACCGTGCTTGCTACACTGTCAAATTTTCCGACGCAGTCGCACCGGACTTCCCTAAATTCAGAGTCGATTCAAGCGCTTTGGCCACTCCGACACATTGAGTCCGACGACGGTTGACAGGCCAAGCCTACCCTTCTAGATCATGCGACAACACGCACAGCTTGTACCCTGCGCGCGCCTATCCAAAGGCTCGCTTTCGCCGCTGTCATTTCGTTTTCTGTCGGCGCCGTTGTCGCGGCGACGATCCACGAATGCAGGGCGCCTACAATGGGTCAACCTTTTACTCGAGCGACTACGGTTCGCGACAGCACGCCCTTGGCGTGCTATACCATACCGTGCCGGACGGGGTGCCTTTCGACCAGCAAGTGAAGATGATCGAGGCCGCCGCAAACAGAAAGGCCTCCACTTCTCAAGCGGACAGTGCAAACCGGAACCGTCTCGGACAATGTGATCAGCTTGACCGGGAGTTGGCCGCGCTTCAGAGCAAATATACGAGTTGGAAGCACGTGCCAATCGACGAGGTCAATGCTGACCCAATCCTCTCAACTTAGCATAAATGCATAGCGGCGATCGTGGCTTGAATGGCGTTCATTTTCGTTGCATAATTGAGCTGTAACGTATTGTTTATAAAGGGTAATTGCATGACGCCCTTCATATGCGAAAGTAATTAACGGGCTTGCCAACTATCTGTTTTCACAGGAGTTATTGGAAGGCGCCCGTCTCAAGCCGAAGTATTTCACCCGCGACCGCACGCTCAGCTTCCCAACCGTCCTGACGTTCTTGCTGTCCGGCGTACAAGGTGCGGTCCAGGCTGAACTGGACCAGTTCTTTGCCAACCTGAGAAATCGTGCGGACTCGGTCCGCTTGGTGAGCGCCCAGGCTTTCTGCAAGGCGCGCTACAAGATTAGTGCTTTGGTGTTCGGTGACGTCAATCGAAAGTTGATGGACCTGGTCGAGGAGCATCTGCCGGTGCCGCGATGGCAGGGTCTGCGGATAGTGGCTAGCGATACCGCGGCGGTCCGGCTGACGACGATGAAAGAAGGTGTACGTTCGATCGTCACGGGCGTGGCGTTTGGCCTGTACTTGCCGGGAATTGAGATGTTCCTTCACTTCGCGTTGCAGCATGGCGCGTGTGACGAGCGCCAGATGCTCTTCGAGGTGATCGAGCGGCTGCAGGTCGACGACCTGCTGGTCCTCGACCGCGGCTTTCCTTGCCGCTGGCTGGCGGCAGCACTCACCGCGCGCGGGATCCCTTTCTGTATTCGCTGTGACATTTCCCGTGGATTCAGGGTGGTACGCGAGTTCATGCGCTCGGGGCAGAGCGAGCAGCTGGTGAGCCTGCGTGCGCCGAATGCGCGCGATGCGCAGGACTACGAGTGCCCGGCGACGCCGACAACGGTTCGCTTGGTGCGGGTGACCACGCCGAACGGGCGGCAACATGTGGTGATGACTTCGCTGCTTGACGCCGTCGCTTTCCCGGCGGCCGTCTTTGGCGCCTTGTACCACGGCCGTTGGCGGATCGAAGAAGCGTTTCGCCGGCTCAAGCATCGCTTGGGGCTCGAACATACCTCCGGCTTGTCCTGGCAAGCGGCCAATCAGGATTTCGGTGCCAAGGCCGTCTTCGACAACCTCAATGCCCTGGCTGCCTACGTCGCCACCGACGCGCATCTGGACGCCGATTCGCCATGGAAGATCAACCGTACCTTGGCGATCGACAAGATCAAGCGCCAGATCGGCCGTTGGTTGCTCGCCGCTGGTGCGACGACGCGGCGATTGAAGCCCCTCATTCACGAGATTGCCGCCAACCTTCAGAAGTTTGTCGCTGGCCGCTCCAAGCCTCGAACGCCGCAGCGAAAACCGCATCGCTACCACGCCTACAAGCCGGTATGACGGAATGCTAAGTTGAGAGGATTGAATGCTGACCGGGGTCGAGAGCGCGATCTGAAATCGGAGCGCTCCCGACTTCGGTGCTATTCGCGATAGCAAGGGCAACGCCACTGCGGTGGCCAGGCGATAGGGAAGCCGTTCGCCTCGTCAAGCGATCAGTAGGTCTTGTAGGGCAGGAACTTCCCCGACATGACGATGCTCACGCGGTCGCCGGCGGCGTTTGCTTCGCGCGTCAGGTTCACGTTGAAGTCGATCGCCGACATGATGCCGTCGCCGAATTCCTCGTGAATCAATTCCTTGAAGGTCGTCCCGTAGACGTTGATCAACTCGTAAAAGCGATAGAGCAGCGGGTCCGCCGGCACGGCGGTCGGCAGTGAGCCCTTGTACGGAACGACTTGCAGCAAGGCGACGGCGTCGGCCGGCAGGCCGAAGATCCGGCCGACGGTCGTCGCCTGCTCCTTGTCGAAGGTCATCTGGCCGAGACATCCGGCGGTGACCCATTCCTTGGACAGGCCGACCTCCCTGGCCACGTCGGCCCACTTGAGGCCTTTCTGGATCTTGGCGGCGACGATCATTTCGGTGACTTCAATGCGCTTCATGGCTAGCTCCTGGTCGGCGCGGATTTGCGCGCTTGAAAATGGCACGCAGGCTCGCGCCGCGTGCATGCCCGATAGCTCCAGCAGTATTCGTGCCATGCCGCATGGGCGCAGTTTTCGCGACGATTGACCGTGCTCCGGGCGCCTTGCCGGGGCCGCCACCTCGCCGAGGAAAGACCTGCAGATCGGCCGCCCGGCCTGCCCCGGGAGTGGATTCACCGGCCCGCTGCGAAGCAGCTCCCGAGGCGAACGCGTCGCCTGCCGCCTTTGCTGCACTGCCGCACCAGGAACAGGCACAGACCCGAATGGAGCGCCCCAAGTGAGGGCGGCAAGCACTTCGAGGAAGCGGCCGGACGCTAGCGGAGGCTTGCCGCGGGCGGTTTTTCGCCGACTGGCACGCTACGTGCTTGGTGTGGTTCAGGTCCGGCAAAACGGCTGCTGGGTGCACAGACGGAGACGACCAAACTGCGCTGACACCCACTTAGCCAACCGAAGAATCCATCACTCATTCATTCAGGAGAACGCCTCATGTCCTACCTAGCACCCACCGAGTTCGTCACCAAGATGGTCGATGCAGGGGAATCGAAGATCTTCATGTCCACCCGCGACACCCTCGTTCGCGCCTTCATGGCCGGCGCCATCCTCGCCCTGGCCGCTGCGTTTGCCGTCACCATCACTGTCCAGACCGGCGAACCGCTTGCCGGCGCCATTCTTTTCCCGGTCGGCTTCTGCATCCTCTATCTGCTCGGCTTCGACCTGCTGACCGGAGTGTTCACGCTTTGCCCGCTGGCCTTGATCGACAAGCGCCCGGGGGTGACCGTGGGCGGCATCCTGCGCAACTGGAGCCTGGTCTTCGTCGGCAACTTCGCCGGTGCCCTGACGGTGGCGGTGATGATGGCGATCATCTTTACCTATGGCTTCAGCACGGAACCGAACATCGTCGGACAGAAAATAGGCGTCATCGGCGAAGGGCGTACGGTCGGCTACGCAGCCCATGGGGCAGCGGGCATGCTGACCCTCTTCATCCGTGGCGTGCTGTGCAACTGGATGGTTTCGACGGGTGTCGTGGGCGCCATGGTGTCGACCAACGTAACGGGCAAGGTCGTCGCCATGTGGATGCCGATCATGCTCTTCTTCTACATGGGCTTCGAGCATTCGATCGTGAACATGTTCCTCTTCCCGTCGGGCCTGATGCTGGGCGGACACTTCTCGATCTATGACTACCTGGTGTGGAACGAGATCCCGACGGTCCTCGGCAATCTGGTCGGCGGTCTGGCCTTCGTCGGCCTGACGCTGTACTCGACGCACGTGCGCACGGCACCGAAGCGCAACGCCGACTATGCCGGCCACCTGAACACCGGCCGCGCGAAGCACAACGCCGCCTGAGCGGCAGCCGGCTTTTGTGGGGCTCTCGCCGCCAGCGGCGCGAGCCCCAGGCCACGCGCAATGTCCAGCAAACTCACTCTCACTGCCGGCCAGTACTCGGCCAAGGGGCGCAAGGAAATCAATCAGGATTTTCATGGGCTGTGCATCCCGGACGAACCGCTACTGGGTTCGAAGGGAATCGCCATCGCCCTCGCCGACGGCATCAGCAGCAGCGACGTCGGCCACGTGGCCAGCGAATCGGCGATCAAGAGCTTTCTCGACGACTACTACTGCACTTCGGAAGCCTGGTCGGTCAAGTCGTCGGCGCAGCGCGTGTTGAGCGCAGCAAACTCCTGGCTTTATGCGCAGAGCCGGCACAGCCAGTACCGCTACGACATGGACCGCGGTTATGTGTGCACCCTCAGCGCACTGATCATCAAGTCCAACACCGCGCACATCTTCCATGTCGGCGACAGCCGCGTTTACCGCCTCCGCGACGCCAAGCTGGAACAATTGACCGACGACCACCGGCTCGTCGTTTCCGCGGAGCAAAGCTATCTCAGCCGCGCGCTGGGCATCAGCCCGCAACTCGAAATCGACTATCTGGCTCTGCAGGCCGAAGAAGGCGACGTTTTCATCCTGGCCACCGACGGTGTCCACGAATTCGCTGCGCCGCCATTCATCATCACGGCCATCAGGGAGGCCGGCGACGATCTCGACGCGGCAGCCAGACGCATTGCCGAGGAAGCGTACACGCGGGGCAGCAAGGACAATCTGACGGCCCAGATCGTGAGGATAGAAACCCTGCCCGGGCAGGCGCCCAACGAGCTCTATCAGCAGTTGGCAGAGCTGCCGCCGGCGCCCGTTCTGGAAGCGCGGATGCTCTTCGAGGGCTACCGGATCATTCGCCAGGTGCACGGCAGCAGCCGCAGCCACGTCTATCTCGCCGAGGATGTCGATAGCGGCGCGCTGGTCATCGTCAAGACGCCTTCCATCGATCTTCGCGACGACCCCGCGTACCTGGAGCGATTCATGCTGGAGGAGTGGATCGCACGGCGCATCAACAGCGCACATGTTCTGAAACCTTGCGCGCAGACGCGAAAACGCCACTCCGTCTACGTCGTTAGCGAATACATCGAAGGGCAGACGCTGGCGCAGTGGATGGTCGACAATCCGGCGCCGGAACTGGAAACGGTGCGCGCCATCGTCGAACAGATTGCCAGAGGCCTGCTCGCTTTCCATCGCCTGGAAATGCTGCACCAGGACCTGCGCCCGAACAACATCATGATCGATGCTTCCGGCACGGTAAAAATCATCGACTTCGGCGCCGCACGCGTGTCCGGACTCGCCGAAGCCGGAACGGCGAACCTTCAGCCGCACATTCTCGGGACCGTCCAGTACACTGCGCCCGAATACTTCCTCGGCGAAGCGGGACGGCCTTGCTCCGATTTGTTCTCGCTCGGCGTCATCGCCTACCAGATGCTCTCCGGACGACTGCCCTACGGGGCAGAGGTGGCAAAATCGAGAACCAGGGCCGCGCAAAGGAAGCTGCAGTACCAATCGGTACTCGACGAACAGCGCGAAATCCCGGCCTGGATCGACGCCGCCCTGGCCAAGGCGGTCCACCCCGACCCCAACCAGCGCTACGCGGAACTCTCGGAGTTCACCCACGACCTCAGGCACCCCAACCCGGCCCTGCTCAAGGAACGCGCGACCCCACTCATCGACCGCAACCCGCTGCGCTTCTGGCAGGGACTGTCTTTCGTGCTGGCCGTGCTGGTGCTGGCCTTGCTGAGCAGCAATACGCTCGTAAAATAGCCGCGGCGACAGACCAAGCTACTTCCTCAGGCTTTCAGCGGGCACAGTTCATGAACATCACCCCATTCCAGGCGCTCGCCTGCCCGCTGGACGGCGTTCCCCTGCAACGCAGCGGTGCGACATGGCGGTGCGCTGCCGGGCACAGTTTCGACATCGCCAGTCACGGATATACCCACCTGCTGCCGGTACAGAACAAGCGCTCGCGCGACCCGGGCGACAGCAAGGAGATGGTCGCCGCCCGCCGGCGTTTTCTCAATGGCGGTTTCTACGAGCCGATCGCCGCTGCGGTCTGCAAGGCCGCGCTGAGGGATCTGCCCGCCATGGCCACGGCCAGTTGCCTCGATGCCGGCTGCGGCGAGGGCTACTACCTGCGCCAGTTGGCGGCGGCGACGGGCGGCGACGGACAAACGCTGGCCTTGCTTGGGCTGGACATTTCCAAGTGGGCCGTCCTGTCGGCAGCCAAACAGGACCCGCGGCCCAACTGGGTCGTCGGCAGCAACGCCCGCTTGCCGGTGCAGGCGGGCAGCATCGATCGGCTGCTGTGCATCTTCGGCTTCCCGGTCTATGCCGAATTCGCCCGCGTACTGAAAGCGAACGGCCAGCTGCTGCAGGTCGATGCCGGGCCGGATCACCTGCGCGAACTGCGCGAAATCATCTACCCGACGTTGAAGCCGGAACGTGCGGCCACCGTGCACCCACCGCCTGGCTTTGCCGGCGTGTCGAGCGAAAGCCTACGCTACTCGCTCGATCTCGCCGGCCAGGAGACGATTGCCGACCTGCTGGCAATGACCCCGCACCTCTACCGCGCCAGCGCCGAGCGGCGTGCGCTGGCGGCGGAGTTGACGACGCTGCCAGTCACTGTGGACGTGCGCCTGACGCGGTTTACCGTAGCCATCGCGCCAACGACGCACGCGGGGCAAGGAAGCGCCCGACGCCTGCCGCTGCGTCACAAGCCTCCCTTTCCCCTGCGCTGATCGTCAGCGGCTCTTCAGATACTTGAGCATGGTGTCGGCGTCGGACACTTCGAAGGGGTCGGTCGGGCAATTGTCAGCGAAGCCCTTTTCGGAAAACAGGCGCTTGATTTCACCGTCTTCGACATACATCGAGTAGCGCCAGCTGCGCTGGCCGAAACCGAGATTGTGCTTGTCGACCAGCATCCCCATCTTGCGGGTGAATTCGCCATTGCCATCGGGGAGCAGGAAGACATTCTTGGCATTCTGGCTCTTGCCCCACTGGTACATGACGAAGGCGTCGTTGACCGAGATGCAGACCACGGCATCGACGCCCTGCGCCTTGAACTCGTCATAGAGTTCCTCGTAGCGCGGCAGATGCGAGGTCGAGCAGGTCGGCGTGAAGGCGCCCGGAAGTGAAAAGACGACGACGTTCTTGCCCTTGAAGATGTCGTCGCTGCTCAGATCCTTCCACTCGAAAGGGTTCGGCCCACCCAGGGAATCATTGCGTACGCGAGTCTTGAAAACTACGCTCGGGACATCATGCGACATCTTGTTTCTCCTTCGTTGTGTTGGAAAATCAGTCGTTGCTGCGGGTCACACTAAAATTGTAGGCCATATCCGGGTTCGACAAACGGATCGGCAAGGCATTGAACAGGAACGCTCAGTCCTCCCGCCAGGCTTCACGCATGGTAACGAATTCCTCGGCAGCGGTGGGATGGATGCCGATGGTCGTGTCGAAGACGGCTTTGGTGGCCCCGGCGCGCATGGCGATGGCGATTCCCTGCATGATCTCGCCAGCGTCCGGGCCCATCATGTGCGCACCGACGACCCGGTCGCTGGCCTTGTCGACGATCAGCTTCATGAACGTCTTTTCGTCGCGTCCACTGATGGTGTGCTTCATGGGCTTGAAGGTGGACTTGAACAGGCGGAGATGACCGAACCTGGCGCGCGCCTCCTCTTCGGTGAAACCGACCGTGCCGATGTTCGGCTGGCAGAAGACCGCCGTGGGAATGAAATCGTAATCCAGCGTGTTGTCCAGCCCGCCAAACTGGCGCCGGGCGAACGACATTCCCTCGGCCAGGGCGACGGGGGTCAGCTCCATGCCGCCGGTGACGTCGCCGAGGGCAAAGATGCTCGGCTCGGACGTCCGGAACTGGTCGTCGACCTTGATCGTGCCATCGTCGTTGAGCGCCACGTTCACGCTCTCCAGACCGATGTCGTGCAGGTTCGCTTTGCGACCAGTCGCGTAGAGCACCGTATCGACTTCGATGGCCGTATCGTCGCTCAGACAGACCTTGAGGCCGCCGGGACCCGCGCTGATCGACTGGACATTGACTTCGAAGCGCAGGTCGACGCCGGTCTTGGCGATCTCCTGTGCCGCATGCGCGCGGATATCGGCGTCGAAACCGCGCAGGAACAGGGGCCCGCGGTACAACTGGGTGACGTGCGCGCCGAGGCCGTTGAAGATGCCGGCGAATTCGACCGCGATGTACCCACCGCCGACGATTGCCAGGCGGCGGGGAAAAGTCTCCAGGTCGAACACCTCGTTCGAGCTGATGGCGTGCTCGCGGCCCGGGAAGGCGGGGATATGCGGCCAGCCGCCGGTGGCGATGAGGATCCTGCCCGCCGTATGGCGCTGCTCGCCGACGGCCACGGTATGCGCGTCGACGAGGCGAGCGCGGCCGTTGATCACCTCCGCCTTCGCGCCCGCCAGCAAGTTGTCGTAGATCCCGTTGAGGCGCGCTATTTCCGCTTTCTTGTTGTCGCGCAGGGTTGCCCAGTCGAACGGCGGCGTCTCGCTGTTCCAGCCGAAATTGTGCGCGTCCTTGAAGGCCTTGCCGAACTCGGACGCGTAGACGTAGAGTTTCTTCGGCACGCAGCCGACGTTGACGCAGGTACCTCCCAGGTAACGGTCTTCGGCAACCGCGACCCTGGCGCCAAAACCGGCCGCCATGCGTGCGGCCCTTACCCCACCCGAGCCGGCGCCGATCACGAACAGGTCATAGTCGTAGTTGTGCACAGATGTTTCCTCCTGATTCGGTTGCTCCAGTTTACCCGTATCGGCGACATCGCCGCGGGCAAGGAGATTCATTGACGATCACGGCGTGTCGACCGTTCAGTCGTTCAGCACGCCCTGGATAGCGAAGTCCACCCGGACCGATCTTCCCGGCAGGCACGCCACCGTGTCGTCGCCATGGTCGTAGCGCCAACTCGGCCCCAGAGGCGCGACGCGAAACTCCTGATTCCCGGGCACCGTTGCGAAACTGTAGTTTCCTTGCGCATCGACTCGTGCCCTGAGTGTCGGTTGCCGCTCACCGGGAACGAAGACGCCGACCTGGGCGAGCTGGAAGATTTCCATCGGCCCCTTGGGTGAAAGGCGGGCGCGCACCGGCGTTCCGGTCACCTTGCCGAAGATTCGGCAGCTTGCCGACTGCGCTTTCAGCAAGCGAACCGTCGTCGAAGCCGACACCCTCTTGCCGTCGTTTTTCTGCGCCAGCAGCCTGAACGTCGTTGGCTCGTCGATCGCCATGGACTCGTCGCCCGACGTCGCCAGCGGCCAGCCGCGTTGACCGCTGGGAAGCAGGTTCCTGGTCTCGATCTCTCCGGACTCGTCGAACAAGCGTACGCGGTCTGCGTTGTGCACTTCCCAGGAAAAGGTCACCGAGCCGCCGCGCTGCACCGGATTGGGAGTCGCCTTGAAGGCGACGATCTGTGGCGGTCCTGCGCCCTTCGCCGCTTCTTTCGTCGCCTCTTTCGCGGGCTCGCCGGGACAGGTGCTGACCTTTTCCAGGCGGATCCCGGCGGGAAACGGCAAGGCCTTGCGGTAGACGACGGTCGCCTGCGAGCCAAGGCCGTCCACTCTGACGGGGAAAACTCCGAGACGCTGCGACGCCTGCCCGGCACGCTTCTGATCGAAGCGCGTAAACAGTCCGAATTCAAGGAGGACGCAGGAAAAGTCCTGCGGCTCGATCCTGCTCACCTCGCCGGTGACGAAACCGGCGCCCTTCTCGGTGCCGTGAGTCGAAAAGCTCACGCGTAGGTCGCGCCCAGGATCGAGTTCCACAGCCGGCGCCTGGCCGACTGGCAGGAGATGGGCCGAGAAAAGAAGCAGGGCGCGACTGACGAGACGAGCTGATCCGGGCATGACGGTTGTCCTCTATAAAGAACGACAGGTGACGAACTGCTGCAGTTTCTGGCCATCGCTTGTCGAGGCAGGCTCGAACGCCTTTCGTAAGCTGGCCGCGGCGACCGACGATGCATTGGCGGAAGCTGTCGCTGGACGGCCGCGTCGCTCCTCGCAGCGACAGCTTGCTGGCTGGAGCGGCAGCCGGCGGCCTGGCGCTTTCACGCGCAGCCGCCCTTGTGAATCGCCGCACCGACCTGCCAACGGGCCTACATCGCCGGCGGCACCCCCGCCGCCTGGCGGGCCCGCTGTTTGGCGGCGATGTAATCGGCATGGCCGACGTAGAGCAGGTTGGCAATCTTGCGCATCAGGTGCGATTCGTGAGCGTCGAGGTGGCCGTCGGCCAGCGCGATCTGCCACATGTTTTCTATGATGCGGACTTTCTGTTGCGCGCCGCAACTGGCGTTGATCAGCGAGGTGAACTGATAGTAGCCGCTGGCCGCGCGGGCTTCCTCTTCGGCAAGGGTCATCAAGGTGTCGAGTTGCGCCGTGTCCAGATGGAACTGCTCGCGCAGGGCGTTGGCCGTGGCAGCCCGCTCCGCATCGGTGATGCGATCGTCCATGCGCATCATTTCCAGGAGCAAGGCGGCAGTGGCGACCTGCAGGCCATGGTCGCCAGCCGCCTCGCCCTGGCGCGTGCCCGGTTCGATGAACTGGTTGAAGAATTCCCTGATGGTGGCGATCATGTCAGCTTTGTCGCGCGGGTTGCAAGCGACGTATTCTAGCAGCCTGCTCGATTGCCCGTTTCCGAGTCAGTGGATGCGCAGTCGGCCACTCGTTGACTGATCGCCTGGAGAAAGACAATGACTGACGGCACCCCCCCTGGCAGCGCGCCCTTTGCTGCTCAATTGGCGGACGCGCTCGGCGCGGCGATTGCCCGACGCGGCCCGGACTATGTGCCGCGCACGCACCACCTCGACGCCGGCGGACGGCCGCTGTTCACCAACCGCCTGGCGCTGGAGACCAGTCCCTACCTGCTGCAGCACGCGCACAACCCGGTGAACTGGTTTCCCTGGGGCGACGAGGCTTTTTCCGAAGCGCGGCGGCTCGCCCGGCCGGTATTCCTGTCGATCGGCTACTCGACCTGCCACTGGTGCCACGTCATGGAAGCCGAGTCCTTCGAGGACGAGGAGATCGCCCGCTTCGTCAACCAGCATTACGTGGCGATCAAGGTCGATCGCGAGGAGCGCCCCGACATCGACGCGGTGTACATGAGCGCCGTACAGCAACTGACCGGGTCGGGCGGCTGGCCGATGAGCGTCTGGCTGACCGCCGCGCGCGAACCGTTTTTCGCCGGCACCTATTTCCCGCCACGTGACGGCGTTCGTGGTGGCGCGCGCGGCTTCCTGTCGCTGCTCGGCGCCCTCTCCGAGACCTTTCATCGCGATCCCGATCGCGTCGGCAAGGCGTCGGCGGCACTCGTCGAAGCGGTTCGCCAGGACATGCAGGGAACGGCGGCCGCGAACGCGGACACGCGCGACCTGCCCACGCGCGAGCTGATCGACGCCACCGTCGCGCATTACAGGGGGTCGTTCGACAGCGAGCACGGCGGCCTGAAGCGGGCGCCGAAGTTCCCTTCGCACGTTCCGGTACGCCTCCTCCTGCGGCATGTGAAGCGCACGGGCGACGCCGAGGCGTTGCACATGGCGACGCTGACGCTGGAAAAGATGGCCGCCGGCGGGCTCTACGATCAGCTCGGCGGCGGTTTCCATCGCTACTCGACCGACGCGCAGTGGCTGGTGCCGCATTTCGAGAAGATGCTCTACGACAATGCCTTGCTGGTCGTTGCTTACGCCGAAGCTTTTCAGCTTGCCGGCCGGGCCGACTTTGCGCGCGTCGCGCGCGAAACCTGCGACTACGTCCTGCGCGAGATGAGCGACGGCGAGGGCGCTTTCTATTCGGCCACCGACGCCGATTCCGAAGGCGACGAGGGGCGCTTCTTCGTGTGGAGCGCGGACGAAATACGCCGCGAACTCGCTGCTCTTGGCGACCGCGAAACGACGCAGCTTTTCCTCGACCACTACGACGTGCGACCCGGCGGCAACTGGGAGGGGCGCAACATCCTCAACGTTCCGCGACCGGACGAGGCGCGCTGGGCGGCGCTGGCCGGCGCGCGTGCCATCCTCTACGAGGCGCGGGCACGGCGGGTGCCGCCGCTGCGCGACGACAAGATCCTCGCCGCATGGAACGGCCTGATGATCTCGGCAATGGCGGTCGCCGGGCGAATTCTCGACGAGCCGCGCTATATCGCCGCCGCCGCGCGCGCCGCGGATTTCGTGCTCGCACATTTGCGCGGCGCCGATGGCGAGCTGCAGCGCAGCTTCAAGGACGGACAGGCGCGGCACGCCGCTTTCCTCGACGACCATGCGTTTCTGGCCGCCGGCCTGATCGATCTTTACGAGGCGACATTCGACGCGCGCTGGCTGGCAGAATCGCTGACGCTCGCCCGGGCAAGCGAGCGCCTGTTCGCCGACCCGGCCGGCGGCTGGTTCATGAGCAGCGCGACGCACGAGACGCTGATCGCACGTGAGAAGCCCGCCTACGACGGCGCCGAGCCGTCGGGAACGTCGGTGGCGCTGATGAACGCGCTGCGCCTGGGCGTGTTCACCGGCGACGATCACTGGCGGCAAATCGCCGAACGCGGACTGCGAGCGCACGCCAAGGTGCTTCGCGAACGGCCGATCGCCATGACCGAAGCGCTGCTGGCACTCGATTTCCTGGCCGACACGCCGCTCGAGATCGCCATCGTCTGGCCCGACGGCGCTGCCGACGCGGCGGCGCCGCTGCTGTCGGTCCTGCGCCGCAGCTACCTGCCTTCACACGCCATCGCCGGGGGACCGGAATCGGCGATGGGATCGCTGGCCGAAACCGTCGCCTTTGTCGGCGACAAGGTGCCGCAAGGCGATCGCCCGACGGCCTACGTCTGCCGTCACGGTCGCTGCGAGTTGCCGGTCACCGATGCGCCCGCGTTCGCGGCGCAGCTCGGGCGAGCCGCTCGCTGAGCAGGCCGCTTCCGCCGCGCGCCAGGGTGACAAGATCGGCACGTCCTTCGGCGACGGTCGGCTCGGCCAGCGAGAGCTGGTAACCGGGGCCAGGCGGAGCAAGCAGGCTCGCCGCTCAACGGCCAGGCGAGGGAAGCGGCACCATCACCGCCTGACCCGGCTGCGTACAGCCGCTGTCGCAACAGCGCCCCGGCTGGCGGTTGCGGCTGATCGGCCGTGCCGGATCGTCGGCGAGGCCGCGATCGAGCAGGCGTTCGACCAGCGCCACCTTGTCGCCGACCGGGTAGTTGCGCCAGATCTCCTGCTTCATCGCTGCTGGCGAACCACCACCGTGCAGGCTGATCACCGAATACCAGCCGGCCTGATACGAAGCGGTGAGGTCCTCCATGAAGCGCGCCACCTCGATGCGTTTTTCGTAGGGGACGTCGGGACTGGCGCGCAGCACTTCGGCCAGGCTGGCGGCGGTCGCCGGATTGTGGTCTTCGTCCGGCCCCGGCAAGGCGACGATCAGGCCGCCGGAGACCTCGTGCGCCAGGCGGTGCATGTCGTAGATCTTGGTCGCCAGGAGCAGCTTGCCGATGTTGGCAAAGACCGGGTCGGGCATGAAACTGCCGCTGGCCTCGTCGGCCTTGGCATAGACGCTGGCGGCAACGCCGCAGGCGAAGAAACTCTCGGTGATGGTGATCAGCTCGACCATCGCTTCGCGCAGATTCGACTGCGCCCCGGGATCGGAAAAGCCGTTGGCTTCGCACATCAGGGCGCCGGCGCCGATCAGGAGATCGCCGAAACCGGCGCGCGCGGCGATGCAGCTGTGGCGGTGGTGGGTGGCATAGTGGTAAGTCAGCACTCCCGAGTGTTCCCAGTCGCCGGCGTAGAAGACCCGCTCCCAGGGGACGAAGACACGCTCGAAGAGGACGACTGCGGTCGCCTGGCCGTAGCGGCGCGAGAACAGGGGCTGACCGTGTTCGGGCTTCTCGCCGGGTCGGCCGGCGGGTCGCGAGACGATGGTCACACCCTCGGCATCCACCGGTACGGCGCAGCAGACGGCGAAGTCGGCGTCTTCCGCGCCCATGTTGCGACACGGCATGACCAGGAACTCGTGCATGTACGCGGCGCCGGTGACGATCGCCTTGGCGCCGGAAATGACGATTCCCTGGCCGTTGCGTTCGACGACGTGCAGGTAGGAATCGGCGTTCTGCTGCTGATGCGGGCGCTTGCTGCGATCCCCCTTGGCGTCGGTCATGGCGATACCGAGCGACAGGTCCTTGTCCTGCACCTGCGTCAGGTATTCGGCAAAGCGCGCGCGATGCTCGCTGCTGCCGCGCGCGTCGTCGATGCGCGCACTGACCTGGTGGATGGCATTGAGCGCGTCATGCGCGAGGTAGCGCTGCGCGCAACCGGTTTCCTGGCACAGCAGACGCACGGCTTCGAGCTTGTTGAGCAGGTCTCCTGCCGACTCGTCGATATGCAGCATGCGGTTCACCGGGCTTCTGCGCCACGACTGCCGCGCGGTCATCAGGGGCGCTTTCGCCGGGTCGAGCGCGAAATCGTAGGTCACTGCCAGGGCGTTGATTCCTGGCTGCAGTTCCGGCGCGTCGGCGACCGATTCGATGCGCCGGCCATCGACATAGACCAGCGGCCGATAGCGGCGCAGCGATTCACGGTAGTCGCTGCCACTCATCAGCTGCCCGGACGACGCTCGCTGCTGTGCCGTGTTCATGGTCCTTGCTCCTTCAGTTGTGCCAGCTTTGACCTTTAATTGAACGGTGTTCAATTTTTTGGCCAAGCCTATAATGCACGCATGCGCAAGTCAATGAAGAGCTCAGCAATCGCCATCACGACTGCGACATCCGACGCCTGCGAGGCACGCGACGACGATGCGCGTCGCCAGCGCGCGGACGCCATCGCGCAGCTGCGCCGCGAACGAGTTCTCGACGCGGCGCGCGCCGCTTTCTTCGAACTGGGACTGGAAGGCGCGAGCATGCGCGAGATCGCCAGGCGCGCCGGTTACACGGCGGGGGCGATCTACAGTTATTTTGCAAGTCGGGAAGAGGTTTACGCGGCCCTGCTCGGCGAGTCGCTGGCGCGCCTCGACGCGCATGTCGCCGGCGCACCCGCTGACGGCGGCGCGGCGCAAAGGGTGCGCAGCAAGGCCAGCGCGTTCTTCGATTTCTACCGCGAGAACCCGCGCGATCTCGATCTCGGCTTCTATCTCTTCCAGGGCGTGCGCCCGACAGGCCTGACGCGCGAACTCGACGCGCAACTCAACGCGCAGCTGCGCGCCGCCCTGCAGCCGACCGCCGACGCCGTGAGCGAGTACGGCCTCGATGCCACCGCCTGCGAAGCGGAAGTCACCGCCCTCTTCGCGCACATGGTCGGCTTGCTGGTCCTGATCCATACCGGGCGTATCCGCATGTTTCGCCAGCACGCACCGCAACTGCTGGCGCAGTACCTCGAACAGCTGACCGAAAGGCTGCAGCGCTTCGCCAACAGCCGATGAAGAGGCCTTGTGTTATGGTGCGCCGTTGCTCGCTGGCCTTTTCTGCCACTTCCTGCCCTTGCACTGCCTGCCCGCCAGATCGGCGCTGACCCCCATGAACGTGACCATCGACATCGTTTCCGACCTCGTCTGCCCGTGGTGTTTCATCGGCAAGCACCGGCTCGCCAAGGCGGTCGCTCTGGTCGCGGCCAGCCATCCCGAGACCCGCTTCCAGTTCAACTGGCTGCCGTATTTCCTCAACCCGAACACGCCGCCGGAAGGCGAGCCCTACCGCGCTTTCCTGGAAGCCAAGTTCGGCGGCAAGGCGGCCGTCGACAAGCTGCACAGCGACGTCGTCGTCGCCGGCCGGGAGGCGGGGGTAGAATTCGACTTCGCCCGCATCGTCACCCGCCCGAACACGCTGCGCGCACACCGCCTGGTCTATCGCGCCCAATCGATCGGTCATCGGCCAGCGACCATCGAAGCCCTGGTCGATGGCTTGTTCGTCGCCCACTTCCAGCGGGGCGAAGATGTCGGCGACGTCGCGACGCTGGCCAGGATTGCCGCCACCTGCGGTGACATCGAGAAGGACGTCGCCGATTACCTGGCCAGCACGGAGGGCGAAAAACCGGTCAGGTCACTGGCCGACAAGGTCACCGCTCTTGGCGTCAGCGGCGTGCCCTTCTTCATCATCCAGCGCCGCCTGAGCGTCTCCGGCGCGCAAAGCGGCGAAGTGCTGGCGGCGGCAATCGTCGAAGCGATGCAATAAGAGACACCAGGCGAGGCCAGCAATGCACGTCCATTACGACATCACGCACACCACCTGTTACCGCTACAGCTCGCCGGTGACTTTCGGCGAGCACCGGGTGATGTTCCGCCCGCGCGACAGTCACGACCAGCGCGTACTGGCCACTGACCTGCAGGTCAGTCCGCAAGCGGCGGTGCGCATGATCCAGGACCCGCACTCGAATTCGGTGGCGCTGGTGACCCCGCTCGGTTCGGCCACGGAACTCAAGATCGTCTGTTCATTCACCATCGAACACGCGCTCAGCCCTTACCCTGAACTGTCGCTTTCACCGAGCGCGCAGATCTTTCCCTTTGCCTATTCGGTCGAGGAGCGTTTCGACCTCGAACACTACATGCGCCCGCACCACGACGACCCGGACGGCGTGCTGACCCACTGGGCGCGCCAGTTCATGCGCACCGATGGCCCGACCGGTACGCGCGACCTGCTGCTGAACATGAACCAGTTCATCCGCAACTACTTCGGCTACGCCCAGCGCGAGCAGGAAGGGACGCAGACGCCGCTGCAAACTCTTGATCTGGGGACCGGCACCTGCCGCGACTTTGCCTTGCTGATGATGGAGGCGGTACGGCGCCTTGGCGTTGCCGCCCGTTTCGTCTCAGGCTACCTCTACGACCAGGCGCTCGACGGTGGCAGGGGCACCGGTCATGGCAGCGATCGCGAGAGCGAAAGCGGCACCATCGGTGCCGGCACGACGCATGCATGGCTGCAGGTCTACCTGCCCGGTGCCGGCTGGGTCACCTTCGACCCCACCAACAACCTGCTCGGCAGCAATCAGCTGATCCGCGTCGGCGTCGCGCGCGACCCCAGCCAGGCCTCGCCGATCTCGGGAAACTGGTTCGGTGCAGCCAACGCCTACCAGGGAATGACGGCGACGGTGCAGGTGCGGCGGGTGACGGCCGCCGGCTGATGTTGACAGCGCGCCGAGCGCTGGCCCCTGCTGCGGGAAACGCTTGGCGGTGGATCTACGCCGAGGTATCGACGCGATTACCGAGGTGCGGGGGATTGTTGCTGACGACTTGCGACGCAGCGTCAATGAGCTGCTGCGCATTTTCTTCCTGAATAGCCATGGCTTTCCTGAGGACCGCCAGTTGCACCGCGCCCGCGTTGCGCGTCTGGCTGAGCTCAGTTGCCAGAGCAGCGATTGCTGAGACTTCCATGATATCTACCCCCGGGTATTTTCTGCCTCTGTCACTGCCTGCCGGGCAGGCCACCCGAGTTCGACAGTTAAACGCGCAAGTTATTGATTGTTATGAACCGGGGTTCAAAAACGTGTACTACAACAGAGAAAGTTGCTGTGGCTGAGCGGGTTTTTTCAGATTCAGGGCGGCAAATACGCGGTTGTGGGTTTCAGACAGACGGGAGATCCCGTGGATGGGTTTTGCCGACGGGTTGATGCGGATTTGATGATGCTGCAGGCGCTGCAAGTGGTCCAGGGCCCGCTCCGGCGACAGATCGCTGTCGGCGGCCTTGAGCCGTTGGCGCATCACGCGGTAGAGGATCAGCGCGAGGAAGCAAAGGCAGGCGTGCGCCTTGATGCGTTCAGGCAAGCGGTGAAACAGCGGACCGATCTCGATCTCGGACTTCAGCACCCGGAAGCCTCGTTCGATATCGGCCAGTGACTTGTACCGATCGACGATACCCTGCGGCGACAGATCCTTGCAGTTGGTCACCAGCAACAACTTGCCATCCATCAACTCCGCCAAGGCCAGCGCCTCCTGATCGATGTCGTAGGAGAACAACTCGTTCTTCAAATCCACACGAACGATATGCGCCAGGCGCCCGTCCTTGACGGCGTGATACAACCGCGCCTTGGCCCCGCTATCCGAGAGCCGCTTGCCGCGTGCCTTCACCCCGGCATCCTGCGCATCCAGTTTGCCGACCCAAGCCGCCGCTTGCGTTTCCAGTGCCTGAATCTTCTCCCGCCGCAGTATCCGGCTTTCCGCCGCCCCCTCAGGGTCGTGGGCAACGACCAGACGCAAGTCCCGCCACGACAATTCGCCAACCACTTCCGCGGTCGCCTCGACGCAGTGCTGCGCATGAAAGGGACGCAGGATCTCGACGAATTCGCGGTAACGCCGACCCGGCACGGCCAGTACGAATTCCAGGGGCTCTGCGCTGTCCAGTCGGATGGCGGACAAGGCGTCAAGATTGTCGAGCGACAGCAAGCCCCGGTCCGCCACCAGCACCACGCGGCGAATCGAAGGGAAGCGTTCCAGCACCGTCTTCAACGTCGGCAGCAAGGTCGGCGACTCCGCCGTATTGCCGGCAAAGACCTCATGGTAGATCGGCAACCCGTCGCCGGTCTGCACCACTCCCAGCATGAACTGGCGGGCAATCAGTCCTTCCTTGGCCATGCCGAACTGGCGAAGATCACCCTCCAGCTCAGAGACACCTTCCGCCCGTATCGTCGTCATGTCGTAGAAGACCACCGACAGTTCCTGATCGATCAGGGGGCGGAGCAAACCGGCCACCACCCGATCGACATCCCCTTGATGCTCCATCAGGGCATCCATGCTGCGCAGCAGATGCTGGTGGGTGATCGATTCCACCTCAATGCCCGGCATCGCTACGGTTTCCAGCCAGCGCAGGACGCCGAGCTTGGATTCCGGGTCACACAGGCGATTGAAGACCATGACGCGAATCAGCGCTTCAACATCGATGCTGTGCCGCGTCTTGCGAAAGACCCGGCGCAGTTCGCCAAAGCCCAAGGTTTCCCACAATTCGTTCAAGGCCCAGACGTTGCCCAACGCGCGGGCCGGTTCGAATTCGACGCGCGGCAACGGGGCATTCAGAAAGTCGGGACGGCCGGTGACTTTCAGCAGGCCGGAGATGACGGCATCGAGGTCGCCGGTAATCTGATCGAGACGGCCCAAGGTGACCAGGGTGCGATGCTTGGCTTTGCCGGCATCGTCACGAAACGCCTCGACCAGCTGAAGATACTGGCGTGGCCCGGAGCGCGTGATCTTGAGGAACATGCCTCGACTTTATCACTCGATAACGCCTTGTCAAGTAAAGACCTAAAACACCAAAACGTGCCACTACACGACTTTGACAGAAAACGGCCTGCAACCCGCATGGTTACGTGGGATGCCTCCCGAAAAACGCTGTTTTTGGCGGCGAACTGTCGAACTCGGGAGGCCACGCTGCTTGCCAAACGGCGATCACAATAGCACCGCACGCGGACCATGACGAGCGCGGAGGTGAAGGCGCGACGACCTTCGCCCGCGCCCCCGCTACCCTCCCCCGCTTCGGAGCTTCGGCAGGCGGACGTTCAGGACTGGCGTGGCGGCGTGTCGCTGACCGTCGTCTTTCTCCCGACCTCGCGACCCGGCGAAAGCCTAGCTTCGATCGAACGCCCATCCTCCTCGCCGATCAGACGCTCCAGGCGCACTTCGACTTCGGCTTCCAGGGCCAGCGTGCGCTGCACCGGGTCCGGCGACGAACCGGAGGTGAACCTCAGCGTTTTCACCATACCGTCGGCCTGATAGCCGCTGGCGGTGCGCGAAAACGAAGCCGCGCGCAGCAAGGCTTCGCGGTTTATCACCAGCACCGCGAGCGCCAGCGTGAACGCCCGCTCGGTACTCTCGGCGTCGCCAGCGGCGATCTGCAAGGCCAGCTTGTGCGACGACTTGAGGCGGGTCGCCGCGGCCACGACGCCGTACATCACGTGCAAATGGTCGAATCCGGAGAGAACCCTGCCCACAGCGGGAACAACCGAGAACGACGCGGCGTCGGCAACGTCCCAGACGACCTCGCTGTTGCGCAAAGCCACCAAGGCGCCACCCGTCGAGCGCAGGTACACGCGCTTCTGGCCCGGACACGGTGGCCGGGTCAGCGCGTAGGGACCGGCAGCGGCAGTCGGATCAAAAACCAGTTCGTCCACCGCATCCTCTGGCCCCGGTTCGCCGGCAATCGGATCGGCGGAGAGGCGATCGAAATCCCAGGCGTCGGCCGAAAATGTCACTGCCGCGGCGGCGGGCCCGGTGAACAGCGACGGCAGAGCACTCTTGAGCAGGGTGTCGATTGCGATTTGCAGGGCGAGCAGCATCGGTCTCCAGTAGAACGTTCCCTGATTGCGAATACGAGAAGCCGCCGCCCGTCACCCTGATCGTGGCGCAGCGCTCGACGCAGGCGACGCGATGGGTGTTCTCCGTCCATCCCAGGCCACCGGCCGCCCGGGGGAAGATGCTCAGCTGCTTCCGAGCGCCGTCGCGTCAGAAGGCGAGCAGGAAATCGCAGGCTGACCGTGACGGCAGGCCCCGAATATCCCAGAAACGAATTACGCGGTCAACCGCCCACGCCCACTGGCCGTGTACGCGACCGACCCCGGCGTGCAAGCGACCACGACGGCTTGCCGACAATTTTCTCGGGCGTTAACGGCCAAAGCCCCCGACGAGGATTTGTCGGGGGCTTTGTGGAGGGGGAGCCTGGCGGTGACCTACTTTCACACATGAAGTATGCACTATCATCGGCGTACCTTCGTTTCACGGTCCTGTTCGGGATGGGAAGGGGTGGGTCCAAAGGGCTATTGCCGCCAAGCATAACGGTTTCGCACGCCGCGGTAGGCGGGGTGCGCAAAAGGGGAAGAAGGTAATGTGGGGCGTTGTGATTGCGTTTCGTTTCTGAGTTGCTGCTTAAGGTTATAGGATCAAGCCTCACGGGCAATTAGTACTGGTTAGCTTAACGCATTGCTGCGCTTCCACACCCAGCCTATCAACGTGGTGGTCTACCACGACCCTTCAGGGGGATCAAGTCCCCAGGGAAATCTTATCTTAAGGCGAGTTTCACGCTTAGATGCTTTCAGCGTTTATCTCTTCCGAACTTAGCTACCCGGCAATACGACTGGCGTCATAACCGGTACACCAGAGGTTCGTCCACTCCGGTCCTCTCGTACTAGGAGCAGCCCCCTTCAAATTTCCAGCGCCCACGGCAGATAGGGACCAAACTGTCTCACGACGTTTTAAACCCAGCTCACGTACCACTTTAAATGGCGAACAGCCATACCCTTGGGACCGACTACAGCCCCAGGATGTGATGAGCCGACATCGAGGTGCCAAACACCGCCGTCGATATGAACTCTTGGGCGGTATTAGCCTGTTATCCCCAGAGTACCTTTTATCCGTTGAGCGATGGCCCTTCCATACAGAACCACCGGATCACTATGACCTACTTTCGTACCTGCTCGACGTGTGAGTCTCGCAGTCAAGCACGCTTATGCCATTGCACTATCAGCACGATGTCCGACCGTACCTAGCGTACCTTCGTACTCCTCCGTTACACTTTAGGAGGAGACCGCCCCAGTCAAACTGCCTACCATGCACGGTCCCAGACCCGGATTCACGGGCCATGGTTAGAACCTCAAACAAACCAGGGTGGTATTTCAAGGTTGGCTCCACCAGAACTAGCGTCCCAGTTTCACAGCCTCCCACCTATCCTACACAGATTGGTTCAAAGTCCAATGCAAAGCTACAGTAAAGGTTCATGGGGTCTTTCCGTCTAACCGCGGGGAGATTGCATCTTCACAATCATTTCAACTTCGCTGAGTCTCAGGAGGAGACAGTGTGGCCATCGTTACGCCATTCGTGCAGGTCGGAACTTACCCGACAAGGAATTTCGCTACCTTAGGACCGTTATAGTTACGGCCGCCGTTTACCGGGGCTTCGATCAAGAGCTTGCACCCCATCACTTAACCTTCCGGCACCGGGCAGGCGTCACACCCTATACGTCCACTTTCGTGTTTGCAGAGTGCTGTGTTTTTATTAAACAGTCGCAGCCACCATTTCACTGCAACCCTTTCAGCCTACACCCGCGAGGGGCTTCAACCTATCAGGGCGCACCTTATCCCGAAGTTACGGTGCAAATTTGCCGAGTTCCTTCTCCTGAGTTCTCTCAAGCGCCTTAGAATTCTCATCCTGCCCACCTGTGTCGGTTTGCGGTACGGTCTCTCTGTAACTGAAGCTTAGAGGCTTTTCTTGGAAGCATGGTATCAATCACTTCGCGGTCAAAGACCACTCGTTATCACGCCTCAGAATTGATCTCCCGGATTTGCCTAAGAGACCTTCCTACACGCTTGAACCGGGACGTCCAACACCCGGCTGACCTAACCTTCTCCGTCCCCCCATCGCATTACAAAGAGGTACAGGAATATTGACCTGTTTCCCATCGACTACGCTTTTCAGCCTCGCCTTAGGGGCCGACTCACCCTGCGCCGATGAACGTTGCGCAGGAAACCTTGGGCTTTCGGCGAGGGAGCTTTTCACTCCCTTTATCGCTACTCATGTCAGCATTCGCACTTCTGATACCTCCAGCATCCTTCTCAAGACACCTTCAACGGCTTACAGAACGCTCTCCTACCATATCCTTACGGATATCCGCGACTTCGGTGCATAGTTTGAGCCC
>NZ_CAJQUB010000001.1:0-325000 GCF_907163215.1 Candidatus Accumulibacter sp. ACC005 | reverse complement strand
TAACGCATTCACACCCAACGAACGACCGACGGCGTCGTCACCGCTGGGCAGCAGCCGCCATCGGTGGCTTTTCACTGCTCGGCATGGTCGCCGCATTCGCCATCGCCCCGTCGGCCAAGGACGCTACCGTCAAGCTGACCGCAGTTCTCGAAAAACTGCCGGCGCCATCCATCACGCTGCTTGATACCGGCAGCACGGTATTTCTGCGCGAGGAGCGTGTCCGCCGCAGCGACACGATCGCCAGCCTGATGCACCGCCTGGGCATCTATGATGGGGAAGCGCTAAATTTCATTCGCAGCGACCCGCAAGCACGGGATATGGCTCGGCACTTGCAGCCAGGCAGTACCGTCAGCGCCAGGGCCGGCGCCTGGGGTGAGCTGCACAGCCTCTACGTCGAGCTACCCGGCAAGGACGCGCTGCTGGTCGTCGAACGCAGCGGTGACGGCTTCGTCGCTCATGAACAAGCGCTGCAACTGGAGAGCCGGACGGTCGTCAAGTCCGGTGAAATCCACCACTCGCTGTTCGGCGCCACCGACGACGCCGACATTCCCGACGCCATCGCCATGCAAATGGTGGCGATTTTTGGCAGCGAGGTCGATTTCCATCGCGACCTGCGCAAGGGAGACCGCTTCTCGCTGGTTTACGAGGCTCTCACCTACCGCGGCCAGGCCGTACGCAGCGGGCGCATCCTGGCTGCCGAGCTGGTCAATGACCAGAAGGTCCTGCAGGCCTACTGGTTTCAGCCCGAGCAGGGCGAGGGCGCTTACCACGCGGCCGACGGCAGCAGCCTGCGCAAGGCGTTTCTACGCTCACCGATAGAATTCTCCCGCATCTCGTCGGGCTTTTCCGGCGCGCGTTTCCATCCCATACTGCGCACCTGGCGAGCTCACAAAGGCGTGGACTATGCAGCGCGCGCAGGGACCGGCATTCTTGCGGTTGCCGACGGTGTCGTCGAAACGGCGGCGCGCGAGAGGGGTTACGGAAACCTGATCGTGCTCAAGCATCAAGGCAGCTACTCGACGGCTTACGGCCACCTCAAGAACTTCGCCCCGGGAATTCGCAAA
Organism: Candidatus Accumulibacter sp. ACC005; assembly: GCF_907163215.1. Classification (NCBI taxonomy): domain Bacteria; kingdom Pseudomonadati; phylum Pseudomonadota; class Betaproteobacteria; genus Candidatus Accumulibacter; species Candidatus Accumulibacter sp. ACC005. The sequence goes on along the minus strand of NZ_CAJQUB010000001.1, from coordinate 323,936 downwards.
GGGGCGCGCGTACGCCAGGGCGACACCATTGGCTACGTCGGCCAAACGGGCTTGGCGACCGGCCCACATCTGCACTACGAGTTCCGGGTCAAGGACAAGCCGGTCGATCCACTGGCCATTGCCTTGCCAACTGCGGTTCCGCTCGACAAGGCGCATCTGGCCAGCTTCAGGGCGTCGAGCGAGAAGCAGCGGCGACAACTGGCGATGGCCCGGGAAATATCCCTGGCCTCCGCCGAATAGCCGTCAGCAGCGACGAGCGCGGCGCGGGCGAAAAAAAGCCGTCCCTGCCACCGGGGACGGCTCGCCGGAAAGCATACGACGCCGGCGTTCGACTTTCGGCGGTCAGGGCCGGCCGGGATTGCCGGTCAGCTTCGCGTATTTGACCCACAACTGGTCTTCGCTTTCCTGATTGCCGGGGTCCTTGGGAATGCAATCGACCGGGCACACTTCGACGCACTGCGGTGTATCGTAGTGCCCGACACATTCAGTGCACTTGTTGGGGTCGATCTCGTAGATCTCCTCCCCCTGCGTAATTGCCTCGTTCGGGCATTCGGGCTCGCACACGTCGCAGTTGATGCATTCGTCGGTAATAATCAGAGACATTCTTGCTGTTCCTTCAGATCGTTGAAATTTCTCGTACTCGTTTGGCCAGCCGCTCACAGATGGCCGGGTGTACGAACTTGCTGACATCGCCACCGAGCACGGCGACTTCCCGCACCATGGTCGCCGAAATGAACATGTACTGCTCACCGGGGGTCAGAAACAGTGTTTCGACCTCCGGGAACAGGTTTCTGTTCATCCCCGCCATCTGGAACTCATAGTCGAAATCGGACACCGCGCGCAGGCCGCGGATGATCACCTTGGCACCCTTGTCGTGCAAAAAATCCATCAGCAGGCCGTTGAAACCGCAGACTTCGGCGTTCGGGTAGGGCACCAACAACTCGCGAGCCATCTCGACCCTCTCTTCAAGAGAGAAAAACGGCCGCTTCGGCTGGCTCTCGGCGATCCCCACGATTACCCGGTCGAAAAGGCAGCTCGCGCGCCGCACGAGATCCTCGTGACCCCGGGTCATCGGGTCGAAGGTACCTGCATAGATTGCCATCCGCCTATTCAGCGCCATCCGCTTCGCCTCGCCTCATCAAGTGATAGTAAACCTGGCCTGCCCGCCCACGACGCACCGTGCGCCGGTCGCCGCAACCGTCCAGAGCCCTTTCAGCCTCCACGTAAATCACGCCATCCGCGGCTAGAATGGCCGGCACGTTCGTCGCCAGACGCTCGATCCAGCCCTCATTGAAAGGCGGATCGAGAAACAGCACGTCAAAGCGCGAGCGTGCGGAAGCTGCGAATCTTACCGCATCCGAGCGCACAATCTCCAGGCGCCCAGCCATGCCCAGCGTTCTCGCGTTGAGCTCAAGCGCGGCCACCACCTTCGGCGAGCTGTCGACCAGCGTCACTCTGGCCGCGCCGCGCGACGCCGCCTCGAAGCCGAGCGCGCCGCTGCCAGCGAACAGATCGAGGCAGGAAAGGCCGCTCAGGTCGTTGCCCAGCCAGTTGAACAGGGTCTCGCGCACACGATCCGGCGTCGGCCGCAGACCTGGGGAATCGGGAAAGCGCAAGACACGCCGCCGCCACTCCCCGCCGATGATGCGCACCGTATTCAGCGCCTCACTCCCCGGCGACGATCACCGTCACCAGGTGTTGCGGGCGCACACGACGCGCGAACGCAGCCTTGATGTCGGCGAGAGTCACTTTTTCGATGTTGTCCGGGTAGCGGTCGAGGTAATCAAGCGGCAGCTCATAGAAACCGATGACCGCGACGCTGTTCAGAATCCCGCGATTGCTGTCGAGGCGCAGCGGAAAACTGCCCATCAGATTCTGCTTCGCCGCCAGCAACTCCTCTTCGCTCGGGCCTTGCGCCAGGAAGCCGGCGAGTACTTCGCGAGTCAACTTCAGCGCCTCCTGGGCCTGCTCCTTCTTGGTCTGCAGACCGATCTCGAAGGGCCCCAACTGCGCCAGCGGCTGAAAATAACTATGCACGCTGTACGCCAGACCTCGCTGATCGCGCACCGCCTTCATCAGGCGGGAGACAAAGCCTCCGCCGCCAAGCGAGTAATTGCCAACCAGCAGGGGGAAGAAATCAGGATCACCGCGTTTGAGCGCCGGCAATCCGAGCAGCAGGTGCGCCTGCAGAGCCGGATGCGCAATCCGCTGCTCGCCGGAGCGCGGCAATTCCGGAACGGCAATCGCGGTCATGCCTGGCGTTGCCGGCAATGCCGCAGTCAGCTTCTCGGCCGCTGCCTCGGCTTGCGCACGCGACAGATCGCCAACGATGGTCAGCGTCGCTCGCGGCGCGGTGTAATTGGCGGCATGGAAAGCGAGCACCTGCGGCCGTTCCAGCGCCGCCACCGACTCCGCCGTCGCCTGTCGTCCGTACGGATGCGACGGATACATGGCGGTCCACAACGCCCTCTCGGCGAGCGTCTCTGGACGGGTGAGCGCTTCCTTGAGGGAAGCCACGGAGCGCGCCTTCTCACGCTCGAAAACGGCGGCGGGAAACTGGGGCGTGCTCAGGACGGCGCGGAGCAGATCAAGCGCAACGGCGCGCTTGTCGGCCATCGACAGCGTACGCAGAGCAATCGAAGCGCGATCCCGGTCGACGCCACCGGCCAGCTCGGCGCCGACATCCGCCATCCGGTCGGCTAGCTGCGCCTCGTCCATTCCGGCGACGCCGAGCTCGACGAGTTCGCGGGTCAGGGAAGCGACGCCCGCCTGCCCGGCGCCTTCATAGGCCGTGCCGGCGGCGAAATCGACCTGAATGTCGACAATCGGCAGCGCATGGGTCTCGACGAACAGCACGCGCGCGCCGGCTGTCGTCTGCCAGCGCTCGATTTGGGGCGCGGCGTGCGTCGTTTGCATGCCCAGAGCAAGCAACAGCAGGAACAGAAGCTGGCAGGGATTCATCGCCGGGCACTCATCGCTGAGCAGCTGCGGCCGGCGCGCGCACCGCCGATGGCAAGGGCTGCGGATCGAGCTCGCCAACCGTCAGCTGCTGGTCGTCGAAGTACTTGCGGGCGACCGCCTGAACCTGCTCGGCGGTCACCTCCTGCAATTTTTCGATCAGGCGCCGGTTCTGCGTGTAAGGAATACCCACCGCTTCCAGCTGGCCGATCTCCATGGCCTGCTCAAACATCGAATCAAGCTTGTAGATCTGGCCCGCAATCAGTTGCGCCTTGGCGCGCGCAAGCTCATCCACCGTGACAGCGTTCTGCCGCACGGCAGCGATTTCGGCACGCAACCCGGCCTCGAGTTCGCTGACGGTCCTTCCCTCGCTGGGCGAGCCCTGCAGGTAGAAGAGGCCCGGGCCGCGAGCGGTCGCGTCGTAACTGACCTCGGCCTCGACAGCCAGGCGTTGCCTGCGCACCAGGTTCGTCGACAAGCGCGCGCCGTCGTGGCCGGCGAGTACGGCGGCGAGAATTTCCAGCGCATAGGGATCGACATCCTGGTCGACATTGCGGATGACCGGCACCTTGTAGGCCATCATCAGCAGCGGCAGTTCTGCCGGCGCCTTGACCGTCAGCCGACGCGTGCCGAGCTGAGGGGGTTCGTCCTGAGGCTTTCTGACCGGCAACGGGCGCGCCGGCAGGGGACCGTAGTGCTGCGCGGCAAGCGCGAACACCGCCTGATGATCGATATCGCCGACCACCACCACATAGGCATTGTTCGGCGCATACCAATTGTCATACCAGGCACGCGCATCGGCAGGGGCCAGATTCTCGAGGTCGTTCATCCAGCCGATGATCGGTACGCGATACGGGTGCGCCTGAAAAGCAATGGCAGTCAGCTGCTCGAAGAGCAATGACTGCGGCTGATCATCGGTGCGCAGACGGCGTTCCTCCATGACCACCCTGAGTTCCTGCGCGAACTCGTCGCGGTCGAGGGTGAGATGGCGCATGCGGTCGGCCTCCAGCTGCATCATCTCGGCGAGCTGGTGCCTCGGCACCTGCTGGAAATACGCCGTGTAGTCGCGGCTGGTGAAGGCATTGTCACGGCCGCCGGCAGCGGCGACGCGGCGGTTGAACTCGCCTGGCCCGGCGCTCGGGGTGCCCTTGAACATCATGTGTTCGAGGACATGCGCGACGCCGGTTCGGCCATTCGTTTCGTCCATGCTGCCGGCGCGATACCAGACCATGTGCACGACCGTCGGCGCACGCTTGTCCTCCCTGACGATGACTCGCAGGCCGTTCGGCAGCTGCTGCTCGAAGGTTTCGGCCAGCGCGGGCGGAGGCGCGGCCAGGAGCAGCAATAGAGGAATCAGTCTCGCGTGGCGCATGAGCATGAATCGCTTCTGATAAAATTGCCGGATGTGTCCGGTACTTGCGCCGGCATCTTACCACCGGCCCGCTTCCCGGCCGCCTTGGAGACACGAAAGCACCATGTTTGGTTTCCAGAAGAAGGCTCCCAAGCCTACTCCCGCCAGCAGCACGCCAAGCGTCGGCGAAGACGCGGAGGTGGCGGCAGCCTCGTGGCGCTACCGGCTGAAGAGCGGCCTGTCGCGCACGCGTGCGCAGTTTGGCGGCAGGCTGAAATCGCTGTTCTCCCGCGGCACGGTCGATGAGCAACTGCTGGAAGAGCTGGAAGCCGTGCTGCTGACCAGCGACGTCGGCCTGGACGCCACCCAGCATCTTCTCTACCAGCTGAAGGCGCGCGCCAAACGCGACAAGCTGGCCACCCCGGAGGCGATCCAGAAGGCGCTTTCCGACGCCATGTACGAACTGTTGCAGCCGCTCGAGGAGGCGCTTGATGTGCAATCGCACAAGCCTTTCGTAATCATGATTGCCGGCGTCAACGGTGCCGGCAAGACGACCTCGATCGGCAAACTCGCCAAGCACTTCCAGGCGCAGGGCCTGTCGGTTCTCCTCGCTGCAGGCGACACCTTCCGCGCCGCAGCGCGTGAGCAGTTGCAGACCTGGGGCGAGCGCAACAAGGTGACGGTCATTGCCCAGCAGTCCGGCGACTCGGCGGCGGTGATTTTCGACGCCATCGCTGCCGCCAGGGCGCGCGGCATCGACGTCGTGCTCGCCGACACGGCCGGTCGCCTGCCGACGCAGTTGCATCTGATGGACGAAATCGCCAAAGTGCGGCGAGTGATCCAGAAAGCCGACCCCTCCGCACCGCACGAGACCCTGCTGGTCATCGACGCCAGTTTTGGCCAGAATTCACTGCAGCAGGTCATGGCCTTCGACAAGGCGATCAAGGTCAGTGGCCTGGTGCTGACCAAACTGGATGGCACGGCCAAGGGCGGTGTCGTCGCCGCGATCGCGCGCCAGTGTCCGAAACCCGTTCGCTACATCGGCGTCGGCGAAGGCATCGACGACCTGCGACCCTTCCACGCCCGTGACTTTGTCGATGCGCTATTCGAGTGATTACTGCCAACGCTGTCACCAAACGCTACCCTGAAGGTCACGAAGCGCTCAAGAACGTGAGCTTCGAGATCACCGCCGGGGAAATGGTCTTCCTGACCGGGCACTCGGGCGCCGGGAAATCGACGCTGTTCAAGCTGCTGGCCGCCATCGAGCGGCCAACGTCGGGCAGCATCGTGATCAACGGCCAGAATCTCGCGGCGCTGCGCAAGAGCGCCATTCCCTACCTGCGCCGTAAGCTGGGGCTCATCTTTCAGGACCAGAAACTGCTCTTCGACCGCAGCGTTCTCGACAACGTGCTCCTGCCACTGTCGATCGTCGGCCACCCGGTCAAGGACGCGCCACGTCGCGCGCAGGCCGCGCTCGCCAAGGTCGGCCTGCCGAACCGCGCCAAAGCCTTTCCGATCACCCTCTCCGGGGGCGAGCAGCAGCGCCTGGCGATCGCCCGAGCGGTGGTCAATCGGCCGGCGATCATTCTCGCCGACGAACCGACGGCCAACCTCGACGCCGCTTCGGCGATCGAAATCATCGACATCTTTCGCGCCTTTCAACAGGTCGGGGTAACCGTAGTCATTGCCACTCACGACCCGCTGATCATGGCACGGGTGAATCCCCGGATTCTGCGCCTCGACCAGGGCCAGATGAGTGAGCCGGCAAGTACGCCCTCCGCAGACGGAGTCGCGCCATGACGACCTGGCTGGTACAACACCTCACCGCGCTGCGCGACGCGCTGCGTCGCCTGCTGGGCGCACCACTGAACACGCTGCTGTCATTGCTGGTGATCGGTGTCGCGCTGACCCTGCCGACCGCCGGCTGGCTGGCGATAGAAAACCTGCGAGCGGTCACCGGCGACACCCCTGGCGTCCAGCAGATCAGCATTTTCCTGGCCCTCGAGGCCGGCCCGCCCGAGGTCGCCAGAATCGAGTCGCTGCTGCAGCAGGCGAGCCCGGGAAGCTGGCACTACGTCCCTCGCGACCAGGCGCTGAAGCGCCTGCGGGAGTCCGCGGGAATGGCGGAGATCATAGGCAGCCTGCCCAAGAACCCACTGCCCGACGCCTTTGTCGTCACGCCGGCAGATGCGCAGCCAGAGTCGCTCGAACTGCTCGCGAAAACCTTTGCCAGCTGGCCGAAGGTGGCGCACGTTCAGCTCGACTCGGCATGGGTCAAACGACTCGACGCGCTGCTCCGGCTCGGGAAACTGATCGTCGTTCTGCTCGCCGTGCTCTTTTCCGGTGCGCTGGTGGCCATCACTTTCAACACCATTCGCTTGCAGATCCTGGCCCAGGCGGCGGAGATCGAAGTCGCCAAGCTGATCGGTGCAACGGATAGCTACATTCAGCGCCCGCTGCACTACTTCGGCATGCTGCAAGGGGCCCTCGGCGGCCTCTGCGCAGCGGCCCTGGTCAGCACCGGCAGCCATCTGCTGACCCCTCCGGTCGCGGAACTGGCACGCCTCTATGGCGGCTCCTTCACCCTGCAGGGCTTGGCAGGCAACGACATTGTCGCGCTCACGGCCATCGGCGGTGGCCTGGGCTGGCTGGGGGCCAAGATCTCGGCGCTGATCCATCTGCGTCGCATCAGCTGAGGGCCGCGCCGGCGCCAGGCCGGGAAACGGCAGGCCCCGACGAGCGGCTCAGCCGATCAGCACGCAAGCCCAGACCAAGGGCACGTTGAGCAAGGCCAGCAATACCGCGGCGCTGCCGATATCCTTGGCGCGCTTGGCCAAGGGGTGGCTGTCGAGCGATATCCGGTCTACGGTCGCCTCGATCGCCGAGTTTAGCAGTTCGACGATCAGGACCAGCAATACGCTCGCGATCATCAACGCCCGGCCGACGCCGTCCGGGGCCAAAAAAAACGCCAGCGGTACGAGCAGCACGGCGAGCAGCACCTCCTGGCGAAAAGCGTCTTCGGCAAGGTAGGCAGCGCGCAGCCCCGCCAGCGAATAGTGAAACGCATTCCAGACCCTTTGCCAACCGGTCTTCCCCTTGAACGGGCTTTCGTCAGTCACGGTACTCCCCTGCTAAGGCGATGAGCGGCAAGTATACCGGCGTCGCCGGCGATCCCTGGCGGTGACGCTGCGACGCTTGCTGCGGCCAGCCAGCGGCCGAGACTGTCGTCACTTGCCGGGCTTCGCTACAATGCCGCCCTATTCAATCGGTCAGCAACGATTCCGCTGGTCACACCCCAACAAACAGAGCGCCGCAATGACCCAGGACGAACAGAAGAAAGCCGTAGCCCGTGCAGCCCTTGCCTACCTGGTCGACGGGGAAATCGTCGGCGTCGGAACGGGATCGACCGCCAACTGCTTCATTGACGAGCTGGCCGGAATTCGCCACCGGATCCGCGGAGCCGTGGCCAGTTCCGAAACCACCCGCAAGCGACTCGAAGGCCACGGCATCACGGTCTTCGATCTCGACACGGTGGACGTCATCCCGGTATACGTCGACGGTGCCGACGAGATCAACGCCACGCTGCAGATGATCAAGGGCGGCGGCGGCGCCCTGACCCGTGAAAAGATCGTCGCCGCGGTGGCCGCGAAGTTCGTCTGCATCGCCGACGGCAGCAAACTGGTCACGGTACTGGGTCACTTCCCGCTGCCCGTCGAAGTCATTCCCATGGCCATCGGCCACGTCTGCCGCCAACTGGCGGCAATTGGCGGCACGCCGAGGCTGCGCGAGGGTTTCGTGACCGATAACGGCAATCTGATCGTGGACGTCAGCGGACTCGCCATCCTCGACGCCAGCGCCCTGGAAACGCGGATCAACCAGATCGTCGGCGTGGTGACCAATGGCCTGTTCGCCCACCGGCCGGCCGATGTCTGTCTGCTCGCCACGCAGGGTGGCGTGCAGACGCTGAGCGCGAAATGAACCATCGCGCCGGGTCGCTCAAGGCGGACGCCGGCCCTTGCGCCAGCGTCCGGCACTGGCCAGCATCACGGCAAGCGAGCAAGCCACGCCCTGGATCACCAACCGCGCGCTGAGCGGAATCCAGCGGCGGCTACGGCTTGGGGGGTACGTAACCCTGCACGGCGTCGGCGCCGCTCCCAAAGAAATGCCTCTCCAGCTGCTCGGCCAGGTACTTGCGGTGTGCGGCATCGGCAAGGTTGAGGCGATTCTCGTTGATGATCATGGTCTGCATGCGAACCCATTGCTGCCACGCCTCCTTGGAGACTTCTTCATAAATGCGCTTGCCCAACTCACCCGGATAGGGGGGAAAATCAAGACCTTCAGCCTCACGCCCCAGCTTGATGCAGTTAACCATTCTTGCCATGCAACCCACTCCTTGAAACGCTGCGGACAGCCCGCAGAGCCAAACGTTATGCGTCCCCGCCGGCCGCACGGACCGAGCGGAAAACACGGGAAAAACCTAGAGATACTTGATCAGCACCTTGGAACGACGCTGCAGGTTATAGACCAGCCGCTTTTCGGCCGGCAGCTGATCGACCTGGCGCACGACGAAGCCGCGCTCCCTGAACCACTGCGAGGTCACGGTCGTCAGCACGAACAGGCGCTTGACTCCCGAAGCACGCGCCTTGGCCTCGATGCGCTTCATCAGCAATGCGCCATAACCCCAACGACGATAATGCGGGTGCACGGCCACACAAGCCAGCTCGGCCTCCTCGGCGCCATAAGGGTAAAGTGCCGCGCAGGCGACGATCACCCGATCGTGTTCAACGACCGAGAAGCGCGATATCTCGCGCTCCAGCAACTCTCGTGACCGGCGAACCAGGGAACCTTCTGCTTCGAGCGGTTCGATCAGCGCCACCAGGCCGCCGATATCGTCGGGGCGAGCGTCGCGCAGGATTTCAAGCGACTCGCGGCTGATGACCGTGCCCACGCCGTCACGCGTAAACAGCTCGCGCAATAGCGTACCGTCCTCGTCGTAACCGATCATGTGCACTCGTCCGACACCGGCACGGCCGGCGCGCACCGCGCAGGGGAGATAACGCTTCAGATCGCTCGACAGCCAGTCACCCAGGCTGACCAGCCGCTCGGCCGCGTCCACCGTCAACTCGTCGAGCAGCGCGCCATCGATGTCGGTGGCGCCGCGGCTGTCGGTCAGGAAGATGAGCTTGTCTACCGGCAGCGACGAGGCGACCGCCTCGGCCACCTCCTCCACGGCGAGATTGAAGATCTCTCCGGTCGGGCTCGACCCCAGGCAGGACAGCAGAACGATGTTGCCGAGGCCCAGCTGCGCGCGAATCCCCTCGCTGTCGACCTTGCGCACCTGACCCGAATACTGCAGGTCGACGCCATCGACGACACCGAGCGGCCGCGCGGTCACGAAATTGCCGCCGACGACCCTGATCGTGCTATTGGCCATTGGCGTATCGGCGAGACCCTGTGACAACAGGGCCTCGATCCTGACGTAGATGCTGCCCACCGCGTCGATCGCACAATCGAGGGCGCTGGCATCGGTGACACGATAGTTGCCGTGATAGACCGACTCCAGCCCCTTCTGGCGCAGCAACTCCTCGATCTGCGGCCGCGCGCCGTGAACCAGGATCAGGCGAACGCCAAGCGCCGCCAGAAGGTTAACGTCGTAGGCCAGCGTACGCGCCAGCGGCCCGGCAATTGCCTTGCCGCCAAAAGCGATCAGAAAAGTCTTGCCACGAAACAGATTGACGTACGGCGCAACCGAACGGAACCAGGTAACGAAGTGGGCAGAGCTGAAGTCGTCCGACATGTCACTCGGCAGCTTCGGCCTTTGCGTCGAGCGCCTCGGATTCGCCGCCCTTGCTGGCCTCCTTGGCCTCCTTGACCTCCTTGGCCTCTTTGACGTCTTTCGCCTTCTCGGCTTTTGCGGCCTTGGCTGCTTTTGCCGCCTTCGGGACCTTGGGTTCCTTCATCGGCGCGAGCTTCAGCTCCTTCTCGATCCGCTCGCAGATGGTCTGCAGGACCTTGACGCGCGCGAAATACTTGTCGTTGGCCTCGACGATGGTCCACGGAGCGGTTCCGGAACTGGTGCGATCCATCATGTCGCAGACAGCCTCATGGTAGGGCCCGGCCTTGTCGCGGTTACGCCAGTCTTCCTCGGTTATCTTGAAACGCTTGTGCTCAACCTCCGCGCGCTGCTCGAAGCGCTGCAACTGTTCCTCGTCAGTGATCTGCAGCCAGAACTTGATGACGATACCGCCAGCGTGGAAGATATCGTGTTCGAAATCGTTGATTTCGGCGTAAGCGCGCTGCCAGTCGGCTTCGCTGCAGAAGCCTTCGACTCGCTCGACCAGCACTCGGCCGTACCAGGTGCGGTCGAAGATCACCACCCGTCCGAGACGCGGCATATGCCGCCAGAAGCGCCAGAGATACGGCTGCGCGCGCTCCTCCTCGGTCGGTGCAGCGATCGGAACGATCTGATACTGGCGGGCGTCCATGGCCGAAATGATGCGCCGGATGGCGCCCCCCTTGCCGGCCGCATCGGAGCCCTCGAAAGCGAGAATCAAGGCGCGTTTCTTGAACTCCGGGTGACGCGTCAGCTCCGCCAGGCGCCCCTGCCACTTCGCCAGCTCGGGTGAGTAAACGCTCTTCGGCAGGCTTTGCGACATGTCCAGCGCACTGAGCACGTCAAGACCGTCGATGCGTGGCGACAAGGCTGGCGCGACCGGCGTGCTCTGCGGCGGCCGCTTGTCCGCCAAACGCTGCTGGACGGCGTCGAGAATCGTCTTGCCAACGGTCAGCGAACGATAGCGGTCGTCGGTCCCTTCGACGATAATCCACGGCGCCCCGGGCGTACTGGTGGTACGCAGCAGATGACCGGCCACTTCCTGCAGTTTGTCGTAGGTCTTCAGACGATCCCAACTGGCCTTGGTGACTCGCCACTTGGTCAAGGGGTTGGCTTCGATGTCGGTCAAGCGCTGCCGTTGTGCGTCCTTGGACAGGTGAATCCAGAACTTGAGCACCAGCGCGCCCTCATTGACCAGCATCGCCTCGAAGCGGTTGAGTTCGTCCATGCGCTGATCGAAAGCGGAGCGCGGCATTTCGCCGCTGATGCGTTCGGCGATCGGCGCCGAATACCAGGAGCCGGAGAAAATTCCGACCCGACCTTTCGGCGGCAGTGCCCGCCAGTAACGCCACATCGACGGGCGCGCCTTCTCTTCGGCGGTGGGAGCGTAGAAGGCATGGGTCGACAGGAAGCGCGGGTCCATCCACTCGTACAGGACATTGATGGTTTCGCCCTTGCCCGATCCATCGACACCGCTGATCAGAACGATCACCGGAAAGCTGCCGTTCTCGCTCAACTGTCCTTGCACCTCAAGCAGCGCCGCGCGCAACTTGGGGACCTCTTCACGGTAGGTTGCCTTGTCGATCTTGTGTCCCAGCTCGGCCGATTCAAACATTCCTTACTCCTCTTTCAGGTCACCCCACAAAAACTGGATCGCCGCGAGCGCAGCCAGACCGGCGGTCTCGGTGCGCAGGATACGCGGGCCGAGACGCACCGACAAAAAACCGCACTGCGACGCCAGTTGCATTTCCTCTGGCGCCAGTCCACCCTCGGCGCCGATCAGCAGTTCTACACGCGTGCCGGGGACAGGCGCCGGCACGCCCATCAACGAGCATCCGGCAGTCGGCGCGAGCAGCAAGCGCAGGACATCCGACCCGGGCCGGCGCGCCAACCAGTCGCCAATGCTCTCCGGTGCGGCGACCTCCGGCAGACGGTTTCTGCCGCACTGTTCGCCGGCGGCGGCGACGACACCTCGCCAGTGCTCGAGCCGACGCAGGGCGCGCTCGTCGGCGAGACGCACCACACTGCGCCGCGAAACCACCGGCACGATACGCTGGACGCCAAGTTCGACCGCCTTCTGCACCGTCAAGTCCATTTTTTCACCCGCCTGCAGCGCCTGCACCAGGGTGATCGCAAGCGGCGATTCACGCTCGATGGGCGACCAGCCGAGGACCTCGACGCTGACTCGCGAACGCTCGACAAGTGCTATTCGCGCGGAATATTCCCCCCCGCTGCCGGTGAACAGCGTCAAGGCAGCGCCGCTGCGCAGGCGCAAGACCTTCAGCGCATGATGCGCAACGCGTTCGGGCAATTCGACGCGCGCGCCGACCAGCAGCGGGATCGGGCAATGAAAACGGGGATCATTCACCATGTTATTATAAAAGCTTAGCTACTGGATGGTCGTTCTTTGGAGGCAGCCCTGTCATGGCGCTCAATACACCGGTGTGTGACTTCGGCTGGCAAGCCGTAGACTTCGAACTCGAGGACACCACGGGCTCACGACATACGCTGGATTCGCTCCGTGGCCCGAACGGGCTGCTGCTGATGTTCATTTGCAACCACTGCCCGTACGTCAAGGCAATCATCGACCGCATCTGTCGCGACGCACGCGAAGTGCAGGCACTGGGCATCGGCGTCGCCGCGATCATGAGCAACGACCCCAGCGAATATCCCGAGGATTCTCTTGAAAACATGCAGCAACTGGCCCGCCAGCGCAACTTTTCCTTCCCCTACCTCTGCGACACGACACAGAACGTCGCGCGCAGCTACGCGGCCGTTTGCACACCCGACTTCTTCGGGTTCAACGGCCGACTGGAGCTGCAGTACCGCGGCCGTCTCGACGCCAGCGGCCGCCTGCCCGCGGCGACGGACGCTCGTCGCGAGTTGCTGGAAGCCATGCGCATGGTCGCCGAGACCGGACAGGGTCCTCGCGAACAGGTCGCCAGCATCGGTTGTTCGATCAAATGGCGCGCCTGATTCACGATGAACGGTATCGATAGTGCGGCCAGACTGGCGGCCGCTGACAGCGAACTCAAACGCATGCTCGACGGCGTTGTCGCGCTGGTCCGCGAGGTGGCGCAGCGCGAGATAATGCCGCGCTTCCTGCGCGTCATTCACGATCAGCGCAAGGACGACGGGTCCTTCTGCTCGGAAGCGGATGTGGCTGCCGAAAATTTCCTGCATGGACGTCTGCTGAAGATCCGCAAGTGCCCGATCATCGGCGAAGAGATGACGCCGGAGACGCAACGTGCTGCCTGGCATGGCGGCAGCAACGACAACGACGGGCTGTGGTGCATCGACCCGATCGACGGCACGACCAACTTCATCAACGGCCTCCCCTTCTTCGCCGTTTCGGTGGCCTGGATACGCGCGCGGCGGACGCGGCTGGCGGTGACCTACAACCCGATCACCGACGAAATGTTCTATGCTCGCGAAGGCAACGGCGCCTACCTCAATGGCCGCCGCCTGCCGCTGCGCGCGGTAACGGCCGACATCGGGCGCGCCGTCGGCGGCGTGGACTTCAAGCGCATCCCCAAGCAACTCGCTGATCGCATTGCCGTCAGCCCGCCGTTCTATTCACAGCGCAACTTCGGCAGCTCGACACTCGACTGGTGTAACCTCGCCGCCGGCCGTCTCGACCTCTACCTGCACGGCGGCCAGAAACTCTGGGACTACGCCGCTGGCAGCCTCATCCTGCGCGAAACCGGCGGACAGGTGTGCACCCTGAGCAACGATGACTATGACGCCGAAGACGTCTGGCGTCGCTCCGTGATCGCCGCACTCAACCCAACGGTCTTTGCCACCTGGCGCAACTGGGTGCGACAGAACAGCCTGCCGGCAACGACCCAAAGCTGAGCGGCAGCGGCGCCTAGCGGCCGGGATCGCTGGGCAGTTCCCCCGCGGTCTGCCAACTGGCAGCCAGCGACGTGGCAATCTCACCGGAATCGAGCGAGGCCGCCACCGCGACTCGCTCGCTGGCGCAATGGAGGCCGGCGCGCTGCAACCAGTCGTGGCTGAAGTAGGTATCCGCGTAGCGCTGCCCGGCGTCACAAAGCAGGGTCACCACCGAGCCGCTTTCGCCACTCGCGCGCATCTCGTCCATGCACGCCAGCGCGGCGATCAGATTGGTGCCCGTCGACGGGCCGACGCTGCGTCCCAGACGCGTGGAGAGCTCGTACATCGCCGCCACCGACCAGACGTCCGGCACCTTGACCATGGCGTCGATCACCTCGGGCAGGAACGACGCCTCGACGCGTGGCCGGCCAATACCCTCGATGCGTGAGCCTTTGTGCACACGTAGCTCCGGGTCCCGGTGGCGATAGTGGTCGAAAAAGACCGAGTACTCGGCGTCCGCGGCGCAGACGCGCGTTGGCCGCGCACGGTAGCGCACGTAACGGCCGAGGGTAGCGACGGTACCGCCGGTACCGGCACTCGAGACCAACCAGCTCGGAACGGGGTACTTTTCGAGCCGCATCTGGTCGAAAATCGACTCGGCGATGTTGTTGTTGGAACGTCAGTCGGTTGCTCGCTCGGCGTAGGTGAACTGATCCATGTAGTAACCACCGAACTTGTCGGCCAGGCGCTGTGCTTCGCTGTAGATGCTCATCGGGTCGTCAATGAAGTGGCAGCGGCCGCCCTGGAATTCGATCGCCGCAACCTTCTCCTGCGACGTCGACTCCGGCATCACGGCGAGAAAAGGCAGGCCGACGAGGCGGGCAAAATAGGCCTCGGAGATGGCCGTCGAACCGCTCGACGCCTCGACCACCGTACTCCCCTCGCGTAACCAGCCGTTGCACAGCGCATAGAGAAACAGCGAGCGCGCCAGACGGTGTTTGAGACTGCCCGTGGGGTGACTCGATTCGTCCTTCAGATAGAGATCGACGCCCGGGAAACCGGGTAGCGGCAAAGGGATGAGGTGGGTATCGCTGGAGCGCTGGAAGTCGGCTTCGATGCGGCGAATGGCAGCCAGCACCCAGCTCTTGTCGGCGCCGCGAGAGAGTCCGGAAGTCGTCTTCATGCAGCGAGCTTAACAGGGCAGCCGGCGGGAGACAAAGGCATCCCTCACGGCGCCACGGCGCGTGGCTTATGCGCCGCTGCACGTGTGCTGCAGCGCTTTTTCGGGTAAACTTTACTAAATCACTCAGGTATACATCAAAGGAGTTTTGGCAACCATGGCTGTAACGATTGAAGCCGTACAGGCGGCGCTGAAGGATCTGATCGATCCGAACACCGAAAAAGATTACCTGTCGACGCGTTCGGCGAAGAACATCAAGGTCGAGGGGGCCGACGTCTCGCTGGAGATCGAACTCGGTTACCCGGCGAAAACACAGCTCGACGAAATCCGGCGGGCGGTGATCGAGAAACTGAGAACAATCGCCGGAATTGGCAATGTCAGCGTCAACGTCAGCGTCAAGATCGTCGCCCATACCGTACAGCGCGGACTGAAGCCACTCCCCGGCGTCAAGAACATCATCGCCGTGGCCTCCGGCAAGGGCGGCGTCGGCAAGAGCACGACGGCCGTGAACCTGGCCCTGGCGCTGGCGCAGGAAGGCGCCACAGTGGGTTTGCTCGACGCCGACATCTACGGCCCTTCGCAGCCGCAGATGCTCGGTCTGGCGGGCCAGAAGCCGGAGTCCGAGGATGGCAAGACGATGGATCCGCTGCGTGCGCACGGCCTGCAGGCGATGTCGATCGGCTTCATGATCGATATCGATTCGCCGATGGTCTGGCGCGGACCCATGGTCACACAAGCCCTCGAACAGCTGCTCAAGCAGACCAGCTGGGACGACGTCGATTACCTCATTGTCGACATGCCGCCGGGAACCGGCGACACGCAGCTGACGCTGGCGCAGAAGGTTCCCGTGACGGGCGCGGTGATCGTCACCACGCCGCAGGACATCGCGCTGATCGACGCCCGCAAGGGCCTCAAGATGTTCGAGAAGGTGGGCATCCCGATTCTCGGACTGGTCGAGAACATGAGCATCCACATCTGCTCGCAGTGCGGCCACGAAGAACACATCTTCGGCCACGGCGGCGGTCAGCAGATGTGCCAGGACTACGGCACCGAGTTCCTCGGCGCCCTGCCACTGGAGCTTTCGATCCGCGAGTTGACCGATGCGGGCACGCCAACCGTGGTCGGCGCGCCGGACTCGCGGGCGGCCGAGATCTACCGCACGATTGCTCGTCGGCTCGCGCTCAAGGTGGCCGAGCGCAGCCGCGACATGAGCGCCAAGTTTCCGAGCATCGTCGTCCAGAACACCTGAGCGCTGGAGAAAGAGGCGTGCCGGCGCCATTGGCGCTGCCACATTGCACCCGGCCGTGCGCCGGGTCGCCTGGCAGCCCGACGAGAAGCGGTTCCTTCTCCCGGCTGGACGCCGTAGAATGGGCACCTTTCCAGGGTTAGCACGGTAGGGTGAGCAGCGATGTCGATCAAGTCGGACAGGTGGATCCGCCGCATGGCGGTAGAGCACGGCATGATCGAACCTTTCGAGCCGAACCAGGTGCGCGAGATCGACGGTCGCCGGATCGTCTCCTACGGCACTTCGAGCTACGGTTATGACATTCGCTGCTCGAACGAATTCAAGCTCTTCACCAACCTCAACTCGACGATCGTAGACCCGAAGAACTTCGATCCGAATTCATTCGTCGAGGTCAAGAACGACTTCTGCATCATCCCTCCGAACTCGTTTGCCCTGGCCCGCACGGTCGAATACTTCCGCATCCCACGCAGCGTGCTCACCGTCTGTCTCGGCAAGAGCACCTACGCGCGCTGCGGGATCATCGTCAATGTGACGCCGTTCGAACCCGAGTGGGAAGGCCACGTGACGCTGGAGTTTTCGAATACGACACCGCTGCCGGCAAAGATTTACGCCAACGAGGGCATCGCTCAGGTCCTGTTCTTCGAATCCGACGAGGAATGCGAAACCTCGTACAAGGATCGGGCCGGGAAATACCAGGGCCAGACCGGCGTGACACTGCCGAAAATGTGACCCCTGCATGAACGCCAGCCGTATCGTCGCCGGGCAACAAGCGTCGCCAACGCAGCCTGGCTCGCCGGACCCGGGTCGTACCACTCTTGATTTCGTACTGGACTGGCCATGCACCTCGATTTCCCGGTAATCATCATCGACAAGGACTACCGTTCGGAAAGCACCGGCGGTCTGAGCATCCGGGCGCTGGCCAAGGCCATCGAGAAGAAGGGCTTTGAGGCGCTTGGCGTCACCAGCTATGGCGACCTGACCTCGTTTGCCCAGCAGCAAAGTCGCGCCTCGGCGTTCATCCTGACCATCGACGACGAAGACTTCAGGGAAGGCAGGGCCGAACCGACCGTCGCCAGCCTGCGCGCCTTCGTCAAGGAAATCCGCTGCCGCAACGAGGACATCCCGATCTTCCTGTATGGCGAAACACGCACCTCGGTGCACATTCCCAACGACGTCCTGCGCGAACTGCACGGCTTCATCCACATGTTCGAAGATACGGCCGAATTCATCGGCCGTTACGTCATACGCGAGGCCAAGGCCTACCTTGATAGCCTGGCGCCGCCGTTCTTCCGCGCACTGACGCACTATGCGGAGGACGGTTCATATTCGTGGCATTGCCCGGGCCACTCGGGCGGCGTAGCCTTCCTGAAGAGCCCGGTTGGGCGCATGTTCCATCAGTTCTTCGGCGAGAACATGCTGCGCGCCGATGTCTGCAACGCGGTCGAGGAACTCGGCCAATTGCTCGACCATACCGGCCCGGTCGCCGCCTCGGAGCGCAATGCGGCGCGCATCTTCTGTTCCGATCACCTTTTTTTCGTGACCAATGGCACTTCGACGTCGAACAAGATCGTCTGGCACTCGACCGTCGCGCCAGGCGACGTGGTCATCGTCGATCGCAACTGCCACAAATCGGTGCTTCACTCGATCATCATGACCGGCGCGATACCGGTATTCCTGATGCCGACCAGGAACCACTACGGAATCATCGGACCGATTCCCAAGGAACAGTTCCGCTGGGAAAACATCCGCAAGAAGATCGAGTCGCATCCCTTCGCCCGCGACGTCAAGGCCAAGCCGCGCGTGCTGACCATTACCCAGAGCACTTACGACGGCATCCTCTACAACGTCGAGGAAATCAAGGAGATGCTCGACGGCGCGATCGACACGCTGCACTTCGACGAGGCCTGGCTGCCGCATGCCGCGTTCCATGATTTTTATGGCGACTACCATGCGATCGGGGCTGACCGGCCGCGCTGCAAGGACACCATGATCTTCTCGACGCAATCGACGCACAAGTTGCTCGCCGGCCTGTCGCAGGCGTCACAAATCCTGGTACAGGATTCGCAAGAGCGCAAACTCGACCGCGACATCTTCAACGAGGCCTATCTGATGCACACCTCGACGTCGCCGCAGTACGCAATCATCGCTTCCTGCGACGTCGCCGCGGCGATGATGGAGGCACCGGGCGGAACGGCGCTGGTCGAAGAATCGATTGCCGAAGCGCTCAACTTCCGGCGCGCGATGCGCAAGGTCGAACAGGAGTGGGGCGCCGACTGGTGGTTCAAGGTCTGGGGACCGGACGATCTTTCCGAAGAAGGCATCGAAGAACGCGCCGCATGGATCCTCAAGCCCGGCGAACGCTGGCATGGCTTTGGCATGCTCGCCGAAGGCTTCAACATGCTCGATCCGATCAAGGCGACGATCATCACGCCGGGACTGGATGTCGATGGCGACTTCGCCGACTGGGGAATTCCGGCGGCAATCGTCACCAAGTATCTGGCCGAACACGGCATCATCGTCGAGAAGTGCGGCCTGTATTCCTTCTTCATCATGTTCACCATCGGCATTACCAAGGGCCGTTGGAACACGATGGTCACCGAACTGCAGCAGTTCAAGGACGGCTACGATCAGAACCTGCCACTGTGGAAAGTGATGCCCGAGTTCCTGGCCAAGAACGCCCGTTATGCCGGCTACGGGCTGAAGGACCTGTGCAAGCAGATTCACGGCATCTACGCGGCCAACGACGTCGCCCACCTGACCACCGAGATGTACCTCTCGGACATGGAGCCGGCGATGAAACCGACCGACGCTTTCGCGCGCATGGCGCACCGCGAGATCGACCGTGTGCCGATCGACCAACTCGAAGGGCGGATCACCAGCACCTTGCTGACGCCCTACCCACCGGGAATTCCGCTACTCATTCCCGGCGAGCGCTTCAACGCCACCATCGTCCGTTACCTTCGCTTCGCGCGCGATTTCAATGAGCGCTTCCCGGGCTTCGAAACCGACGTCCACGGCCTGGTCAAGGCAGTGGTCAATGGCAAGCCGGTCTACTCGGTGGATTGCGTTCGCTGAGAACGTGCTGCCGCCCCTTCCGCCCACTCTTTTGTCAGGATGCCGAACTGATGGTAGCGGCATCTGCCGCTGAAGAGTCTTCAACGAGGCGCACGACTCCGTCAGCGCCGACGGCAGTATCTTCGAACTTCAAGAGCGTGATCCGGTGGTTGTCCATTTCCAGCACCGTCAGACGGCCACCTTCGAGCTCGACGGAGTCGCCAATTTTCGGCACGTTGCCCAGCTTCTTGTAAAACAGCCCGGCGAGAGTAACGTAGTCATCGTCCAGCGGGAACGGGAAATCGAGCAGGTTTTCCAGATCGGTTACCCGCATCGATGCGTCGATCTCGTACTGACTGCCGACCAGCTTCTTCAGCCGCCTCCCCTGACGCGTGAATTCGTCCTCGTACTCGCCGACGATTTCTTCGAGAATATCTTCGAGGGTGATGATCCCTTCGGTGCCACCGTATTCGTCGATCACGATCGCCATCTGCTGACGGGTGCGCTTGAACTCCTTGAGCAGGTCGCTCAGCGACTTGCTGTTCGGAACGATAAACGGCGCCTGCGCAAAATCGCCGACCGGTCGCCTGCTGACCTCTTCGAGTGTCTGGCCGCTGCTTTCCGCCATCACCGTCAGCAACTCCTTGATCGCCACGACGCCCGTAATCCGGTCGAGGCTCTTGTCGCAGATCGGAAAGCGCGCGTGCGGCACGTCACGGAAGACCCGCAAGGCATCGGCAAGCGTGTCATCCTGCGTCAAGGCGCGAATGGCCGTACGCGGAATCATTGCCTCGCGTACCGTGTGTTCGTCGAGCTTGAAAACCCCGCGGATCATCTGCGTCTCCTCGGGGGCGAGCGTGCCGTCCTTCTCGCTGGCCGAGAGAATCATGCGAATCTCCTCGACTGACATCGTGAAGTGACTTTCCCCATGGCCTTCCAGATTCCGCTGCCCGAAGAGCCTGAGTAGAGCGTTCGAGGACATCTTCATGACGTGTATCAGTGGTTTGAAAGTCAGATACAGGACGTTGATCGTCCCGCCGACGGCCATGCTCAGTTGTTCGGCCTTGTGGAAAGCGAGGACCTTGGGCGCCAGTTCGCCAGCGACCACGTGCAGAAAGGAAATGGCGATGAAGGCGAAAACGTAGGACATGGTATGCGCAGCCTTGGTCAGAGCTGCGCTGTCGCCGAAGAGCATGAAAAGGGCGACGAAGGTCGAATCGGTCAGCGTGCTTATCGTCTCCATACCGACCGCGCCCAGGCCCAGGGAAACCAGGGTGATACCCACCTGGGTCACCGAGTAGAAGCGCTCCGGTTCATTGTGCAGCATCTCGACCCTTGCCGCGCGCTTGTCACCCATCTCGGACAACTGCTTGATCCGGCTACGACGGGCCGACGAGATGGCGATCTCCGAGCCCACGAAAAAGGCGTTGCCGGCGATGAAGACCAGAATAAGTACGAGATTGATATAGATAGTCATTTGTTCCATGCCATCACTCCTCCGATATCTGCAGTAACCGAAAGACCCATTGGGGGTCCTGGTGCGACCGATGGCACCGATTTGGCGGCTCGCCAGCGTGCGGCCTGGTCATGCATGTTTTTTGCGTTTTTCGTCCGCTTCCGGCTGTCATTTGCAATTGCGCGCGAATAATACGCTATTTGTGCGCGCAGACAGCTATCTTGGCGTGCCGTCAGCCGCGCCAAAACCTCGCGCCACGCGCACCAACCCCGCCGCTCTCCCGGGCGAAAGCATGGCACCCGGTTCAGGGCAGGCAGCCCAGCAGCATTGCGGTAGAATGCGCGCTTCGTTGTCGAGCAGGAAACGCGCCGTGAATGGCATCACCATCGCCCTCTCGAAGGGCAGAATTTTTGAAGAGACGCTGCCGCTGTTGGCCGCCGCCGGCATCGAGCCGCTCGAGGATCCCGAGACCTCGCGCAAGCTGATCATCCCGACCAGCCGGGCTGACGTGCGCCTGGTCATCGTCCGCGCCACCGACGCGCCGACGTACGTGCAGTACGGAGCCGCCGACCTCGGCGTCGCGGGCAAGGATGTCCTGCTCGAACACGGCAGCGAGGGGCTGTACCAACCGATCGACCTGAGAATCGCCAAGTGTCGAATGATGGTCGCCATTCCTGCCGGCTTCGATTACGGCAACGCCGTCCGCCAGGGTGCGCGACTCAAGGTCGCCAGCAAGTACGTGAACATCGCTCGCCAGCACTTCGCCGCCAAGGGAGTGCATGTTGACCTGATCAAGCTCTACGGCTCGATGGAGTTGGCGCCGCTGGCCGGTCTCGCCGACGCCATCGTTGATCTGGTATCCACCGGCAGCACGCTGAAAGCGAACAATCTCATCGCCGTCGAGCACGTCATGGATATCTCGTCGAGCCTGATCGTCAATCAGGCGGCGCTCAAACTGAAGCGCGAGGCACTGGAGCCGATTCTCGACGCCATCGCCGCGGTCGTCGACCGATGATCGCGATCAAGCGCCTGAACAGCGCCGACGCCGATTTCGCGACCAGACTCGACGCCCTGCTCGCTTTCGAGGCGACACAGGACGAGGGCATAGAGAGAACGGTCGCCGACATTCTGGCCGATGTCAGAGCCCGCGGCGACGCAGCGGTGATCGAGTACACGCAGCGTTTCGACGGCCTGCAGGCGAGCTCGATGACGGCACTGGAGATTCCTCAGAAAGCGCTGCAGGAAGCGCTGCACGGCCTTCCGGTTGCGCAGCGCCAGGCGCTCGAAGCAGCGGCGAGCCGTGTACGCAGCTACCATCAACGGCAGACCCTGCAGAGCTGGCAATACGAAGATGACGGCGCAGGAACACGCGGCACCATGCTTGGCCAGAAGATCACGCCGCTCGACCGCGTCGGTCTCTATGTGCCTGGCGGCAAGGCGTCGTACCCGTCATCGGTACTGATGAACGCCATTCCGGCGCGCGTCGCCGGTGTCGGCGAGTTGATCATGGTCGTACCGACACCTGCCGGCGAGCAGAACCCGCTGGTCCTCGCTGCCGCGGCGCTGGTCGGCGTCGATCGCGTGTTCACCATCGGCGGCGCGCAGGCGGTTGCGGCGCTGGCCTATGGCACGCAAACGGTTCCGCCGGTAGACAAGATCGTCGGCCCTGGCAACGCCTACGTCGCCGCGGCCAAGCGCCGCGTCTTCGGCGTCGTCGGCATCGACATGGTCGCCGGCCCATCGGAGATCCTGGTGATCTGCGATGGCCATACCGACCCCGACTGGGTGGCGATGGATCTGTTTTCGCAAGCCGAGCACGACGAACTGGCGCAATCGCTGCTGCTCTGTCCGGACGCCGCGTATATCGAGCGCGTCGCGGCGGCACTGGAAAGACTCCTGCCGACCATGCCACGCCGGCAGGTCATCCGTGCCGCGCTGGAAAATCGCGGCGCACTGATCGAGGTGCGCGATCTGGACGAGGCTTGCCGGATCGCCAACCGCATCGCTCCCGAACACCTCGAACTGTCGCTCGAGGACGCGGAAGCCTGGGTGGCGAAAATCGACCACGCCGGTGCGATTTTCATCGGCCGCTACAGCTCCGAGTCGCTGGGCGACTACTGCGCGGGTCCGAACCACGTTCTGCCGACCTCGGGCAGCGCGCGCTTCTCGTCGCCGCTGGGGGTCTATGACTTTCAGAAGCGGACCAGCCTGATCCGCGTATCGCAGGCGGCGTCGAAAACGCTGGGGCGCATTGCGGCGACGCTGGCCTACGGCGAAGGCCTGCCGGCACACGCCAGATCAGCCGAGTATCGCATCGAAAGCTGAGCGCGACGCCTGGCGACGCTCAGCGCCGCGGCGCAGCGCTCAAGCGAGGATTTCGCGCAAGGCCTCGACCAGGAGTTCGCCCTGCACGTCGGTACCAATCGTGATGCGCAGGTGCTGGTCGATACGCGGCAACTTGAAGTGGCGGACGATGACCCCGCGCTGCCGCAGTGCGGCGGCGAGTTCGCCCGCATCGTGCAGCCGGTGGCGGACAAAGACAAAGTTGGCCGCCGACGGCAAGACCTCGAAACCCAGCCCCCGCAAGTCGCTGCACAGCGCCTCGCGGCTGCGCATGACGGCTTGCCGCGTCGCTTCGAGATACGCCTGATCGCTGATCGCGGCAACGGCGCCGGCAATCGCCAGACGATCGAGCGGATACGAGTTGAAACTGTTCTTGACACGATCCAGCGCCTCGATCAGCGCGCACTGGCCGACCGCGTAGCCGACGCGCAGGCCGGCCAGCGAATGCGCCTTGGACAGCGTGCGCACGACCAGCAGGTTCGGGTGTTCACTGACCAGCGCCATCGCCGACTCGCCGCCGAAGTCCACGTAGGCTTCGTCGACGACGACCACCGATTGCCGATGCCGGGCCAGCAGCGAGGCGATCGCTGGTAGCGGCAGCAGGCAGCCGGTTGGCGCATTCGGGTTCGGAAAAATGATGCCGCCATTGGGCGCAACATAGTCGTCGATACGGATCGCGAAATCCTCATCCAGCGGCACGGTCGCATAGGCGACGTCGTGCAAGCCGCAATAGACCGGATAGAAGCTGTAGGTGATGTCGGGGAAAAGGATCGGCAACTCGTGCTTTAGCAGCGCCATGAACACATGCGCCAGCACTTCGTCCGAGCCGTTACCGACGAAGACCTGCTGGGCGGTGATAGCGAAATCTGCAAAGCGGGCGGCGACGGCTTCCTTGAGGCGATCCGCAGCCGGATCCGGGTACAGTCGCAACAACTCGCCGCCGTTGCGCAGCTCTTCGCTGATCGCCTCGACAACACGTGGCGATGGCGGGTAGGGATTCTCGTTGGTGTTCAGCTTGACCAGCCTGGCCAGCTTCGGCTGCTCGCCGGGAACGTAGGGCGTCAGGCGATGAACGAGGGAACTCCAGTAGCGGCTCATGAAAGGCGGCTCGGGTCGGATGCAAGGGAAGCATGAAATGGTATCATGCGCCTCTGTCGGTCAAGCTGCGTTTGCCGATCACAGGCACCGTTTCAGTGCCGACACACGAAGCACGAAGATTTTTCTTCAGACCCGACGTTTTTTGCCACCCTGCGATGGTCTCCCGATGCGGCAAGCAGAAGTTTCCAGGAATACACTCGAAACCCGGATCACCGTTCGACTGAATCTCGATGGCAGCGGCCAGAGCAGCTTCGCCACCGGCGTCCCCTTTCTCGATCACATGCTCGAGCAGATTGCGCGGCACGGCCTGATCGACCTCGAAGTGAAAGCCGAAGGCGACCTGCACATCGACGCGCACCACACCGTCGAGGATATCGGTATCACCTTCGGCCAGGCGCTGGCCAGGGCGCTGGGCGACAAGAAAGGGCTGCGCCGCTACGGACACGCCTATGTGCCTCTCGACGAAGCACTTTCGCGCGTGGTGATCGACCTCTCCGGCCGGCCAGGCCTCGAGTTTCATGTCGATTTCAAGCGCGCGATGATTGGCGCCTTTGACGTCGATCTGATACATGAGTTCTTCCAGGGCCTGGTCAATCATGCCTTGCTCAGCCTGCATATCGACAATTTGCGTGGCGACAATGCGCACCACCAGGCGGAAACGGTATTCAAGGCCTTCGGTCGTGCGCTGCGCGCAGCCGTCGAGAGCGATCCTCGCGCCGGCGCCAGCATCCCGTCGACCAAGGGCACGCTCTGATGATCGCGGTCGGCGCAGCCAAGGAAAAGATCGTCGTTGTCGATTACGGAATGGGCAACCTGCGTTCGGTCTGGCAGGCGCTGGCCCACGTCGCCGATGGCCGCCAGGTGCTGGTTTCGTCGGATCCGGCCGAAGTCACTGCCGCCGAACGCGTGGTTTTCCCCGGCCAAGGCGCGATGCCGGACTGCATGCGCGAGATTGAGACCCGCGGCTTGCGCGCAGCGGTGCTCGAAGCCGCCCGCAACAAGCCTTTCCTGGGCATCTGCATCGGCCAGCAAATGCTCTTCGACCATAGCGACGAAGGCGATGTGCCAGGCCTGGGCCTGATCGCCGGCGGCGTGCACCATTTTCCCGCCGAAAAAATGTTCGACGCGACGGGCAGCAAGCTCAAGGTGCCGCACATGGGCTGGAACGAGGTCAGGCAGGCCAGACAGCACGCGTTGTGGAAAGGAATCGACGACGGCGCACGCTTCTATTTTGTGCACAGCTACTTCGTCGAACCCCTCGACGAGGACTATGTCGTCGGCACCACCACCTACGGCATACCCTTTACCAGTGCGGTGGCTCGGGATAATATCTTTGCCATTCAGTGCCACCCGGAAAAGAGCGCCGTTGACGGGCTCACCCTGCTGGCCAACTTCGTCGCCTGGAAGCCTTGACCGAGGCTCGCTCTCCCTCCTTCCGGCGCCCTGCCCACCCTCCTCTCAACTCACTTCACAGATTCTTTCGACATGTTGATTATCCCCGCGATTGACCTCAAAGGCGGACAGTGCGTCCGGCTCAAACAGGGCCTTATGGACCAGGTGACTGTCTTCTCCAGTTCGCCCGGCGAGCAGGCTCGGGAGTGGCTGGCACAAGGCGCCCGACGCCTGCACGTGGTCGACCTCGACGGCGCGTTTGCCGGCAAGCCAAAAAACGAGAGTGCGATCAAGGAAATCGTTCAGGCCGTCGGCGACGATATTCCCATCCAGCTTGGCGGCGGCATTCGCGATCTCGACACCATCGAGCGCTGCCTCGACGATGGCGTCAGCTACGTGATCATTGGTACCGCGGCGGTCAAGAATCCGGGCTTCCTGCATGACGCCTGTGGCGCTTTCCCCGGTCATATCATCGTCGGTATCGACGCCCGCGAGGGCAAGGTGGCCGTTGAGGGCTGGTCCAAGATGACCGGGCACGACGTCATCGACCTGGCCAAGAAGTACGAGGATTACGGCGTCGAGGCGATCATCTACACCGATATCGGTCGCGATGGCATGCTCTCCGGAATCAATATCGAGGCCACGGTAAAGCTTGCCCAGGCGCTCCTGATCCCGGTCATCGCCAGCGGCGGCCTGTCGAACATCGACGACATCCGGCGGCTTTGCGCGGTCGAGCAGGAAGGGATCAGCGCCGCTATCGCCGGCCGCGCCATCTACGACGGCTCGCTCGATTTTGCCGTGGCGCAGGCGGAAGCAGATCGGGCGGCGAATGCCTGAGCTTGCCGCCGCCATCTGGCAAGCTCAAGGCGCTGACTGACCGTGGGCCTGGCCAAACGCATCATTCCCTGCCTTGACGTGACCGCCGGCCGCGTCGTCAAGGGCACCAATTTCGTCGAACTGCGCGATGCCGGTGACCCGGTCGAAATTGCTCGCCGCTACGACCAGCAGGGTGCCGACGAAATCACTTTCCTCGACATCACGGCCTCATCGGATCAACGCGACATCATCCTGCACGTCGTCGAGGCCTGCGCAGCGGAGGTCTTCATTCCGCTGACCGTCGGAGGAGGCGTACGCTCGGTGGCCGACGTCCGCCGCTTGCTGAATGCGGGCGCAGACAAGGTGAGCATGAATACCGCGGCCGTCGAAAACCCGGACCTGGTCGCCGACGCTTCGGCGAAAGTCGGAAATCAGTGCATCGTCGTGGCCATCGACGCCAAACAGGTGGCACCGGGAGAATGGCAGGTGTTCACCCATGGCGGGCGCAGGAACACCGGTATCGACGCCATCGCCTGGGCGCGCCGCGTTCAGCAACTCGGCGCCGGCGAAATCCTGCTCACCAGCATGGATCGTGATGGCACGCGCAACGGTTTCGACCTGCCCTTGACGCGCGCCGTCTCCGACGCCGTCGACATCCCGGTAATCGCCAGTGGCGGTGTCGGCAATCTGCAGCATCTCGCAGACGGCGTCACCGACGGTCGTGCCGATGCCGTTCTGGCAGCGAGCATCTTCCACTTTGGCGAGTTCACCGTTCATGAGGCCAAGACGTACATGCGCGAGCGGGGGATCGAGGTCCGCCTGTGAGTGATCTGAACCCCGCTCAAGACTGGCTGGACGCCCTCAAGTGGGACGAGCAGGGAATGCTTCCGGTGATCGCCCAGGACGCTGGCAGTGGTCGGGTGCTGATGTTCGCCTTCATGAATCGGCAATCGCTGCAGGAGACGGTAAACAGCGGTAGCGCTGTATACTGGTCGCGTTCTCGGAAGCGGCTGTGGCGCAAGGGCGAAGAATCCGGTCATGCGCAACGCGTACGCTCGATTCGTACCGACTGCGACGGCGACGTGCTGCTGCTGGCGATCGACCAGACGGGGGGAATCGCCTGCCACACCGGTCGCGAGAGCTGTTTTTTCTATCAACTGCAGGGGGAAATGTGGGCGGCGGTCGACCCGGTGCTCAAGGATCCCAGGGAAATCTACGGTAAATGAACATGGACATGCTGCACCGGATCTCAGAGACGCTGCTTGCACGCCGCAAGGCAGACCCGGAAACCTCTTACACGGCACAATTGATGGCCAAGGGACCGGATGCGATCCTCAAGAAGATCGGCGAAGAAACCGCCGAGTTGATCATGGCCGGCAAGGAAG
Source organism: Candidatus Accumulibacter sp. ACC005 (assembly GCF_907163215.1). Classification (NCBI taxonomy): domain Bacteria; kingdom Pseudomonadati; phylum Pseudomonadota; class Betaproteobacteria; genus Candidatus Accumulibacter; species Candidatus Accumulibacter sp. ACC005. The sequence goes on along the minus strand of NZ_CAJQUB010000001.1, from coordinate 295,990 downwards.
GCAACCGCTTGCACGTGGTCTGGGAGTCGACCGACGTGCTCTACCACACGATGGTGTTGCTCGCCTTCTACGGTCTGTCGATCGAAGATGTGCTGCAGGAAATGCGGCGCCGCGAAGGCGTCTCGGGAATCGACGAGAAGAAGTCGAGGAAGAGCTGAGCCATGGAAGACTGCCTGTTCTGCAAGATCGTCGCCGGCAAGATCCCGGCGCGCAAGGTCTACGAAGACGACGAGGTCCTTGCCTTCCACGACATCAAGCCGGCTCGTCCGGTGCATGTTCTGGTGATTCCGAAGCGGCACATCACGTCGCTGGCGAGCACCACCGAGACCGATCTGCCCGTCCTCGGCAGAATTCTGGCCATCGCCAACCGCCTGGCCTGCGAACAGGGTAGCCCGGATGGTTTCCGGCTGATCATCAACACCGGACCTATCGGTCACCAGGAAGTCCAGCACCTGCACGCACATATCGTTGGCGGGCCGGAACCGGTCGGGCCGATGCTCAAGCGAGCCTGACGGCGAGCCGCGAACGCCGCTTCCGCGTCGGCGGCAGTGGACGACTCCCCGCCGTATTTCATCTTAATGGAGACCTGACATGGGTTCTTTCAGCATCTGGCACTGGTTGATCGTTCTGGTCATCGTCCTGCTGGTTTTCGGGACCAAGAAGCTACGCGGACTGGGCTCCGATCTCGGCGGTGCGGTCAAGGGTTTCAAGGAAGGCATCAAGGAAGCGACCGGCGAGGATCAGGCCACTGCCGATAGCGCAGCACCACCCCAGCAGCAAGCCACTCAACAGGTCAACGACGCGCAAACCATCGAGGGCGAGGTGCGCGAAAAAACCAAGAGCTAGCCGAGGCCGGCGGCGTGAGCGCGTCAGCCAAGGGTCACCTGACGGCCACCTGCACGGGGCATTTCTCATCGCTTACTCAATCACCGGCGGCCAATGTTTGATATCAGCTTTACCGAGATGATCGTCATAGGGGTTGTCGCCCTGGTGGTGATCGGTCCAGAGCGGCTCCCGAAAGTGGCGCGTACGGCCGGGCACCTGCTCGGACGCGCACAGCGTTACGTCAGTGACGTGAAATCGGACATCAATCGCGAAATCCAGCTCGACGAACTGAAAAAACTGCGCACCGAGATCCAGGATTCCGCGCGCAGCGTCGAGCAGTCGCTGAGCGGCGAAATGCAGGCCGCGCGCCAGGCCATGACCCATACCGCGCAGGCGGTCAGCGGCGACGCGAGCCCCCCAGCCGCGAGCCCCCCTCAGCCGAGCCTGGCCCCGTCGCCCGAGCCGACGCAGCCGGCCATGGCCGGCACCGCGACCCCGGCGACGAACGCAGCCGGCGGCCCCGACAAGCCGGCGGCAACGGTCTGATCAAACGATGAACGAAGAAACCGGAGACTCGTTCCTCTCGCATCTGGTCGAGCTGCGTGGCCGCCTGATCCGCGCGCTGATCGCCATCGGCATCGTCTTCGTAGGTCTCTTCCCCTGGGCCAAGGAACTCTATTCGCTGCTCGCACAACCCTTGCTGGCGAAACTGCCACTGGGTGGGCAGATGATTGCCACCGACGTGATCGGCGTCTTCCTGGTGCCCATGAAAGTGGCGCTGATGGTCGCTTTCCTGATCGCCCTGCCCTACGTCCTCTATCAGATCTGGGCCTTCATCGCCCCGGGTCTCTACGCCCACGAGAAGAAGCTGGCCCTGCCACTGGTCGGGGTGAGCGTCTTCCTGTTCTTCGTCGGCATGGCCTTCGCCTATTTCCTGGTTTTTCCGACCGTTTTCGGCTTCATGGCCAAGGTGGCGCCGGAGGGCGTCGCCTGGATGACCGACATCGAGAAGTACCTGTCCTTCGTCATGACCACCTTCATCGCCTTTGGCGTCACCTTCGAGGTCCCGGTGCTGGTTGTCGTCCTCGTTTATGCCGGCATCGTCGACCTCGCCAAACTGAAGGAATGGCGTCCCTACGTGATTGTCGGCTCGTTCGTCGTCGCCGCAGTCTTTACGCCGCCGGATGTCATTTCGCAGTTGATGATGGCCATCCCGATGTGCCTGCTGTTCGAACTCGGGCTGATGCTGGCACGCTTCGTCACCCGACGAGCAGCGCGTCAGGAGGCGCCGGACGAGCAGGAAGCTGACCCCACAAGCAGCGCCGAATGGACAGCACTGAACCGCGACGAGATGAACAAGGCTGTCGCCGACCTCGGAGCGCGACCGCAAGACCAGAAACCCGACGCCTGAAACGCAACGCCGCCACGGCCACCTGCATCACCAACGCCTGAGCATCGGCGATTCAGGCGTCCGGCGGCTGCGGCCCGGCGACGGTCAAGCGATGGGTGACCGGAGCGCCCTCCTCGAACAGCCAAAGACTGCCGCTGGGCATCGTCGTCCACGATTCATTGTCGGTCAGCGGCACGGTGGCGATCACGGCCACGCGGTCATCGGGCGTCGTGACGTCGCTGAAGTCGATGCTCAAATCCTGGTCGCTCAGGTGCGCGACGGCAAACGGTGCCTGGCGAATGATGTAGGTCAGCCTGGTCGAGCAGTGCGCAAACAGGCAGTCGCCGTTCGACAGCAGGAAGTTGAACGCGCCCAGCGCGCCGACTTCCAGGGTCAGCTGATGCAGGGTCTCGAACAACTGCGCCTGACTCGGCGGACGACTGGCAAAACGCCGCCGCAGATTCTGCAGCAACCAGCAGAAGGCGCGCTCGCTGTCGGTATCGCCAACCGGCGTGAAACTCCCGTCGAGTTCGGGAGCGAAGTCGGGCAGGTGGCCGTTGTGCGCAAAAATCCAGTAGCGACCCCAGAGTTCACGCATGAAGGGATGCGTGTTTTCGAGCGCGACGACGCCCTGCGTCGCCTTGCGGATGTGCGCGATGACGTTTTCCGAATGAATCGGATAGCTGCGCACCACGCCGGCCAGCGGCGAGGAACACGACGCCAGCGGCTCGAGGAAGACCCGCGTGCCGCGACCTTCAAAGAAAGCGATCCCCCAGCCGTCCGAATGCACGTCGGTGGCACCACCACGCGCCTGGAATCCGGCAAACGAAAAGCAGATGTCGGTCGGCACATTGCAGTTCATGCCCAGCAATTGGCACATTTTGCATTCTCATCGTTACGCGACAGCAGGAACGCCATGCCTGCCAGCGCTTGTTCGTCTGTACGCTTTCCCACCCCTCAGCAACGCAAGGGTGATTCACTTCGAAGGCAGCTGGCCGCCTCACCGCGTCATGTTACTGAAAACGGGTGGGTCCGGGATGGAACGTTGACCTTCTCGATCTCGGTATCCGGGGGTCCAGAACAAGATCGTGATCGGCATCGCTCTGAGCCGCACTTTGCCACCACGCGAACTCACCCTCTTGACCCGAAGCGCTCATCCAACCTTCCACGACGTCAGCGGCAGGTTTCCGGATCCAGCGGCCGTTGGCGCCACCCTGCGCGGACGACCGGCATGGCCCGTTTACCGGACGCAAAGCGAAAATTACGCCGAACTGCTGATTTGCCCTTACCACTACGACAGGATTCGACCTCCCAGAATCAGTCGCAACCTTGGTGCCAATGTCAGTTCTATTGGCGTGCGCAAGCCAGCGCAATGGCCGTCAAATGGCGCGGCCATACTCATCACGGGCGACTTGTTGCAAGCCGGTTCAGCCCGTAAGGCAACGGCGTTGGATCACGTGATGGCGGCATGATTCGGGCAGCAAACTGTCGGAATTTTTTACACTCGCGTGCTTTCTCTTTCTCTGCGATCGCAATTCGTTGAATAAACAGCATAAAAACAATTGGTGTGGGGTTTTGGCATGGTAATTGCAGGCTTGGCTTATCCTGGGATGTCCCCAGTACAACCACGGTGCTACTGGACTGAGAATATGAAAAAGCTGCTGACCCTGGCCTTGCTGGCGGGGCTTGGAATCTCCGGCGCGGCGCAGGCCACGCTGACCGACTGCGGCGGCGGCCTGATTTACGACGACGTGCTGAACATTACCTGGCTGCAGGATGCCAATTACGCCCAGACCAGCGGCTACGACGCCAACGGCCGGATGGAGTGGAGTGCGGCCAACGCCTGGGCAGCCGGCCTCAGTTACTTCGACAGCGTACGCAACGTCACCTGGAGCGACTGGCGCTTGCCGACGGTAGCCCCGGTGGGCGCCGCTTTCAATTACGCCTTCAGCAATAACGGGACAACGGATGTCGGCTATGGCAATACCAGCCCGAATTCCGAGATGGCGTACATGTACTACGTTAACCTCGGCAATCTGGGGTCCTGCACGCCGGATAGCGGCGACCCGACGTCCTGCCACAGGCCGCCTGGCTTTCGCGTCACTAACATCGGTCCCTTTGACAATTGGCAGTCCTACCCTTTCTGGTCCGGTACGGTGTACGCGCCTGATCCGGCCATCTACGCCTGGGTCTTCGACACCGGCATTGGCCTCCAGCGCAGCTTCAGCCGGGGCAATGAGTTCGTTGCCTGGGCGGTTCGCCCCGGCGATGTCGCCGCCGCTGGGGCGGTGCCAGAGCCGATGTCGCTTGCCCTCCTCGGGGCGGGATTGGCTGGCTCGGCGCTCGGACGGCGGCGTCGGCCCTTGGGCGCTTCGTAGGCTTTCCGGCAGGTTTCAGAGCCAAGCGGCCGTTCAGATGGCTGCTTTGGGGGATAGGCGACCGGCCGCAATTGGCCGACTCCCGCCTGATGACAAACGGCATCCGCCAAGCCGTTCATGTAAATGTTGTCGGATGCCAGGCGGCGGTCGACGTGGCAATTCGGAGATCTTGGTCCTGCGGTTGGCGACGCCGCGGCCAGGAACAAATCAGAGGGTGGCGCTGGATTGCCGCGTCGGCTTCGCCTCCTCGCAATGACCGACGGCGTGGGTGCATGACGCGGGCCAGCAGCGCGTCCCCCGCTACTCGCGCTCGCGGCTCTGCGGCGCGCGCTTGCCGATCTTGACCATGGTATCGAACAGCTTGTTCTGGCGACGCAACTGGAAGCGGACCGTTTCGCCAGGCTTCTGGCCGGCGATCAGGTCGAGCATCCCATGCGGGTCCTCGACCGCTCGACCGGCTACGGCGAGCAGGATATCTCCCGGCTTTATCCCCCCGGCATCGGCTGGCCCACCCCGCAGGACGCCGGCGATCAGTGCGCCGCGAGTATCGGGCAGGCCGAAGGACTCGGCGAGATCGACGGTGATTTCCTGCGCCTCGACGCCGATCCAGCCCCGCGTGACGGTACCCGTCTCGATGATCTGCTCCATGACGCTGCGCGCAATCGAGATCGGAATCGCAAAGCCGATCCCGAGCGAGCCACCGGAGCGCGAGTAGATGGCCGTGTTGATTCCGATCAGGTTGCCCCGACTGTCCACCAGCGCGCCACCCGAATTGCCGGGATTGATTGCGGCATCGGTCTGAATGAAATTCTCGAAGGTATTGATCCCCAGGTGCGAGCGTCCGAGGGCCGAGATGATGCCCATGGTCACGGTCTGGCCGACGCCGAAGGGGTTGCCGATGGCCAGGGTCACGTCGCCGACCACGACATCGTCCATCTGCCCGAAGGTGATCGCCGGCAAGACCAGCGCCTGTCCGTTCGCCGGCGTGATCTGCAACACCGCAAGGTCGGACTCGGGATCGCTGCCGACGATGCGCGCGCTAAGGTTGCGGCCGTCGCTGAGCGCGATCTCGATCTGGTCGGCCGCTTCGACGACGTGGTAGTTGGTGAGAACATAGCCGTTGGCGCTGACAATCACTCCCGAGCCCAGGCCCGAACTGCTCGGTCCATCCCCTTCCGGGGCTTCACCAAAGAAGTGCCGGAACGCCGGGTCGTCGAACAGCGGATGACGGCGTGCCGTGATCTTCTGCGAGGTAAAGATATGCACCACCGACGGCAGTGCCTTCTTCGCCGCCTGACGATACGAAGGCGCCACCAGCGGCGGCGCATCCCCCGCCGTGGCCGACTCCCGCAGGGCAACGATACTGGTACCGAAAACCGGCGCCTTGCCCAGCCATTCCGGCTTCAAGGTACTGACCACGAAGAGAACGGCGACACCAAAGGTCACCGTTTGTGCAAAAATCAGCCAGAGCCTGCGCATGGGCGAAACCGGAGCCAGTGAATGAAACGCGAGGAATTGACACGCTACCTGGACGAGATCCTGGACGCAGGGCGCTTCAGGGATTATTGCCCAAACGGACTGCAAGTGGAAGGACGGCCTGAGATCCGGACCCTGGTCGCCGGCGTCACCGCCAGCCAGGCGCTGCTCGACGTCGCCGTCGCGCGTGCCGCCGACGCCATCCTGGTCCATCACGGCTGGTTCTGGCGCGGCGAAGACGGTCGCGTCACCGGCCTGCGCAGAACCCGCCTGCGCACCCTGCTTCACAATGACATCAACCTGATCGCCTATCACCTGCCGCTCGACAGCCATCCGCAGTTCGGCAACAACGCGCAGCTTGGCCGGCGCTTCGGTTGGTTGCCCGAAGGCCGCTTCGGCGAGCAGGACATCGGCTGGCACGGACGCCTCGAAAAGCCGGACAGCGTTGCCGCGATCGCCCAGCGAATCGGCAACGAGCTGCAGCGCACGCCCTTGCTCATCGGCGACGGCGAGCGCCTGGTCAGACGCGTCGCCTGGTGTTCCGGCGGCGCGCAGGGGCTCTTCGAAGAAGCCATCGCGCTCGGCGTCGACCTCTACCTGAGCGGCGAAATCTCCGAGCAGACGGTGCATCTGGCGCGCGAGTCCGGCGTTGCCTACCTGGCTGCCGGTCACCATGCCAGCGAACGCTACGGCGTACAGGCGCTGGCCGCACACCTGGCCGAACGTTTCGGCCTCGACTGCCATTTCGTCGACCTCGACAACCCGGTCTGAAACCCTCAACCACAAGGAGCAAACATGGCTTACGTTTTTCCGCCCGCCGCACAGGTGAGCGTCCCCGTCACGGGGAGTGACGCCCTCTTCCCGGTTCGCCGCATCTACTGCGTCGGGCAGAATTACGCCGCTCACGCCGCCGAAATGGGCGCCGACGGTCGCCAGCCGCCTTTCTTCTTCAGCAAGCCCGCCGACGCGCTGGTGTCCGGCGGCAGCGAGGTCCGCGAGGTCCACTATCCACCGGCAACCAGCGATCTCCAGCACGAGGTCGAACTGGTGGTCGCGCTGTCCGGTGGCGGTGCAGCGATCTCGCCGGCAAAGGCCCTCGAGTGGGTCTTCGGCTACGCTGTCGGTCTCGATCTGACCCGCCGCGACCTGCAGCGCGCAGCCAAGGAGAAAGGGCATCCGTGGGATATGGCCAAGGGTTTCGATCAAAGCGCACCGATTGGGGCGATCCAGCCACTGGCCAGCATTGGCCATCCGGAACGCGGCGCGATCTGGCTCACGGTCAATGGACAGTTGCGGCAAAGCGGCGACCTCGAACAGATGTCGTGGAAGGTCGCCGAAGTGATCGCCAATCTGTCGACCTATGTCGCGCTGGCGCCAGGCGACCTGATCTTCACCGGCACACCGGCCGGCGTATCGAAGGTGCAACGCGGCGATTTTCTCGAGGCGGGAATAGCCGGTGTCGGCGAGCTCTCGGTGAAGCTCGTCTGAAAGCCACAGTGAGCTTGCCGGGCGCGCCGGCATGGCCGCCGCTTTGCCGCCGCAGCGGTGCGAGGAGCGGCAGCTGATACGCCTGATCGCCACGCCGGAGGATCACCGCATCGCACAACTGGCGGCGGCGGCGATCGGGCTGTCGCTAATCGACGCGGCGATCCCGCTGCCCCTGCCGGGGGTCAAGCCCGGGCTGGCGAACATCGTCACGCTGATTGTCCTGGCACGTTACGGCTGGACGGCTGCCGCCTGGGTCACCGGCCTGCGCGTCTTTGCCGGCGGCCTGCTGCTCGGCTACTTTCTTTCTCCCGGCTTCTTCATGAGCCTCACCGGCGCGCTCTTCAGCCTGCTCACGCTGGCCGCGGCCCATCGCCTGCCGAGCCGCTGGTTCGGCCCGGTCAGCTGGAGCATCCTGGCGGCATTCGCGCACATCGGCGGCCAGCTCGTGCTCGCTCGACTGTGGCTGATTCCGCACAATGGCCTGTTTCTGATGGTCCCGTTTTTCGCCGTCGCCGCGCTCGTCTTCGGTATCATCAACGGCCTGCTTGCGACGCGCCTGCTCGCCGAACTGTCGGCGAATGAAACCGAGGTCGAAAATGCCTGAAACCATCTGCCTGGCCTTTACCGGCGCCTCCGGAATGCCCTACGGCGTGCGTTTGCTCGAATGCCTGCTGGCCGCCGATTGCCGCGTCCAGCTGCTCTACTCGCAGGTCGCGCAGATCGTCGCCAGGCAGGAAATGGCGCTGGACCTGCCAGCCCGTGCCAGCGATGCCCAGGCCGCATTGCGCGAACGCTATCGGGCCCTCCCCGGCAGGCTCGAAGTGTATGGGCGCGAAGAATGGTTTGCGCCGGTCGCCAGCGGTTCCAACCCGCCCGACGCGATGGTCGTCTGCCCGTGCTCGATGGGCACCCTGGCGGCGATTGCCCAGGGACTGGCCAGCAAGCTGATCGAGCGGGCGGCCGACGTGGTCCTCAAGGAAAACCGCAAGCTGATTCTGGTCCCGCGTGAAACGCCGCTCTCCGCCATCCATCTCGAGAACATGCTGCGCCTGGTGCGGGCGGGAGCGGTCGTCCTGCCGCCCAACCCCGGCTTCTATCACCACCCGCAGCGGGTCGAGGACATGGTGGACTTCGTCGTTGCCCGCATCCTCGATCAACTGCGCGTCCCGCATGCGCTGCTCGAGCGCTGGGGAAACGTCGCCGGCGGGTGATCGCTGACGATTCTCGCAAGCCAGGGCGACGGCCGTCTGCGGCTTTGCCTGCTCGCGCCGGTAATGGTTGTGGCGGAAATCTGCACTCCTGCTGGCTCGCCGCCAGCGGCGTGAAGCGCGCCCGCTCGGCCACCCGGCCGGCCCCGGGTGAGTTTGCCTGCAAGAGGTTCAGAAACTTTCGCTTTCAGCGGCGGCCAGCAGGCGCTCCAGCGCCGGTTTTCCCCACCGCCAGAACATCAGCGGCGTCAGCAGCGTATCGAGCAGTGTCGAACTGATCAGCCCGCCGAAGATCACCACCGCCACCGGGTGCAGCACTTCCTTGCCCGGTGCATCGGCCGAGAGCAACAGCGGCAGCAGCGCGAACGCCGCCACCAGCGCGGTCATCAGCACCGGCGTCAGACGCTCCAGAGAACCGCGGACGATCATGTGCTGGCCGAAGGTCTCGCCTTCGAAGACGCACAGGTTGATGTAGTGGCTGATCTTCAGAATGCCGTTGCGGGTGGCGATTCCGGTCAGCGTGATGAAGCCCACCAGTGCGGCGACCGACAGCGGCTGCCCGGAAATCCACAGCGCGACGACACTGCCGATCAGCGCCAGGGGGATGTTGCCCATGATGATCAGGGTCAGCGCGGCTGAGCGATAGCGGCTGTAGAGAACCATGAAAATCATCGTCAGCGAGATCGTGGCCAGCAGAGCGATCAGTCGTGCGGCCTGCTCCTGCGCCTGGAATTGCCCTTCGAGCGCGGTGAAATAGCCCTCCGGCAGGGGTCTGGCGGCAAGCTCGCTGCGGATGTCGGCGATGACCTGCGACATGTCGCGGCCGTCGGTGTTGGCCGAAAGCACGATGCGGCGCCGCGAATTCTCGCGGCTGACCTGATTCGGGCCATCGCTTTCCTCGACGCTGGCGACTTTCGACAACGGCACGTGGCCAGTCGGCGTTTCGATCAACAGATTGGCCAGCGCCTGCGGCCCGCGCGCGCTTTCCGGCAGGCGAACCAGCAGGTCGAAGCGACGGTTGCCCTCGATTATCTCGGTGATCCGCTCGCCTTCGATCATCTGTTGGAGACTGCGCAGGAGATTGCCGGGCGCGACGCCGTAGCGCGCCGCCTGCTCGTAGTCGAGGTGGATTTTCACTTGCGGGATGAGCACCTGTTTCTCGATCTGCAGGTCGGTCACTCCGGCAATCTGCGCCAGCCGCCCGCGCAAGTCGGCGGCCAGGGCGCGCAAGGTGTCGAGGTCGTCGCCGTAGATCTTCAGCGCGATCTGGGCACGCACACCCGAGAGCAGGTGATCGAGCCGGTGCGAGATCGGCTGCCCGACGTTGGAGACCGCGGGCAGCGCGGCGAGACGTTGGCGAATGTCGGCAATGATCTCTGCCCGGCCACGATCGGACGCCTTGAGGTCGACGTCCATCTCGGTGTAGTGCACGCCCTCGGCGTGTTCGTCGAGTTCGGCCCGCCCGGTCCGTCGGCCGACCTTGGTCACCTCGGGAACCTCGGCGACCACCTGCTCGGCGAGAGTGCCGATGCGGTTCGATTCGCTGAGCGCGGTACCCGGGTTGAGCAGCACATTGACGGTCAGCGTACCTTCGTTGAAAGGCGGCAGAAAGGAGCGCGGGAAAAACGGTACGCTGGCAGCGACGACCAGCACCAGCAGCAGCGTGCCGATCAACAGGCCGCGCACACGCGGGAAGGACCAGTGCAGCAGGCGCGCGTCGACACGCTTGAGCCAGATCACCAGTGGACTGTCACCGGCGTGCAGCTGCTTCATGCGCGGCAGCAGGTAGTAGGCCATCACCGGCGTCAGCGTCACCGAGACGATCATGCTGGCCAGAATGGAAACGATGTAGGCGACGCCGAGCGGCGTGAACAGGCGCCCCTCGATACCGGGCAGGACGAACAGGGGCACGAAGACCAGGACGATGATCACGGTTGCGTAGACGATTGCCGAGCGCACTTCCAGGGTGGCCGCGGCGATCACCTCGATCACCGGGCGCGGCGTGCCGGCCACGCGGTTGAGCCTCAGGCGACGCAGGACGTTCTCGACGCCGACCACGGCGTCGTCGACCAGTTCGCCGATGGCAATCGCCAGGCCACCAAGGGTCATGGTGTTGATCGACAGGCCGAAGTAGCGAAAGACCAGCGCCGTGGCGAGCAGCGACACCGGGATGGCCATCAGCGAAATGATCGTCGTGCGCACGTTGAGCAGGAACAGGAAGAGGATGACGGCGACGAGGATCGCGCCATCGCGCAGCGCCTCCTCGACGTTATTCACCGAGTGCTCGATGAAATCGGCCTGCTTGAACAGGAACGACGGCGCTTCGAACCCTTCGGGCAGGCTCCTGGCGAGTTCGGCGACGGCGCTCTCGACCTCGCGAGTGAGCAGCACGCTGTCCGCGGCCGGCTGCTTCTGCACCGACAGAATCACCGCCGGCTTGCCCTGGAAGCTGCCGTCACCGCGTTTGATCGCCGGCGCCACCTTGACGTCGGCCAACTGTTTGAGGACGATCGGCTGGCCGTTCCTGACGGTGACCACCAGGTTCTGCAGATCCTCGATGCGCGAGCTGCGACCGATCTGGCGGATCAGGTATTCGCGGCCGTGCACGTCCAGGAAGCCGCCGCTGGTGTTGGCCCCGAAATCACGCAGCGCGGCTTCCAGTTTCTCGCGCTCGACGCCCAGCGCCTGCAGCTGTGCGGGGCGCAGCTCGACTCGGTACTGACGCACTTCGCCGCCGATCGGAATCACCTGCGCGACGCCCGGGATGGTCAGCAGGCGTGGCCGCATCACCCAGTCGGCGTATTCGCGAACGAGCATCGGACTGATCCTGGCGGGGTCGGCGGGGATGGCGATCAGCAGGATCTCGCCCATGATCGACGAGATCGGTCCGAGCTGCGGGACGATCCCCGGCGGCAACTGATCGCGCACCAGATTGAGGCGTTCGGCGATCTGCTGCCGGTTGCGGTAGATGTCGGAACCCCACTCGAACTCGACGTAGATGATCGACAGGCCGATTCCCGAGACCGAGCGCACGCGCGTCACGCCCGGCATGCCGTTCATCCCGGATTCGATCGGAAAGGTCACCAGCTGCTCGACTTCTTCCGGCGCCATACCGCCGGCTTCGGTCATCAGCGTCACCGTTGGCTTGTTGAGGTCGGGAAAGACATCGACCGGCATCTGGCGCAGCGTGATCGCGCCATAGATGACCAGCAGCAGCGAGACGCCGACGACGATCAGCCGCTGCCTGAGGCTGGCGCGGATAATCAGTTCGAACATCTCAGCGTACCTGCGACAGCAGGCCGGCGCCCTCGATGACCACGCGATCACCGTGGTGCAGGCCGTCGCTGATCGCGACGTGGTTCGCGTCGAGCGCTTGCGGGTGCACCCGGCGGGCTACAAAGCGTTCGGCGTCGGTGCGCACCCAGACCGCCGTCTCGCCGGCACCGACGCGGGTCAGCGCCGAACGCGGCACGGCCGCGCCCTCGATCTCGTGCGCCGTGCGAACGATCACCTTGACGGGTTGCCCGACGGCGACCATGGCATTCGGCGTGACGATGCGGAACAGAAGCGGCAGCGCCTGTTCGCGCATCTGCCGTCCGCCGCCGACGAAGAGAAGCTCCAGCGCGCCTTGCTCGGAGACGGCACTGGCAGAAATCAGCGTTGCGCCGATGCCCGCCCGATAGGCCAGCGCCTCCACCGCCAGGCGCGCCGGGTCGATGATCTCGAAGAGGACTTCCTTGCCATCGACGACCTGGCCGGCGACCAGGCGGCTGGCGCTGATCACGCCCGCTACCGGCGCGCGCAGCGGCTCGGCGCTGTCGATGCTGGCGCTGGTGGCGGCCAGACGCTTGCGCAGCGCGCCGCGTTCAATGCGCGCCGCTTCGATTTCCTTGTGTGCCACCGCCCCTTCAAGCGCTTCCAGCCGCCGCACGCGGGCGTCGGCAATGGCCAACTGGCCCGCCAATTCGGCCTGCTGCGCTTTCTGGTTGGCGCGCTCGATGGCACTACCGACCGGGCGCAGGTAGGCCAGGACCTCGCCCCTGGCGACCACCCGCCCAGGTACCGGCATGCCCTTGGGCCCCGGTTCGACGCTCCCGGCGAACGTCGCCTGCACGCGGCCGCCGGTCTCCGGGTCGGCGATCACCTGACCATTGAGTTCGATCGTCGCGGAGAGCGGTCCGATCTCGACTCGTTGGCTGCGCAGGCCGATCTGCCGCTGCAACGGCTTGGGCACGAACAGGCTGCCATCGGGCAGGCGCTGTGGCGACGCGGCAGGGCGCATGCTCGTCGTGGCGCCGTCGCGTGGCGCGCTGACCGGCACCGGTGTGACCGCTTTGCTGTCCTGGCCATGATCCTCGTCGCCATGCGCCAGCACCGCACTGGCAGAACAAGCCAGCGCGGCGGCAGCGAGAATTCTGTGCAAGGGCATCGTTTTCCTCTTCGCAATCATCTGCGTTGCCGGCGGCGGCGCAGGAGCAAGGCGGCGCCGGCAAGCAGCAGCACGGCGGCCAGGACCCACACCGCCCACTCGCTCCACTCATGGCTGTGTGCCGCAACGGTGCTCGCCGGCCGTGACGTGTCGAGCAGCAACGACAACAGATCCGCACTGTCGCCGGTCTCGATGCTGATGGTCAGCGGATGCCTGGCCGCGGGAAGGCCAGCGGCGAGCTCGATGACGTAGGTGCCGGGCGAAGTCTCGCTGGCCAGACCCTGCACGCTGCTCGCCTCGACCTCGACCCTGGCGTCCGCCACCGGCTCGTTGCTGGCGAAGCGATCGACATAGATCACCAGTTTCCGGTCTTCGAGAGCGGCAACGACTTCGAACTCCTCGCTGGCGGCACTCGCCCGTGGCGCGACGCTCTGGCTGAGCGCTGGCGGCGGCGCGCCATGATCTTCGCCGCCGTGGCCGAAGGCCGAAAAGGCGACCGCCAGCAGGGCGGTGGCCAGAAGCTGTTTCATGACAGCACTCTCACGGCAACACTCCCAGGGTCTGGTTCAGGCGTGAAATGGCCGCCGCACGGGCAATCCGCTGGCGGGCAAGAAACGTGTCGGCGTCGTAAGCGGCAGCACGGATGCGCAGCAGCGTCGCCAGGTCGGATTCGCCCAGGGCAAAGCTCTTTTCAGCCAGGCGCAGACTGTCTGTGCTCAGCGCCCGCCGTTGCTCGGCGAGCACGTACTGGCGCTCGGCGGCCTGCAGGGCTTGGCGGGCGCGGGCGACATCAAGCTCGACGCGGTTTTCGACACGCTGCATTTCAGCGTCGCTCTGGTCGGCCTCCGCCTGCGCCGCGGAGCTTTCGCGGCGTACCAGCGCACTCGAAGAAAAGGGAATCTTCAGGCGGATGCCGACGCTGTCGGTATAGGCTTCGCTGAAGTCGGCGCGCTCGCGAAGCGCGAGCAGGCTCAGTTCGGGCGCCGTGCGGCGCGACTCCTCGGCGACCTTCACCTTGGCGCGGGCACTTCGCGAGGCGGCGGCAGCAGCGCCCAGCTGCGGGTGCGTCTGCGGCGCCGACGGATTCGCGTTGCCACGCTCCGCGGTGGCCACTTGTTCGGCAGCAACCGAGGATGGAGCAGGTGCGCCGGTAAGGGCGCGAAAGGCGTGTTCGGCCTGCAGCAGCGCTCCGTCGGCGTCGATCCACTCGGCTTCCGCGGCCTGTGTTTCCATTTCTGCCAGATTGGCGTCGATGCGCGACAGATCGCCGGCCCGGTGGCGGCGCTGGACTTCGCCTGCCAGGGTGCGCGCGGTCTCCAGGCGACGCGCCGCCAGGCTGGCCGTATTGCGCGCCGCGGCCAGCGTCCACCACGCTTCGCGCAGTTCGCCGGCAAGCGCCAGGCGCAGGGCAGCGCGCCTGGCGCCCACTTCAGCGAAGCGGCTCTCGGCCTCGGCCTCGCGCGCGGCTTTCTGTCCCGGCAGCCACAGGTAGGCGTTCAGCTCGACGGCGATCTCGCGTTTGCCGCGGTTGCTGTTCAGCTGGTCGTTGAGCGTGCCGACGCTGACCGACCCCGGCTCCGGCGTCAGTCCGGACGCCAGTTCCTGCGCCGCACGCGCTTCGCCCTCGCGGGCGTCCAGCGCTTTGGCTTGGGGATTCCGCAGCCATGCCTGTTCCAGCCAGAAGCCAAGCCCCCCTTCCCGCGTCGGCGGGGGAGAAGGCGGCAGAGCGGCCAGTCCGGGCAAGCCCAGCATCACGCCGGCGAGGAACGTGACCAGGCGCAGCGACCAGCGCGCAGCGCTCATCGGAGGGCACCGCGAGAGCGGCGGCTCAGCGACGGCCATGACTCAGAGGCTGGGACCCTTGCCGGGGACGACCAGCGCCAGCGCTCGCAGCGACGACGGACGCTGCCCCTCCCCGGCGAGTCTCGGGGCCCGCGGTGCTTGCTTGAGCAAGCGCAAGGAAGGGTCGAAATGGCTTCATGAGCGGTTTCAGTTCCGGGAAATGGATCGAGCTGGCAAGTAGCGTCTGGTGGCGCATTCTGCAGCGATCCGCCGCACAGCAGGCTGACGCCCGCATTACATTCCTGTCATTGTTGGCGAGCGGCAGTTCCTGTCGGGAAAGCGGGCGCTCCTGGCGCCAATGGCCCTGCCTGTTACAATGCCCGATCTCAGCAGGACCGGCCGCCCCAGGACCTTGGCCGCGCGCCTGCGCTCCTGACCAGCGTGCTCCGCTTTCGTCGCGCATCCAGGGAACAGACCCAGCGCGCAGCCGGCGGGACGCGGCACGACAGCCTCCCTGTCCATCAGCCCCCCCTTTTTCTCGGAGAAACCCTTTTGAACAACTTTGCAGTCGCCGGTATTCAGATGAACGTGTCGGCAGTCGACTCGAACGTCGAAGAAATGAAGCTCAAGCTCGACATCACCATGAACCTCTATCCGTGGGTGCAGATGGTGGTCTTCAGCGAGCTGTGCGCCTACGGCCCCCTGACGTACTCAGCACAGGAGTTCCCCTGCGATTTCGAAGTGCAAATGCAGGAGATGGCGCACAAGTACGGGATCTGGCTGCTGCCGGGATCGATCTTTGAAAAAGCAGACGACAAGATCTACAACACCGCCTCGGTGATCAACCCGCAGGGCGAGGTGGTGACCCGCTATCGCAAGATGTTCCCTTTTTATCCCTACGAAGAAGGCGTCACACCGGGCCTGGAATACTGCGTCTTCGACGTCCCGGACGTCGGCCGCTTTGGCGTCTCGATCTGCTACGACATGTGGTTTCCGGAAACCATTCGCACGCTGGCGTGCATGGGCGCCGAGGTGATTCTCCACCCGACGCTCACCGGCACCATCGACCGCGACAACGAATTGGCCATCGCCCGCGCCATGGCGACGATCAACCAATGCTTCCTGTTTGACGTCAATGGACTGGATACCGGCGGCAGCGGTCGCTCGATCATCTGCGGACCGGACGGTCGTGTGCTCTACCAGGCGCAGAACAACGAGGAGATCATCCCCATCGAACTCGACATACATCGCGTTCGTCGCAGCCGCGAACTCGGTGTCCTGCGCCTCGGCCAGCCGCTGAAGAGCTTTCGCGACCACCTCGGTGATTTCAGCATCTACTGGCGCGACACTGAGCATCCCTATCTCGATTCGCTCGGCCCCCTGATCAAGCCGGGACGCATGGAACGCATCGCCGAGCTCAAGAAGATCGAGAGCGCCTTGCACCAGCGGCACGATAGCGGTCACTCCTGAGAGGGTAGCCGCTGGCAAACGGCGGCGATCCAGCCCTGGACTGCCGACGGCGGCCTACGCTTGTCTCACGTAGCTGAACCGTGCTCTGTCCCCGGTCACCCCCACGCGACTGGCGCGAAGCGCGGCAGGTATCACGCCGACGACCAGATCCCCCATCCCTGCGCTGGCAACTCGGTCGCCTTAAGCTTGGCCACTGCGTGCCCGGCGACCAGAACAAGACCGGGTGGAAGGGAACACGAAACAGAGCGGTCATCGGTGTTCAACACCGTGACCAGCAGATTTGTCTGTGAGCGCACCTCGAAGGCCATCGAGCGGTTACTCAGCTGCGTAACTTTTAACGCGCCATCGGCAAGCCAAGGCCGAGCGCGACGGACGGCGATCAATTCACGGTGGAGTTGCCAGATGAGCAGACTGTCGCCGGCCAACTCGCCGGGCCGATACGGTAACGGCTTGCGAATCTCCGCGTCGCCTCCCTCTCGATCGTACTTGCGACCTTCTGCTCCCTGCTCGTCTCCAGCGTAGACGGCAGGGAGGCCAGGTAGCGTAAACAGAATCGCCAGCGCATGTGGCAGATGGCGCCGGTCGCTGAGCGTGCTGGCAATACGCGTCGTGTCGTGGTTGCCGACGAAATTCCACGGCACAAAATGACGGCAGAAATCGATGTGGCGCTCCAGCGCATGGGCCAACTCGTAGAAGTTGCGTTCGTTGAGCGAACTCCAGATGGCTTTCCATAGTTCGTATTGTGTTACCGAGGTCAGCCGTGACGCCTTGGCGATGGCCACGTAGTCGCCATGGATCACTTCGCCGATGCGCAGGAGATCGGGCCGCAGGGCACGCACGCGACTCTCGAAAGTCGCCAGAAAACCTGCCGGGATCGCGTAGGCCGCGTCCAGTCGCAGGGCATCGACACCACGATCCAGCCAGTAACGAGCGACCTCCACGGCCCAGTCGAGAACCTGGTCATTGCCATGATTGAGTTTCACCAGTTGGCCGTGTCCCTCGAATTTGGCGTAACGGAATCCGTCGTCTCCCGGTCGATCGAAATCTATGTGGAACCAGTCCGCGCGGGAAGACCCACGACCATGCGCCAGGACGTCGACAAAGAAAGGATGGTCGCGTCCGACGTGGTGAAAGACGACATCGAGCCCCACGCGAAGGGAACGTTGACGGCACTCGTCGATGAGACCCACGAGATCCGCTTCGTTGCCCAGTCGGCGGTCGATGCGAAAAGGATCAACGACATCGTAGCCGTGCGATCCCGATTCGAAGACCGGACCCAACAGCAATCCTGTCACCCCGAGTTCCACGAGATGGTCCAGCCAGCCCACCAGGTCCGCCAGGCGATGGGAAATGGGGCCATCCACCGCACCCGGGGCCGGATTCCGCTCCTCCGCGCCGAGAAAGCCGAGTGGATAAAGGTGATACCAGATTTCACTGCGTTTCATGAGCTGCCGTTCCATGGTTGATCCTGCATTTCGCAAACTTGCTCATCCGTCTCGTCCTCGCCCAGCCCCCGCTTGCGGCTGCCAGATGGGCAAGTGCTACCGCCACAGTCGCGTCCGCGACTCACGAACCTCCCCTCTCCCCTGGCGCGAGAAGGGCCGAGGCCGAGACCGGGAATTCAGGGAGCATGCTCGCTGCCCGTCGAACGATTCCGGCGTGCAACCCGGAATGCGCACTGCCAGTAGAGGGGAACGATCATGACATTCATCGTCAGGTGTGTCATCGACACGTGACGACCATTAGCGCCCGCGTTTGCACAGTGGCCGCGGCCTGCCGAGCGCCTAAGGTCGCACTGATCGGCTTTCGCTCAATGGCAGTGCCGGTGCCTTGGCCAGGTCGCGGCGCAACTGCCACTGTTTGACCGGCGCATCCCGCGCCGCGATGACGCACAGCGTCGACACCGTCGGCTTGTACGTATGGGGTGCCACCTCTGCACCTCACCATCGCCCCGGGTTTCAGAGCCTGTCGAAGCGACCACTACTCAAGGCGCACGCTGCGCAGCCGCAAGGCGTTGCTGATCACCGAGATCGACGACAGACTCATCGCCGCGGCGGCAAGCATTGGCGACACCAGGATGCCCAGGAAGGGATACAGAATGCCCGCAGCCACCGGCACGCCAGC
The DNA here is from genome assembly GCF_907163215.1 of Candidatus Accumulibacter sp. ACC005. Classification (NCBI taxonomy): domain Bacteria; kingdom Pseudomonadati; phylum Pseudomonadota; class Betaproteobacteria; genus Candidatus Accumulibacter; species Candidatus Accumulibacter sp. ACC005. The sequence continues at coordinate 277,420 of NZ_CAJQUB010000001.1, read as the reverse complement.
GGCGTTGTAGACCAGGGCGAAGAACAGGTTCTGTTTGATGTTGCGCATGGTCGCCCGGGCCAGCCGGCGTGCACGCACGATACCGTTGAGGTCACCCTTGACCAGCGTGAAGCCGGCACTCTCGATGGCCACGTCGGCGCCGGTGCCCATGGCAATGCCGACGTCGGCCTGCGCCAGTGCCGGCGCATCGTTGACGCCGTCACCGGCCATCGCCACCTTGTGGCCTTTGGCCTGCAATTCCTTGATGATCCGCGCCTTATCCGCGGGCAGTACGTCGGCACGGATTTCGTCGATCCCCAGACGCCCGGCAACGGCACGCGCCGTACGTTCGTTGTCGCCGGTGGCCATGATGATCTTCAGGCCTTCTGCGTGCAGCGCCTTGAGCGCTTCGAGCGTCGTCTCCTTGAGCGGATCGGCGACGCTCACCAGGCCGGCGATTTCGCTGCCGATGAGGACGAACATCACCGTTTCGCCCTCGTCGCGGCGAGCGTTTGCTGCCTCGACCAACGCACCGGAGGCACCGCCATCCAGCCCCAGTTCGGTGAGCAGCGCCGCATTGCCCAGGGCAACAGCCTGGCCATCGACCACACCCTTGACGCCCTTGCCGGTGATCGCCTCGAACTCGTCGGCCTTGGCCAGTTCCACGCCACGTTCTTCGGCGCCGCTGACGATCGCCTCGGCCAGTGGATGTTCCGAGCCGCGTTCGAGGCTGGCGGCCAGGCGCAATACCTCGTCTTCCTCGTGTCCGGCAGCGGGCAGCACCGCCACCAGCTTCGGCTTGCCGACGGTCAGCGTTCCGGTCTTGTCGACGATCAGCGTATCGACCTTGGCAAAGCGCTCCAGCGCTTCGGCGTTCTTGATCAGCACGCCGGCCTGTGCGCCGCGTCCGGTGGCGGTCATGATCGACATCGGCGTCGCCAGGCCGAGCGCGCAGGGGCAGGCGATGATCAGCACGGCCACCGCCGCGACCAGTCCATAGGAAAGCGCCGGCGCCGGTCCCCAGGCCGCCCAGGCGATGAACGCCAGAATGGCGACGCCGATCACCGCCGGAACGAACATGCCGGCGACCGAATCGGCGAGCTTCTGGATCGGCGCGCGCGAGCGTTGCGCGTTGGCGACCATGGCGACGATCTGGCTGAGCACGGTGTCGCCGCCGACCCGCTTGACCTCGACGATCAGTGAACCAGTGCCGTTGATCGTCGCCCCGGTGACCGGGTCACCGGCGACCTTTTCCACCGCTACCGCTTCGCCCGAGAGCATCGACTCGTCGATCGAAGATCGGCCATCGATCACCACGCCGTCCACCGGCACCTTGTCGCCCGGCCGCACGCGTACATGGTCGCCGACGACGACTTCCTCGAGCGGGATTTCCTCCTCGCGTCCATCGGCACGGATCACGTGCGCCGTCTTGGCGGCAAGGTCGAGGAGCGCGCGGATCGCCGAGCCGGTGCGCTCGCGCGCACCGAGCTCCATCACCTGACCGAGCAGGACCAGGACGACGATGACTGCGCCGGCTTCGAAATAGACGCCCACGTGCCCCTGCGCGTCGCGGAAGCCGTCCGGGAACAAGCCCGGGAAGAGGACCGCGACGATGCTGAAGAGATACGCCGAGCCAACACCCAGGCCGATCAGCGTGAACATGTTGAGGCTGCGATTGACGACCGATTTCACGCCGCGAACGAAGAACGGCCAGCCGGCCCAAAGGACCACCGGCGTGCTCAGGGCCAGTTCGACCCATTGCGCCGCGCGCTCACCGAGCAAATCGCGTGCGAAGCCCAGACCGAGAAAGGGCCCCATGCTCAGCAGCAGCAGGGGAACGGCCAACACGGCACCGATCCAGAAACGGCGCCGGAAGTCGACCAGCTCGGGGTTGGGACCTTCGTCTCCGCTAGGGACGCCCATCGGTTCGAGCGCCATGCCGCATTTCGGGCAATCGCCCGGGGCATCGCGGACGATTTCGGGGTGCATCGGACAGGTGTATTGCGTGCCGGCGGGTACCGGGGGCGCTTGCCTCTTGTGCGCGCCGCTCAGGTAGTGCGCCGGGTCCGCCGCAAACCTGTCGTGGCACTTCTGCGAGCAGAAATGCCAGGTCCTCCCGTCGTGCGCGAAGCTCGGCTTTCCCGCGCCAAGCGTGACCGACATGCCGCAGACCGGGTCCTTCACCGTCGCGGACTCCGCCACCGTGTGATCGCCGTTTGAGCTGTGTGAGCCGTGCTGGCTGTGTGCCGCATGCGAACGCTCGGGCTGGTGATGATGATGGTCGTGCCCGCCCGACCGTGTTTTCGTGTCCATGGCAATCCTTTCCAGGGTACCCCTGTTGGCTGACGCACGGCTTCTCTCGCTTGGCGGCAGCCTTCGACGTCGCCCATGGTGCCGGTCGCCACCCCACGAGGAGATGACCGCAGGATTACGGTTCAGTCACCTGCGCTGGCCGGTGCCACCGGCGCTTGGTGGCGGGCAGCCAGTCCTGACGAAACAAGCCGACCGCGCAAGCATTGGCGGGGCTGGCGGAAACAGCATGACAAGAATGTCATTCCCGCGTCAGATTGTCGTCGGTATCGATCGTCGATACTGGCGAACGTGATGAAGTTCCCACGACGAAGCACTCACCCAGCAAAGGAATGACCATGAAAACACTGTCCGGCAATATCCTGATGATCACCTTGTCCGCCGTGCTGAGCGCGCCGGTCGCCTTGCTGGCTGCCGAAAAAGCTGCGCCAACGCAGCCGCCACCCGCTCAGATGCAGGCCCGCATGCAAGCCATGCAGGCTCGTATGCACGCCCTGCAGCAGACTGAAGGTGAAGCGCGCATGCCGATGATGGCGGCGCAAATGGACGACATGCAGGCGATGATGAAGGACTTCGGCGCCGGCTGCCCGATGGCCGCTGGCCAAGGCAACATGGGCATGCAGGGTCAGCAAGGGATGCCGATGACGCCGGGAATGCACGGCAGCCAGGCGAAGTAAGCTCATGATTCCCTGGCTGAAACGACTCCTGGCCAGCTTTCGCGCCTGGCGACAAGCCAATGCCGAAGCGCACGCCAGGGCGAAACCCCCTTCGTGCTGTTCGGCCCCGCCGCCGCGTGCCGGCAGCCATGACGACCCGCGAGGAAGCGCATAAGTGAAAAAGACACCAAATCGATCCCTGGCAATTCCTGCGCCCCGTCGCGACACCCGCCTGCAGCTTTGTCTGCTCGCGCTGCTGATCGTCGCGGCGGCGATCAGCCTGCCGGTCGCGGCGCAAGGCATGCCAGTGCCACAGCCGAGCCCCGGGCTGATGCCCAACCCGGCAGCCGGCAAGACCCTGTTCGAGAAAAACTGCGCTTCCTGCCACGGCGCCAATCTGCAAGGCAGCGACAAGGGGCCGCCGATGCTGAGCAAAATCTACGAGCCCTCGCATCACGGCGACGCCGCTTTCCAGCTGGCGGTGAAGAACGGGAGTCGTGCCCATCACTGGAAGTTCGGCGACATGGCGCCCGTTCCCGGCCTGAGCCCCGACGACGTCGCCCAGATCACCGCCTATGTGCGGCTCGAGCAGCGCAAGGCCGGTATTCAATAAGGCCATCCGCCCGCGGGTGCGCGTGCGGCACGGAGCGAAGGCGGCCGCACAGATCAGCTTTCGCTCAACGGCAGCACTGGCACTTTCGCCAACTCGCGGCGCAGCTGCCACTGCTTGACCAGCGCATACAGTGCCGGAATGACGCACAGCGTCAGCACCGTCGACGAGACCATGCCGCCGACCAGCGCGAAGGGGCGGAAATGCGGTATTTTGCGGGTAAGCTTGGCGTCGAACGGGAAGCCTTGGTCGTTGCGCGGCAATTGCCGCGTGACTGATCGCTTCAGATCCCGCGGATCAGTGGCGGGAAACGACAGGGCATTTCCACTGTGGAGGGTTTCTTGGCGGGTTGGCGCACGACAACAACGAACCAGGCAATTGCCTTCGAGGAGGTCCAGGCGGTCACCCGACGCCGGCGCCTTCGCATCTGGCTGCCGGTCGCCGTGGTCGCCATTCTGCTGGCCGCACTGATCGGCAACGCGATCCACGAGTTCAGGGTCATGCGTGCCGATGCCCTGGCTCTGTCCGAGGGCGTCATCGGCAACCTGCAAAGCCGCATCGAAACAGAGGTTGGCGCCTACCTGGGACCCATCCCGGGGGTCGTCCGTTTTACCCGCGACCTGCTCGCCGACGAGGACCTCTTGAGCGTGCGGCGCGAACTCGCCGAGAAGGTGGCGAGCGGGATCCTTGACAACACGCCGCAGCTCACCAGCGTCTTCATCGGTAGCCCGGCTGGCGAGTTCTTCATGGTGCGGCGCTATCAGGATGGTGAACAGCGCGGACTGGAAACCAAGACCATCCGCCGCCCGCATGGAGCGCAGGACGCCCCCGTGATGCAACTGACGCGCCATGGCGCCAAAGGCGAGGTGTTGTCCGACGAGCAAGCCCCCTGGGATGGCTACGATCCGCGCGCGCGGCCCTGGTTCGTCGGTGCCGCGAAAAGCAAGGACCTGTTCTGGACCGATGTCTACCTCTTCTTCACCACCAGTGCCGCGGGCATCACGGCGTCGCTGCCCTATCTGAATACGGACGGGGATCTGGTTGCGGTGGTAGGTACCGACGTCGAACTGGCAAGCCTCAGTCGCTTTCTCGCCACACTCGCCATCGGCAAGAGCGGCCTCGCGCTGATCGTCGACGACCAGGGGCGGGTGATGGCGCACCCGCGCAAGCCGCTGGTGAGCAAGGATGGCGGCGGCGAATTGCGACTGCTGCGGGTCGATGACATCGGCGACCCGGTGGTGAGCCGCGCCTTTGACCGCTACCGCGTCGAAGGGCACGGCCGCCACGATTTCGAGATGGCCGGCCGCCGCTACATCAGCTCGACGTCGTCGCTCAACCAATTGCTGCCGCACGACTGGTCGATCCTGATGATCGTCCCCGAGGACGATTTCGTCGGCTTCGTTGCAGAGAATGTACGCGACACGCTGGGCATGGGCCTGGCGGTCATCGCCCTGGCAGGCGGTCTCGCCGGGCTCGTGGTCCGCCAGGGGCTGCGCGCCGACCAGGAGGCAATTTCCATCCTCGAGCGTCAGGCGCAGCTCGACGCGCAGGGTGAGGCCTTCGGCATGCTGGCGGCGCAGTCGACGCTGTTCGAGGACAATGGGAGCAATGGCCTCGCACTGGTGACCGAGGCTGTCGCGCGTTCGTCTCGCGTGCGCCGCGCCAGCCTGTGGCAGCTCGCACCGGCTGGCGATGCGCTGGTCTGTCTCGACAGCTTTGACCAGCAGACCGAGGGCCATACGGATGGCGCAACGCTGGATCGATCGGAACATCCCGGTCTCTTCGAATGGCTGCAGAGCGAAAACGCGGTCGGCGACGTCGCCAGCAGCGACGACGCACGCCTCGTATCGCTGTACCGAAGCTACCTCGCCCCGCTCGGCTGCCAGGCCCTGCTGTCGGTACCCGTCAAGATAGACGGCCAGGTGACCGGCGTCCTTTGGCTCGAGGACGGCCGTCGCAGCGAGTGGCCAAACCAGGTGCAGCGGTTTGCCCGGGCGATCGGCAATCTGATGGCCATCCGCCAGGCAGCCAGCGCTACGGCTGGCGCGGTGGTGGCCATGCCGCCGGCCGGCAAGGCGAAGGCACATGACAGCGAAGCGGCGCCGCACGCCGAAGCGCCCGTTCAGGAATTGAACATCGATGCGAGGCTGGGCGCACGCCGTACTGCCGCCTTTGCCGCGAAGCTCCCGGACGGTGCGCACCCCGTGCGAGCTGACGATGTGCAGCGCATTGATCAGCTGGCTTTCGTATCGCTGCGCTTCAGCGACGCGCTGGCCCTGGCCCGATCGGCCGACGACCGCTCCGGCGAATCGACGATAGCCCGCCTGCTCGCGCAAATCGACGCGGCAGCCTCGCAACACGGCGTGGCCTACCTCAAATTTCTCACTGATCGGGTGGTCGCTGCCGCCGATCCTTCCGCGGACGTCCAGCACGCAACCGTCTGCCTGGCCGAATTTGCGTTGGCCGCGCAGGCCGCCTGCGAGCGCCTGTTCGCTGAACAGCATGCCCCCTCGGCCTTTCATTTGGGCATGGACCTGGGACCGGCGATCGGCAGCCTGATCGACCGCAAGGAAAGCTCGTTCAACCTCTGGGGTGAGGCCGCACGCATGGCCTACGCGATGGCCGATTCCGCCCCACCGGGAACGATCCATACGACGGAGTCGGTCTACGAGGCGCTGCACGACCGCTATCTGTTTCAACTGCGCGGTCATCATTATCTCGAAGACGTCGGGGAATTCTCCACCTACCTCCTGGGGGGGCGCCTGTGAAGCCGCCGGCCAATGGCTTGCCCACGCTCGCAGCGCCCACGGCAGAGCGGCCAAATCTGCTCGGCCGCTTCGGGCAGGGAATCATCGACACGACGACGGACGTCTTTCTGTTCACCGGGGACCTGACCGCGACCCTGACACGTGGCCTGGCACCGGGCAACTGGCGCCGGACGATGTGGACGGAGTTCGAGCGTTTCTTCTACTTCACGGGGGTGTGCGCCATACCCGCAGTCATGATCACCGCCCTGCTGGTAGGTCTGGGTCTGGTATTGCAGATCATCTATTGGCTGCGGGTGACGGGACAGCAGGGGTCGATCGGCGACTTTCTGGTGCTGGTGCTGATCCGCGAGCTCTCACCCATCGTCACGGCGTTGATCGTGATCGGCCGCAGTGGTTCGGTGATGCTCGACGAGGTGGGCCATCTCAAGGTCAACGGGCAGATCCGCATGCTCGAGTCCTTCGGCATTGACGCCACCGACTTTCTCGCCATTCCGCGCTGCTTCGCCTCGGCACTCGCGTTGTTCGCGCTGACCACGATCTTCCTCCATACCGCACTTTGGTCCGGCTATCTCGCCGCTTCCTTGGCCGGTCTCACCGCGCTATCCCTGGTCGAGTTTGCCGATGCGGTCTTGTCGAGGATGACTCTGGGCGATCATCTGCTGCTGGTCGTCAAACCGACCCTCACCGGTTTCGTGATCGGCTACGTGGCCATCTGGCATGGACTGAGGGTCGAAGCGAGTGCCCTCGGCGTGCGCCGGGCCTTGCCGAAGGCCTTCATGTACTCTCTGCTGGCGACGCTGCTGATCGGGATAGCCGTGTCGACGGTATTGTAGATGCGCGCGTCCGACGACCTGGCCGCAGCCCCCCCGATCCTGGAGACCGCCGGTCTGTCCGTCGTGTCGCCCCGGGGTGGTTCGATACTGGCCGACGACCTGTGCCTGCAAGCCGGCGAACTGCACCTGGTGCATTCGCCGACGACGGGGCAGAGCGCGGCGCTGGCCGATGCCTTGCTCGGCTTGGCCGGTGCCGGCGAGGTGCGCTTCCTGGGCGTCGCGTGGGCCGACCTCGATGCAGCCGAAGCCTGCCGCTTGCGCAGCCGTATCGGCAGGGTGATGAGCGGTGGGAACTGGCTGGAGAACCGATCGGTGATGGAAAACCTGCTTCTTCCGCTGCGCCATCAGACCGTGCTGGCCGAAGAAATCATCCGCCAGCGGGCCAGCGAGCTCGCCCTGAGCTTTGGCCTGCCGGGGATCCCGACCCTGCTGCCGCATCAGTGCTCGGAGTCCGATCTCGAACGCGCAGCGTGCGTTCGGGCCTTCCTGGGACGCCCGAAGCTGGTCGTTCTCGAGCAGCCAATCGAAGCCACCGAAAGCAGAACCTTCGCGCCGCTGATCAATGCCGTGCAGCAGGTGCGCCGCCGCCGCGGCGCCATCATCTGGTTCACCCACCAGCGCAGCCTGCTCGAAGAGCCCGGGATTTCTGCCGACCGACGCTACCGGATCGCCGGCAGCCGGCTGCTTCTGCTGGAGGCTGCCCCGTGAACAAATCGAACGACAACCGCCGTTACCGCAGCCTGCTCGGCGCGACCGTGCTGGCAGTGCTCGTGCTCTTCCTGTTGACTCTGATCAAGGCCGAGGCCCTGCGCGAGCTGTTCGATCCCGGCAAGACGGTACGCCTGGTGCTGCCCGACGAGGGTCTTTTTGGCCTCGCCGAAGGCGCCAAGATCGAGGTGCTCGGCACGCCGTCCGGCAAGATCCTGAAGATCGTCATCGACCCGGACCAGAAGATCCATGCGCTGGCGCGCCTGAATGGCTCGATGGCGCCCTTCGTGCGCCGAGATTCGCAGGCGGTCATCCGCAAGACCTTCGGCGTCGCGGGCGAGAGCTACGTCGAGATCACCAGGGGCCGCGGCGAAGAGATGGATTGGGACTATGCCGTGCTGCAGGCGGCTCCGGACCGGGCGCAGACGGAAAGCATCGGCGAGATCCTGGAGGACGTGCGCGGCCGGGTCATACCGATCCTCGAGCAGACCGAACGGACGATGACCGCGCTGGGCGATATCACCGCAGGCTTCGCCAACCCGGAGGGCGACCTGCAGAAGACGCTGGCAGATTTCAGGACCATGACCGGGCGCATCGAGCGCGGCAAGGGAGCGGTGGGCCGCCTGCTCAGTGACGAGCGTACCGCCATCGAACTCGATCAGTTGATCAAGGGAGCCAACGCCGCCGTCGCACGTCTGGCACCGATCCTCGACGAACTGCAGGCGACGGCCGCACAGGCGAAGCTGCTGTCCGGATCAATCAACGCCCAGAGCAAGGAGCTGCCGGAGATCACGGGCCGCGTGAAGTCGGTCCTGACATCGCTCGACGCGGTCATGCTGGACCTGCGCAAGACCTCACCTCAGCTGCCGGCGATCAGCCGCGACATCGGCGAAACGACAGCCAACATCCCGGTCCTGCTCGGCATGACCCAGCAGACGCTGGCGGAATTGGAGGCGCTGCTGCGCCAGCTGCGCAACAGCTGGTTGCTCGGCGGCGGCGCGCCGCCCGAGACGGGCGGTCGGCTGCCACCGGGCGAGGTTCGCCCATGAGCCGGTTTTCAATTCTGCTCGGCCTGCTGGCCGTCGGCCTGGCGCTCGGCGGCTGCGCGGGTACGGCGGAGCCGCAACAGGCAGCGACCAGCAAGCGCGAAACGCTCGATCGCTCGGCCCGTCTGGCCTTCGATCAGGCTCAGTACAGCCAGGCCGTGACGCTCTACGCAGCGGTCGTGCAGGCAGCCCTGGCGGAAGATTCGCCAGCCAGCATCATCGATGCGCGCTTCAATCTGGCGCTCTGCCAGACCTATCTCGGCGATTACGACGCGGCGCTGACGCAGACCGAGTGGGCGGACGCCGAGCGCAGGCGACGCGGACTGCCTGTCGACCCGGAACTGCAATTGCTTGCCGGCACGATTCACTACCGGGCAGGCCGTCTCGATAGGGCACAGGCCACGCTATCCGCCGTGCTGCAGGCGGGCGACACAAGCCCGGCCACCCGCGCCAGGGCGCACTTCATCGCCGGCCTGATCGCCGCCGACCTCGCGGCACTGCCGGCACTTCGCGACCACATCGCGGCCTTGCGGGAGGGTACGGCCGTCGCTTCCCGTGCCGACTACCTGGAACTGCAGGCCAGCCTGCTCCGCCTCGAGAGCGACATCGACGGCGCCCTGCGCCTGCTCGATCAGGTGGCCGATCTGCGTCGCGTCGAGCGCGACTATCGCGGCATGACCCGCGCCCTGGCCAGCGCCGGTGGCATCGCCGAGCAGGCCGGCCGCCTGCAGGCCGCGGGCAACTACCTGTATCGCGCCGGTCGCAGCGCAGCACAGCGCAACGACCCGCAGGCCCGGGACTGGCTGCGCCGCGCGATCAACGCCGGAGCGCGCAGCGGCGACACGGCGCTGGTGCGCGAGGCGGAGGCCGTCCTGCCCCCTGCCGAGGCGCCCCGCTGATCAGGAGCGGTGAATGGCTCGCATGGCTTTTGCGTGCACGGGTATTCGACGCACCATCGAGACGACGCATGAACGGATACGGTGCTCAAACCAACCGTTGACGGCCAGGCTCGCGACCAGCCGTAAGCGGCCTTTCGCCTGGGGACGTCTGGCACTCCTTGGGGTCTCACTCCTTCGGGCCAGGTCTTTCCCCGTGCCTTGGGCAAAAGTCAAGACCTGACCCCGTCGTCGCTGTGACCCAGGCGACGCGGACTGCCTGTCGACCCGGAACTGCAATTGCTTGCCGGCACGATTCACTACCGGGCAGGCCGTCTCGATAGGGCACAGGCCACGCTGTCCGCCGTGCTGCAGGCGGGCGACACAAGCCCGGCCACCCGCGCCAGGGCGCACTTCATCGCCGGCCTGATCGCCGCCGACCTCGCGGCACTGCCGGCACTTCGCGACCACATCGCGGCCTTGCGGGAGGGTACGGCCGTCGCTTCCCGTGCCGACTACCTGGAACTGCAGGCCAGCCTGCTCGGCCTCGAGAGCGACATCGACGGCGCCCTGCGCCTGTTCGATCAAGTGGCCGATCTGCGTCGCGTCGAGCGCGACTATCGCGGCATGACCCGCGCCCTGGCCAGCGCCGGTGGCATCGCCGAGCAGGCCGGCCGCCTGCAGGCCGCGGGCAACTACCTGTATCGCGCCGGTCGCAGCGCAGCACAGCGCAACGACCCGCAGGCCCGGGACTGGCTGCGCCGCGCGATCAACGGCGCAGCGCGCAGCGGCGACACGGCGCTGGTACGCGAGGCGAAAGCCATCCTGCCCCCTGCCGAAGCGCCCCGCTGATCAGGAGCGGTGAATGGCTCGCATCGCGTTCGCGCGCACGGGTATTCGACGCACCATCGAGACGACGCATGAACGGATACGGTGCTCAAACCAACCGTTGACGGCCAGGCTCGCGACCAGCCGTAAGCGGCCTTTCGCCTGGGGACGTCTGGCACTCCTTGGGGTCTCACTCCTTCGGGTCAGGTCTTTCCCCGTGCCTTGGGCAAAAGTCAAGACCTCACCCCGTCGGCGCTGCCGTCGGCGCTGTGACCCCGTCGGCGCTGCCGTCGTCGCCCCGTCGTCGGGACCCCGTCGTCGGGTCGCTGGGAGGCGCTCGAGCGGGCGCTGGCTGCGCAGCCGCAGTGGGCCGCGCATGACCGGCCCCAGCCGCTGTTGATCTGGGACGTCATTGGCGACATCGGCCTGGACATGGCGAAGGCGAGAGCGGATGCCGATGGGCCGGCCGTCGACCAGGTGCTGCGGCAGGACATCGCCGACATGAGGGCGCTGCGGGTGAATCGCACGCCGGGCTTCTTCGTCAATGGCACGCCCTTGCGTGACTTCGGCGAGGCGCCATTGAAGGCGCTCGTCGAGCAAGAGCTCAAGAAGGGGTCGTCTCAGAAAACGGAAAATAAAGCACGGTAAGCAATCTGGCAGAGGCCTCTCTATTGAGGTCGTCATGTGACTGGGGTTGTAAGCCGGAACCGCCGAAAATTCCATCATCCCCACGCTGGCCCTGCCACGAGCGCATCCAGCTCCAGGTCGATCACCTTGGCGTCGCTTTGGAACGTGTAGTGCTCGTTCCACATCGGTGATTCCGCTCGCCGTATCCTTGATTTCCTTGCCCCGGAGCCCGGCTGCTCACAGGCCAAGTTCGCTGTGCGAACCGAGACGAACGAGCTGGAGTACGTTGTCGTCCGGTTTTCTGTAGATCAAGACCAAGTCGGGCTTGACGTGACAATCCCGGTGGTCCTTCCAATCCCCACTGAGCGAATGATCATGGTGCTTGTCGGCCAGAACCTGATCATGGGCCAAGGCCGTGACGATGGCGACGAAGTCACTTTGCAGCGTTTGCCGGTGCGGTCCCTTGGTTTCGCGCTTGTAGTCACGCTTGAACTGGCCAGTGTGCTCAATCTTCCGCATTCAGGTCCGCCATCAGGTCCTCGACGGTGGCGAACGACTTCAGGCCACCATTGCGCGCCTCCTTCATCGCTTCGATAGTATCGACGTTGGGAACCAGTGGCTCGAACGGCAGTGCCTTCTCGCGTGCGACGCGGGTCAGCATGATGCGGAAGGCGTCCGACACGGTCAGCCCCATCGCCGCAAGCACGGCGGTCGCCTCTTCCTTAATGTGCTCGTTGATCCTGGCACGGACAACAGCGTTTTCGGACATGTTCTGATCCTCCAGTTTGGTGAGCTACATTGTAGCCCACGAGACGCCATGACACATCCCTTGCGTGTTGGCCGGATGTCGGAAAACATCTGTTTGCCACACGAACGGCAAAGCGTCGCAAACAATGGTCTCGACAGGGCGAAGCGACGGCCGTGAGTCAGTCCGCGCTCAGCACTTGCGCCGCCGGCCGCGCCAGACTCCGCCGCAACTGCCACTGCTTGACCAGCGCATACAGCGCCGGAATCACGCATAGCGTCAGCACCGTCGACGAAACCATGCCGCCGACCATCGGCGCGGCGATGCGGCTCATCACTTCCGAGCCGGTGCCGGTCGACCACATGATCGGCAGCAGGCCGGCCATGATCGCAACGACGGTCATCATCTTCGGCCGCACGCGTTCGACGGCGCCTTCCATGATCGCGTGGTAGAGGTCGGCGGCGCTCGGATCGACGCCTTCGGCGCGGCGCCTGGCGGTGATTTCCTGCCACGACTGATCGAGATAGATCAGCATCACCACGCCGGTTTCGGCGGCGACGCCGGCCAGGGCGATGAATCCGACAGCCACTGCGACGCTCATGTTGTAGCCCAACCACCACATCAGCCAGATACCGCCGACCAGCGCAAACGGCACCGACAGCATGACGATCAGCGTCTCGGTCAGGCGCCGGAAGTTGAGGTAGAGCAGCACGAAGATGATCGCCAGCGTCAGCGGCACGACGAGGGCGAGCTTGGCCTTGGCGCGCTCCATGTACTCGAACTGGCCCGACCAGGTGGCGTAGTAGCCGGGCGGAAAAGTGACCTTGTCGGCGACGGCTTTCTGAGCATCCTTGACGTAGGAACCGACGTCGCGATCGCGGATGTCGACGAAAACGTAGGCGGCGAGCAGCGCGTTCTCGGTCTTGATGCCCGGCGGGCCGTTGCGCAGCTCGATGCTCGCCAGTTGGCCGAGCGGGATCATCCCCGCCTGGCTCGGCACGAAGACCTCGTTGGCGATGCGCTGCGGATCGTCGCGCAGCGCGCGTGGGTAGCGCACGGTGACGTTGTAGCGCTCGAGACCTTCGACGGCGGTGGTCACCGTCGCGCCGCCGAGCGCGCTGGCGATCACCTGCTGGAAGTCGCCGACGGTGATCCCGTAGCGCGCCAGTTGCTCGCGTTTCGGCGTGATGTCCAGGTAGTAGCCGCCGGTGACCCGCTCGGCGTAGGCGCTCGAGGTGCCCGGTACGTCCTTCACCGCCTGCTCGATCTCGCGGGCGACCTTCTCGATCACCGCCAGTTCCTTGCCGAAGACCTTGACGCCGACCGGCGTGCGGATGCCGGTAGACAGCATGTCGATGCGCGCCTTGATCGGCATCGTCCAGGAATTGGCCAGGCCGGGGAACTTGAGCGCGGCGTCCATCTCGGCGATCAGCTTGTCGACGTTCATGCCCGCGCGCCACTCCTTCTCCGGCTTGAGGTTGATCACCGTCTCGAACATCTCGATCGGCGCCGGGTCGGTGGCGCTGGCGGCACGACCGGCCTTGCCATAGACCGACTCGACCTCGGGGAAGGTCTTGATCACCCGGTTGGTCGTTTGCAGCAGGCGCGCCGCCTCGGTCACCGACATACCCGGCAGCGAGGCCGGCATGTAGAACAGCGAGCCTTCGTTGAGCGTCGGCATGAACTCCGAACCGATGCGGCTGGCCGGCACGACGGTGACCGCCATCACGACGCCCGCGAGCAGCAGGGTGACGATCTTGTGGCGCATCACGGCCTGGATGATCGGCCGGTAGACCCAGATCAGGAAGCGGTTCACCGGGTTCTTCTGCTCGGGCATGATCCGCCCGCGAATGAAGAACATCATCAGCACCGGCACCAGCGTCACCGACAGTACCGCTGCGCCGGCCATGGCGAAGGTCTTGGTGAAGGCCAGCGGGCTGAACAACCGCCCTTCCTGGCCCTCGAGGGTGAACACCGGCAGGAAGGAAACGGTGATGATCAGCAGCGAGTAGAAGAGTGCCGGCCCGACCTCCTTGCAGGCGCGGATCATCGTCGCCGCGCGGTCGTGTCTGGTCGCGTTCGGCGGCAGGTGTTCGAGTCGCTTGTGGGCGTTCTCGATCATCACGATCGCCGCATCGACCATCGCCCCGATGGCAATCGCGATACCCCCCAGGCTCATGATGTTCGAACCCATGCCCATCGTGCGCATGGCGATGAAGGCAATCAGGATGCCGATCGGCAGCGTCAGGATGGCGACCAGTGCGCTGCGCACGTGCATCAGGAAGATCACGCAGACGGCGCCGACGATCAGGCTCTCTTCGAGCAAGGTCCATTTCAGGTTGTCAATGGCGCGCTCGATCAGCTGCGAACGGTCATAGACGGGAACGATTTCGGTCCCTTCGGGCAGCCCCGGCAGCAACTCCTCGATCTTGGCCTTGACGTTGGCGATCACGTCGAGTGCGTTCTGGCCGAAGCGCGCCATGACGATCCCCGAAACGACCTCGCCCTCGCCGTTGAGTTCGGTGATCCCGCGCCGCCCGGCGGGGACGATCTCGACGCGTGCGACGTCGCGCACCAGCACCGGCGTTCCGCCATCGCTCTTCAGCACCAGCGTCTCGATGTCGCCGACGCCCTTGAGGTAGCCGAGCCCGCGCACCATGTATTCCTTCTCGGCCAGCTCGACGACGCGCCCGCCGACGTCGCGGTTCGATTCGCGAATCACCTGCGCCAGACGCGCCAGCGAAACGCCATAGCTGGCCAGCCGGTGCGGGTCGACGATGACCTGATACTCCTTGACGAAGCCACCGACGCTGGCCACTTCGGCGACGCCACCGGCCTTGGTCAGCTGGTAACGGACGTACCAGTCCTGCACGCTGCGCAGGTCGGCCAGCGACTGATCCTTGCCGGTCAGCGCGTACTGGAAGACCCAGCCGACGCCGGTGGCGTCGGGCCCGATCTGCGTTGAAACGCCTTGCGGCAGATTGCCCTGCACCGAGCTCAGGTACTCCAGGACCCGCGAACGCGCCCAGTAGATGTCGGTGCCATCCTCGAAGATCACATAGACGTAGGAGGCGCCGAACATCGAGAAGCCCCGCACCACCTTGGCTTTCGGCACCGCCAGCATGGCCGTGGTCAGCGGATAGGTGACCTGATCCTCGACGACCTTCGGCGCCTGCCCGGCGTAAGGGGTGAACACGATCACCTGCACGTCGGAAAGATCCGGCAAGGCGTCGAGCGGCGTTTTCTTGACCGCGTAGATTCCACCGGCGACGACCGCCAGGGTGGCCAGCAGGACCAGGAAGACGTTGCGCGCCGACCATTCGATCAGCCGATCGAGCATCTCAGTGACCCTCGTGCCTGGCGGCGGCCTTCTCGATGCGGGTGATCACGAACTCGCCATCGCCGCGGTCCTCGAACTCGAAACGGATCGGTGCGCCGGGCGGGATGCCCTTGGCCACCGCGGGACTCGCCAGCCCGAACTCCATGGTCATCGCCGGCCACTGCAGCGCCGGAATCGGCTCGTGCGTGACCGACGCGGTGTTCGACGCGATATCCAGTGAATCGATCGAACCCTGCGCCTGGTACCGCTTCGCCGCCGCTTTTTCCGTCGTTGCCGCCGTGGGCGCAGTGAAGGTCGACAACGCCGCCTTGAGGTTGCTTTCGGCGTCGATCAGGAAGTTGGCCGCAGTGACCACTTCGTCGCCGACCTGAATTCCTGCGAGAATTTCGACCGCGTCACGCCCGCGCAAACCGATCTTGACGGCTTGCGGTTTGTACCTGCCCTCGCCCAGCACGAGCAGGACCACCTGGCGGTCGCCGGTGTCGATCACCGCTGACGGCGGCACGGTCAGGCGCGCGGCCTTGCCCGCGGTGGCGATCTCGACGTGCGCGAACATTCCCGGACGCAGCATGCCGTCGTGATTCTTCAGTTCGAGCCTGACCGGCGTCGTGCGTGTCGCGGTGTTGAGGGTCGGATAGAGGTAGGTGACCCTGGCTTCGAAGAGGTGTCCGGGAAAGGCGTCGATGATCACCCGCGCGGCGTCTCCAGGCCTAACCTGGGCCAGATCACGTTCGTAGACGTCGGCGATCACCCAGACGGTGGACAGGTCGGCGATGCGGTAGATGACCGCTCCGGCCATGAAACGCATTCCCTCGACGGCCTTCTTCTCAAGCACCACGCCGGTGGCCGGCGACGAAAAGGTGACCAGCGCGTTCTGCGCGCCGGCCGCGCCGGCAACCTTCCAGTTGCGCAAGCGTTCGCGAGCGGCCTGCGCAAGACGTCGGGCGCCGTCGCGGGCCGCCGGATCGGCATTGCCGGCACTCTCCTCAAGTCCCTCGGCAATGCGCAACTCCTTCTGCGCGGAGACCAGCTCGGGGCTGTAGACGGAGAACAGCGGCTGTCCCTTGCTCACCGGGTCACCGGTGGCGCTCACCTGCAGCCGTTCGATCCAGCCTTCGAAACGCGGCGCGACATCGTGAATCCGGCGCTCGTCGACCTCCACCCGGCCAACCGTGCGCAACGCCGAGTCCAGCGTCCGTTCTTCGGCGCGCGCCGTCTTGACGCCGAGCGTCTGGACGCGCGCCGGGCTGACCTTGACGACGCCGCTGCCGTCGGGTTCGTCGTCCGCGTAAACGGCGATGTAATCCATGCCCATCGAATCCTTCTTCGGCTCCGGCGAGGTGTCCGGCAAACCCATCGGGTTGCGGTAGTAGAGGACCTTGCGCTCGTTCTTGCCGGCGGACTCGCCGGGCGCGGCGCCTTGCGCACCGGCACTGGCGACGGTTTCGCCGCGGGTTGCCGGCTGCCGACTGCCGGCCCAGTAGCCGGCCGCCAGCGCCGCGCCGACGGCGACCAGCGCCAGGACGAGCGTCAGAGTGCGGTTCACAGCGGTGCTCCCACGAGAAGTTCGAGTTCGGCCAGGCGAACGGCGGTGTCCACATCGGCGTCGAGCAAGGCCAGACGAGCGCGCAGAATCTGCCGCTCGGCGTCGATCAGGGTGTTGAAGTTGACCCGGCCGCTTTCGTAACCGGACTGGGCGGCTTCAAAAGTGGCGCTGGCCTGCGGCAACAAGGTGTGCTTCAGCAGGCGCGCCTTGTCGCGGCTGGCCTCGAAAGCGGCGAGCGTTTCGCCAAGCCGGCCGGCGAGACGGGTTTCAGCGGCCAGCACGCGCGTCTGTGCGGCATCCAGGCGGCGCTCGGCCTCTCGCTCCTGGGCGCGCCGGGACGATTGCTGCAGCGGAATGGTCACCCCGACCATCACTTCCCAGTTGTCGGGCGCGTTGTAGGGGCGGTTGTTGGTCAGGCCGACGGCGAAGTCCGGATAACGGTTCAGCCAGGTCAGTTCGCGACTCTTTTGCGCGGCAACAACGCCGAAACGTTCGCGTGAGACCTCTGGTGAGCGCGTGCGGATCTGTTCGAGCAAGCTCTGGTAGGAAATTCTGGCGGGGGCTGGCGGCAGTTGCGCGGGCTCGGCCAGCGGCGCATCGCCGTCACGTGCCAGAAGGGCGTTGAGCTTGGCAGCGTTGTCGCGTCTGCGCCGTTCGGCTTCCACGAGATCGATCTTGACGCTGGTCAGTTCGCTCTGGGCCCGCAGGGCGTCCTGCTGCGGTACCAGACCGACGCCGTAGCGGGTCAGCACCAGCTGCTCGATGGCGTCGAGCAGCGACAGGGTCTCACGGAGGATGCGGATCTGGCCGGAGGCCTGGAACTGCCGGGCGTAGGCGGTCTTGATGCGGTTCTCGACCTCAAGCACGGTGCCATCCTGCAGGGTCTCGACCTGCTCGGCGAGCGCCTCGGCGACTTCACCGCGCAACTCGCGCTTGCCCCAGAACGGCAGCGGCTGGACCACCCGGTAACGGGTGTTGCCCACCTGCCCGGGCAGCAGCGAAGGCGCGCGTCCGGAGTTCACGGTGTTGGTGAAGTCCATCAGTTCGAGTTCGAAGCGCGGATCGGGCAGCGCCGCAGCCGGCTCCACCCGTTCCCGTGCCGCTTGCGCCTCGAACTTGCGGACCCCCAGCTCGGGGTTGTGCTCGCGAGCGTAGCTCAGCAGGCCACTGAGCGAAGCACCCAGCGGGGCAGCGGCCGGGCCTTGCGCGTAGGCCGGCACAGTGGGCAAGACGAGCGCCAGCAGCACACTGCCGGCGACGGCAAGGCGTAAGGTCGCGGCGCGCGACGTGAAAAGCATCATCGGTCGGGAATCCGGCAAGCAGGACAAGGTGCGTCCGAAACGCACGGACGCGGCGTGATGGCGCTAGACGGCGCGGAAAGCTACTTCAGCGCTTCGAGTGCGGTGACCGTCAAGGCGTCGCCGACGTTCTCCGCGGTGAAGCTCACTTTCTCGCCCGCCTTGACCTGATCGAGCATCGCCGGGTCGCTGACACGGAAGGCCATGGTCATCGGCGGCATCCCGAGATTGGCCAGCGGACCATGCTTGATGGTGATCTTGCCAGCGGCCTTGTCAACTTTCTTCACCGTGCCTTCGGACGCTGCTGCCTTGACGCTGGCGGCGCTGCTGCCCGCCGGATGGTGGGAGTCGTGCTCGCCGGCGGCAAGCACCGGATTGGCAACGAGCAGGGCAAGCAGGGAAACGGCGGGGAACAAGGATTTCATGGCGGATCCTGGTGGTAGATGGGGGGTCGATGGGCTCCGGGTTTGCGTCTCGCAACGAAGGCTTCTTCTTGCACAAACACGTCACGAGCGCCGCACCAACGGTGACCAAGGTCGCAGATGATGCCTGCTCCACCCGCTCAGCAAGCTGACGTAAAGATTACATTCACGTAATCTTGTTCGGCCACCGAGCGGCGGTCCGGCCGCGACACTCGATGATCCACGGTCGGCGACCCTCGCCCGACACGCGAAGCTGCCCCGAACAGGCCCAGGATGCGGTGGCGAACATCTCACGCCGCACATCCGGTTACAGTTCGTGCCTATCGGTCGCCCGACAAAGTCACTAATATTGCGCGCACTCAACAAGGGTTGTGGTTAGCCGGGAAGGTTCCGGAAAGCGAAAACAGAGATACCGATTTTGCACCGGGTCGCAGGGCTCGGCGGCTCGACGAGGCTGGACATCGATGAAAAAAATACTGTTGTGGATAGTGCTTCTGGCAGCCATTGGCGTGCAGGCCGCCTCGCCGGACCTGGCGACGACGGTCGTCCCGCCCTTGAAGCCCCTCGCCGAACAACCGAAAGCGGCACGCCTGGCGGCAGAATTGCTCACCCGGCACCACTACAAGCCAGTCCCCCTGGATGACGCGCTGTCGGCGAAGATCTTCGATCGTTACCTGGAATTGCTCGACGGGGAGAAGCGCTTCTTTGTGCAACACGACATCGACCGGCTCGAGGCTGCACGCACCGGTTTCGATGACGCAATCTACGGCGAATACCTCGGCCTTCCCTTTGCCATTTTCAACCTCTACACGCAACGCGTCGTCGAACGTTTCACCTACGCCCGCAGCCTGCTCAAGGCCGGTTTCGATTTTCGCCAGCAGGACCGTTATCAATACAATCGAGAAAAGGCAGCCTGGGCAAAATCCGAATCGGAAATTCGCGAGCTGTGGCGTACACGGGTCAAGAACGACTGGTTGCGACTCAAGCTCGCCGGCAAGGACGACAAGACCATTGTCGAAACGCTCGACAACCGCTACGAAAATTCCGTGCAGCGAGTTGCCCGGACCAAGAGTGAGGACGCCTTCCAGCTGTTCATGAATGCCTACGCCACGGCCATCGAGCCGCATACCAACTACATGGGGTCTAGGGCAGCGGAGGAGTTCGAGATTTCAATGCGCCTGTCGCTCGTCGGGATCGGAGCCGTGCTGACCCAGAAAGACGATTACACGCTCATTCGCGAACTGGTGCCCGGCGGCCCCGCCCAGCTCTCCGAGCAATTGAAGCCCGGCGATCGCATCATGGGCGTTGGTCAGGGTAAGAACGGAGCCATAGCCGATATCCTGGGCTGGCGCCTGGACGACACCGTGGCGATAATTCGCGGCGAACCGGACACTATTGTGCTGCTCGACATACTGCCCGTCGATGCCGGCCCTGACGGCAAGCACAAGCGCGTCTCGCTGACGCGGAAGAAGATAACGCTGGACCGGCAGGCGGCGAAGAAGTCGCTCATTTCCGTGGCCGAGGGCAAGACGACACGCCGCATCGGGGTGATATCCCTCCCCGCGTTCTATGCCGATTTTGAGGCGCAAGGCAGAGGTGACCCCGCCTTCAAGAGCGCGAGCCGCGATGTCTCCCGGCTGCTGGATGAATTGAAGGCCGACAAGGTCGACGGTGTGGTGATGGATTTGCGCAATAACGGCGGCGGCTCCCTGTCCGAAGCGATCCAGCTCACCGGCCTGTTCATCGGCGCGGGACCGGTGGTACAACAGCGCGACGCTCAGGGCAACGTCACCGTGGCCAAGTCTGCCAACGCCACCGCTGCATGGGACGGACCGCTGGCCGTACTCATCAACCGGAGTTCGGCATCCGCTTCGGAGATCTTTGCCGCGGCAATTCAGGACTATGGCCGTGGCCTGGTGATCGGCGAGCGCAGTTTCGGAAAAGGCACGGTGCAGACGATGATCAATCTCGATCAGCTCGTCAAAAACGAGACCCCGTCCCTTGGCGACCTGAAAATGACCATTGCCCAGTTCTTCCGTGTCAATGGAGGCACCACGCAACTCAGGGGCGTAGAGCCGGACATCAACTTCCCCTCGTTTGCCGACGAGGAGAACTCCGGGGAGTCGAGCTTTGACAACGCGCTCCCCTGGGCAGGCGTCCAGGCTGCGGACTATTCGCCCCAAGGCAATACAAAAGCGCTCCTGCCCACCCTGCAAAAGCGTCACGAAGCCCGGGTCAAGTCGGTTCAGGAGTTCCAGTTCCTGAAGGAGGATGTGGCCGAAGTGAACCGCTTGCGCAAGAAAACTTCAATCTCCCTGAACGAAGTGGAAAGGCGTCGGGAACGTGCGGACCAGGAGGCCAAACTTGCCGCGCGGAAAAAATTGCGGGACGCCGGCGAGAAAGTCGATACGAAGAATACGCCGCCAGCGCAGGACGATGGCCTGCAGGCGGACGAACGTGATCTCAGCAATGAACTGGCGGCCGAAACGGCGCGGAAAAACGCGAAAGATATCTTGCTCGAAGAGGCCGCCCATATTCTCAGCGATCAGGTCGGCTTGCTCAAGCGCGAAACCAGAGTGGCTGCGCGCACCAAGCCGGCTGCGCCGACGATTCCCGGCCAACCAGCGCCGGGCCGGTCTGAGCACGCACCGGCGAAGCAACCCGGTGCGTAGGCAAGCCTATTTCACCGCAAACTGCGCCCTATCCTCCGACCAGGGCATTTCCGGTGCGCGCGAACCTCATGCGTAGTAACTCGCCACGTAGTCCTCAAACCGCCCCTGCGGCAGCGCCTCCAATCGCTGTTGCTCGGCCAGCGAGGCTTGCACGCTGGCCTCGAACTTTGCCAGAGTAGCCGCGTCGAGTGGCTGGGCGAGCAAGCCCTCGTGGTGCTTTTGGGACTGCTGCATGGCGTATTTGAAGTAGCCCTTGTGCTCCCTCGCGGCCGCCAGCACCTGCGCCGACGGCGTGCTCTCCGGGTGATCAATGCGCGTGCGCAGGCTGGCCAGCGTCGTGCTGTAGTGATTGCCAGCGTAGGCCGCATCCAGCATCTGGGCAAAAGGCTGCATGTCGTCGAACAGGGCGTGGGCGATCGGTCGGAACGCTTGTTTGCGGTTGTGCACCAGCAGGTTCAGGCCCGGCTGGCGGCCCCGGTTGACGATACGCGCCAGGTTTTCATCGTTCTCGCCCTGCTCGCGGGCCGTAATCGGCGGACTCTGACGAAAGAGGCACATCAGCAACAGGATGTCGGCAAAGGTCGCTTGCTCGGGGGCAATACCGACGTCCACAAACGGGTTCAGGTCAAACAGGCGCACCTCCAGATATTCGACGCCGTACTTCTTCAAGGCCATCGCCGGACGCTCGCCCGCCTTGCCGACACGCTTGGGCCGGATGCCGGCATAGAATTCGTTCTCGATTTGCAGCAGGTTCGCATTGAGCTGTCTCCAGTGGTCGCCGTCGCGCACGCCCAGTTCCTGGTAGAACGGATCAGGGGTGCGAATCGCAATCTCCAGTGCCTGGGTGTACTCGGCGAGTGAATTGAAACTGACGTGCAGCTGATCCTGCGCCCGGTTCTGATAGCCCAGGTCGCTCATGCGCAGGCTGGTCGCGTAGGGGCGGAACAGGGTCCCTGGAACGAGTTCCTGGAGGTCTGAACTGCGGCCTTGCAGGAATGATTGACAGATCGCTGGCGAGGCACCGAACAGGTAGGGGATCAACCAGCCAAAGCGCAGAAAATTGCGAATCAATCCGAAATAGCGCTCGCTGACAAAGTCCTGCCTGCTGCCGCTTACCGAGCAGCAGCCTTCCAGGATCGCCCAGAACTCGTCGGGCAGCGACCAGTTGTAGTGGGCCCCGGCAATCGCCTGCATGTGGCGCCCATAGCGAAGGCCCAGGCCTTCGCGGTAGGCAGCCTTCATCCTGGCGGAGTTGGACGTGCCGTAGTTGGCAATGGCAATGGTCTTGTCGTCACCGACGACGCAGGGCATCGAGCCGGCCCACATGGTTTCCTCCTGCAGTTGCCGGGCCGCGAAACGGTGGATGTCGCGCAGGAAGTCCAACGGAAACGCCGGGTCCTGTGACGGAGGGGTGATGAACTCCAGCAGCGCCTCGCCGTAGTCGGTGGTAATCCAGGGGTGGGTGAGTTTGGAGCCGAGCGTCAGGGGATGAGGCGTCTGGGCCAGATGGCCGCTGGCATCCACGCGCAAGCATTCGCGCTCGTAGCCGCGCGTGATACCGCGCAGGGCCTGCGCGCAACCGGCAGAGAAAAAGTGCCGGATTTCATCGCAACATGTGAACGTCAGCATGGGGCAAGATAGAGCACGATGGCGTTACTGTCCAATGCACCGCTGCCGCCAGCGTCGGCCGCTTCGCCGAACAGGGCAAGCTGCATCAGGTTTGAGTTCGGGTGGTCGTGCAAGCGCGGCATGGTTTCCTCCCCTTTTGGACAAGCGGACAAGCGTCTCACACGGCGCCTTCACGCGCCAGTTTGCCATACCAGGGCCAGGCGTCGAAGGCCGCACGGGTCAGCCGACACCAGGCAGCGCCAGCAGCAGCTTCTTGATCGGCGCCGGCAGAGCGGCGGCGGCGACCGCATCGACCGGCAGCCATTCCAGCGAGGCTTGATTCGCCTGCTGGCCGAGAACCTCGACCTGGCACCGCAGCACCTGCATGGTCAAGCGGAAATGGGTGAAGCTGTGTTCGATTGGCGCCAGTGCGCGACTGGTCAGCAGCCGACAGCCGTGACGCTCGGCAAAAACCTCGGCGCCGTCGGCGCTGGCTTCAGGCAGGCTCAGCAAGCCCCCCCAGAGTCCGACAGGCGGCCGCCGCTCGAGCAACACGCGCCGACCGTCTGTGAGCAGCAACATGCTGGTCAAGCGCTGCGCTGGCGCGCGCTTCGTACGCCGCCGCGGCAGCTCGGCCTGGCGGCCGTCGCGGCAAGCGATACAGATCTCGTGCAGTGGGCAGACAGCGCAACGCGGCTGGTGGCGGGTGCACACGGTCGCCCCGAGGTCCATCATGCCCTGGCTGTAGCTTTCGATGCCGCTGCCCGGCAAGAGCGCTTCGGCGAGCGCCCACATCCGGCGTTCCTCCTGCGTGGCGGTGGCCGCCGATTCGGCAGCAAAACAGCGCGCCAGCACGCGTTTCACATTGCCGTCGAGGATCGCCGCCCGGCGGCCAAAGGCAAAAACGCTGATCGCCGCGGCCGTCGAGCGGCCAACCCCCGGCAAGCGTGCGTTTTCTTCGGGATCTGCCGACAGCTTGCCTGCGCCAGCGGCGACGGCTTGTGCGCATCGATGGAGATGACGCGCGCGCGCGTAGTAGCCGAGCCCCGACCACAGTTCGAGGACGCGCTCAAGCGGCGCGCCGGCGAGGGCTTCGAGTGTCGGAAAACAGGCCAGGAAACGCGCGTAGTAGGGAAGCACCGTCTGCACCTGCGTTTGCTGCAGCATGATTTCAGAGATCCAGATGCGGTACGGGTCGCGCGTTTTCTGCCAGGGCAGATCGTGGCGGCCGTTCGCTGCCTGCCAGGCGATGACGCGGCTGGCAAATCCATGCGCGCAATCGCCGGCGTCAGCCATGTGCCACCTGTGGCAGAACGCGCAAGAATTTGACAGCCGCGCGCGTGGCTGGCAGCGCCAGGCCGCGTTCCCGGCTGACGCGAAGATGAGCGGCAGCGATCAACATGAAACTCCGCACGGAAAGCAGGCAATTCTCCCCCTTTTCGCGGTCGCTTGCCGCGTGCAGCGAGTCCGGGCTGGCGAACACCGCCCCACGGTTAACAATGACAAGCTATTAAGTTCGGCGCGCACGATGCCGTAGACCTTTCTTATGCGCCAACGCCAGAATAATGTCGACACAGAAACGCCACACGAGGATAATCCCGCCTTTGGTATTATTGCCGGCGCCCGACGAGTGGGCGAGTTCAACAACCATAATCGCGAGAGTGTCAAATCTAGCGATGCCATTACCGCCAATGCCAAGTGTTTATTGGCCATAGAGGACCTCACGAATCTTCCTGCCGACTCAATATATCAGCATGCCTCGAGCACGCATCAGGAGCGCCTGATGTCCCGGCGCCTCCCCTCACAGGCATGTCCCACGTCCGCTGCAGCGCTTGCCGAGCCGCCGTGCGAGACTTGTGACACGGGCCACGCACTGGCTTCCCGAGATCTTGTCTGCCGTGACTTCCGCGACGCACTGGGCAGCTTTGCGACCGGGGTTACCGTACTTACGGCCGTGGACCAGGACGGACAGCCAATGGGCGTGACCATCAGCTCGTTCAACTCGGTTTCGCTGGACCCCCCACTGATTATCTGGAGCCTGTCGGCTCACTCGCCACGGCTTGAGGCGTTCCGCCGCGCAAGCTTCTACGCGGTAAACGTGCTGACCGCCAGTCAGCAGGGTATCTCGGACTGCTTCGCGGCGACAGACAATAGCGATCGTTTCGAAGGGGTGGCGACGAGCCGCGGAATCGGCGGCATACCGCTCATCGAAGGTTGCTCGGCGTGGTTCGAATGCGCCAACGAGGTGCAATACCCGGGCGGCGACCATCTCGTCTTCCTTGGCCGCGTACAGCGATTTGCCCGCGGCGAGGCCAACGAGCCACTGATCTTTCATGGCGGCTGCTATCGCCAGCTGCGCGCCACTGCACGGGAATCACGGTGAACAACGGACGGCAATCCCCGGCCGCGCAGGTCGGCGCGCAACGCGGCTGCCGGCGCCGGCGTCCCTGGCAGGACAACGCGGCGGGCAGATTATTCGCCTGCGCGATTTCCTCTATTGCCGGTCCACCGACCGACAAAGAGAAACCTCGGGTTCGTGAGATTCTCCCTTGACGGGTGGCTTACTGACTGTTTCAATTGGTTTTTTATTTTCATAAGACATTTTACCCCAGGAGATTAGTATGGCGACTTACAGAGAGTTATTGGAGCAACGCGATTCCTTGGAACAGCAGATCGCCGAGGCGCGGCGCTCGGAAGTGGCGGCGGCTATCGTCCAGGCCAAGCAGCTGATTGCCGAATATGGTTTGACGGCGGCCGATTGTGGCTTCAGGGGCCTCGGCGCCCTGGCCGGCAAAACGCGGACAACCGTCGCCGTAAAGTATCGCGGTCCGAACGGCGAAGGTTGGTCCGGGCGCGGCAAGGCGCCGAACTGGCTGACCAGCCTTGAAGCCCAGGGTCGGCACCGCGACGAGTTCCTCGTTTCCCGCTAGAGGCGCGCGCTCAGCGTCGCCTGGCTGCGGCGCTACGCCCCCGCTTGGGGAAGGAGTTGCCAACCGGCAGGCTGCGCCGCCCCGCTCGCGAATTTGCGCGGCAAGCGAGCCAGACGGAGTCTGATCGCGCCGGAAGAACGCCAATAGCGCTGCCGGAGAATCTGCGGCGATGGCGGTCCGGCGTGATTGGGAAAGCCCGCCGCAAGCGGCACGATGATCCTGGCACAGTGCGATGCTGCTCGCTCGAAGCGCGCAGCAGCGCGCATCCATGAGAGAACGAGAATGAATATCCTGGTAACGGGAGGTAGCGGCTATATCGGCTCGCACGCCTGCGTCGCACTGCTGGCCGCCGGCCACGCCGTGACCGTGGTCGACGACCTCTCGAACAGTCGACCCGAGGTCCTCGACCGCGTGGCCCGGATCGCTGGCCGGCGGCCGGTCTTTTTCGAAGGCGACGTCCGCGATCGTGCGCTCTTGCGGCGGGTCTTTGCCGCGTCGCCGATCGATGCGGTCATCCATTTCGCTGGGCTGAAAGCGGTCGGCGAATCGGTCGCGCAACCCTTGCGTTACTACGACTGCAACGTCGGCGGCGCGATTGTCCTCTGCGAAGTGATGTCCGAGTGCGCCGTAAAGACGTTGATCTTCAGTTCGTCGGCGACCGTCTATGGCGACCCGGCTTCGGTCCCCATCCGGGAAGATTTCCCGCGCTCGGCGACCAACCCCTACGGCGCCAGCAAGCTGATGATCGAAGACATCCTGGCCGACCTGGCGCAGGCCGACCGGGAATGGCGAATCGCCCGCCTGCGTTACTTCAATCCCGTCGGCGCGCACGCCAGCGGCCTGATCGGTGAGGAGCCGAATGGCATCCCGAACAACCTGTTACCTTACGTGGCGCAGGTGGCGGCAGGAAAACGCCAGCAGCTGAGCGTTTTCGGCAACGACTATCCGACGCCCGACGGCACCGGCGTCCGCGACTATATCCACGTCATGGATCTCGTCGAAGGCCATCTCGCGGCACTCGACTACCTGCTCGACAAGGGCGGACTGCTGACGGTCAATCTGGGTACCGGTTGCGGCTATTCGGTACTGGACATGGTGCGTGCCTTCGAAACCGCCAGTGGTTGCCCGGTACCCTACGCACTGGTGCCGCGGCGGCCTGGCGACATCGCCGCCTGCTACGCCGACCCGGCGCTCGCCGAAGCGCTGCTCGGATGGCAGGCACGGCGCGGCATCGAAGAGATGTGCAGCGATGCCTGGCGCTGGCAGCAGCAGTGCGCAAGCACCTGAGCGGCAATCATGGCGACTTACGCGATCGGCGACATTCAGGGCTGCTTCGACTCCTTGCAGCAGCTGCTGGAAAAGTGCCGCTTCGACCCTGCCAGCGACCGCGTCTGGTTCGTCGGCGACCTGGTCAACCGTGGCCCGCACTCGTTGGAAACCCTGCGCTTCGTGCGTGACCTTGGCGCGTCCGCGATCACCGTTCTCGGCAATCACGACCTCTACCTGTTGATGGCCGCGGCGGGCTTCGACCGGCGCAGCAAGGGCGATACGCTCGACGACATCCTCGACGCGCCCGACTGCGAGGAATTGATGGGCTGGCTGCGTCATCGCCCGCTGTGCCACCGCGAGCGCGAGTTTTGCCTGGTGCATGCCGGACTGCTTCCACAGTGGACGGTGGACCGCGCTCGCGAGCTCGCCGCCGAGGTCGAGGCGGTGCTGACCGGCCCCACCTATCTCGACTTCATGGCCAACATGTGGGGCAGCGAACCGGCAGCGTGGAGTGATGACCTTGAAGGCTGGCCACGCTTGCGGGTAATCGTCAATGCCATGACCCGCATGCGCTTTTGCACACCCGACGGCGCCATGGACTTCAAGACCAAGGGCGAGCTCAACAGCGCCCCGCCCGACCTGGTGCCGTGGTTCGAACTTCCCAACCGGCGCAGCGCCGCGGACGTGCTGGTCACCGGCCATTGGTCGGCGCTGGGGCTGAAAATCGAGCCCAATCTGCTGGCCCTCGATTCGGGTTGCCTCTGGGGCCGCCATCTGACCGCCATTCGTCTCGAGGACCGCGAGATCTTCCAGATCAACTGCGCGCTTTGCGAGGATCCCGGCTGAGCCGAGCCAATCCGCGCCGCGTTCGGGGAAAACGGACCCGCGCTCTCACCGCTCTCCCCTGACCATCGCCGCCGGCCAGCCACTGCCTGCTAGAATTCCGCGAGAACTTGCTTCGGGAGGGAGCCATGCAGATCGCGGAACGAGCGCGAGACCCGCGCGGAGAGGGCGGGAAACAAGGCGGACAAGCGTCGCTGCTGGCCATTGTCGCAGCCGTGATTCTGGCCCTTGCCGGTCTGCTGGCCATCGGCCACTTGCCCGGCAACGATGAGCATGCGGCGGCGACGGCGGGAGTCGCCTTCGAGGTGGTCGACGGCGCGCATCGGGAATTCGACGGCTCACCGGCGCTGGCGCTCTCGTTCAGCCTGCCCCTCGACAGCCGGAGCAACTACGACAGGTTCGTCCAGGTCGTGGAAATGCCGGCCGCGGCCAAGGCCACCCGCGCGAGCAAGGACGGCAGCCCCGACGACAGCGCCGCCCACGCCGAGGACGACAACCCGACTGCAGCGACGCGCAGCAGCCGTTCGCCGCAGGACACCGTGCTCGAAGGCGGCAAGCCGGTTGCCGGCGCCTGGGTCGTCGGCGAGAATCCACACCTGCTGTTCTTCCCGCGCATCAAGCCCCAGGTGCGCTACGTGGTGCGCGTCCAGCCCGGCCTGACGGCCAGGAACGGCAGCCAGCTGGCGCAGGAATCCCGCTTCTCGATCACCAGCGCGGCCGTTCCGCCTGCTTTCTACTTCGCCAGCCGCGGCATGGTTCTGCCGGCGACGCAGAACGGCGGCCTGCCGGTGACGACGGTCAATGTGCCGGAGGTGGACATCCAGTTCCTCAGGGTCAAGCCCGATCAGCTGACCCGCTTTCTCGAAAAGGTCGTCGCCCGCGGCCCGACAACGAGCAAGCAACCGAATGGCGACGATGGCTATGGCGACGGCGACGATGGCGGCGACCCCTATTACAACCGCGGCACACGTCTCAAGGGAGCGGTCAGCGACTGGGATCTCGATCAGCTGCACGAGCTGACGACCAGCGCCTTCATCGGCCGCTTTCTGACCGAACAGCAGGCCGATCGGCGCCGGGTAACCTTCATCCCGGTCGAGACCATCCCGGCGTTACGCGAACCCGGCGTCTACGTAGCGGTGATGTCGCAGCCGAATCGTTTCCGCGGCGACTACCAGACGACCTACTTCTACGTCAGCGATCTTGGCCTGCACCTGCGCCAGTACGCCGCTGGCGGCGCGGACGCCTACGTCAGCTCGCTGACCGACGGCAAGGCGCGCTCGGGCGTCGAGGTCAGCTGGGTCGATAAACACGGCAAGACCCTGGCGCGCAGTGAGAGCAACGGCGACGGTCGCGTCAGCTTTGCCGAGAAACCGGCGGGCGCGCGCGTGCTGATGGCCAGGAAGGGCGAGCAGATGTCGCTGATCACGCTGCGCGAAGCGGCGCTCGACCTCGCCGAGTTCGATATCGCCGGCATGCCCTACGTGCCGCTGCGCCTCTTTGCCTACAGCGGTCGCAACCTCTACCGGCCGGGCGAGCACTTTGCCGTCTCGGTGCTGGCCCGCGATGCCGACGGCCACCCCGTACCGCCACAGCCGATCCAGGCGATTCTTCGCCGTCCCGACGGCAGGGCGCAGTGGACGGCAAGCTGGCAACCCGATCCGGCCTTCGCCGGCTACTACCAGCGGGCCATCGAACTTCCGGTCGACGCCGCCACCGGCTCCTGGCAACTCGAACTGCGCGCCGACCCGGCGGCCAGAATGGCCAGCACGAGCATGGCTTTCGCCGTCGAGGAGTTCCTGCCTGAACGAATGAAGCTCGAACTGAGCACCGCCAGCGAGCGCCTGAGCAGGACCTCGTCAACCTGGCAGGTCGACGTCAGCGGGCGTTACCTGTACGGCGCGGCGGCAGCCGGCAACAGCCTGATCGGGGTGGTGACCAGCGAACGCAACCGCAACCCGCTGGCGCAGAAGCTTCCCGGCTTCGTCTTCGGTGACGCCGACGAGGAGAGCGTCAAGGCACGCCGCGAACTGCCGGCAACGACCCTCGACGACCAGGGCCAGGCAGCCGTCGACGTCGCCCTGGAGACGGTCGTCGAGCGGCGCTCACCGTTCACCGTGCGCGCGACGCTGAGCCTGCTCGAAAGCGGCGGCCGGCCGGTCGTACGCAGCATCGAACGCGTCTTCTGGCCGGCGCCGGTCCTCGTCGGCCTGCGCCCGATGTTCGTCGGCGCCTATGCACGCGAAAATACGCCGGCCGAGTTCGAGGTCGTTCGCGCCACTGCCGACGCCGCCCTGCACGCCGGAACGGCGCTGCCGGTACGCCTTTTCCGCGAGGATCGCCAGTACTACTGGCGCTTCGACGACCAGCGTGGCTGGCATTCGGGATTCACCGAGGGTAACGAACTGGTCGCGACGACGCAGGTCTCGGTGCCTGCGGGCGGGCGTGGCAGGCTCAGCCTGCCGGTGACCTACGGCCGCTACCGGGTCGAAGTCTTCGACCCGGAAACCGGCCAGACGACACGCTTCCGCTTCTACGCCGGCTGGTCGGCCAAGGACGACGAAACGCAGGGCGTACGCCCCGACCGGGTGGCGCTCAAGCTCGACAAGCCGGCCTACAAGGCCGGCGACACGGCGCGCCTGACGATCACCCCGCCGCACGCCGGCGAAGCACTGGTCACGGTCGAGGGCGAACGCGGACTGTGGGCGCGCCGGCTGTCCATCGGCGCCGACGGAACGAGCATCGACATCCCCATCGACAAGTCCTGGCAAAGGCACGATCTCTACGTCGCGGTGATGGTCCTGCGTCCCGGCGGCAAGGACGAAAAGGTGACCCCTGCGCGGGCGCTGGGCCTGGTCCACCTGCCCCTCGAACGCAGCAATCGCAAGCTGGCGGTGAGCCTGGAAGCGGCGCAGAAAATCGAACCCGAGCAGCCACTGAAGGTGAAGGTCAGCGTCCCCGAGGCCAAGGGGCAGAAGACCCTGCTGACGCTTTCGGCGGTCGATACCGGCATCCTCAACATCACCCGTTTCGCGAGCCCCGATCCCTTCGCCTTCTTCTTTGCCAAGCTGCGCTACGGCGCCGACGCCTACGACATCTACGGCCGGGTGATCGAGAAGATGGCCGGCGACCAGGGCAAGCTCAAGTTCGGCGGCGACGCCGGCCCCCAGCCGACGCGCAGCATGCCGAAGAAAGTGCGCCTGGTCGACCTCTTCAGTGGCCCGGTGATGCTCGACGAAAACGGCCAGGCCGAGGTCTCGCTGGCTGTCCCCGACTTCAACGGCAGCCTGCGCCTGATGGCCGTCGCTGCCAGCGGCGAGCGCTTCGGCTGGCAGGAAGCCGAGGTCACCGTCGCCGCACCCCTGATCGTCGAACTGGCGACGCCACGCTTTCTCGCCGTCGGCGACCGCGCCGTGCTGGCGCTCGACGTGCAGAATCTGGCCGGCAGCGCACAGCAGATCAGCGTCGCGGTCAGCAACGCCGACGGCCTGCAGATCCAGGATGGCGAACAACGGTTCCGGCTGCAGGATCAGCAGAAGCGTACCCTGCGCATCCCGATCGACGCCGGCAGCGCGCTCGGCCTGACCGAGATACGGGTGCGCGTCGACAGCCCGCGCGTCAGGATCGATCGCCGCTTCGCGCTGCAGGTGCAGGCGCCGACGCCGCGCCAGTCGGTGCTCGAGCGACTGGCGATCGCTCCCGGCGCAAGCGTCGAAGTCCGCGCTGCCGAGCTGGGCGGCTTCCTGCGCGGCAGCGTCGCGGCAACGCTGGCGCTCTCGAACCAGACACCGATCGACGTGCGCAGTGCCGTGCAGGGTTTGTTACGCTACCCCTACGGCTGCGCCGAGCAGACGACCAGCAGCGCCTATCCGCACGTCTTCATCGACCAGACGTCCGCACAGAAATTCGGGCTCAAGCCCTTCACCCAGGCAGAGCGTGCGGAGATGCTCGACAAGGCGATCGCCCGGCTGGCGGGCATGCAGGCGCCCAACGGCGGCTTCAGCCTGTGGGGAAACCTCTCCGAATACCAGTACTGGCTGTCGGCCTACGTCAGCAATTTCCTCCTTGATGCGCGCGAACAGGGTTTCAACGTCCCGCCCGCGGTCGAGAAACGCGCCTTCGAATTCCTGCTCAAGGGGCTGCAGGAGGGCGTCGCCGGCTTGCCGACAGGGGAAGTCAAGTACAACGAGAACTCGGTCTGGAACGACCACCGTTATGCCGGATCGGGGCGTTTCGCGGTGCTCGCCTACGGCGCCTACGTCCTCGCGCGCCAGGGCAAGGCACCGCTGTCGACGCTGCGCCAGCTGGCGGAGTCGCAGGCTGCCGCACCGTCCGGGCTGGCGCTGGTCCATCTTGGCCTGGCGCTCAAGCTGATGGGCGACGAAGCGCGCGCCAATGAGGCCATCGCAGCCGGGCTCATCAAGCGGCGTGCAGGCCCGCTCTACGCCTGGTGGGGTGACTATGGCAGCAACCTGCGCGACTGGGCGCTGATCGAGGTGCTGCTCGACAGGCACCAGCTGACGCCGGCCGGACGCGCGAACCTGGTCAATCAGGTGGCGGCGGAAATGGTCGGCAGACGCTACTTCAGCACGCAGGAGAAACTGGCACTGTTCCTCCTCGGACGAAGTTTCGCCACCGAAACGGCCAGGGAATGGCGAGGCGAATGGCTGTCGGCGGGAAAAACGCAGGCCATCGGCGGCCAGGGAACGCAGTACCTGCCCCTGTCGGCAGAGCAGCTGGCGGCGGGAGTGACGATCAGGAACGCCGGCAGCGAACGCCTCTTTGCCGAGCTCAACCTTGCCGGCAACCCGGCGAGCACGCCTGCCGAGCGCCGCGATGACTTCGATCTGAAACGCGACTGGTTCACCGCCGAAGGCAAGCCGCTCGGCGATCGGCCGCTGCGCGTCGGAGAAACGGCGATCGTTCGCCTGCGGGTGAAAAGCGCCGGCCGTTACGCCAACGGTCTGGTCGTCGACTACATCCCGGCGGGCGTCGAAATCGAAAACACCCACCTCGTCCAGGGCGAGCAGTCGGTGGTCACCATCGACGGCGTCGATCCACGGCAGGCGATGCAGAACAGCAACATCGAGCACGTAGAGTTCCGCGACGACCGTTTCGTCGTTGCCGCCAGGCTCGCCGGCGAGATGCAATTCTTCTACCGCGTGCGCGTGGTTACTCCGGGGCGCTTCGTCGTCCCGCCAAGCTACGCCGAAGACATGTACCAGCCGCAGGTCTACGGGCTGTCGGGCGCTCAGCAGACCATGCTGATCGCCGACGGCAGCGAAGAAAAGGCTGCCCCCGGCAAATGACGCGCTGGCTGGAGCTGGCGCTGGGCGCGGCCCTGAGTCTCCTGCTGTTGGCCGACCAGCTCTGGCCGCCGCCCCTGCCGGGGCGGTCGGCGCCACAGGCGCAGCTGGTCGTCGCCCGTGACGGTACACCCTTGCGCGCCTTTCCCGACGGCGAACACATCTGGCGCCACCCGATAGGCATCGAAGACGTCTCGCCGCGCTACATCGAAGCGCTGGTCGCCTACGAGGACCGCAGCTTCTGGTGGCATCCCGGCGTCAATCCGTGGGCGCTGCTGCGCGCGGGCTGGCAATGGCTGCGCCATGGCGACGTCGTCTCGGGCGGGTCGACGCTGAGCATGCAGGTCGCGCGCCTGCTCGAACCGACGCCGCGCAGTGTGGGCGGCAAACTGCAGCAGATCGTGCGCGCGCTGCAGCTCGAACTACACCTGTCGAAACGCGAGATTCTCGAGATCTACCTGAGCTTCGCACCGATGGGCGGCGTCGTCGAAGGCGTCGAGGCAGCCAGCCGCGCCTACCTCGGCAAAACCGCGCAACGGCTGAGCGAATCCGAGGCGGCGTTGCTCACCGTGCTGCCGCAGGCGCCGTCGCGGCTGCGCCCCGACCGCTACCCGGAACGTGCCCGGCAGGCGCGCGACAAGGTCCTCGATCGCCTGCAGTCGCGCTGGGGCGCGGCGGCGATCGCCGACGCCCGCCAGGAACCGGTGATCGCCCAGAGCATTCGCGAGCCACTGCTCGCGCCGCTGCTCGCCGAGCGCCTGCGGCGGCTGCGGCCGCACGCCGCGCGCATCGACAGCACCATCGACGCGAGCATGCAGCAGTCGCTCGAATACCTGCTCGCGGCACGGCTGCCGTCGCTGCCGCCACGCGTCTCGATGGCCGCTCTGGTCGTCGACAACCGCACCCTCGAAGTGCTCGCCTACGCCGGATCGGCCGATTTCACCGACAACGCCCGCTTTGCGCACGTAGACATGGTGCAGGCGGCACGCTCGCCGGGTTCGACGTTGAAACCCTTCCTCTACGGGTTGGCGCTCGACGAAGGCCTGATCCATTCCGAGTCGCTGCTCGCCGACGTGCCGCAGTCTTTTTCCGGTTACCAGCCGGGCAACTTCCAGGCCAATTTCAGCGGCCCGGTCAGCGTCTCCGAAGCGCTGCACAGGTCGCTCAACGTTCCGGCGGTCGAAGTACTCGAGCGGCTCGGCGCGCAGCGTTTCGTTTCGCTGCTGCGCCGCGGCGGCCTGAAGCTCGAACTGCCGCGTGGCGCCGAGGCCAATCTCAGCGTCATCCTCGGTGGCACGGCGGTGAACCTGGAAGGCCTGGTCGGCGCCTACACGGCGCTGGCGCGCGCCGGCGTCAGCGGCCGGCCGCGCTATTTCCCCGATGCGCCGATCGAGGAAGCGCGCATGCTCAGCGAAGGTGCCGCCTTCATCATCCGCGACGTCCTCGAAGCAGGCGGCCCGGTCGCCCGCCAGGTCAACGACGGCGTCGGCATACGCCGCGGCATCGCCTGGAAGACCGGCACCAGCTTCGGTTTTCGCGACGCCTGGGCCGTCGGCGTCAGCGACCGCTTCACCGTCGGCGTCTGGATCGGCCGGCCCGACGGCACGCCGAACCCCGGCTTCTTCGGCGCCAACATCGCCGCACCACTGCTGGTCGACGCCTTTGCCGTCATCGACGACTCGCCGCCGGCAGCGCGGACACCGCCAGCGAGCGTCTCCGCCACCCGCATCTGCTGGCCGCTCGGAACGCGCAGCGAGACCACGCCGCCCGAGCTCTGCCATCAGGAACGAACGGCCTGGATTCTCAGCGACGCCGCGCCGCCGACCTTCGCAGACCGACTGCGCGCTGGCGGCGCACGCTATACCGACTACCGCGACAGCGTCAGCGGACTGCGCGTGCGTGCCGCCTGTGCCGCTGGCGAGATGACCGCCGTGGACATGGCGCGCTGGCCCGCCGCCCTCGAACCCTGGCTCGACGTGACGACGCGGGAACGCGCGCTGCCGCCAGACTGGGCGCCGGCCTGCGTCGGCGCGCGTTCGCCGGAAGGCGGCCTGCACATCGTCGGCATCAGCGACGGAGCGACGATCCGCCGCGCCGGCAACGGCCCGGCCCCCGAGCTGCGTCTTGAAGCACGCGGCGGCCAGGACGAGCTGATCTGGCTATTGAACGGCCGCCAGATCGGCCGCGTGCCAGCGGGTCGCGCCCTGCAGCAGCGCTTCAGCGATGCCGGGCGCTACCAGATCACGGTTCTGGACGACGCCGGTCGCTACGACCGCGTCGAGATCAGCGTGCGCTGAGCGACTGAACACAGCTTCTCAGCGCGTGGCGATCTGGACGAAACCGCTGCGCGTGCCGAGTTCTCCGGCGTTGCCTTCGGCGCACAAGACGCTGTCGACGCGGGCCATCGACGGTCCACGGTGAGCCCACACGACCAGCGCGTCGATCGCCTCGATCGAGCCGCTGACCAGCGCTTCGACGCTGCCATCGCGTCGGTTGCGCACCCAGCCGGCCAGCCCGAGTTTCGCGGCTTCGGCGGCTAGCGACCAGCGATAGCCAACCCCCTGGACGCGGCCATGGATACGCAGGTTTCGGCAAACTGTTTCACCCATCAGGCTAGGAGCTTGCGTCGGACGATGGCCGTCCCTGCAGCCACTCGGGAAGTTCCCGATCGCCAGCGTTTTCAATGATGTATTGACGGATCAGTTTCCTGACCACCTGGGACGGCGTCAGATCGTGAGCCGTGCAGATTTCTTCGAAGATCCTCTTCTTGACAGGGTCGACGAGAATGGTCAAGCGAGCGGTTCGGTTTTCCATATCGGCACATTTCATGTGAGTTTGATTGTCGTTGCAATGGTAACAGAAGCGCATATAATTGGCGCTTGATGCACACGATACCAGAAAATCTCGTTGATGCGGTTTGCTCCGGCCAAGGCCGCAACAGTATTCGCGCACCCCGCTTTTCGCCGCTTCCGAAGGCGTTTTCTGGAACTCCGGACGGTATGTGGTTCCCTATCCGTGGTGGTCGAGACGCGCTGACTTCCCACGCATGCGAAACCATTTTTCGTGAACCAGGCGACGCAAGCGCGGCCAGCGA
The DNA here is from genome assembly GCF_907163215.1 of Candidatus Accumulibacter sp. ACC005. Lineage (NCBI taxonomy): Bacteria > Pseudomonadati > Pseudomonadota > Betaproteobacteria > Candidatus Accumulibacter > Candidatus Accumulibacter sp. ACC005. Next base: position 241,110 of record NZ_CAJQUB010000001.1, on the reverse strand, counting down.
AAATCTGCGGTGCGCCAGTTGCCACTGATCAGCACGGGCGTTTTCCTGGATCCGACCAGCTGGGTACATCTGGACTGGATCCTGCTGGTTGTTGCTGCGTGGCTGCTGATTGGCGTCGCAGGGGTGTTCGCCTTGCACCGCCTGGCCCTGGTGGCCAGAGTGCTGTTTCCTGCCGGCGGGGCCTTCGGCCTGCTCTTGTTCGGCGTCGCTCTGAGCGCGATTCTCAGCTCGCCGGAGGTGGCGGTGTTGCCCTTCGGGCTGCCAGGTCTGCCCTTCCATTTTCGCCTCGACAGCCTGTCTGCGTTCTTCCTGATGATCATCGGAGGCGTTGCCGCCGGTGTGTCCGCATTTGCGGCTGGCTACTTCCGCAAGGGCGAAGGCACGCCGCCCGGCTTGTTGGCGCTCGAATACCACATCTTTCTGGCCAGCATGGTCCTTGTCGTTCTCGCTGACGACGCCTACGCCTTCATGGTGATGTGGGAAACGATGGCCCTGTCGTCTTTTTTCCTGGTCACCGCCAACCACCGCATCGCCGAGATCCAGCGAGCAGGCTACCTCTACCTGCTGATCGCGCATGTCGGCGCTCTCGGCATCCTGTTGTGCTTCGGCATCCTGCAGGCGGATACCGGCGACTACACGTTTGCCAACATGCGCTCGCAGGAGATTTTGCCGGACCGGGCATCGATCGCTTTCCTGCTGGCGCTATTCGGTTTCGGCGCCAAGGCGGGCATCGTACCGCTGCACGTCTGGCTTCCCGAGGCACATCCGGCGGCGCCGTCGCCCGTCTCCGCGCTGATGAGCGGGGTCATGTTGAAGACGGCCATCTACGGTTTGCTGCGGATCATTTTCGATCTGCTCGGCACGCCCGTGTGGTGGTGGAGCCTGGTGCTGCTGGCGTTCGGCCTGGCGACCGCGCTGTTCGGTGTCGTCTTCGCGGCAGTGCAGGTCGATATGAAACGCCTGCTGGCCTATTCATCGATCGAGAACATTGGTTTGCTGTTCACCGGCATCGGCCTGGCGGTGTTGTTCTCGACCCAAGGCATGCCTGTGATGGCGGCATTGGCGTTGACCGCCGTGCTCTACCATGTGGCCAGCCATGCCTTCTTCAAAGGGCTGCTTTTTATCGGCACCGGCGCGGTCCTGCACGCCACCCTCGAACGCAACCTCGGCAAGCTCGGTGGTTTGATCCGCAGCATGCCCTGGGTGGCCTGGGCCATGCTGATCGGTGTTCTGGCCAGCGCCGGCTTGCCGCCCTTTGGCGGCTTTGTCTCCGAGTGGCTGCTGCTGCAGAGCTTCCTGTTCTCGCCGGATTTGCCGAGTTCATTCCTCAACATGCTGATTCCCGTGGTCGCCGCCCTGATCGCACTGGTCGCCGCGCTCGCCGGCTATACCATGGTCAAGTTCTTCGGCGTCATTTTCCTCGGCCAGCCACGCGAGGAGAAGCTGGCGCAGGCGCATGATGCCGGCCGCTGGGAGCGTGCCGGCATGGCCTGGCTGGTCGCCGGATGCATTGCGCTCGGACTGTTTCCGGTGCAGTTCATCGCCCTCATCGATCCGGTGACGCAGTTGCTGGTCGGCTCTGGCCTTGCCAAGACGGTCGGCAGCAGCGGCTGGCTGCTGGCGCCGGTGGCGATCGAGCGCGCGAGCTACGGGCCGGCGATCTTCCTGCTCGGCGTCGCTGCAAGCTTCGCGCTCGCCTTCCTGCTGGTGCGCCTCTTCTACCACGGCCGCGTGCGGCGCGCGGCGCCCTGGGACTGCGGCTTCCCCTGGCAGAACGCCCGCATGCAGGATACCGCCGAAGGTTTCGGACAACCGATTCGGCAAATCTTCGAACCCTTCTTCCGCTGGGAGCGCGAGCTGCCGACGGCTTTCGATGCCGAGCCGCGCTATCGCGTCAGCGTCACCGACCCCTTCTGGCATTGGCTCTACCTGCCGCTGGCTGCCGCCGTCGAGCGTCTGGCACGGCTCATCGGTCTGTTGCAGCAGGGACGGATTGCGGTCTACCTGCTGTACAGCTTCGTAACCCTGATCACCGTGCTGCTGGTGGTCGAGCTATGACCTGGCTCGGCGCCTTCTCGCAACTGCTGGAGATCGTCCTGGCGCTGCTTCTGGCGCCCCTGCTCGGCGGCTGGATCAATCAATGGCGCGCCTGGCTGCAGAACCGCTCGGCGCCCGGCTTGCTGCAGCCGTACCGCACGCTGCACAAGCTCTTCAACAAGGAGTCGGTGCTTGCCGAGCACGCTTCGCCCCTGTTTCGCGGCGCTCCGTACATCGTTTTCGGCTGCATGGCGCTGGCCTGCGCAATCGTCCCAACGCTATCGACCGACCTGCCTCTTTCGCCAGCGGCAGATGCGATTGCCCTGGTCGGCCTGCTCGGAGTGGCGCGGGTATTCATTTCCCTGGCGGCCATGGATGTCGGCACTTCTTTCGGCACGCTGGGGGCGCGGCGTGAAATGCTGATCGGCTTTCTCGCCGAACCGGCGCTGCTGATGGTCCTGTTCTCGGCATCGCTGATCTCGAACTCGACCTCGCTGACGACCATCGTCGAGACGCTGGCGCATCGCGAGCTGGCCATCTATCCGAGTCTGGCTTTCGCCGGCGTCGCCTTCACCATGGTGTCGCTGGCCGAAAACGCCCGCGTGCCGGTGGACAACCCGGCGACGCACCTCGAACTGACGATGATTCACGAAGCGTTGATCCTCGAGTATTCGGGCCGTCATCTGGCGCTGCTCGAATGGGCCGCCAGCCTGAAGCTCTTCGCCTATTCGTGCATCGGGCTGGCGCTGTTCTTCCCCTGGGGCGTCGCCGAGGCGCAGGCGCCGCTGGCGCTGCTGCTGGCGATGCCGGCGCTGGTCCTGAAGCTGGCGATCGGCGGCGCCCTGCTGGCGTTACTCGAGACGCTCAGCGCCAAGATGCGCATCTTCCGCGCTCCGGAATTCCTCGCCACCGCGTTCCTGCTGGCGGTGATCGGCATGTTGGTCCACATCCTGGTACGACCGTGAGATGAGTGAATTCGTCGCCCAACTGATCAATCTGCTGGCGTCAACGCTGCTGATCCTCGCCTTTGCGATGATCTCGCAGCGGCGGATTCTGTCGCTGATTCACCTGTTCACCGCGCAGGGGGCCACGCTGGTCGCGGCGACGCTGGTGGTCGGCTACGCGACGGATCAGCCGCACCTCTACCTGTCGGCCGGCATCACCCTGGTGGTCAAGGTCATCCTGATTCCCTTGTTGCTGCATCGGGTGATCAATCGCCTCAACGTACGCTGGGATATCGAAACGCTGATCAACATCCCGACGACGATGATCATTGGCATCGTGCTCGTCATTTTCGCCTTCGACCTGGCGCTGCCGATCTCGAAGCTGTCGGCCAGTATCGCCCGCGGCACACTCGGCATCGCGCTCGCCTGCGTCTTGCTCTCGTTCCTGATGATGATTACCCGTGCCAAGGCGGTGCCTCAGGTGATCGGCTTCCTGTCAATGGAAAACAGCCTGTTCTTCGCCGCCACGTCGGCCACCTACGGCATGCCGATGGTCGTTGAACTTGGCATCGCTCTCGACGTGCTGGTCGGCATTCTGATTCTCGGCGTCTTCATGTTCCAGATTCGCGAGCAGTTCGACAGCCTCGACATCAGCCACCTCGAAAAGCTCAAGGAGGACTGACCTGGAAACGCTGTTCTACGTCCTCGGCATCCCCCTGCTTGGCAGCCTGGTTCTGGCGTTTACCGGGCAGCGAAACAGCGCGCGCGAAATCAATGTCGCGTTCAGCCTCGCAACCTTCGTCGCCACCTGCATGCTGACCGTCGAGATAGTCTCGGGTGGGCCGCAGCTGCTCTGGAAGCACGAATTCTTCATTGACCCGCTGAACGTTTTTCTGGTCACCCTGACCAGCTTTGTCGGCCTGACCACGGCCATCTTCTCGCGCCCTTACATGCGCATCGAGCAGGACCACGGCAAAATGACGCCGCAGCGGCAGCGCCTCTACCACAGCATGTATCAATTGTTCAGTTTCACGATGTTGCTGGCGCTGACCACCAACAACATGGGCATCCTGTGGGTGGCCATGGAGGCGGCGACGCTGACCACCGTGCTGCTGGTCAGCGTGTACCGGACAGCGGCCAGTCTCGAAGCAGCGTGGAAATACTTCATTCTCTGCGGCGTCGGCATCGCCCAGGCCCTGTTCGGGACGGTATTGCTGTACATGGCGGCGGAAAAGGTGATCGGCACCGAGGCGGGTGCATTGTTGTGGACCAATCTCGACGCGGTCAAGACACAGCTCGATCCGACCATCATTACCCTGGCTTTCGCTTTCCTGTTCATCGGCTACGGCACCAAGGTTGGCCTGGTGCCGATGCACAATTGGCTGCCGGATGCACATGCGGAGGGGCCGACGCCGGTTTCTGCGGTGCTGTCGGGCCTGCTGTTGAACGTCGCCGTGTATGCCCTTTTGCGCTGCAAGGTGCTCACCGACGGGGCCCTGGGCAACCCGCTCGCCGGCGAGCTGATGATGGGCTTCGGTCTCCTGTCGGTGGTCGTTGCGGCGTTCTTTCTGTCTCGGCAAAAGGACGTCAAGCGCATGTTTGCCTACTCGTCGATCGAGCACATGGGGCTGATCACCTTCGCTTTCGGCATGGGCGGCGCGATCGCCAACTATGCCGGCTTGCTGCACATGACGGTGCATTCGCTGATCAAGTCGGCGATTTTCTTTGCCGTCGGGCATGCCACGCAGAAGGCCGGGACGCAGAACATGGCCGACATCCGCGGTCTGATCAAGGTCAGTCCGCGGCTCGCCTGGGGGATGATGCTCGGCTCGCTGGCGATCCTCGGCATGCCACCATTTGGGGTCTTCGCCAGCGAATTTCTCATTCTCACCACGGCCATGCGCGACCATTCCTGGGCCACGCCATTCCTGCTGCTGGCCCTCGGCGTCGCTTTCGCCGCCGTCTTCAGCCGCGTCCAGCCGATGGCCTTCGGCGAAACCTCGCTCAAGAAGACGCTAGGCCACACGCCGGCGCTGTTCCCAGTGTTCGCGCATCTTGGTCTGGGCTTGATGCTCGGCCTGTATATCCCGCCGTACCTGCACGACTGGTATCGTCAGGCGGCGGCGATGATCGGCGGTTGAGGCGATGCGGATTTCCGGGTTCAGCCTCGATGGCGAACGCCTGCCGGCACCGCTGCCGATCTGGCGCGCTACGGTGCGCAGCGAAACCTGGCAGGTCCTCGCCCGGGCGCTGTCCGAGAACGGCGGACGGCTACTCACCCTCTGGGCGTCCGATCGCACGCACGGCGCGTCCGGCGGTCTGGTGATCTCGGCGGCCTATGCCGTTCCTGAAGGTCTGCTATGGCTCGATTTGCCGCTTGCCGAGCGGGCTGCGACCTATCCGGACCTGGTGCCATTCTTTCCCTGCGCAGGCCGCCTGCAGCGGGCGGCAGCCGATCTGCTCGGTGTCGTCGCCGAAGGCGTTTCCGACCGGCGCCCGTGGCTCGACCACGGCGCCTGGCCAGAAAACTACCGGCCGCTGCGCCGTGATCAATCACCCCGGGCCGCTGGTCCACATCGAGAAGTCACCGACTACGCCTTCGTTCGCGTCGAAGGCGACGGCGTGCATGAGATCCCGGTCGGACCGGTCCATGCAGGAATCATCGAACCGGGGCACTTTCGCTTCTCGGTCGTCGGCGAGAAGGTACAGCGCCTTGAGCAACGCCTGGGCTACAAACACAAAGGGATCGAAAAACGATTCACCGAGCTGCCGGCACTCCAGGCGCATCGGCTGGCCGGGCGGATGTCGGGTGATTCGACTGTCGCTTACGGCTGGGCTTACTGTATGGCGCTGGAATCTCTGGCGGGCTGCGAGATTAGCGAACGTGCGAGTTGGCTGCGGGCGCTGCTGCTCGAACGCGAACGGGTGGCCAACCACCTCGGCGACCTCGGGGCGCTCGGCAACGATGCGGCGTTCGCCTTCGGGCTGGCCCAGTTCTCGAGGCTCAGGGAAGACTGGCTTCGCCTCGCCAAGGACGCCTTTGGTCACCGCCTGATGATGGACGTTGTCGTTCCGGGTGGCGTGACAGCCGATGTCGATCAAGCGACTGCCGCCAGCTTGGCCGACCAGTGCGACCGAATAGAGCGTGAAGTGCAGGAACTGCGCCAGATTTACGACGAGCACGCCGGCCTGCAGGACCGCTTCCTGACCACCGGCCGGGTGTCGCCGGGGCTGGCCGCGCGACTGGGCCTCACCGGCCTGGCGGGGCGCGCCAGCGGCCAGGCCGCCGACCTGCGCTGCGACCGAGCCTGGATTCCCTACGACCAGCTCGAAGTAAAGATCGCGACGCAGCGCGGCGGCGACGTCGCCGCCCGCGTCAGCGTGCGTTTCGACGAACTGCTTGAATCACTGCGGCTGATTCGCCTGCTGCTTTCGCGGCTTCCCGACGGTCGGACGCGCAGCGAACTGCGGCTGCCAAGCAAGCTTGCGTTCGGCGCCGGCTGGGTTGAAGGCTGGCGCGGCGAGGTCTTCGTCGCCCTCGAATACGACGGAGATAAAGGCGCCCACTGTATCCGCCGCTGTCACTGTCACGATCCCTCGTGGCAGAACTGGCCGGTACTCGAACACGCAGTCATGGCGGACATCGTTCCCGACTTTCCGCTGATCAACAAATCCTTCAACCTCAGCTACTCGGGACACGACCTCTGATGTGGCGCATTCTCAAACAGATCGCAAGAAACGGTATCCGCAGCGAAGCGCCGCCCGAGCCCAGTGATTCCCTGCGCGTCGGCGGCGAGCGCATTCAGCGCGAACTCCTCGACATTCTCGGCCAGGCGCTGAGCATTCGCCAGGTTGATGCCGGTTCTTGCAACGGCTGCGAGCTGGAAATCAACGCCCTCAACAACCCCTACCACAACATCGAAGGACTCGGCATCAGGTTCGTCGCCAGCCCGCGCCATGCCGACATGCTGCTGGTGACCGGACCCGTTTCACGACACATGGAGCTGGCCCTGCGCCGCACCTACGACGCCGCTCCGGACCCCAAGCTGGTCGTTGCCGTCGGCGATTGCGGTTGTGACGGCGGCATTTTTGGCGAGAGCTACGCCAGCTGCGGGCGCGTCGCCAACATCATTCCGGTCGATGTCGCGGTGCCCGGTTGCCCGCCGCCGCCACTCGAAATCCTGCGCGGGATCCTGACCGCGGTGCGATCTCGAATCTCGCCAGGATAGAGGCTCCGCCGCCGTCTGTCGGCGATTCCCGAACACCAGCTGTGCGCTGCCAACGCCGCCGGGCGAGCTCGCACGGCGCCTCGCGGCGTGGCAGGGAGCGCTGACGGAACGGTAACTCGCGTCGATGATGGCATAATCGTGCCCCATGGGGAGAACGATTCCGGGGGGAGCGGCCGCGTCACACGGCGCCGCTGCGTGTCGATGCTGAAAGCGCTGTTGCTGCTGCCGCTTCTCGGGGCCGGTCTGCTACTGCTGCTGCCGAGTCGCAAGGTCGACCTGCTGCGCCATGTGGCGAGCATCGTCGCCGCGGCGACGATGGTCTGCGCCGGCGTCCTGCTGCTCGATTTCGACCCCGCCAGCGCCGCTATTCAGTTCTTCGAGACGCGCCCGTGGAACCCGCGCGTCGGGTCGAGCCTGGCGCTCGGCGTCGACGGGATTTCGCTGCCGATGCTGCTGCTGGCAACGATCTTGTGCTTCGTCGCGATTGTCACATCCACCGCCGTGCGCAACGGCGCAAAGCTTTACTTCTCGCTGATCCTGGGCCTCGAGACGTCGATGCTGGTCGTTTTTGCCGCGCGCGACTGGTCGCTGTTCTACGTCTTCTGGGAACTGACGCTGATTCCCCTGTTCTTCCTCATCGACCGCCTGGGCGGCGCCAACCGCCACCGGGCGGCGCTCAACTTCGTCCTGTATACCCTCGGCGGCTCGGTGTTCATGCTGATTGCGCTGCTGCTGCTCTACGACGTCGCCCCCGGGCACAGCTTCGCGATGGACGACATGGCCGCCGGCAGCGCGCAACTGCCGCAGAAAACGCAAATTCTCGTCTTCCTCGGGCTCTTGCTCGGGTTCGGCGTCAAGATGCCGATCGTTCCGCTGCACGGCTGGCTACCGCTGGCGCACGTCGAGGCACCGAGCCCGATCTCGGTCCTGCTCTCCGGGATCCTGCTCAAGATGGGCGCCTACGGGTTGATCCGCGCTGCCTGGACGCTACCGGGAGCGGTGCTCGCGCTGCAGGACTGGCTGGCCCTGCTGGCGCTCGTCAGCCTGATCTACGGCGCGGTCCTCGCCTGGCGGCAGACCGATCTCAAGGCAATGATCGCCTACTCGTCGATCTCGCACATGGGCGTCGTGCTGCTCGGCATCGCCGCGCTCAACGAGGCCGGGCTGAACGGCGCGATGACGCAGATGGTTGCGCACGGGCTGGCGGCGGGGCTGCTGTTCATGCTCATCGGCCTGCTCTACGAGCGCACGCACCGGCGCGACCTCGCCGCCTACGGTTCGCTCAACCGGACGGCACCACGCTTCGCGGCGTTCATCGTCCTCACCCTGCTGGCGTCGGTCGGCCTGCCGGGGAGCGCCGGCTTCATCGCCGAGCTGCAGGTGCTGATCGGCGCCTACGGCCGCTGGGGCGGCTGGCTGGCAATTCTGTCGATCGGCGTGCTGATCTCGGCCGCCTACGCCCTGCGCGCCATTCGCCGCCTGTCGACCGGTCCGGAACGGCCCTTCGCCGGGGCTGCGCCGGGCGTCGCAACCTTTGCCGACCTCAACCGCAGCGAAACGGCGACCGCCGGCGTACTGAGCGCGGCCATCGTCATCATCGGCTTCTACCCGGCACCGCTGCTCGGCCTGATGTCCTCGTCGGTCGCCCGACTGGCGCAGCAGTTCGCAGGCTGACCGCGTGATGACTACGACTACGGCCGCCGATCCCCAGGTGACGACGATTGACCCGCTGACGCGCATCAGGACCTGCCTGGCACATCTCGAACACCTGTTGCCGGCGCAGGCCCCGCTGCGCGACTTCGTCCATCACAACACCCTGCACGCCTTTCAGCATCTGCCCTTCGCCGAAGCATTCAGCGCAGCTTCACGCCTGACCGGCGGCAACACCTGGCTCGACGAGGAGCGCTGCCGCCAGCTCTACCGACAGGGACGGGTGACCGCGAGCGACCTCGACGCCGCCCTGCGCCAACTGCCGGCAGCGCGCGCCGATGAAATTCTTCTCGCCATCGGCGCGCGCGAGCTGCGCTGCGGCGAGGTCCTGCAGGCGGCGCTACGGCATGCGCCGGGCAGGCTGTCGGCAGCGCAGATACGCTGGCAGGTGGAGGAAAAGGCCGCGTTCGCGCGCTGGCAGATCGATCTCGACCCGGCTGCGCGGCAGGCCCTGCTCGCCGCCGCCAGCGTTGAAGTCTTCGACGAAGCGGCGGCGGTGGCCGATCTCTGGGCCGCGGCACGTGCCCTGCAGGCATCGTCGGCGGCTTCTCCGCCGGTCGCCAGCGAGGCGACGGACGAATGGCCGAAGTGGCCCGGCGCGAAGAACGAGAGTCCGTCGCCCGAAGCCGCCGCGTCGCTCTGGCAGGAACTGATTGCAGGCCTGGGCGAGCGCTGGACGCTGCTCGCCCTGCTCGCCCACCTGAGCGGCGAAGATGCGCGCGCAGTCCTGCAGGCCAGCCTGATTCGCCATCTCGGTGCGCACCTCGACCAGGGCCTTGCCGGGTGGCGGAACGCCGCGCTCGCGCAGGGCTTCCTTGCCGCGTGGCGGCTGAGCGCCGCCAGCGACTGGACCTGGGAGCTCGACGAGTTCGTCGGCGCACGGCAGGACATCGCGCAGCTGCCCGACGACCCGCTGTCGGTCATCATTGGCGAACTCGTGCGCCTCGGTGTCGATGCAGCCAACTGGGCCGCCTACCTGCGGCGCCTGGTGCTCGAACTGCCGGGCTGGGCCGGCATGTGCTGCTGGCGCGAAGCACACCCGCGCGCCGGCGAAGCGCCGGTCTCGCTGGCTGATTTCGTCGCCGTTCGCCTGGTTCTTGAACGCCTGTACGCCGAGCAGTTGATGGGCAGGATCTGGAGCCTGCCGCTCAGTGTCGCCGAACTGGGCCGCTACTTCGTCGCCCATCCCGACGAGCTGTCGGTGCGCCATGCTTTCGGCCGGCAGGAGCTGAGCGAAGACCTGCTAGAAGCGGTGGCCCCCTGTCTGGCGTCGCCGTCGGCCAGCACGCTCGGCGACTGGCAGGAATTGTCCACGCTCCTTGCCAGGCCTGGCGGGTCCGCCGCGGCTGCAGCGCTAGACGCCGCGCCTTCACACGACGAGCGGACGGCACTGGCCGCCTGGCCGCTTTTCGTCCTCGCCCAGGGCCTCGGCCTGGGCGGGCGACAACTGCGCGAGATCGCTGCAGCAGGCGCGCAGGCCTTGCTCGACTGCGCCGCTTCCCTGAGCCGCGACCAGCGCGGCGAGGTCTGGCTGCTGGCCTACGAACGCCACTATCGGCAACAGGTTCTCGCCGCGCTGGCCGCCAATCACGGCCGCGCAGCGGCGCTCGCCGGCAGGGCGGAAGCGCAGTTCGTCTTCTGCATGGACGACCGCGAGGAAGGTTCGCGCCGCCACCTGGAAGAAGTCAATCCGGCTTTCGAAACCTTCGGCGCCGCCGGCTTCTTTGGCGTGCCGATGCTCTGGCAGGGCCTCGACGACGAGGCGCCGACGGCCTTGTGCCCGATCGTCGTGCGGCCGACGAACGCCATCCGCGAAGAAGTGCCGAACGGCGGCGAAGGCGCACTGGAAAAGCACCAGCGGCGTCGCCGCCTGCGCCTCGCCTGGCGCGAGCGCCTGCATCAGGGCAGCCGGCGTGGCTGGCTGCAAGCGGCGCTGCTGACCGCCGCCGCCGGCCCTGTGGCCTTGCTCGCCCTGCTCGCCAGAACACTCGCGCCGGGGCGCTTCGGCGCGTTTCTCGCCCGCCGCCGCGACGCCTTCGACCAGCCCCTGGCGGGTACGCTGCACCTGACGGCCGAAGCCAGCGAGGCCACTCGCGCCGCCAACGCCGAGGAACCTCGTCTCGGCTTCAGCGAGGAAGAACAGGTCGCGCGCGTCGGCGGCTTCCTGCGCAGCATCGGTCTGACCCAGCATTTCGCGCCACTGGTGCTGATCGTCGGCCACGGATCCGACAGTCGCAACAACTCGCATCTGGCGGCCTACGACTGCGGCGCGTGCTCCGGCCGACACGGGGGGCCGAATGCGCGCGTCTTTGCCGCGCTGGCCAACCGCCCGGCGATTCGCACCCGCCTCGCCGAACAGGGCCTGCACATCCCGGAAACAACCCACTTCGTCGGAGCCGAGCACAATACCTGCGACGAGAGCTACCTCTGGTACGACCTCGAACGTCTGCCGGCCAGCCACCAGGACGCTTTCGCGGCCATGCGCCGCGATTGCGCGCAAGCGACCAGCCTGCACGCCGTCGAACGCTGCCGCCGCTTTGCCTCGGCGCCGCGCGCGCCGTCGCCCGCTCAGGCGCGGCGACATCTCGCCGACCGCTGCCAGGATATCGCGCAGGCGCGACCGGAACTCGGGCATGCGACCGTCGCCACGGCGTTCATCGGGCGCCGGACGATGAGCCGCCGCGCCTTTTTCGACCGCCGCGTCTTCCTCATCTCCTACGATCCGCTACCCGACGTAGACGGCCGCATCCTCGAAGCGACACTGCTCGCCGCCGGCCCGGTCGGCGCCGGCATCAATCTCGAGTACTACTTCTCGACGGTGGACAACGAAGGCTTCGGCTGCGGCAGCAAGGTGATGCACAACCTGGCCGGCCTGTTTGCCGTCATGCAGGGCACCGCTTCGGACCTGCGTACCGGCCTACCGTTGCAGATGATCGAAATCCACGAACCGATGCGGCTGCTGGTCGTCGTCGAGCAAAGCACCGAACTGCTCACCGCGATCTACCAGCGGCAGGCGCCGCTGCAGGAGCTGATCGGCAACGGCTGGGTCGTTCTGGCCGCCAAGCACCCGCAGACGGGAGCGATTCACCTGTTCGATCCGGCCAGCGGTTGGCAGGCATGGCAGGCTGACGGAGGCGATGAAGCGGCCCCGCGAATCGCCGAAGTCGAGCGCTCGCTCGACTGCTTCGCCGGCCGCCGTGAAGCACTGCCGCCCGCCCTGCTGCGGCAGCCACTGGAGGCGGCATGAACGCGCTCGCAACCCAGCTCGGCGAAGCGACACCTCTGGTCTGGCTGGTGCCGCTGTTGCCGCTACTGGCTGCGGCGGCGATCGCCATGCGCATGCTCTTCTGCCGCGAGCACGGCGACCGGCAAGAACCGTTCACCGCCGGTCTGGCCAGCGCAGCCGCGCTCGGCGCGCTGTTTCTGCTCCTGCTCTTCGACCTCGCGGCGCTGGTCAACGGCGTGCCGGAAACCCTGCGCGCCGGCGAATGGCTGGCCATCGGCCTGACGCCGGTCGGACTGTCGTTAGCGCTCGACGCTTACAGCCTGCCGGCAGCGACGCTGGTGACGCTGATCGCCTGCATCGCGCTGCGTTTCTCGGCGACCTATCTGCACCGCGAGAACGGCTTCCAGCGCTTCTTCCTCGGCATGTGCCTGTTTCTCGCCGGCATGCTGCTGATCGTCCTTTCCGGCAACGCGGTGCTCGCCTTCGTCGGCTGGGAGCTGGCGGGAATCAGCTCTTGGCTGCTCATCGCCTACGCCTGGGAGCGACCGGTGGCGACCGGCAACGCGGTCTTCGTCTTCGTCGCCAACCGCGTCGGCGATGGCGGTTTCCTGCTCGGTATCGGCCTCGCCGTGTGGTCGGTGGGTAGCGTCGAGTGGGCCGGGCTGGCCGGCGACGGCACGCTGAGCGCGCTCAGTGCGCGTCTGCTGGCGTCCGGTTTCGTGCTCGCGGCGCTGGTCAAGTCGGCACAGCTGCCGTTCACACCGTGGATCGCGCGCGCCCTCGAAGGGCCCACGCCGTCGTCGGCGGTGTTCTATGGCTCGCTGATGGTGCACGCCGGCGTCTTCCTGCTCTGTCGCCTGCAGGGATTGCTGCTGCAGGTGCCCGACATGATGGCGCTGCTGGTCGTCGTCGGGGTGGCCACAGCCTTGTACGGAGGCCTCTGTGCGCTGGTGCAGAGTGACGTCAAGTCGGCGTTGATCTTCTCGACGGTGACCCAGGTCGGTCTGATGTTCATGCTCTGCGGCCTCGGCCTGTTCGCGCTGGCCGCTGTCTACTCGGGTCTGCACGCCACCTGGCGGGCCTACCAGTTCCTGCTCGCACCGACCTACATGCATCTGGTCCGGCGCCCCGCACGCCCGGTGCCGCGCTGGCTGGCCCGGCAACGCTGGCTGTACACGGCGGCGCTGCAGCGCTTCTGGATCGAGCCGCTGGCGAGCACCCTGCTGACACGGCCGACGCTGGCGCTGGGCCGGGACGTGCGCGCGCTCGACGAGCAGGTCATCGACCCGCTGCTGGGCACGCCGCGCGGCGACCACGACGTCGCCGCAGGCGTCGCGGCCACGGACGCGCTGATTCGCGGCCACGGTTTCGCCGGTCGCGCCCTGTTCGCCTTTGCCGCATGGCTGCAGCGCATCGAGAACCGACTGCTGCTCAGCGGCGACGATGCGATGATGAAACCGCTGCGCCGTATCGGTCGCTACGCCGACGCCATCGAGTTGCTGCTCGAACAGCCGCGCTACCTGATGCTGATGGTGATGGCGACTCTGGTGGTGATTCTATGAACGAAGTGCACTGGGCGGCGCTGGCCGGCTACCCCCTGCTGGCGACGCTGCAACTGCTGCCGCTGCTCGGCGCCCTGTTCCTGCTGATCCTGCGCAAGGCTCGCCTGGCGGTGGCCATCGGCCGCCTGTTTGCGGTCGCCGAGCTGGTCGTGGCGCTCGAGCTCTACGCGCGCATCGAGGTCTCGGACAGCGTCATGCAGTTCGCCGAAAGACTCGACCTGCTCGCCTACCATGCCGCCGCCGACGGCATCAGCGTGCTCTTCGTCCTGCTTACCGCGCTGCTCGGCGTCCTGCTCGCCTTCTACGGCATGGCACGCCAGCAGGTCACGCCGGTGCATCTGCTCGGCGTCCTGCTGCTCATCGAGGCCTCGCTGATGACCATGCTGACGACGATGAACCTGCTCTGGTTTGCCGCCGCCTCGGCGCTGCAGCTGGGGCTGATCGGCTACCTGCTCTGGCGCTGGGCGTCGGCAAGCGAGGAGAAGCTGGCGCTGTCGCGCTTCCTGCAGTATCAGTTCTTCGGCTGGTGCCTGTTCGTCGCCGGCGCCGTCGTCCTTGTCTGGAGCCATGCCGATGCCAACACTCTGGTCGGCGGACGCTGGAGCTTCGATCTCTTCGACCTGCTGGCGACACCCCAGATCGGCAAGTACCAGTCGGCGGCCTTCTATCTGCTCTTCTACGGCCTGGCCATCCGCACGCCGCTCTTTCCTCTGCACGGCTGGTTGCCCAATTCGGCCGGCTACGGACTGATCGCCGTCGGCCCGGTGCTCCTGCTCGGCGTCAAAGTCGGCATCTACGGCATGGCCCGCTTTCTGCTGCCCCTGACCGCCGAGGCGGTGCTCGTCTGGCAACCGTACGTCGTCGCCTTCGCCATGGTCGGCGTCTTCTACGCCGCGGTGCTCGCTTTCCGGCAGGCGAATCTACGCCGGCTGATGGCCTTCGCCGTCGTCAGCCACACCAGCCTGATCGTCATCGGCCTATTCACCCTGCACCCGGCCGGTGTGCAGGGCGCGCTGCTGCTGGCGGTCAACTTCGGGCTGGCGATCACCGTCATGCTGTTGATGATCGGCTACGTCTACCGCCGTGCCGGGACCACCCGGCTCGATAGTCTCGGCGGCCTCTTCGACCGCGTTCCCTTCATCGCCATTGCCTTCCTGATCGGCGGCCTGGCGCTGCTCGGCATGCCGGGGACGCCGGGCTTCGACGCCGTGCACCTGGTCCTGGAAGCGTCGATCGAGACCTTCGGCGCGCTGCCGACGATCGCCACGGCACTGGGCAACGTCGCCGCCGCCGGCTTCCTGCTCTGGGCATTCCAGCGGGCGTTTCTGGCAGCGCGGCCGAAGGATCTGCCGGCGAGCAGAATCGCGCGCCCCCGCTTCATGGAGTACGCGGTCGGCGGCACCGCGCTGCTCGTTCTGCTGGTCGCCGGCTTCTATCCCGAGCCCTGGCTGCAACTGACCGATTCCGCGACGCAGGCGCTCGCCGCCTATTTCACCCATGACTGAGCTGGCTTCCTTTCCCCTCCTGAGCGCGCTGCTGGCGCTGCCGCTCGGCGGCGCGCTGGCGACGGCGCTGCTCCGGCGTGCGCCGTGGGCACAGTGGATCGCGCTGTCTGCTGCGCTGCTGACGCTGCTCGCGTCGCTGCTCGTCGTCGCGGCTTTCGATGGCCAGACGAGCGACTTCCAGCTGGTCGATTCGGCGAACTGGATCGTCGGGCTGAACGTCGGCTACCTGGTCGGCGTCGATGGAATTTCGCTCTTTTTCCTGCCCGCGACGGCGCTGCTTTTCTGCGGCGCGGTGCTCGCCGGCTGGCGCATTCGGGCCGCGGATGCAGCGCTTTCCCCCGGCCTGTACTTCGCCTTTCTGCTCCTGCTCGAGGCGGCGACGCTCGGCGTCTTCTGCGCGCTGGACACGATCCTGTTCTTCTTCTGCTGGGAGTTCACGCTCTTGCCGCTGTACTTCCTGACCAGCCTGTGGGGCGTTGGCAGCGGCCGGCAGGCCGCCGCCGTGCGCTATTTCCTGGTCATGCTGGCCAGCGGCGTGCCGCTGCTCTTCGGCCTGCTGGCGCTGAGCTTCGGCCATGCCGCGATCGCCGGCGCCCTGATGTTCGATCTGCCGACGCTGCTGGCAACGCCCCTGCCCGTTGCCGCGCAGTACGCAGTCTTCCTGCTCCTCTTCGTCGGCTTTGCCGCCAAGGTGCCGCTGGTGCCGCTGCACACCTGGCTGCCGGCGCTGGCCATGGGCGCGCCGGCAGCGGTGACGGCGCTGATCGTCGGCCTGAAGCTCGGCGCCTACGGCCTGATCCGCCTGGCCATTCCATTGGCGCCGATCGCCGCGCGCGATCTGCACTGGCTGCTCGCCGGGTGTGGAACGTTGGCCATCCTCTACGGCGGCGTGGCGGCCATGGCGCAGAGCAATCTGCGTGGCGTACTGGCCTATGCGAGCCTGTCGCACGTCGGACTGGTGGTCCTCGCGCTGGCGACTTTTTCGGCGTCGGCGCTGCAGGGCGCGCTCCTGCAATTGCTCAATTTCAGCGTCGCCGCCGGCGGCGGCTTTCTGGTCCTGGCCTTCCTGCAACGCCGCAGCGGCTCGACCGACATCGCGCAGCTGGGCGGCGTGATGCGCAGCATGCCGCTGCTCTCCGGCTTCTTCCTGCTCTTCGGCCTGGCCGGAATCGGTCTGCCGGGAACCAGCGGCTTCCCCGGCGAACTGCTGATCATCGTCGCCGCCCTGCACAGCCATACCGGCGCCGGCCTGGCGGCGCTGTTCGGAACGGTGCTCGCAGCCGCAGCTTTCCTGGCGCCGTTCCGGCGCGCCTTCCTCGGGCCGCTGCGCAACGTGGATATTGCAGCCGGGGAAGACCTGCTGGCGCGGGAGAAAGCCGTTCTGCTGATGCCCGCGCTGCTGATTCTGGCCGTCGGCGTCTATCCGATGCCGATTCTGGAACTGCTGCGGCCGACCGCCGAAGCCTGGGTGGCGGCGCTCGCCGGACTGTAGCCGCGAGACCTTAGCTCAGCGAACGCCGGCCGCGGACATCAAGCGCCGCCGCCATCGCCAGCATCAGCAGCAAGAGCGTCGACGGCTCGGGAATCGGTTCGCCGTAGATGAAGTCGTCCATCACCACCAGATCGGTTAGCGTGTTGCCCGGCGCGAGCACCTGGTTGCCGCTGGTGATGCGCGCTCGCGAAATG
The DNA here is from genome assembly GCF_907163215.1 of Candidatus Accumulibacter sp. ACC005. Taxonomy (NCBI): domain Bacteria; kingdom Pseudomonadati; phylum Pseudomonadota; class Betaproteobacteria; genus Candidatus Accumulibacter; species Candidatus Accumulibacter sp. ACC005. The sequence continues at coordinate 224,211 of NZ_CAJQUB010000001.1, read as the reverse complement.
ACGCTGCCCTCGCTGAAGCGAACGCCGAGGAAAGAGAATGTCTCGTTGCCCAGCGCCTGGGGAACGAAGAAATTCCCGAGCGACTGGTCGGTGGCGTCGAAGAACTCGATGGCGGTGGTGCCGGCCAGATCGACATCCGAGAAAACCACGCCGAAGCCGTTGGTCAGCGAGGCGTTCGCCGAGCCGGGGGTGAAGAAACGGACGTCGGTGATGTTGCTGCCGAGCGCGGTGAATAGCCTTTGTGCGCTGAAGGGTGCAAAGATATCCGGGTAGTTCGCGTCGATGTTGCCAAACTCGACCGGCGCCACGCCGGCGTTTGCGCTGACCTGCAAGCCTGTGCCCGGCGTCGACAGCTCGACCCCGCGCGGGCTGTTGGCGTTGAAGAAGTTGCCCGGCAGGTTGTTCGGCGCGGAAAAGGCGTTGGGCACGCCATCCCAGTTGATTTCGCGCCGCCCGCTACCGAAGGAGCCGACGACATTGGGATTCAGTGCGCCGAGCGAGGCACGAAAAGCGTCCACCGTGGCCTGGATCGCCGCCGCGTTGGGTCCTGCCGCCGACAAAACGACGGGTACGGCGTGCACGCCCGCTGCGGCGCACGCCAGCGCCGCGCCCAACACTATTCTTGATATTCTCATGGCTTCTCTCCTGCTGATAGGGGTCATTGAACCAACGGGACTGCGCGCGCCGACGACGGCTCGCAGAGGGAAGCAATATTCGTGCTAATGCGTCCCGTTCTCAACAAATCAATGCCTTGGCAGGGACCAATGGCCGCACCCACCGGCGAGTGTAAAGTTCGTCGACAGTCAGGCAGCGCGTTGGCACTGCTGACCACCCGGCAAGGCCGAAGGCGCTGCGCGCCTGAGCGCAGGGTGGTATGGTGTATCCCCTTTGTTGAGCAAGGCGTACGCAGAATGACGGAAGGCCACGGTTTCCTGTTCTCCGAAGACGCCTGTCGCGCGCACGCCGACCTGCTGCTGGGCAGCTACGAGCGTCTCACCGGCAAGCGGATTCCCGGCCTGGCGCCGACGGCGTCGCCGGCAAGGGCTCTTTTCGGCGCTTCGTTTGCGCTGGTTTCCCACGGCGTCGAGGAGGATCCGGTGTTCAACTATGCGAACCAGACCGCTCTTGACCTCTTCGAAATGACCTGGGAGCAGTTCACCGCCCTGCCGTCGCGCCTGTCCGCCGAGCCCGTGAACCGCGACGAGCGTGCGCGGCTGCTGGCGCGAGTGAGCAGTCACGGTTACATCGACGATTATTCCGGGGTGCGCATTTCGTCGTCGGGAAGGAGGTTCCTGATCGAGGACGCGGTCGTCTGGAACCTCGTCGATGGGCGTGGTGGCTACCATGGGCAGGCCGCGCTTTTCGACAAGTGGTCGTATCTGTAGCCGCTCCTTGGGGCGGCCGTTCGAGGCAACTTTCAGACCGGGAAGACCCATGTACATACCAAGGCACTTCGCAGTCAGCGACCGGGACGAGATGTTCGCATTCATCGAAGCGAACGCTTTTGGGCAGCTGATTTCCTCTGTCGCGGGGCGACCGTTTTCCACGCACATGCCCTTTCTCCTCAGCGCGGACAGGACAAGCTGCATCGGGCACCTGGCAAGGCAGAACCCGCAGCACGGGGAAATAGGCGGTCAACAGGTGCTGATCAGCCTGCAGGGGCCGCACGACTATGTCTCGCCGTCGTGGTATCGGTCGCCGGGCGTTCCGACCTGGAACTACCAGGCGGTGCACATCTACGGTCGATGCCGCGTGTTCACCGACCGCGAAAAACTCAAATCGCTCGTCGATGCGCTGACCGCGCGATACGAGTCAGCCTTCGCCAAACCGTGGCGGCCCGACTACAAGGCGTCGATGCTTGACGCCATCGTCGGCGTCGAAGTGACGGTGAGCGAAATCCAGGGCAAGTACAAGCTGAGCCAGAACCGCTCCGAAGAAGACCGGCTGCAGGTGATCGACGCGCTCGAGAAGCTTGGCTCGACCGATCTGGCGGCGGCAATGCGGCGCAACGAAGCGTAAGCGCAGACGACCGGCGGGCGATCAGAAAAGCGCTCGGAGCGCGACCACGGCGGCGACACCGATGGCCACGACCGCAATCATCGGCAGGCGGAGAAAGGCAGCGCCGACGGTAATCAGCGCGGCAATGGTTTCGGCCGGACCGGTAGCGAGCACGGTCGGCGCGATGACGGCCATCAGGACTGCCGGTGGCAGCGCGTCGAGAGCCGCCTTGAGCCGGCCTTTGACACTCACGCCGCGCATCAGGTAGAGGCCGCCGATGCGCGTGAGGTAGGTGGCAGCAGCCATGGCGACGATGGTCGCGACGGTGAGCAGATCGTCGCTCATGCCGCGTCCGCGTATGCGGCGGGTTTTTCGCCCGGATCCTGCCCATCGTCCTCGCCGTGCAGCAGCGCGGCGACCAGGACGCCTGCGCTGCCACCGATGACGATGTACCAGGCGCCCGGAATGACGAGCTTGGCAAGGGCTGCGGCAAGCGCGCTCATCGCCAGGACGGCGCCGGTGCGCGGGCCTCTCCAGAAGCCGGCGAGAATGGCGATGAACATGGCCGAGAAGGCAAAATCGAATCCATAGACCGCCGGGTCACCGAGCGAACGCCCGGCGATGGCGCCGGCCAGCGAGGCGGAGCTCCACACCAGCCACATCGGCAGCGCAACGCCGAAGTAGTAGGCCGGCCGCAGGGGCTCGGCGAGCACCTTGCGCTCGGCGAACGCCCAGCTTTCGTCGGTCATCAGGAACATCGCCAGCAGCCCGCCAGGGCCGGAAAAAGCGCCGAGGTGCCGCTGCAGCGAGGCGCCCATCAGCAAATGGCGGACATTGACGATGAAAGTGGTGACCACGATCAGCAGGAGCGGCACCGGATCGCGCCACATATCGACGGCGACGAACTGTGCGGCACCGGCGAAAACCGTGGCACTGGTCAGCCAGGCCTCGAAGGGCGTGAAGCCTTTGCCGGCGGCGAGCGTTCCCCACAACAGGCCGATCGGAACTGCCGCGGCGAGAACCGGAAGGATGTCGAAGACGCCGCGACGAAAATCGGCGCTGCGCGAAGGCGAACTCATTTGCTGCTCCGTAAAGTCGGGACCGCGCGTGCAGGCGGGTGGCGGTGCCGCCGCGTCGTGCCACTGCCTCGTGCCACTTGGGCAGCCGGCAGGCGCGTGCGCCAGAAGCGTCGCGTCAGGGCTTGCCTTCTCTGCCGGCCGCGGCGCGCGCGAACTCGTTCAGCATCTGACCCGTCGCCCAGAGCATCAGCGCGACGCCGGCGACGACGGTGATCAGCGCCGCCGGGGTGCTGGTCGGGAAGTTGGGGATGAACAGCGTCTGGCCTCTGGCCAGCCACATCGCGCCGCTCGAGAAGACGACGATGCCGGCGGCGTCGAGCAACGCAAAAAGGACGACGCGCAGCGTGACGGGGGGGCGTTTGCGGCTGAACATCGCCGCCTACTTGACGCGCATGCCGGCTTGCGCACCCGCATCGGGCGAAAGCAGGAAGATGCCGGGGGTCTGGCCATCGGCGTCGGACGCCGCAAGGACCATGCCTTCGGAGAGGCCGAACTTCATCTTGCGTGGCGCCAGGTTGGCAACCATCACCGTCATTCGGCCGACCAGATCCGCCGGCTGGTAAGCGGCCTTGATGCCGGCGAAGACCTGCCGCGTACCGAGCGGGCCGATGTCGAGAACGAGGCGAACGAGTTTGTCGGCGCCTTCCACCTGCGTCGCCTCGACGATGCGCGCAATACGCAGGTCGACGTTGAGGAACTGGTCGATACTGAGGTGCGCTCCTGCGTCGGGAGCGACGGCGGCTTGCGCGACGGCCAGCGCAGCCGCCTTCTCCTGCTGCTCGGCGTGCCTTTGCGGCGCCGGCGGCGGCGCGGCGATGAGCGAGTCGCGGTTGGCTTCGACCAGCGCATCGACCTGTTTCTTCTCGACCCGGGTCAGCAGGTGCCGGTAGGCGTTGATCGCGTGGCCGGCGGCGAGCACGCTGTCGCCGTCGTCCCAGACCAGGGGGGCGACGTTGAGAAAGGCCTCGACCTTGACAGCGAGCGCCGGCAGCACCGGCTTGAGCAGAATGGCGAGCAGACGAAAGAGGTTCAGGGCGTTGGTGCATGCGGCCTGCAGCTCGTTTTCGCGGCCTTCCTGGCGCGCCAGCTCCCACGGCTTGACACTGTCGACGTACTGATTGGCGACGTCGGTGAGGGCCATGATCTCGCGGATCGCCTTGCTGAACTCGCGCGCCTCGTAGTGATCGGCGATCACGCCGCGGCGGGCGCGAATGGCCTCGATCGCCGGCAGCGATTCGTCGCAGGGGCAGAGCTGACCGGCGAAGCGCTTGACGATGAAGCCCGCGGCACGGCTGGCGATGTTGACGAACTTGCCGACCAGGTCGGCATTGACGCGGGCGATGAAGTCGTCGAGGTTGAGGTCGATATCCTCCATCGAGCTCGACAGCTTGGCGGCGTAGTAGTAGCGCAGCCACTCGGGGTCGAGACCCTGCGCCAGGTAGCTCTCGGCGGTGATGAAGGTGCCGCGCGACTTCGACATCTTGGCCCCATCGACGGTCAGGAAACCGTGCGCGAAGACCTTGGTCGGCGTCCGGTAACCGGCGTGCTGCAGCTCGGCCGGCCAGAACAGGGCATGGAAGTAGAGGATGTCCTTGCCGATGAAGTGATAGAGCTCGGCGGTCGATTCCGGCCCCCAGTAGGCGTCGAAGTCGAGGCCCTGGCGAGCGCAGAGATTCTTGAACGCACCCATGTAGCCGATCGGCGCGTCGAGCCAGACGTAGAAATACTTGCCCGGCGCGTCGGGGATCTCGAAGCCGAAGTACGGCGCTTCGCGCGAGATGTCCCAGTCGGTGAGCTTGTTCTCGCCGACGTCGCCCAGCCACTCCTGCAGCTTGTTGGCCGCCTCGTTCTGCAGCCGCCCCTCGCCCTGCGTCCAGCGGCGCAGAAAGCCCTGGCAGCGGCGATCGGAGAGCTTGAAGAAATAGTGCTCCGACTGTCTCAGTTCGGGCTTGGCGCCGGAGACGGCCGAATAGGGGTTCTTCAGCTCGTTCGCCGTGTACGCGGCGCCGCAGTTCTCGCAGTTGTCGCCATACTGGTCTGGCGTGCCGCACTTCGGGCATTCGCCCTTGATGTAGCGATCGGGCAGGAACATCTGCTTGAGCGGGTCGTAATACTGCTCGATGACCCGCGTTTCGATCAGGTCGGCGGCGCGCAGCCGTGCATAAAGTTCGTTGGCGCAGGAGCGGGTCTCTTCCGAGTGCGTCGTGTAGTAGTTGTCGAAACCGACGTGAAAGCCCGCGAAGTCGCGCGTGTGTTCGCCATGGACGCGTTCGATCAGCGCCTCCGGCGTGATCCCCTCGGCCTCGGCGCGCAACATGATCGGCGTGCCATGCGTGTCGTCGGCACAGACATACCAGCACTCATGGCCGCGCATCTTCTGGAAGCGCACCCAGATGTCGGTCTGGATGTACTCGACCAGATGACCGAGGTGAATGGCGCCATTGGCATACGGCAGGGCGGAGGTAACGAGGATCTGGCGGGTCATTGGGCGGGTGGCCGGCGGGGCAAAGCGGCATTCTATCAAAGGGTGCCCCGGCCAGGCGGGAAAGGGCTGGAAAGGAGATTTGCGACGACCCTCGGGCAGCGCAGGCATCGGCCAGGTGCGTGTGCCTGGCCGGCGTTCAGGTCACCGCCACGGGCTCGCTGTGCTTGCTGCAACCCTGGTCAGCGGCGAGCGTCATCAGCAGTCGGCGCACGGTCGGTTCGTCGCAATCAACAAGCGCCTTGCGCAACTGTTGAAGCTGCTCGCTCAGGGAGTCCGCATCCAGAGACGGTTCATTGGCTTTCATGATCTTGGGATGGGCGGTGTTGACCGCGTTAGTGCTGGAAATCAGCAGCTCTTCGTAGAGCTTCTCACCGGGGCGCAGACCGACGATCGCGATTTCGATGTCGCCCTGGGGGTTGGCCTCGTCGCAAACGGTATAACCCGCGAGGCGGATCATGTTGCGCGCCAGGTCGAGGATGCGTACCGGCTCGCCCATGTCGAGCAGGAAAATTTCGCCGCCGCTGGCGAGACTCCCGGTTTGGATCACCAGTTGCACCGCTTCGTGGATGGACATGAAGTAACGGGTCACTTCCGCGTCGGTCACCGTTACCGGACCGCCTTGCGCGATCTGCTCCTTGAACAGCGGGATGACCGACCCGGACGAACCGAGGACGTTGCCGAAGCGTACGGCGCAGAATCGCTGGCCGGTAGCGCGAGCGGCAGCTTGACGGGCACAGCCCTGGACGACAAGCTCTGCCCAACGCTTGCTTGCTCCCATGATGTTGGTCGGGCGCACCGCCTTGTCGGTGGAAATCAGGACGAAGGTTTCGACGCCCGCGTCGAACGCGGCATTGGCCAGGGTCAGGGTGCCGAGGACGTTGTTGCGCGCACCTTCCAGGACGTTGGCCTCGACCATCGGCACGTGCTTGTACGCGGCGGCGTGGTAGACGGTGGCGATCCGGTGCTCGGCCAGGAGACGCGACACCAGGCCGGCGTCACCGACCGAGCCGAGACAGGGCACCAGTTCGCAGCCGAGGACCGATTGCAGCAAGCGGTGGATCTGGTACAGCGCGTGCTCGCTCGCGTCGAGCAGGACCAGGCTGCCGGGCTGCAACGCGGCGATCTGCCGGCACAGCTCCGAACCGATCGATCCGCCGGCGCCGGTGACCAGCACCGCCTTGCCGGTGATGCAGCACCCGAGCAGCGTCGGGTCAGCCGCCACCGAGTCGCGACCGAGGAGGTCGCCGACGTCCACCTCGCGAACCATGTTCACCAGGTGCCTGCCGTTGGCAATGTCGGTCAGCGCCGGCAGGATGCGCACGCGTACCGGGTACTGTTTGAGAAAAGCCACCACCTCGCGCCGGCGAGCGCTCGAGGCCGACGGCAAGGTTACGATGACGTCATGGATATCGAAGCGCTCGAGGAGCGTCGGCAGATGCTCCGGTGGATAGACGCGCAAGCCGCCGACATCCTTGCCGTGAAGGTTCGGGTCATCGTCGAGAAAGCCTGCCGGGAAGAGCTCACGTCCGCGCCGTAGCGACTCGGCCAGCTGTCTTCCAGCGTCCCCGGCACCGTAAATCAACACCTGCTTGCCGGAAAATCGACTGCGGACCGGAAACCAGAGAAGCCAGCGCGCGCCGAAACGCGAACCGGCCACCAGCGCGAAGCCGATCAGCCAGTAAAGAAAAGGCACCGCCCGGGGGACACCTTCCAGGCCGGTCATTTGAGTCATGAAGGCCAGAACGGCCCACAACAGGGCGGCGAGTGACATGCCTTTGAGCACCGACCACAACGCCTGCTCGCCGAGATAGCGAATCACCGAGCGATAGAGGCCCAAGCGCAGGAAGATCGGCACGGCCAGCACCGGTGCAACTGCCATCAACAGCATTTGCGACCAGTTGGGCAGATACCACTCTCCGAGGCGCACGGAGTACGCCGCCCAGACGGCAAAAACCAACAATACGGCATCCGTGACCAGCATCAACATCTGTTTGATGGGACGCGTCATAACGACCAAATAGTTGGGAATCCGCTCGCGAAGAAATCTGTGAATCAACTTGCCTCCTGGTTGCCGGCCGCCCATCGGCTCAACGCAAAGCCTACCGCTCGCGCGTACGCAGGCAATATCGCGCGCAAACTGCTTCCACGGACAGTGCGACTCTCAGATGAAAATCTGCCATGATAGCGTAAGGCTTATCGGCTGTACGTGCGCCGATACCACTTGGCGGTCTCCCGCAAGCCCTCCTGCATGGAGAAAGGCGGCGACCAACCTAGGTCCCGGTGAATCAGGCGGCTGTCAACCCGCATTGAGCCGAGCACGCGGTCGACGGTTGCTCCTTTACCGATCACCCTGCCAGCAAGGCGCAAGCACTTTTCGGAAACGGACCACAGTCGTGCTGGTCGTTCAAGGGCGCTAGCAATCCGCCGAACCAGTTCTGGTGTGGTCACGCACTGATTGTCGGAAAGCAGAAACGTCTTGTTCTTGGCAGCCGGATGCACCACGGCGGTAAGGATTGCATCGACTAAATTTCCGAGATAGAGCAAGTCCCGGTGATTGCGAACACCGCCGAAGGGCAGCGGCCAGCCCCGATCCACCAAAGTCATCAGGCGCAGGAAATTGGCCCGAACGCCAGGTCCGTAAATCAGCGGGGGGCGAAGCACCACGACCTCAAGCCCGGTATCTTTGGCCGCAGCCCACAAGCCTAACTCTCCCTCCCACTTGGAAATGGCATAGGCGTCGGATGGACTGGCTGGCGACGCTTCGTTATAAGGGTCAGTGCTGCTTTTCAGCTGTCCTTCGCCGCAGACCTTGATGCTGCTGACAAACAAGAGGCGCTTCACACCGGAGGCAAGCGCCCGGCGTGCGAGAGCGAGCGTACCTTCAGTGTTGATCGCACGATAGGCAGCTAGGCGATCACATGCCGTGTCGTGCATGATATGGGCCCGCCCTGCCAAGTGGACTACCGCGTCGGCGCCTTCGGTCGCTTTCTCCCAAGCAGTGTGAGAACCGATGTCGCCGACGACACACCGCGTGCCACCGGTAACCACCGATGCCGGGGACCTCACCGCGGCGACGACTTCGTGTTGCCCCTCCTGGACGAGCTGCCGGCATAGTGCCTGGCCAACGAATCCGCTCGCGCCGGTTACCAGTATCTTCAAAGCCGCGCCTTCAGTGTTGTGTGTCGCGAAAGGTCTTGCCTTCTTGGCTCATCAATCCTTCCTCGATAGGTGGATCATCCACCTATCGAGGTGTCCACGGAAATTAGACCACGTCAACCACTACACTCATCGTTGCCCCTCTGTTGCCGGCAACCGCCCCCAATGCCGAACGAAGTAGCGCACCATGCTAGCCTGGTGCCAGGCCAGATGCCGGAACTGGCGGTGGCTGGCACGTTGCGCCGCATGCACCGCGGTGGCCTGCGGGCAGAGCAAGATCTTCCGTCCCGAGCGCCACAGGCGAACGCACAGATCGACATCCTCGTAATAGAGAAAGTACTTCTCGTCGAAGCCGCCGAGCGCCGCATAGTCCGCCGAAGAAAAGAGCATGAACATCCCTGCCACCCACTCCGGATGGAAAGGGGGGTCACCCTTTGCATACCAATAGCGCCCATCCGCCACGCCCAGAGACTTTGCAAGGAGACCAACAAAGCCGGGAAAATACCGGGCACTGTCTTCGATCTCTCCTGTCGGGTTCGTTACCGCCGGAGCGCACATGGCGGCCCCGTCCTTTAAGCACGCGAGAAGCGCCGGAAAAGGGTTGTCTGAAAAACGCACGTCCGGGTTCAGAACGCAGTAATGCGACGTTTCGCAGTGGGCAAATGCGGCATTGTGGTTGGCGCCAAAGCCCTTCGGTTTCGCGTTGCGCAGCACGACGGTACGGTCGGACAGCGAAGCCGGAACCGCGGGCCCCTGTTCCGGCACGTTGATCGTCAGAACCACTCGCGTCACCTCCGAGCAGCGGGCCAGGTCGCGCATCAGGTCATCGACCATGGAGCCATGACCATGGCTGACGACGGAAAGGGTGATCAAAGCCTTCCTCCCACGGCGGATACGACCGCCTTCCTGTATTCGTCGAGGACCTGTTTGGCATTGATCTCCGCGTCAAAATGCGTGCGCGCCAGTTGCGCGGCATTACGACCCAGTTCCACCCGTTTACCCGGGTTGGCGTAGAGCGCCAGGATCGCTTCCGCCAGTTGGTACGGTTCGCGAGGACGCACGGCCAAGCCCGTGACGCCATCGACGATGGTATCGCTCATAGGCTTCGTGACTGCCGCGATGCTCGGCACGCCGTAGAACGCTGCCTCGAATATCGGACGCCCCGGGGCATCGAAATGACTCGGAAAGCAAACCACGTCGAATTGACGGTATACCTCGTCGAGGTTGGTTGTGAACGGCCAGAACTCGACGGCATCCGTGAGCGACAGGGCTTCGACCTGTGCTTTGAGCTCCTGCTCGATCTCCTGCGACAGTCCGAGCTGCCGCAATACGAAATCTCTCAGGGGCGAATGGCGCCGCATGCTCTGCCCGACGAAAACAAAGCGAATATCGGCCCCCTGTGCCCTGCACAGGGCGGCCGCTTCGACTAACTCCAGGCAACCCTTAGCACGAGACAGCCCGCCCACCATGCCGACCGTGAACGTTGAATCCCTCGGCGCGCCATTCGACGGTGCGCCCACGGCAACGCGAAGACCGTTGTGGATCACCACCGCGTTCAAAGGTGGATCGAGGCTAGCCTTGACCGTTTCGTCGATGGCGATCAGGCGTGCGGCATTGTTTCGCAACACCCAAGAAACCAGCCGTCCGCGCCAGCCCCGTAGCGGCTGCTGCACGGAGCGGACATGCACGATCACCGGGCAGCCGAAAATGCGCCGCGCCAGCCAAATCGCGGGCAGCAGCGTGACATCGTTGACATGCACCAGATCGAACTCGCCCCATTTCCGCTTTGCGGCCAGCAGGCAGCACAGGGTCGAGGGAAGGTAGGCCAGCTCCCGCAAAAGAACAAGCGAACGCCAGCCCCGATAATGGCCATAGCGCGTATTGTCGAACTGCGACACACCGTCGCAGCCCCGCACCTCCACGCCCGCGGCTGCCAGGATTTCCTGGAACTGCCCCCTCCGCGTCAGCACCCGGGGCTGCACGGCACCCGCGGGAAAACTTTGGATCAACTCGAGCAGGCTTCTCGATGCGCCGCCGAACGGCGCGGCGTGGTGCACGTAGAGCGCCCTCATCACCTTCTCCTCCCAGAGTACGTTAGCCACCGCTTGACGGTATTCCGGCCGTACGCCGCCTTGCCTGAAATCTCCGACAGGGATACGCCGTTGCGATAAAACAACCGCCGTATTCTTCCCGGCTCTTTCATGGTGATCATCTCCAAAATCGCTGCTCCATATATGAACCGGTGACTTAACTGTGTATTCCACGCAATCTGGACACTGATTCCACGGCAAACTGGACAGCCATTCCACGTGAATCTGGACAGTCGGAGCGTAGCGACGCGGGGTTGAAAGGTTTGACTCTGCGGCTCGTATTGTGGTCAAGTTGTTGGCCCAAAAAGGCAACCGTTGGCCGTTACCGCGTAACGGATTCTTTGGCCAATCGAAGGCGCTTTTCGTAGTAGCCCGTCTCTCCATTGCGCACCCGCGCCGCGCGGTCTAAAGCGGCGCGCTCCGCCCCACGAATCAGGTCTTCAATGACCTCACGTTGCGTTGCGTTACTGCGTAACACGCTGCCAGGCGCTCCAAGGCACGCTTGGCGTGAAGGTTAAACGTGTGCTTTCGGCAGCGCTGCAAACCCCCCGCAACCCCACGCACACCGCGGCAACGCGGGGGGGGTTGCAGCGTTCCCGAAAGCACACAGACGATCGGTCCGGTCGACTCCCTGCGCAAAATCGGCAATCAAGAGTCGAACTTTGAGCGGCGCTATTACATCAGCTCTCGCGAGTTGACCGCCGAACAACTCGCCGTCGCCGTGCGAGGCCATTGGGCCGTCGAGAATCGACTTCACTGGGTCCTCGACGTCAGCTTTGGCGAGGATGCCAGCACCGTACGTAAAGATAACGGGCTCTATGTCGTTTCGTGTGGAACCGGCGGTGGGGTTCGCGTTTTGAGGGGGCGGCGATGTCAAGGGCGGACGGAGTCCGGGCGCAACCGAACCCTTTACATCGCCACCCCCTCGCTTACGCTCCCTCTGGGCCGAGGAAGGCAGTCTGCCGCCCTCGGCATGGAGGACAATGGCGGCCTTTCCTCTCGCGGCTGCTTCCTCATGATTGAAACGCTGTTCACCCAGGCTCTGGGTCTCGTTGCTCCTTGGCAGGTCGATGAAGTCATCTTCAAGCCAGAGAACGGGCGGATCGATTTCCAGGTCGGATTTGGCGCCGCCATTCACGCTTGCCCAGCTTGCGGTGCAGCGGCGCAGCCGCTCCACGACCGCTTGGCGCGCTCTTGGCGCCATCTGGATTTTTTCCAGTACGAGGCCCACCTGCATGCCGAGGTGCCGCGAGTGCCCTGTGCCGGTTGCGGCAAGGTGACGCAGATCGCCGTACCCTGGGCGCGTGAAGGCAGTGGCTTCACCCTGCTGTTCGAGGCGTTGACGCTGATGCTGGCGCCGACCATGTCGGTCCTGGCGGCCGGCCGACTGCTGCGTGTGCGCAGTCGCCGACTGTGGCGCGTGATCAATCATCATGTGGGCCGGGCGCGCGCCCGGGAAAGTCATGCCAGGGTTCGCGCGATCGGCGTCGATGAGACCGCGAGCAAGCGCGGTCAGACGTACCTCTCTGTTTTTTATGACCTCGACGCACAGCGTCTGCTGTTTGCGACGCCGGGCCGGGACAAGGTCACGCTCGGGAAGTTCGCCAGCGACCTCAGGGCGCATGGTGGCCAGCCCACCGCGATCACCCATGTCAGCATGGACATGAGCGGCTCGTTTCAGGCCGGCGCCGCCGAGCACTTTCCAGCAGCCGAGGTCTGCTTTGACCGCTTTCACGTCGTTGCTCTGAGCAGCACGGCGCTGGACGAGGTGCGCCGCGCCGAGGTCAAGACCGCGCCCGAACTCAAAGGCGCCCGCTGGGGCCTGCACAAGAAACCCGCCGACTGGACCGTCAAGCAAACCGACACCATGTACTGGTTGCAGCGCTCGAACCTCAAGACCGCACGGGCCTGGCGGATCAAGCAGGCGCTGCGCTCCATCTACGCCACCGCCACGACACCTGACGAGGCCAACCCCCTGCTCAAGCGCTGGCTCAGTTGGGCCAGCCGCTGCCGACTCGAACCCTTCAAGCGCCTCGGCCGGACGATTAGCAAGCATCTTCCTGGCGTCCTCAACGGTTTTCACCCCGGCAAGCACAATGGCCGGGTCGAAGCGATGAATCGAGCGCTCCAGGAGGCGCGCGCAAGGGCACGTGGCTATCGCCGCGTCGAAAACTTCATCGCCATGGCCTACCTCATCGCTGGAAAGCTCACTCATTTGCCCGCCTCGCCCTTCGCCCCATTCTTGCCCGTTCCACACGAAACGACCTAAACCCAGATAACGCCTCACAAACTCTTTCCCTCCTAAAGAAGATTGTTCTCAATCTGATACGGCTGGATACGACCGACCAGAAAAAAACCAGCTTGCGCCTGAAACGCAAGGCAGCCGCCTGGAATGACGACTTCCGGGTGAAGATCACGGGCCTCATCCGACTATGACACCCGAGTGCCGAGGCCCTGACTCATCCCCAATGAGATCCGGGCGCGGAAGCGCTGCGGTCGCCTCGCCCGCCTCCGGCCCTATATTCTATGCCATTCGAGATCTCCTCTACCGCCACTCAGTCCCGAACCAGGGGAACATGCCACTATATCGCGCCGACGCCGCTGCCTATTGCAAGGTTTCTTTGAAGAATTTAATTACCAAATTCGGCGGAAAAACATGCCCTCCATCATGGACAACTTCGTGCAAATTGTCTCCTACACCAAGGATGTTATATTGCTTTCTGATTACGGGGTAAAAGTATTCCTTAAAATTCACGTAGGGGTAATCCGATTCTCCGTAACCAATCTGCATCACGATTGGAGCTGCAGCAAGTACGAAACGGTTCTGATCACCGTATTTCCACATACCCGGGAAAAGTTGCGACAGGTCGTTAATTCCCTCAAAATCGGCGAGGCTGGAGTTAGCCCTATCAGCATAGTATTCCAAATAAGACCACATTCCCCCAAAATTTGAGACCGCTTTTATTCTCGGGCTTAGCAATGCCGTATGCAGCGCCAGCCATCCACCCAGAGAAACCCCGGCAGCGCCTATCCTTTTGTGATCAACTTTTGGATCATTTGCAAGAAATTCTAAAGCAGCTAGGTTTGCCATCTGCTGACGTGCAGGTATTAGGTAGTCACCAACCCCGAGCAGAGTAAGTCCAACCTCTAGTTCATCGTCCGCCCCGCCACCAGGTTCGTCTTCACGCTGCCATCTTTGGCCTTGTATTTGAAAATGAATAGTCGCATACCCAGAATCAATCTTCTCGACAGCCAGAGCAACAAAACCGGATTTACATAATCTTAATGCCATTGCTTTCTGGTAAGAGCCAGGATCAACAAACAGCTCCCTTAGCCCACCTTCAGCAGTATGTCCGCTGAAAACAATAATAGCTGGGGCGGGAAACGTCACGCTTTTCGGGTAACAGATACCAATCGGTATTTCGTCTCCGGTTTCTTTTACCGTCAATTTATGCAGATATATTTGGTGCGAAGCTATCTCCACTTTACCAATTGACATTGTGGAGAACTTGCCAATGAGCGCACTTCTTTTTTTTGATGCGTCTGATATGATCCAATCCCTTCCTTTCTGCTTGGAACCGTTCATTGATACAACCATTAAATCAATTAACCTCTCCCTAAAAGAATAGTAATCTCCTTCACCCAAGGGGAACATGTCGGTAGAGTATAGGCGGCTCTTCCTATAGCGTTCGATTACATTTTGGGCAAGAGGCTTTACTTTTCCAAAGAAAGCCCTTCCAATTGGGTCGTTCTGAAAATCATATTTTTCGCCCGGGGGGTCAGCAAAAACATGTGATGATTTTGTAATGAGAAATACGAATGCAGTGGCGGCAAATAGTAAACCAAAGCGCAAGGAAATCTTGCCCATGGCGGATTCAAGCAAGATAATTAACTTCATGAACACCTTGTGAGGCGTTCTAAACCCGATGAATTTTCGGGGTCGGTGACAAAAATTCTCCATGGCGACGCGGAGGCCCTCCGGCTGGATGATATCGAAGCGAAGTTCTTGGGGGATGTATGCCGCGCCAAATTGGCAGTGCTTAAGAGTTCGAGATCGCCATTATCTTCTTATGGACGCCGTACAAAGTGTCCCACAGTAGCTTTTCGCTTGCATAGGCATTGTGCGGCACTGAAGGCGCAGCCATATAGCTCTTGAAATCATCGTTCGAAAACCTGAGCTTCTTTAGCACGAATGAGTAGTCACTCGACTCTTGATCAGGGTCGGGATACGTGGATTGCGACATCAATTCGAGGGCGTGATCGCGAGTCATTTGCCCCGTTACGACCAATGTCGAAAAATGCAACTTGCGCTTGTCCACCCCAAATTTTCGGGGGAGGATGTGCCCTTGATAAAAACGCGTGAAAACCGACTCGTAGTGCTTATAGGGATAGGGGCGATACCCTACCTCCTTATCCAGTATCGCCAATGCCTCATCCTTGCGATAGTCGAAATAGTCCAAGAACGAGGTCCAGAGAATACCGAGCACATAGCGATTCCAGATGAAACCTGCTACAGATATCAGCGGGTGGGTCCGGATCGGGACGGAACCAAACCTCCTGTGGATGGCCTTAATGTTTCTGGCGTCGTATTTCAGCCAGTTCCAGTTCGACGGCATGTGCATGCCCTCGGTGGAACGATTGGTCCCGGCCAGTATCCATTTCACATTATACTGGCGAGCCAGCCGGTAATTCAGGGCCATCATGGCATTATCCATCAGCATCTCGATGTCAATGACGTTCGCCTTGAAGAAGGACAACTGGAGATCCTTGTTCTCATTCCAGTCGATCACATGAGTAAACAGGTCCACCTTCAGCGAACTGACAAGATTTGAGATGTTGTGTACGGCCAACTCGGAGTTCCAGCCATTGTCGAGGTGTACCGCAAGCGGTCTCAGCCCGTGCCTGACGGCAAGGAGGAGCGCATAGGAACTGTCTACCCCCCCACTTAAACCCACGATGCAATCGTAATCCCGCCCCTTGCCATCGTGTCGAACTCGCTCCAGGAAGGCATTCCTCTGATCCACGGTCGCCGCCAGCCCGGTCCTCTTCAATCTCGCGAGAAAATCCGTACAGTAGCTGCATGCGCCCTGATCATCAAAATCGATATCGGATGCGGTGGTATCCATTATGCAACGGGTGCATATTCGCGGTTCGGTCATATTGCGCATAATTTGTAAACGATTTCCTTGCAATGCTGATCTCTGATCAGAGTAGAAAACTCACGCAAGGAAGAGAAATTTCAAGAAAACTCCCCAGCTTTGGCAGCCGAAGCGGACCGCAGGCCAAGGTGAGCATACATGTCTAGCAACTGCGCCTCTTCGGCCTCCCAGCCGTAACGGACTTTGCTGGAGCGGATATGCTTCTTTTTCCCTGTAATCTCCTGCTGCCCCAGCGCTGAGATACGCGCCTTTAGCGAAGCCGAATCAGGCAACACTTTCCAACCAAAGCCCGACTCGTCCACAAATTTCGCCATCTCCGGGAAGTCGCTCACCAGACTTGGGACGCCGCACATCGCGTACTCGAAAATCTTGTTTGGCAAGCAATAAAAATAGTTCAGGCAGACGTTCTCGATCAACGCAAGACCGACATCCGCGTCGACGGTGTACTCCATCACTCGGTGTGGCGGGACTGCCGGCAAGAAATGAATATTCGAGTAAGTGGCGGCGGCTTGTCGAACCAGCGGCTCCAAATCACCATACCCCATCAACACCAAGTGACGAGGCTCTCCCATTTGTGCGAACACTTCCAAGAGCATGCGCACGCCCCTGCCGGTGGTGAGAAATCCTTGGTAGAGATATAACAGGCATTCTGGCCTGTTCTTCAGGCCTATCGCCCGCTGCAACAGTCCGGTAGGCCGCACCTCCCCGGTTGCCGTGCGTGGCTTGTTACGTACAATCCATACGGCGGACAGGTGATACCGCGCACGATACCACTCGGCGATCGAATGGTTTACTACCGACACTGCGTCGCACTGGCCAATTAGGAGTCGTTCGGAAAACCTCGCCAGCAGGCGGCGAAGGCCACGACTGGAAACTGTCTCCGTCTCCAGCTCATGGGTGTCGTACACTAGACGACAGCCAGACCAGTGACGCACCAGAACGCCGATGGGTAACACCGACAGACTGTGACAATTGATGCATTCACATCGCAATCTTCGCAGTAGCCTCAGCACCGCGACATACCACCCGAGCCTCTTAATCACACGGCCACACCAACTCTTCAGAGAGCGTCCGAAGGTGGGATCCAGTCGAACTAGGCGAACTCCCGGTGCCACTACCTCATCTTCAAGAAGATCAGCACGGCCAACGGCAACGATTAGTATCTCGTCAAAGACTTGATGAGCGCGAAGAGACTCAACGATTCGCAGGATGCGCGATTCATTGGTGAAGTTTGATGGATAAAGGTGAACGTTCATGCAGACCGATCAGGGCCTGAAGATGCTCTTGATCCGGTTGTACGTTAGATACAGCGCCCGGCGCCCGTATCCGATCAAACGTTGCACCAGACTTTGCGGGCGCATGCTCCTGCACTCCGCATACCAGTTGCGAAGCTTGTTGTAGCCGGCAAAAGCCAGCTTCAGCTTGCGCTGGTGATTTGGGAATTCCGAATAGTGTTGCAGTGGCGAGGAAATCAGATCATCCAACTCCTGAACCGAGATGCCAAGCTTCTTGGCGATGAACTCTTTGTCCTCAGTCAGCAATTTTTCGTCGTAGAGCGGATTGCGCAACTGTGCGAGCGCTTCGTCTCGGGACATTTGCCCCGAAACGACCAGGCTCGCGAGGTGGGCTTTCCTCTTGTCATAGCCAAACTTGTGCGGCAGGTAGTAAGCCTGAAACCAGCGCGTCCAGCGCGATTCATAATGCTTACCGCCATAGTATCGCCAGCCATAGTCGCGCTCGAGGATGCGGATCGCCTCTTCCTTGTTATAGGGGATGTAGTTGAGAGGCCGCAGCACCTCCATCTTCAGAATCATCGGGTAGCGGAAATACAGATTCCAGAAGCTGACGAGTGGGAAATTTCCGCGCTTGCGTCGTCCGAAGCGCCGGTGAATTGCCTTAACGTGCGTCGCATCCATTGCGTCGTAGCCCCAACTCTGAGGCAGGATGCTCTCGGTGGCATAGTTGCTGCCGCTAATGACGTACTTTATGCCTGCCTGAATGGCGTAGCCATACAGCGCAGCGAAAAATGCGTGATCCTGTGGTACGTCCTGGTTAGCCAAATTGGAACGTAGGAAAGCCAACTGCATATCCTGCATTTCCTCCCAATCAACCACATGGGTTACCAGATCGAGGCCTAGGCGACTGCATATCTGCTCGATATTCATCACCGCCAGCTCAGAATTCCAGCCGGCATCGACATGCACTACCAAAGGCCGCAAGCCCCATTCAACCGCTTTGACTGCGATGAACGAACTATCTATGCCGCCGGATAGCCCGATGATGCAATCGTACCGCTTCCCCTCGCCATAACTCTTCACGTGGGCAATCATCTCAGCGAGGAGGAACTTGCCTTTCTCGGGGCTCGGCCAAGCGGGGCGGACGTTGTTGTCGAAGTAATGACAGTGGTTGCAGACCCCCTGATCGTCGAATGCAATGTCGGGATCGGTGGTATCCATGATGCAGCGAGTGCATATCTGGTAGGGGCGACTCTTGGAAACAAAGGCGGCTTCAGTGATTGGCGAGCCATCAATGGGCGCGAGGATTGCTTTTTGTGTCATTTCGATCTCGGTTTCAGGGGAGTTTTTGCGTCAGCAACTTGCGGTCGGGGTAGTTGATCAGAACGGCACGATGCGGGCCCATGAAGACGAACAGACTTCCGGCCGCGACCGCCGAGACGCCGCCTTCATGCACAGCCGCGACAAAGTCGTCAATACTGCTGGCACCACCGCAGGCGATGACAGGCACACTCACTGCGTGACTGACTTCGCGCAGCAGTTTCAGGTCATAGCCTGCTTGTGTACCATCGCGATCGATTGAATTGACAAGTATCTCGCCTACGCCGAGTCTTTCCAACTCCGCCAGATGCCGACCCAGGCTGCCGGGGCAACGCTTGGCGCCGGAGTGGATGTACAGTTCGTAGCGGCCGAGCAGCGTGCGGCGAACATCGACGCAGCCGACAACGCTCTGCGCGCCGTAAATCGAAACAGCTTCGGATATCAGGCTGGGGTTGGTATAGCCCGCGGTGTTGAGAACGACTTTCTCGAAGCCGAGGGAGAAGACTCGCCGCACCTGTTCGATGGAGGTTAGACCGCCACCGTAGGCCATCGGCATGAACGCTTCACCGGCGATGTCCTGCAGCATGTCAAAGTTCGGCTCGCGCCCCTCGGGCGTGGCAGTTATGTCGAGGAACACTAGTTCGTCAACTTCTTTCTCGTTGAAGATACGCACCGAGTTGATCGGGTCGCCGACGTACTTGGGGTCCTTGAACTTGACGGTTTTGACCAGTCCCTTATTGCGCAACAGCAGTACGGGAATCACGCGGGTCTTGTTCATCCGATGTTGTGCTCCACAAAAGCGCGCATCTGGGCGAGACCGTGGCGCAGCGATTTTTCCGGATGGAACTGCGTGCCTGCGATGTTGCCGCGCTGTACCGCACAAGTGAATTCGACGCCGTGCTCAGCGGTAGCAAGAACGTCGGCTGGGTCGGCGCAGTGCATGCAAAAGGAATGAACGAAATAGAAACGTGCATCATCGCCCATGTTATCGAGCAGTGGCGATGGCTTGCGCTGGTTGATCCGGTTCCAACCCATATGAGGCACTCGCAACCCGGGCGTGGCCGGCAAGCGCTTGCAGAACATGTCGATCCAGCCGAGGCCGGGCGCCTCGCCCTCCTCGCTACCTCGGCCGAGGATTTGTGCGCCTAGGCAAATGCCGAGCACCGGGCGGCGCATTTCGAACGCGAAGCGGTCGAGTGGCTCGCGCAGGCCCGAGGCATTAAGCATTTTCATGCCGTAATCGAAATGGCCAACCCCTGGCAAAAGCAGCTTGTCGGCGGCGAGAACCTGTCCCGCATCGCCCGAAACCACCGCTTCGGCACCTGCCTTGCGCAGCATGTTTCGCACCGACAACAGATTGCCGACCCCATAGTCAACGATGACGATCATCGGAACAACTCCTCGTAGAGCGACAACATGTGACGGCTCTCGGCTTCCCAGTTCAGTTGGCGCGCCGCCTCAATCGAGCGTTTCTTGTAGGCGTCAATGTTCTCACGATCAAAGCTGTTGATTGCGTCGGCGATGGCTTTCTCATCACAACCTGTCACTAGCGCTCCGAGGTCGTACTGCCGAACGAGCCGCGCCATTTCGGGCAAGTCGGATATGCATAGTGCCAAGCCGGCCATGATATATTCGAAAAACTTGTTGGGCAGCGCGAAGCGTCTTTGCGGACTGATGTCCTGATGCACGAAATAGCCGATGTCGGCACGGTTGGCGGCGGGTACGATTTCATGGAAGGCGACCGGTGGCTCGATCGAAAACCGATCGGCAACGCCAAGCTCATTCGCGAGATGCTGCAGTTCTTCGACGTACGACGGATCGCTGTAGCCGCGCAATACCAGGCGAAACTCGGGCCTCCACAGCGGCAGCGAGCGCACAGCGAAATGCAGTCCGCGTGATGCGTAGATTTCACCATGGTACATCACCGTCAGGGGGTTCCCCGCAGGACGGAATGGCTGCTCGACGAAGAATGGCACTGAGCGCACCACGCGCACCGGTCGCTTGAGCTTGTTTTCGGCGTTAAGCAGTCCGGCAATGCCTTCGCATACCGTGGTGACTGCATCGGCGCGGCTCAAAAAGTACTGCTGCAGCGCAATCACGCGTGGCCGATGCCACCTCACCCAAAGAGGATCCTGCATGTACTGGCCCGGCGCGTATTCGTGGCAGTCGATCACCATGCGCGCACGAAAGCTGCGCGCCACCTGCCAGCCGATGTCTGCAGTGAAGTAGTCGTGGCAAAGCACAAGCGACGGCTTCTGATCGGGATGCCTGTGTGTTGCCTTTTTTGCATAGTTGCGAATGACGATGCGCTTGCATTCAAAGCCTTCGACAAAACGTCCGTGAATACGTGCACCGTATTGGCGCAGCAAACTTGGCACCTTGGCGGAGGCGAGTACTTGGCCAGCGCGTCGCACTAATATTGACATTCTTTCTTCAATTAGTGCTGGTGCTCGGCTGGTGAGTCGCAGCAATGTTTGTATTTTTCTTAAAACAAGCCGCACCAAAGTTTGTATTTTTCTTACGATTACTATCTGCGGTATATGCGCTTGGGGCACGGGACGCACAGTGGGTTGCTCACGCACCAAACTCTCTGGCAACGAAACATGATGCCACCAGTCTGGGCATGCGACTGGCCCATTCAGACCAAACACCACCACACGCCACCCAGAATCACGTAATGCCATAGCTTGGCGGATCACACGCGGCTCCTTGCAAACTGGAGTGTAGGAAATAATCCAGGCTGTGCGGTCCTCTCCGAACCGCCTGGATCTCTGGTCGGTTTCATTCGTCATGTGTGGTCCACTCTCTTGATGCCTGCATGTCGATCAACTCCGCCGCGCTGGCCCAACACCATAGCCAGGAAGAATTATCGGCCTCACCACGCTGGTGTGCTTCCCACATATCCATCAACTGCTGGCCATTGTGACCGGGAATCGCGGCCAGGCGTGTATCGGTGACACGTTCACTCACCCAATCCTTGAGGCTTGAATTGCGCACCCATTCGTCCTGCGGAGCGGCGAAGCCAACCTTGTCGGCTCGCCAGCGCACTTCACGCGGCAGCATGTCGCGCAGGGCTCTGCGCAGGATGTTCTTGCCCCATGCGTTGTGCAGGTAGGCCCAGTCGGGCAAATGCGTTGCGAAGTCGACCAGTGCGTAATCGAGAAAGGGGTATCGGCATTCGATGCCGTGCGCCATCGAATTGCGGTCGCCGCTATACAGGTTGGACGGCAAGGAGGTACGCATCAGGTTGAGCGCGAGTTCGAAGCGCAGCACCCCAACGTCGCCGGGCGCGGGCAGGCCGTCGCCCCCGTAGTTGCGCTCCCAGTCCGCTACATACGAATGCATGTGGACACTGAACTCCTCGGCCGGCAGGCTGTCCCGCAGTACGAAACGCCGCTCAGGATTGGCGTAGCGGCTGGCGGCGTGGCGCAAGCGCCGGTCGCGCTGGTAGCCGACGAACTGTGCGTACCAATGGCCGAGTTTGCCCTGGTGGGCCAGTTCGACCTGCCACGCCTGCAGGTGGCATTGGTAGCCGGCCAGCACCTCGTCAGCGCCCTGACCATCGATGATGACCTTATAGCCCCTGGCGCGCGCGTCGCGCATCAACGCCCATTCAAGATACATCGAGGGCCCAGGAATGATGGTCTCGTGGTGCCAGTGCAGGCGACGCACGTCGCGTGTCAGCTGCTCAGGGGTCGGATTCACGCTGTGGCCGACCAGCCCGGTCTTGTGCAGCATCAAGTCTATATAGCTACCTTCGTCGATAGTCAGGTCGTTGGGGAAGCGTACGGACATGGCTGCCTCGATGCGACTACCGGCTTCCTTCTGGTTGGCCAGCAGCGCCACCAGCGAGGACGAGTCGAGGCCGCCCGACAGGCAGGCCGTAACCGGCACGTCACTTCGCATACGCTGCGCTACCGAGCGCTCGAGCAGGCTGCGGAATTCAGTTATCTGTTCGCGCTTAGACAGGCGGCCGAGGGAACGATCGTAGGCCGGCGTCCAGTGGCGCTTGTCGAACACGATGCTGCCGTCGGCGTCCACCAACATGCAGTGGCCGGCGCGTACCTGGCGCACCCCCTTGAACAGGGTCTCCTCGGTGCTGAAGATCAACCTGCCGAACAGCACCTTGCTGAACATATCAAGGTTGTAAGAGGAGTCGGCCTCGGGGTGCGCCAGCAACGCCTTGATTTCCGAGGCGAAAGCCAGCTGACCTCCAGGCAGGCGACACATGAAAAGTGGCTTCTCGCCAAAGCGGTCACGCGCGACGAGAGCCCGGCCTCGATCCTGGTCCCACAAC
Source organism: Candidatus Accumulibacter sp. ACC005 (assembly GCF_907163215.1). NCBI lineage: Bacteria > Pseudomonadati > Pseudomonadota > Betaproteobacteria > Candidatus Accumulibacter > Candidatus Accumulibacter sp. ACC005. The sequence goes on along the minus strand of NZ_CAJQUB010000001.1, from coordinate 201,392 downwards.
ACGAAGGCGAACATGCCGTTGAGGCGTTCTATCATCGACTCGCCCCACTGTTCGTAGGCCTGCAGCAATACTTCGGAGTCGCCGCGCGTGCGGAACTGGCGGCCTACGGCTTCCAGCTCCGCGCGCAGTTCGATGAAATTGTAGATCTCGCCATTGAAGACCAGCATTTTGCGGCCATCGTTTGAGCGCATCGGTTGGTCCGCGACATGTCGCGTGTCCAGAATCGCCAGGCGCCGGAAGCCCATGGAGATACTGCCGCGTTCGTGTGTACCGGTCCAACTGTCAGCGCCATCCGGACCGCGATGAGCGAGCCGATCGCGCATACGGTTCAGTACTGTCAGTGGCAGAGGGTCGCCCGGACCCAGACTAGCGACAAATCCACACATATACGTTCTTACACCCAGGCCGTCAGTTTGCTTTGCAGAGGGGTGCGCGCTGCCCCGGAAGTCCATTCGCCATCCATGTGCACCATCGGCGGCTCGCTCCAGTTGGTCGGCGCCATCTGCAGATTGAGCAGGTCGGCGCCGAGCGTATGCACAGCGCCGTCGGGATAGTCGGGCTCGCGCAGCGCAGCCATCAGGACGTAGGTGCCTACGCCGATGCCAAGACGCGGTTGGTGCAGGCGCAGGTGATGCTTGCCTGCCGGCAGCGCCGCTCCACCGTCGAGTTCGAACAACAACGAACCCTCGCTGCTGAAACCGAGCACCACCGGCTTCAGTGGCCGTGCGAGGCACAACGTCAGGCGCAGTTCAAGCGCATCTCCGCTTTCCATAACCTTGAGACGCCGCTCCTGGTCGCCAAATTCGAACTGGATGATTGCATGGCCATGAAGATCGGTCGGCTCAATCAGGGCGTGGGCACGTTCAAGGAAAATCTCTTTCGTGCTCCGTGTTGCGGCCGCAGCCCCAGTCTCCAGTGATTGAACCGTTGGCGGTGTATCGAGTTTCGCCGCAAGTGCCAGCATGTAATCGCGATAGTGGTCGAGCACCTGTTCGGTCGGGCCATCCTCGCGCAGGTGGCCGCCGTCCAGCCATAGCGTCCGTTCGCAGTATTCGCGGATCTGGTCGAGGGCGTGCGATACCAGCAGCAAGGTCGTACCGCTGACCAGCTTGCGCATGCGTTCGGCGCACTTGTGCACGAAATAGCCGTCGCCGGCACTGAGCACCTCGTCAATCGCCAGCACGCTCGGACGAATCGCTGTCGCCGTGGCAAACTCGAGCCGTGCGCGCATGCCCAACGAGTAGGTCTTGATTGGATGGCGAAGGAACTCGCCGAGTTCGACGAAGTCGATGATGTCGGCTTCAGCTTGGGCAAGCGCATCGTCCGGCAGGTCGTTATAGACAAGGGCGTTGTGGATATTATCAAGACCGTTCAGCTCATCGCTAAAGCCGAAACCGGTCTGCATCAGCGCCTGAACCGTGCCGTCGATCTTGATCGTGCCTTCGCTTGGCCGGGTGGTACCGCAGATGATGCGCAGCAAGGTGGTCTTGCCCGAACCGTTGTGGCCAACCACACCGACGCGCTCGCCATGAGCGATTGTCAGGTTGATGGCATCGAGCGCCACCTTCTGGCGCACGCCCTTGGCGCCCATGCCGAGGTAATTTCTGACCTCCTGAACGGAATTGTCGTAGAGCTCGTAGCGCTTGGTAACATGATTGAGGCTGATAACCGGACGCGCTGCCGATGCACTGACGGGCCGAGTAGGAGGTTGCCTGCCATGAAGATGCATCATGCGAGCACCTCGCGCATCCAGCGGCCAATCCATTCGGCCGCTGCTGGCTCACCAAGTGCGCTGCGTTCGGGATGCCACATCACAGCCAGCCAAGGCAGACGCGTGTGATGCGCCGCCTCGACGGTACCGTCGGCATGCAGGTAGAGCGCCTGAAGTTCAGCGGTCAGGGCATCGCGGCGGATACCCCAGTTGTGATAACTGTTGACGTTCAAGGAGGGCAGATTCTGTCCGGGCGCGCCTTCTACGGTGTGGTAGCAGGCCACATGGCCCGAGATGGGCACAAGCGTACCGCCGAGATGGTGTTGCAGCATCTGCATGCCGCGGCAAACCGCCAGCAGAGGCAAGCCGTTGTTCGCGGCGTGATCTATCAATTGCGCCTCGGTCTGGTCGCGCTCGGGCGCCGTACCGAGATCGTTGCCGCCGCTCAGCACGATACACTGCGGCTGCCATTGCGCGAGCACCGCCGCCGTGGCCGCCGGGCGGTTTGTCATGGGCAGCAGTTCCACCGATCGACCAACGAGGCGTTCGAGGGTCGTTCCCCAAGCCTGGTCTAGCGCGTCGCGACGCTCGTTGCGCCCGTCCAGGATGTCGACGCGTTGGCTGATCACGGCACGCATTTCCAGTTCTCCTGGCGCCAAAGGCGCTGTTGGCCGTCAAGTTCGATGATCGCACCGTCGCGCAATTGCGTGAATGCCTGTTCCCCGATACCAATCACAGCGGGTATCGCGAATTCCGAGGCGCGGATCGCCATGTGCGAATTCGGCCCGCCAAAGGCCGTCACCAAGCCGCGAATGTCGAGCGCGAACAGGAAGTCGAAGCCGGGATCGGCATTGCTGATGGCGACAACACAGCCCGCCACAGCCTCCCGGCTGACCGCCGCGCCCGGAGCTATGACGCGCAGTGGCGCGCGCGCGCGGCGCTGGGTGATGAAGTTCGGTTCGCTTTGCGGTACGGCGAAGGCGTACACTTCGTCTGCATGTGCCAGTACTGGTGGCAGTAGGATGCGGCCGGTGAGGGCATGCCCACGATGGCGTCGCTCCGTGCGCTCGGCCAGTTCGGCGCGCGCGCCTTCCTCACCCCAAGCGAGCACCGATTGCGTCAGCCAGAAGTCGAGCGGCATACAGGTAAGGCGGTCGGCGGAAATACCGGCAGCGCGGCCCTGCGCAGCGAAATTGTCGAGTGCCACCGAGAGCAGGCGCGTGAAGACAAACTTGGAGTATTCGCGCCCTTCCACGGCGACACGCACAAAACGCAGCAAGCCTTCCGCGTCGACGCCCAGTTTGAGAACGGCAAGTGCCGAGTCGAGGGCGGTGCGTTCGTAGCCGGTCCACTCGAAGAGAGTGGCGGCCCGGGGATGCGCCGTGGCGATGATCGGGTCGAGGTAAGCCTCGGGCCGGTCGCGGTAGGCAGGGGTGTTGATGTCGTACGTGCCCGGGCGCAGGTGACCGAAGCGGCCGATGAAGCTGGTACGTGTCATACGGCCTTCGCGCACCGCTGCCGCGGCATCGGTCAGCATTAGGCCGAGGCCGGGCAGGCTCTCCATCAGCGCGGCGCGGCGCTCTTCGGTCAACAGCCCGGCGCGCACCGCCGAACGCAGCAGCGCGGCGGCGACAAAGCCGGCACGCGCCAAGTGCGCGAAGACGAGCGTTCCTTCTCGCGAGCAGACCACCAGGGTGCGGCGCAGCCAGTCCGGGAAGGGCAAGGTAACGCGTTCGAGATCGACGCAGCGCGCCTCGAGCGCGCGCGCTGCGATCAGTTGATCCTCGGCTTGGGCAAGAATGCCGCGGGTGATGCAGCGTAAGCCGTCCTGTAGTTGGATCATTTCGGAGACGTCGGTTATGCCGTTTTGAGTGTAATGCGCATGCCAGTCGGCAAAGCCAAAATCAAAGCAGGTCGGCAGCAGCTCGAACTCGATCTTGTCGTGCAGTGCGCGGTCGGACCGCAACCGGTCGATGGCATGATCGACGAGGCGTGCCGCGAGCGCCTCCGGCAGCCCGGCCGGCAGGAAGGAATTCAAGCTGGCGCGCACGTCGACAAAGGGCTGCCCGCAGAAGCTTCGCATCAACGGCCAGCCGCGCAGATCGCGGTAGCCGGCCTGATACCGCTGCTCGGCCCAGACTCCGTCGGTGACCAGGTAGCGGTAAAGATCGAGCGCCAAGGGGCCGGGCGTAACGCCGACGATTTCTGCCGGATTCCAGTCGGCCATGACACTCCACACAGTCTCCCGTCCAACCTGGCCAGCCGGGGGCGGAGCCAGATCGTTCAGCACTCTGGTCAGGCCGCGCAGACAGTCAGCCACTTCGGCGTCGCGGTCTCGGTCCTGATGGGCATCGCTGACAAACAGCGGCCGTACCTGCAGGGTGACAAGCTGGTCGTTGGCGTCGAGGGCAAACTCGATGTCAAGTGCGTCGTGGCAGACCCGTTGCTCAATCTCGTCGACCGCCTCGATTAGCCGGCGGCCGAGCGCGGGTAGGCGCGCCAGCGCTTGGGCATCGGCGAATCGCGACACCACCAGTTTGACGCCGCCGCGGCTGGCACCAGCGGTGATCTCCGTTGTATCGCTCCCGTGGCTATAGTGGATCACGCGCCACGGCGCGCCGGTCTCAAGGGTTCGCGTGAAGATCACACCGCTCGCCTTGACACCGTCGAGCTGCGGCTGCACCAAAACCTCATCGGACTCGTCATGGCCATCATAAGAGGCAAACACCCGATCGATGGCCGGGCCGAGCGTCGCCACGGCGGGACCAACGTCGAGTTCGGAGTGATAGCGCCCTGCGTTGGCGCGTTGAAAACCATCCTCGTCCGTGGCGCTGGAACGCACGATCAGAGCGCGCTGCTGCGGAAGCTCCCGCGTCAGCCGTTCCAGCACCTCACCGCGTTCGGTCTGCCATTGCTGGCGCGTGAAATAGGCCAGCGGCAGGATGCGCGAGCGCTCCAGTCGATGTTGCAGCCGCGCCAGCGTAGCCGCCTTGCTGCCCAACACGAAATGCGCTACCGAGCGGCCGTGTTCGGCATGGGCCCAAAGGTCTTGCGCGGCAACTCCTCGCAGCGGGACAGCCCCCTCAGCAAGCAGACGCGACAGGTGGGCGCAACGCAAAGCGGCGGCACCTTGCAGCACAGCTTTGCGGAAGGCCGGCACAAAGGACGCAGGCACACGTGCCAGGCCGACAAATTCGTAGTCGCACCCGTCCAGGGTCAGTGTCTCCGTTGGGTGGCCAGCGAGTGCGGGGTCGCGGCGCAGATCGTCGACAGCGACCGCGCAGGCGTCTGCGTTGCTGTCGAACAGGGCGCGCACCAGGGCCGGGCGCAGCAGGATGTCCGCATAGGCGATGTACAGGTCGCGCCGTCCTTCAGCCAGATCGTCGAGCGATTCGAGCGCCAACGCCAGCGAAGCGACCGGGCCAGTTTCCTGCCAGTCGGCGTTGAAGTGATAGGTAAGGCGCGGGAACTGCTGCATCACCGCGTGGATGTCATAGCCTCCGACAAAGCAGACCTCGGGTGCGAGCGCCGAAAAGGCATCGAGCTGCCAGTCGAGCACACGGCCGCGCAGCGTCACCTTCTGTAGGCCGAACGGCCGACCCTCCTCGCGTGGAGCTCCGGCACCGAGGATGATCAGTTGTGGCTTCACAGGAAGGCGTCCTTCATGACACGTGTGCGCAGGCGCGGATGCATCCATAGGTAGGCTGGACGTCGAGCCGGCGGTTGGGTGACGAAAGGCAAGCTGCGCAGGTCCGTGCCCGGATGCTGCTGTAGCACCTCAACCAGCAGGCGTGCCCGGAAGTGCGGATCGACCGCGAACAGTAGGGCGCGATACAACTCCGGCTCGCGACCGGCGGGGAGTAACTCGGCCATCGTCGGCAGGTGCGGGAGATCGGTTTCGTGCTGGCCGATCAACGGGCCTTCGTCGATACCAGGACTCATGTAAAAGCAGCTCACGCCGATGCGACGGCGCACCTGTGCCGACCAAAGCAGGCAGTCCGAACCGCGAATATCGGGCACGATACCCGGATGGATGTGCAACACTCGCACCCCCGGCTTGTCGAGAAGGCTGGCAGGCACGATGCCGCCGTTGGTGTACAAAAAAGCCGTGTCTGTCATGTTCAGCAAGCGCCGCTGCAGAACCGGATCGTGAAAATCGGAAGCGCTGAACTGCTCGACCTTGCTTGCAAGTTCCTGCGACTGCCAGTGCCCGAAATGATCAATCGGATCGAACCCGGCCTCCCGTTGCAACTGCAGGCACAGGGCGCGGTAATCCGCATCTGTGGCCTGTGCATGCGGCGCCCTGCTGCGCCGCCAGAGTTCAGCCAGGCGCTCGCCGATCAGGGCGCGCAGCCGCAACAAAGTGGGCGTCGGCCTGACGAAATCCACCAGCCAGAGGCGGCGTGGCCGGAGGCCGGCGGCGCGCAAGTATGTCAAATACGTACGCGTCGTGCTGCAGGCACGATCGCCGATTACCGTCAGATTGATTTCGGTCACGGCCATCGACATCATTCCCATTCCCTCAGGCGTGTCGCGCATGCGTGGTCCAGTGCCAGCGACAGAGCCGGCCGCGGGGTGTGCAGACCACCGTCCAGAGCCTTCAACACGGTGTTGAGGTGGCGTGCGTCGCCGTCGAGGTCATAGCCGATCAAATAGGCCGCAAGCAGTGCACTGGCTTGTGCGGGCGTGGCGTTCTCGCTACTTGCCGCTGGTTTCATGTCCGAAAGCGTGTAGCTGCGTTTGAGAGTGCCGGTAATCTCGATCTTGCGCGCCAGGCGATCCAGGAGTTGCTGGTCTGCCGGCGCAAGCGTGGTCCACGCACGCGCCCGGCTCGCCAGTTCCGCGACATCGCATTCGCCTGCGTTGGCTCGCGCATCGGCGGGAACCAGCTCCCCAATCAACGCGCTCGGATCGGGCGCCGGCGCAAGATGGCAAATCGCGTCGAGCGTACCCTGCCTTGCCATGGCGTGATAGCGGCGCAGGTCGTCCAGGGTGTCGACCTCGAGCCACCCGTTGTCGATCAGCGCCGGCCGCACGTTCCAGCCGGCATCGATCAGCTGCTGAATGAAGCTGGTCATGTACATCTTCGCAAACGGCTGACCGTCGTATTGCGCATTGCGATCCAGCCCATCGTAGAATGCCAGCAGGCGCGCATGCTGCAAAGCAGGGAAGCACACCAAGCCGATGTACTGCGCTTGCACCTCGTCGAGGCTGCGCGGACGCTTGCCGATTTCAGCAAGCGCGCCGTCGTCGCGTAGCCGGAAGGTCTCGACGTCCGAGGCGTAATCTTCCATACGGGCGCTCCACAGCGTGCGCCACTGCCGGTCGGCAGCGACGATCACGTCACCCGTGCCCTGCAACACGGCCAGCAGCACACGCGGCTCGAAAACGATGTCGCCGTAGCACATCAGCAGGTCGTCGCGGCCATCGAACAGTGCGCGCGCGCACATCAGCGATTCGACCATATTGGTCGTGTCATAAGCTGGATTGGCGATCACGGGGCAGCCGAGTGGCGCGAGGCATTCCATGTGATAGCCGCCGACCAGATTGATGTCGGACGCGCCGCCGGCGCGCAGCACCTCGATCTGGCGCGCCAGCAGCGGCATGCCGGCCAGCGCCACCATGCCCTTGGGGCGGTCACCTGTCAGGGGCATCAGGCGGCTTCCGAAACCGGCTGCGAGGATGACGGCACGGGCCATGTGTCAGGATTCCCGCAGTAGTCGATCGAGCAGCCCGGCGGCGCGTACGCCGCAGTCGCCCACCCTGCCGTGAAGGAAGCGCGCCAGGGTGTCGCCATTGATTGCACGCGGCGACGCAAGCATGTCCCGTACAGCCGCGACCACGGTGGCGGCATCGGGCGCCACCACAGGGCCCAGTTCTGCGCGCAGCGCCAACTCAACCGGATCAAGGCCAACTCTAGCCCAATCAGGATTGGCGATTTTCAGACCGACGTCGACCGAGACCACCGGACGGCGCCGTAATGCCGCGAACTCGAAGCTGGTGCCGGAATAGTCACCGACCAGCACGTCGGCGTCGAAGATCGCCTTGTCGCCATCCAAGGGCGACTCGAGCGTGACCCACGGCGTGCGCCCAGCCAAGGTTCGCAACCCGTCCAGCACCGGCGCATGTTCAAGGAAAAAAAGTGGGTGCGGTCGCACCACAACATCAAAGTCCTGGGCGGCAAGCTGCTCGGCCAGTGCCGGACCACAGCGATCAAGGAGATTGTCCGGCCCCCAACTCGGGGCGATCAGAACCTTCGGCCGCGCATTCTGCGCTGGCTTGCCCTGCTTGGCCATTTCGACCAGCACATCGAGTTTCCCATAACCGGCGGCCAACACTCGCCGGCCGGTCAGGCCGCGCGCCTTTGCCAGCGCCAGGAACTCGCGATCGTGCTGGGGCCCGGCGGCCAGCAGCACGTCGTAGCCATCGAAGGACCCGGGCGGGTATATCATGTGCAAGCTGGCGATCGAATGCGGCATATGTACGAACAAGCGCCCCCTCGTCGGAAAGATGCCGCGGTCGAGACCGCTCGAGGCGGTTACCGCGATAGCGCAGCGTTCCGCGGCGGCATCGACGAACGACACGCCTTGGCTCGCTGCGATGCCGGCCGCGCGGTAAAGACTAACGGCATGGTCGCCGCCTTCGGTCGCATTGCCGCACATGATTACCTGTACACGCTTGCCGCTGCGACGGCAGGCGAGTGCGGTCGAGCGCGTCCACACCTCGTCGATCGGAGCCGAACTGAGGAACAGGATGCTTTTGCCGTACTGGCGAAACCAGTCGAACATCAGTGCCAGGCCTCAGACATCGTGCCGGAACACCAGGGTCGATCGGCGGCGGTCGCGCGCCGGCCAGGCGAAGTGGCGATTGCCCGCCATCGCCCTGATGGCGCGCCATTCGTATAGACGGTACACCCAGCGCCAGTGCGGCAGCAGATCGTGGTCGTAAACGTATAGGCCAGGGTCGGTTTCGTCGGCGCGGTGCTGTAGCGTAAAGCCGCGCTTTACGAAGGCATCGATAATGCTTTCCGGTTGGCGCAGCACAAAATAACTGAACTCGTCAAGCTGGGTGCGCAACAGGACGCCGAGAGTCGGCATCACCGAATGGTTAATCATCACCTGGCCACCGGGGCTCAGCACGGCGCTCATTTCGTCGACGAACTTGCCCAGGTCGTGCGCGAACATGATGCATGCGCGCGCAAAGACGATGTCGTACTTGTCCTGCGTCAGCGAAGCGAGGTCGTGCTCGTTCAGGTTGTACTCAAACACCTTGAAGCCATGCGTGGCGCGAGCATACTGGATGGTTTTCTTGTTGATTTCCGTGAGCGTTATGTGCGCGCCGAGCTTTTCGATCTGTCGGATGAAGTGGCCGTTGCCGCCCGAAATGTCGAGTAGATTCTTGCCGGCCACCTCGACACCGGATGGCTCGAGATAATCGCGGATGAAGTCCTGGCCTTCTTGCTCCGACCAGTCAATGTGCACCTGTTCGACGAAATAGTCGTACATCTTTTCTTCGTCGAGTACTGGGCTTTTCTTCAGGTCGGCATATGGCAGCATCGACAGCGGGTAAGTTGCCCTTTCTTCACTGATGGCTGTGCCGCAGGCCTTGCAGCAATGCCAGAAACGCTTGTAGGTGTCGAGGGTGAGGAGGTCTCTGCTGCTGCAGGAAATGCAGGTTCGTGAGGTGGGGTCGAGGGTTGTCATTGGCTACTTTCTGGAGCGACACGGCGAAACACGTACAAATGCCGGGTTCCCCGGTCGGTGTCGCGTTTCAATTCAAGAGAGAACAGATCGGCAAAAGTGTCGATGGCCTCATAGAAGGCCGCGTTACCGACATCATTGGCGTGCGTCTCGAAGATCAGCTTGCCGTCAGGCGCAAGATAGCCGGCGCAGCGTTCGAAGTGCTCGCGTAACGGTACGCGGTAATTCTCGTCGTCGGTCCAATGGGTGGCGAATGACAACACCGCGGTAAACCGGCCCGGCGCAGAGAACTCCTGAATACGCGTCGGCACCAGCTTGACCCGGTCCGCTATACGCAGGTAATTGGCGCATTGCTGGCCAATCTCGATCATGTAGGGGTTGATGTCGATGCCCTCCGCTTGGCAGCCGGTACGGAACGAGGTGTAAAGCGCCATGAAGCCGCAGTTGCATCCAATGTCGAGGATGCGGTCATCGGGTCCGATCAGTTCGCGCAGTGCATAGGCATCGAAGCGCTCTTCGGTCGAGCGCTCACCGTACACGCCTAGAATGCCAAGTGCTTGGTAGGGATGACCGTAGAAGTAGTAGTAGCTGCCGTACTCCTTGCGTTGGCGTTCGAGGATATCGTCGATTCGAGCATGCAGCGCAGGCAACCCATTGGCAAACCAGTCTGACTCGGCGTGCGTGACATGGTGATTCATGAAGCGCACGCACGCCCGCGACAGGCAGACCATGCGGTAGGCAAGGCGGTTGAGGTGGGCGCCAATGGTGGCGCAGAGGTGGCGACATCTCGCGTTCTCGAGAATCTCGCGCTCCATGTGCTGGCGAAACCGTTCAAACATGATCAGAGATTTCCAGGATGGTGGGGATGCGGTAACCCGGTCGCTGTCCTGGCATACTGACGGGAGCGCGATCGATTACGTCAAGGTGGAAGGATTTGTACAGCGCATCCAGGCGAATGGCGCCTTCGGCAACCGTCCCGAGTGCCTTGTCGGTGTCAGTGATGGTCAGCGTGATATGATAGCTGCCGCTCACCAAAACGAGTTGAGGGCATGTCACCCCAACTTCATGGCTCACGCTTGGCTCGATATGCACGGCATCGACGTCGTTTTCGAGCACGGCAACCCGACGGCCAAGGGTGTCCCAGAACGTAAACAGGTAGCGCAGCCGGAAATCACCCCCACGTTCTGCGCGTAGCGTCAGGCGAAAGACCAGCGGCTGGCCGTGGGTCACCGAGAGACGAGTCTCCGCAGCGCCGTTGATCCAAACGCCGCTCACCTTGACGTCGCCACGGCCCGGCCAGCGCGTCACGACCTGGCCGCTGTCCGGCAACTGCTCATCGCCGAGATCGGCGGCCGACTCGCTGATCGACACGGTTTTGTCGTCGAGGTCGTCGGTGTGCCAACTGAGCCGTTCGAGGAAACCCTCATAGCGCTTGCTCACTTCGATCGCGTTGCCGTCGAGCACCGTCCTGCCGCGCTCGATCCAGATGGCGCGCTCGCAATACCGCGTGACCTGCGACAGCGAGTGCGACACCAGCAGCAGTGTGGTGCCGCACGAGCACAGATGTTCCATGCGGCGCGCGATTTTCTCCTCCCAGTAGATGTCGCCGGCGCCGAGTACCTCGTCAATGATGACGATGTCCGCCATGTGAGCGGTGGCGATGGCGAACTCGGCCCGCACCCGCATGCCGAGCGACAGATTCTTGGCCGGCTGTGTGAAGTAGTCGCCAAGTTCGGTGAAATCGCGAATCTCGGTGATGACCCTGTCGAGCTCGTTTGGCGAAAGCGACAGCATCGACAGGTGCTGGCGCGCATTCTCGAGCGTCGACAATTCCTGCGAGAGGCTCACTGAGCCAGGCAGCAATGAGTAGATCTCGCCGTCGACATGAAGCGTGCCGGTGGTTGGCGGGAAGGTGCCGGCGAGCAGTTTGAGTAGGGTCGACTTGCCAGCGCCGTTGCGGCCGATGATGCCGACACGCTCGCCGCGCACCATGGACAAGTTGATATCCTGAAGTGCCGGCACTGATCCGGCGATGTCACGCGGATCGGCACGGCCATGGCACACGGCACGGGCAAGGTAGCGCACGCCCTGCCAAGCGTTGTCGAAAACAGGATACAGCTTGCTGACACCCTCTATACAGATCACCGGCGCCGTCTTACCTTCCGGCACAACATCGTGCCCAACGCGGTGCAGGGTGCTTGCCGGTGCGTCCGTATCAAGTGCACGACTCACAGCAAATCCATCATCGCGACGCGTGCTCGCCGGAACACCCAGATGCCAACCAGAAGCATGGTGATCGAAATGCTGGTACCGAGCACGATCTCAATCATGGGCGGCAGCTCGTTGAGCAGTATCAGATGCTGGTTGGCCGACACATGATAGTAAATCGGGTTCAGATAGAGCAGTGGCTTGACGCGCGCCGGCACTGAATCGGGCGTATAGGCGATCGGTGTGACGATCATCAAAGCAATGACGATGTACTGGATCAAAAAGGTGATATCGCGCATCACGATTCCAAGCAGCGACAACAGACAGCCGAGGCCGACCGAGAAGCACAACTGAAGCAATGCTACCACGGGCAAAAGCAGCAGGTGCCAACTCGGTGTGGACAGCAGGACGTCGCCAGCAATGACGAAGGCCGAGCCCGGTAGCACGATCAGGTAGGCGGCAATAGCCGCCTTGGCCGGAATAAATTCCGGCGGGTAGTTGCTGAACAACAACTTGCGATCACGGCTGAGTGCGGAGGTCGTAGCACCCATCGCCTGCGCAAAGGCAAGGAACAGCACCAGACCCGAGAAGACGTTGAGGATGTACTCGGATTGCGACAAACCAGGCATTTTCACCTTGAAGATCACGGCATAGATCAGGGAATAGAGCGCAAGGAGCAGGAAGGGACCAACCACGATCCAAGATAATCCGAGTATGGTGCCGGCATGATGCGCATGTATCTCGACCTTGATCGAGCGTAGGAGCAGGCGGCGATGCGAGATGAAATTGCTCAATAAAGTCATGCAATACCCTCTTTAGGGACTACGACTACTCTACGCTGGCCCGTTGTCGCCAGATCTGCGCCCACCGGCAGGCTCACCACGCGAGCTGCCGCCCGCGCCGTGTGGGCAAGGCCTGGGCCCTCCGTTTTGTTGGCCGGCTGCCGATGGAGGGACGCGGGACAATGCACGGCAGTCGGGACGCCCGCGTTCTTGAACACCTCAAGCATCTTCTCGCGGTTCTCGACGAATACCGTGTATTGCGCGTAGCCCGCGCCTAGGCCCTTGCCGCATTCTACCTCCCAGTCGAAGCGGTGGAGCTTGGCGAGGACGATCACGCATTGTGTAGAGTGTCCGTGCGGCCGCCGACGCCGATGCGGTAGGAGCGCCTTTCTTGTCCTTGGACGCGGATTGCGCGCGTGGCAGTCGCCGTAGCAGCCGACGGTCAAGAGCTTGCAGCGCTTGCGGCCCAAGTAGACGGCGCCGAAGCTCTGGCAGGCATCCTCAATCACCGGCAGCCCATGCTTCGCTGCGATGTCGTCCATGTCGTCCATGTCGTCCATGTCGTCCATGTCGTCCATGTCGTCCATGTCGTCCGGCGGCCCGTAGAGGTAGGCCGACATGACGGCGCCGCTGCGCGGGGTGAGCGCCACCTCGATGAGGGCCGTGTCGATGTTGCAGGCCTCCGGACGGATGCCGACGAAAGCTGGCCGGTACGGAGCGGCACCTCAGAAACGCGGTCGGTGAAATCGTTGCGGATAACCCGGGAAACGGCGGCCGCCTTGATGAACTGGGGCCGCGCGCCAACGATGGTGACGATCTTGATCACCTGCCCAGCGCCTCGATCACCAGCTGGACGATGTGCTCCTGCTCCTGCCTGGAGAGATCTGCACTCATCGGCAGGCTCATGACCCGGCCAGCCATGACCTCCGACGACGAGACCTTCCCGCTGATTCTGCCCAGTGCCGCATAGGCCGACTGGCGATGCAGCGGGATTGGGTAATGCACCGCAGTGGGCACGCCTATGGCTTTGAGCTTATCCTGAACCTGTTCGCGATTCTCGACAAAGACCGTGTATTGCGCAAAGACACTGGTGCGGTCCGGGCGCTGGGTGACGGTCGACACCTTGCCGGCAAACAGTTCGTTGTAGCGGGTTCCAATCCTCAGGCGCTGTTCGACCTCCCACTCGAAACGCTCCAGCTTGCCGAGAACCACGGCGCATTGGAGAGTGTCCATCCGGCCACCAACGCCGATGCGGGTATGAACGTAGCGCCTTTCCTGGCCGTGGACACGAATCTCGCGCATCGCCCTGGCCAGATGATCGTCGCTGGTGAAGATTGCCCCACCATCGCCATAGCAGCCCAGCGGCTTGCTCGGGAAGAAGCTGGTGCAGCCGATAGTCGACAAGTTGCAGCTCTGCTCGCCCTTGTATTCGGCCCCAAAACTCTGCGCGGCATCTTCGATGACCGTCAGGCCGTGCCTGGCGGCGATGGTGTTGATTTCGTCCATATCCGCCGGCTGGCCGTAGAGGCTGACGGGCATGATGGCGCGGGTCCTGGGGGTAATCGCAGCTTCGATCTTGCTGGCGTCGACGTTGCAGGTATCCGGTTCAATATCGACGAAAACCGGGGTGGCCCCGAGCAAGGCGATGACTTCGGCGGTGGCGACGAATGTGAATGGGGTGGTGATGATCTCGTCACCCGGCTTGACATCGAGGGCCATCAGGGCAATGAGGAGCGCCTCCGTACCGGAGGCAACGGTGATGCAGTGCCTGGCACCCGTGTACTCGGCGAGCTTCGCTTCGAGTTCCGCGACCTCCGGACCCATGATGTACTGGCCGTGGTCGAGTACCTGCTGGATGCGCGCGTCGATGGAACTCTTGAGTGCCTGATACTGGGCCTTCAGGTCGATGAACTGGATTGTCATGGCTACTTTCAATGCTGCGACTTCGTGATGACTGCTTCGGCCAGTGCTCGCGAGGTGGTCCACTTGCCGCCAAAGACGTTGATGAGCTTATCGTGACGCTCAATGACCGCTTCCCGGCTGGCTGCCGAAAAATCCGTCTTGCTGGCAACAATCGGCCGGATGCCGGCAAAGCTCCCGATTATATCCGAACACGCTATTTTTTCCCGAAAACAGCGGTTGTAGTTGCCAACCAGGTATTCGATCTCGTCATCGCTTGGCGCACACTTTTCGGTGCTCTCCTGGCGGACTTCGGTCGTGCCGAGCAAGGTCTCTTCCCCGTGCGGAAGAACGAACAGGATGCGCTTTTCGCCGGGCACCTGCAAAACGCAACCCTGCTCGAGCCTGCCGGAGACGACAATGTGACTGCCGCGGATCAGGTCAAGCCGGTAGGCGCTGGTCACGCCTGACCTGATGAGGAGTTCCTCCGCCCAGGGTCCGGCCACATTGATGATGCGATCGTAACATGCACCGGCTCCGGCCGTGGATACCTCTCCAGTCGTCGGATCAAGCCTGAGTACGGGGCTCTGCTCGTGAAGTCTTGCACCTGACTCCCTGGCCTTCTCGGCTGCCCAGAGGCCGAGCTGGTAGTCGTCCATCTGGGCATCCCAGTATCCGTAGGCGCCCAGCAAGTGGTTGCGCTGCAAGCCCGGAAAGCTCTCGGCCACGTCGGCGGCAGCGTACCAGCGACTACGCGGGAACCCGGATCCCGTTGCCAGCAGGTCGTAGAGCCTGATGCCTGCACCGACCAGCCACTTTGCTCGTTCACCGTTCCGATAAATCGGGATAAGCAACTCCAGTGGCCGAACCAGGTGCGGCGCCTGCCTGATCCACCACGAGCGTTCCTGAAGTGCTTCGCGCACCAGCGCCAAATGGCCATGTTCAAGGTAACGCAAGCCGCCGTGCAGCATCTTGGTAGAGGCGCGGCTGGTGGCGGACATCAAATGGCCTTTCTCGTACAGATCAACGGAATCGCCATGCCTGGCAAAGGCCCACGCGGTCATGACGCCGTTGATCCCGCCGCCGATGACTGCAACCTTCATTCGACCGCCAGTGTCGTCCCGGTCAGCTTGTAGGTCGTGCCGGTGTTCGGGCACTGGATAGAAGTGTCGCCCTCGAGCGGCAGGTCAAGCCGTTCGCCATGCTCGCTCATCCAGCCGACCTGTCGGGCTGGCACACCCGCCATCAGGGCATACGGCTTGACGTCGCGATTGATTACCGCGCCGGCGGCGATGAAGGCAAACTCACCAACGGTGACACCACAGACGATGGTGCAATTGGCACCCAGGGTCGCACCCTTCTTCACCTTGGTTGCCCGGTACTCATTCTTGCGAGTGACCGCCGAGCGCGGGTTGTAGACGTTGGTGAAAACCATGCTCGGACCACAGAAGACATCGTCCTCAAGATGCACACCATCGTAGATGGAGACGTTGTTCTGTACCTTGACGTTGTTGGCGATGGTAACGTCGTTGCCGACGAACACGTTTTGGCCGAAAGAGCAGCCCTTGCCGATGCGCGCACCGGCGCAGATATGGGCAAAATGCCAGACACGGCTGCCATCGCCGATGAGGGCGCCCTCGTCCACGATCGCGGAGGGGTGAATGGTGACTGCCATGTCAGTAATCCAGCGGCAAGGCGACGCGCTTGCCGTCTCGTGCCGAAAGATACGCGGCGATGAGCACCTCGAGTGACTTCAGGCCTTCTCGGCCATCCGTTTCCGGCTCGGCCTCGCCGCGCATCACCTTGATTACATTGTCGTAGTAGAGCGGATGCCCGAAACCGTAGACCGAGGTGGTAGCGTAGTTGGCCGAGGCAATCTGCTCGTCTTCCGGCAGCTTCTCGGCGAATTCCCAGTGCTGAATCTCGTTGACCGCGACACCCCCCACACGTACGGTGCCTTTCTCGCCGAGAATCGTGATGCTGCCTTCCAGGTTCTTCGGGTAGGTCAGCATGGTAACGTTCATCGAACCCAGTGCGCCGGAACGCCAGCGAACGCCGAGCACGCCGCTGTCTTCGACTTCGATGTTGCGCTCCAGCGTCGAGGTATAGGCCTGCATGCTTTCGATGGGGCCGATCAACCAGTCGAGCAGGTCCACGTAGTGGCTGGCCTGGTTCATGAAGGCCCCGCCGTCGAACTCCCAGGTGCCGCGCCACCTGGCACTGTCGTAATACTCCTGCGGCCGCGTCCAGAACACATTGATGTTGACCATATAGATGCGGCCAAAGCGCTTCTGCTCGACCGCACGCTTGAGCAATTGCAGCGTCGCGTTGCGCCGGTTCTGCTTGACGACGAAGAGGCGCACACCATTGTCGTCGCAAGCCTTGACCATGCGCAGACCGTCGTGCCAGCGCGTTGCCATCGGCTTCTCGGTCATGACGTGACGCCCTGACAGCGCGATTTCGATCGTCTCCTCGGGATGCAACCCACTCGGCGTCGACAGGACGACGATGTCTGAGGTCGTCGACTTAAGCATTTCGGTCAGGCTGTCATGCCCTTTGGCGCCGGTACGCTGGACGGCCTTGTCGAGCGCGTTGCGGTCAACGTCACAAACATCGACCACTTCGACGTGCTCGGCGTGCTGCTCCATGGCGCCGAAATGGTTGGCCGCGATGCGTCCGCAACCGACAAGGGCCATGCGGATCTTGCGGCCGGTAATCGTGGGGTAGTTACGCATTTATTCCTCTCACAAGCGCGACCAGAGTGAAGCTGACGCCAACCGGGGGAGGCGATCGAAAGAGCACCCAGGTTCCGCGATTCAATCTGAATAGATAGCGGGAAGGCCCCGCCAAGCCTTGATCTTGGGTAGAGTGATGTTATTGAGACAGTCACCTATTTGGAGAGCAAAGGAGGCGGGGCGATGGGGACTCTGGCACAAACGGTGCTTCCGTTCAAGGTTGAAGCGACGGAAGAACTGCTGACGGCAAATGCTGGGCTGGTGGTGTTCGGCGAATTTGTGCGCGGCGTGGGATTGAATCGCTGGCTGAGTACGGAGATGCCCAAGCCCGGAAGTCGGCGCGGCTATGAAGCCAGTGCGTATGTGACGCCGTTGGTGCTGATGCTGACCGGCGGTGGGCGGTCATTGGAAGACCTGCGTACGCTGAAGAACGACACCGCTCTGGGCCATCTCCTCAAGCAGGATGCGCTGCCCAGCACCGACGCAGCAGGCGACTGGCTGCGTCGCACCGGTGCCGGCGAGGGACTTGCCGGGCTGGATCGCATCAACCGACGGATCGTGGCGACGCGGCTGCGACAGAGCGGCCTCACCGCCCACACGCTGGATGGCGACGCCTCGCAGATCGTCGCCGAAAAGGAAGCAGCGCAGTTTACCTACAAGGGAGAGCAAGGCTACATGCCGATGATCGGCCATCTGGCTGAAGCCGGTATCGTGATCTTCGACGAGTTTCGGGAAGGCAATATCGCCCCGGCAACACAGAACTTCGAATTCATCCAGGCGTGCGAAGCACGCCTGCCCAAAGGGCATCGGATTGCCCATGTCCGCCTGGACTCGGCCGGCTATCAGGCCGACATCATCAATTACTGCGAAGACACCGGCAAGACCTTCGCCATCGGCGGACGGCTGGATGGGCCGACGCAACAGGCCATTGCCGGAATCCCCGAAGCCGCCTGGAAAACCTACACTGACTGTGCCGTTGCCGAGACGCTGCACAGCATGAACGAGACCAGGAAAGCGTTCCGCCTGATCGTCGTCAAGTATCGACGGCAGGCCGAGTTGTTCGACGACGCACCGAAATACCACGTCATTGTCAGCAATCGGGTTGAATCGACCGAAGACACCTTGATCTGGTATCGCCAGCGCGGCGAGACGTCCGAGAACGGGATCAAGGAACTGAAGATCGGCTTCGGCATGGAGCGCATGCCCTGCGGACAGTTTGCCGCCAACGCCGCATTCTTCCGCATCGGCGTCATCGCCCATAACCTGTTCGTCCTGTTCAAGCATGCCGCCCTGGACACCGACTGGCAGCGCCACAAAGTCGCCACCGTCCGCTGGCGTCTGTTTCATCTGCCGGGCAAGGTGGTACGCCATGCCGGGGCATGGGTGTTGAAGGTCGCCGGCGACACCGCCGACTTATTTCACAGCATTCGTACCCGCAGCTTCGCACAGGCCATGGCAAGCTCTCCATAGCCAGCGACCGCTCTCTCGACACGCCAGCAACAACTCCCCGCGCCGCGATGCGCGAGCATCGGCTCGTCCAGAATTCCCGTCACCATGCCATTGGGATCCGGCGACCCGCACCTTGAGTGCTCGGCGCACCTTCAGCATGCTCTGGCGCGGGCGACTTCGCCCGTCGAGACGCTCTAGCGTATGCCAGAGCCCTGGCATCAGGTCGGCAAGGATTTCAATCGCGGGATTTGGGGAGCACTTCAGGTGGGACAAAGGCCGGTTATCGAGCGCAATTTCGAAACGTCTTCGTGCTCAACTGCAACAACGCAGGAGTCCCCCGGAGACGCCTCAGCAATGGCTTCAAGCTGGATGGCATAGTGATGGGAAAAGTAATCCTCGTTTTGCGAGCCGTCGGATTTTACCATTAGGCGACCCAGCCTTGTCCACCGAAGAACCTGCCTTCTCGTGGCCAGTCCATCGCCTTGTGACCGCCGACCGGACGTCAGCCCCCATCAGTGCGCCACCCCATCCCGCCGCACAACCTTCACCACGGTCAGCCACAAGATATACAGATCAAACACTAGCGACTGGCGACGAAGATATTCGGCATCGAGCCTCACCTTTTCCGGAATCGGCAGTTCATCCCGCCCATTGACCTGCGCCCAGCCGGTCAGCCCGGGCAGGATCTCGTGCACGGCGTACTTCGTGCGCAAGGCAATCAGGTCGTCCTGATTGAACAACGCCGGACGCGGACCGACGAAGCTCATCTCGCCATTCAGGATGTTCCAGAGCTGAGGCAGCTCGTCAAGACTGCTCCGGCGCAGGAACGAGCCGATCGGGGTCAGGTAGGTGTCGGGATTCTGCAGCAGGTGCGTCGCCACGGCCGGTGTGTCAACGCGCATGCTGCGGAACTTGGGCATCCGGAAGACGCGGTTTCCCTTGCCCACCCGATCAGACCAGTACAGCGCCGGACCGGGCGAAGTCAGGCGAACGAGCAGGGCGATGACGACGACCGGAAGCACCAGGACCAGCGCAGCAAGGATACTCAGCAATACGTCGAAGGAACGCTTGGCCATCGGTCAGTTGATCCGCTTCCGTGAACATTTGGCTGGCCGGCAGCGGCCATGACCGACACCGTCGCCGGGCCGATCCCGGTCGCTTGGCGCGCCGTCAATCAACGTCCGACATCCCCACGCGGCCCACCCCGGGCAGCTTGATTGCCGGCGGCGAGAGGTCGATACCCAGCGACAGGCCAAGCAGATTCAGCTCAATCCCCTCTTCGGCGGCGATCGTCGCGCCGAGCAGGCCGGCCAGGGAAAACTGCACGCCGCCGCCGCTCGGTGCGCTGGCAAAGACACCGCCCTGCGGCAGATAATCCTTGCCGATGGCGGTCGGCGGCAGGTCAAGGTGGAGTTCGGGTACGGCCCGCCCCAGGTAAGCGGTAAAGGTATTGCTGTTCGGACCCGGCCACAGCCGGTATTCGTGACTGTGCGGATAGGCCCGGGCCGCTTCGTGCAGGCGTTTGATCAGCGCGTCGACCTCGGCGCCGCCACGAAGCTGGCGAATCAATGTCGGCTCGCTGCCGTACCAGTAGCCGTCCGCTTCTCCGTAATGTATGCGCACTGCATCCATCCCGCGGCTTACGCCCCAGCCAACCACTTCCAGCCGCGTGTAACGATCGGCGTCGCTGTCCTTGGTGGCGATCCAGGTGTGCACCCCGAAGATGCCGCGCCAGCCGAAGGCGCGCGCTGCATAGACCTGGATCAGCGCTTCCGGAGTGTGCCGCGGATCGGGCGCCTGTCCGCTGCTGTCGTGGCGCGCGTTGCGCCAGTCGCCCGGTCGGCTGTCGTCGCTCAAATGCCGGCTGAGAGCCACGCCCACCGGGACGACGAACAGCAAGAGCACAGCCAGCAGCACGCGCAATGGCCAAGACCTGGAAACTTTCATGTGCACACACCTCCTTGCGATCAGCGCAAAGTTCATTGGTACCTGTCGGGCGACTTTCGTTCTGGCGGCCCACCGACGCGAACAATGCACCCCACACCCTTGTGGTCGGTCAGAACCCCGGCTCCTGGTTCGGGTTTCGAGAACGGCGCAGCTTGCGCGCCTCGTCGGCGACTCGCTCACAGGCGCCTGAAGAGCCGATCCAGCGATCCCAGAGACTGCCCGCGAGAATTGACACGCCAAACGTGGCGACGGCGACGCCTCCTTCTATCGCAGCGTTTTCAACGTCCAGATTCAGCGCCGGATCGTGCAGGGTGCCGCCCAGCTTGATGAAGGGGTTGATCAGGTGCCCGGCGCTCAGGCCGACTCCTTGCAGCGGGACGACCTTGAAGAAGAAGGCTATTTTCTCCGAGCGCAGGTCGATGGTCCCTTTTGAGATCACTGAAAGCTCGCCGGTCTGCAGAACCACTGCCGGCGCGGTCTCGACGCGTCCCTTGCTGGCCTGGAGGTAAACCCCGCCGCATTTCAGCGTCGAGTACGGCTTCTTCCGGGCAAAGGGATTGAGCGCACTGAACAACTGGAAAGCAAAATCGCCGAACAGCACGTCCAGATCCAGCGAGCGAAACTGCCCCGGCGAACTGCGCAGCCAGAAATAGCCGTCGAGCCCGGCTGCCAGGGTGCTGAAGCTGTTCCCGCTGGCAGAAAAATGACTCTCGAGGGTGTGATGCGGAAGCCTGGCTTCGTCGTCCCTGGCCATCCCGCGGACAAAAAAGATCACGTCGGTCGCCTTGAGCTGTCCCTTGACGGCTGGCTGCTTGCCGCGGACATCGACCGTAAAGTTGGCCGCCACCTTGCCCTGTCGCCCCTGGCCCTGCAGTTGTTTCACCACCAGCACGCCGTCTTGCAGACGGGCGTCGGCCTTGACGTCGCTCAGCTGCTGGTGCCTGCCTTCCACCCTGGCCAGCGACGCCAGCAGCTTTCCGTCAAAGGTACGCAGCACTTCCAGAGGCAGCGGTTTGTCCGAGAACAGCTTGCCGCTCCTGTCGTCCTGCTTCGCCCTTTTTTTGGCCGCACTCGTCGCACTCGTCGCACTCGCCGCACTCGCCGCATCGACCTCGCTGGCCGCCTTCGTCGACGCATCCGAAGGATCCAGCAGTAGCTGCAGGTCGAGATAGTCCGAGCGCACGTCGACGTCGACGCGTGGCCGGCCCGTCGTACTGATGCGCATGCTTCCCTTGAGGTCACTATCGCCGAGCGTGGCCTGAAAATCGTCCATGCGCACGCCGTCCTTGCTGCCGGTCAGGGTGCCGCTGACGGCGAACGGCAGATCGACCAGCGGCCACGCCGTCAGGCTGCCCAGTTGCGACAACTTCGGGCCCTTTACCGACAAGCGGACGGCATCGGCCGAAAAGGCCGGCTTGAAGACCAGCTTGCCGGCGAGGGCGATGCGACTGTCCGCAAGTTGGCCGTCGAGTCGTTCGATATCGACGTTCGCCGGGTCGGCCGTGCCCTTGGCTTCGACGCGAAACGCGACCGGCGGCGCACGGTAGCCAGGGATTTCCGGCACGGAGGCGCGCAGATTGCTGCCCGCGGCGGTCACATCGAAGCCGATCCGTTCCGGCGCGCCAGGCCAGCCCGTCGACAGCCGCCCGCTCAAGCGGCTGTCGGCCAGCGAAAACTGCAGCTCATTCAGCGCCATTCCCTGATCGGACATGTTCAAGCGGGTGCTCAGCGAAAAAGCCGCTGCCGGGACGCCCGCGAGAAGCGGCGGCTTGAGCAACTCGGCAAGATTCGTTCCCCTGGCGGAGATCCTGGCGTCCACGGTGGGCACCTTGCCGGAAAACCCGAGCGCACCGTCGAAGTCGAAAACGCTGCTCCCCGCTCGCGCATCCTTGCTGGTGAACTGCAGCCGGGAGCCTTGCAGCTTGAGCTTGCCTCCCAGCGCATACGCTTGCGCAGGGAAATTGGCAGCCTGCTCCTGGACCAGGAACAGGCGCGCCAGGCCACGGAGGTCTGCGCCGCGTAGTTGTGGCTCGAATTCGAAGAGCGTGTCGGCGGCCCTGAAATCGATATCCCCGCTCGCGGACAACTGATTGTCGGCGACCTCGACCGCCAGGCGGGTCACCCGCAGCCGTTCGGATAGCAGCGCGAACTCCCCGTCCATACGCGCTGAAACCGGGCCTTCCGCCGCCAGGCCAAACCCGTGCGCGCGCGCCAGTTCGCGCAGGTCCGCGGTGCTGGCACGATAGCTGAACGTGGAACCCGCGAGGTCCTTCTTCTCGCTCAGCTTGCCGGATACCTCGCCGGCAATATTGCCGAGGGCGAAGTCTCCGCGCAATTCATCGCCGCGGCCAGTATTCCTGCCCTTGACGCTGCCCTTGATGCTCAGCGGCAGGGCCGGCAGCGACGGCAACGATAGGAGCCTGGCGAAGCGATGCAGGTCGGCCACCCTGGCGTCAATGTCGAAGTCGAGCCCGCCGAGTTCCGGCCAGCGGGGCGCCACGCCTGATGCCTTGAGGCGCAGAGCGTCGCTGGCATACGACAGCTGCCGGACTTGCAGCTCGCGCCCGCTGCGGCCGGCATCGACCTGCACGGAGAAGGGTTCGTCGGGCAGATGGTCAACCCCCAGCAGGCTGCCGATCGCGGCCACACCAGGGCCTTCGGCGTGCAACAGCAGGGAGAGCTCGTCAAGCGAAGAGAGATTCTTCGTCGTCAGCTTGCCGTCCACCTTGAAGGCGCCGAAGTTGCCCTGCAGCGTGCCCGCGAGACGATCGTCGCCGGGCGCGATGCGGGCCTGCAGCTGGACCTTGCCGGCGGTCAGTTCGGGAAGCTTCAGGGTGTTCAGGATTTCTGCAGCGTCGGCGGCGAGCAGCTCGACATCCAGACGCGGCGCTCGCGCATCCGACAGGCGGTCGAAGTGGCCCCCACTTGCCTTGAGGTTGGCATTGGGCGCCTGCAGGTCGAAATTGTAGTCGATGGCGCCGCCGGCGATCAGCTCATGGAAAGGACCGACGCGCCCCTGCGCCTTGATCGGGCGCTCGCCGATCACCCCGTCGGTGCTGATCAGCAGCATGTTTTCCGCGTCCTGTTGCTGACTCGCGCGCAGCAGGTCGATGACCAGCTCGTCAGTCAGGCCGGGGTGGCTGACACGAATCCGGACATTGCGCAGCTCGCTTTGACCGAGAACCAGGCGCAGCGGACCTGACCGCTCGCCGGGCTTCTTTTCGGCCTCGTTTCCCATCGTCCAGTTGAACTGCCCTTCCCTGCTCCACTCGAAGAACAGCGTGGCGTCGTCCGCCTGGGCATCGCTGATCACGATCGGGCCACGAACCAGGCTCCAGAGGTCGATGGAAAGCGACAGACTCCTGGCCGACAGCATGTTTGCTTGCTTGCTCCAAGCCGGATTCAGCCAGCGAATGTCCGAGCCACGGACGGTGGTGATGCGGCCGAGACTGATCGCGAAATCGCCGTCGATGTGGAAGGGGCGATCGCTCAGGGCGCTGACGCCGTCTTCGAGCGCCACACGCAGGCGATTATCGTCGAGCAGTAGCCAGGTCGCGACGCTTACCCCGGCGACGATCAGCAGCGCAAATGCCAGCGCGACATAGGCTGCCCAGCGGCGCCTGCGGGGTGGCTTGGCCATTGTTTCCATCGTCGGCAATCCTGCGTACCTCGTCGATTGTTGGGTGCAGCCGCTGCTGCGTGATGCGGCGCCTGCCGCTTCGAGTGCAACATCGACGCCAGCGGACGCGATCTCGATTGTACGAGAGATCCGCCGCAAGGCTGGCAGCCTCGCGGCGCGGCCTGGCGTTCGCGAAGCTCGCAAACACCGATAATGTCGCTGTCGAACAGCGGATCGTAATCGCCAGACACCGCAGAATGGGCCGCCCGGCAAACGGCGACCGCGGGCACTGAGCGAGCACGAGTGCCGCTGGCGGCCAAACACTCACCCGCGTCGGGAGGCACATCGGCATTGAATACGCTCACTTACTGGGTCGGGATGGCAGGCACGGCCGCCTTTGCGGTCACTGCGGTGCTTGCCGTCGCCCCGCGCGGCGTCGATTTCTTCGGCGCGACCGTCCTGGGAATCATCACCGCCATCGGCGGTGGCACGATCCGGGACATCATCCTCGACGTGCCGGTTTTCTGGGCCGCCGACCTGGCCTACCTCTGGGTCGCGCTCGCCGCAAGTCTCGCCGCCTTCGCTGCCAACTCTCTCTTTACGCGCAAGGAGATCTATAGCCTGATGCTCTACATCGATGGCCTGGGCGCCTCCCTGTTTGCCATCGCGGCGACCGACAAGGTCTGGGCGCTGGACTTCGGCCGACCGCTGGCCCCGGTCATCCTGGGAATCATTACGGCGATCGGTGGCGGCCTGATTCGGGACGTACTGGCCGGGCGACAAACGCTCCTCATGCGCCGCGAGATCTACGCCATACCGATCAGCTTCGGCTGCGCGCTCTACGTGGCGCTACTGGAATTCGCCCCCGCGTATCGATCGCTCGGCGCCGCGGCGGCCATCGTCCTCATCTTCGTGCTGCGCGCGGCAGCCATCCACTGGAACCTGACCGTACCCGATCGCCTGGCCAGCAAGCCGAAAGAGGGCTGATCCGCGATCCGGCAAGGCGTCGCCACTGCCAGGTCGCCACGCTCGTCGCCGTGATGACGGGCGAGCGCGGCGAGCAAGCTACTTCTTCACCCAGCCGCCGGCCGGGTTCTGGATGTAGTTGCCCGGCACCGTCCGCGTCTCGGCCTCGCGCGCAAAGATGCGCGCCGCTTCTGCCTCGGCGATGCCGTTCTTCCTGGCAATCTGCGTGAACTCGGCTTTTCGCTGCGCATTCACGTCGGCCAGCAGCGCCTTGACGTCGGCCGGGGCGTCACTGCGGACCAGGCCGAGATAACCGTTGTTCTGCTCGCCGACCCAGCCCTGCTGCTTTGCCGTCGAGAGATCGGCGGCGAAGGTGGCGTGCGTCATCAGCAACAGGCTGAGCAAACATGCTTTGATCAAAGTCTTCATGGCGTTTCCTTGGTCAACTTGGGCGTCGTTCAAAACAGGCCCTTATTCTCGTCAAACAATTGCTGAACATCCTTCTCGACCTTGACCAGAATCTCGTGCCTGATATTCACCGTCATGTTGATTTCTATGGGTTTCTCCGGTGCCTCGACGCGCACGGTCGGTGAACACGCGGCGACCAGGAAGACCAGAGCGGCAGTGGCAAGCAAGCGAGGGGGCCTGAACATGGGTGGAGCTCCGCAACAATGGATGCGGCAAGCTTAACAAAACTATTCCAGTTTTCCCGATTGCAACTGTTCCAGAATGTGACGACTGAAATCCCCGGAAAAGACCGCCGACCGGAACAGCCCCGGCAGCTTCCCGTTGATGTCGAGCCCCAGACGTACGGGATAGCCGTCGTAGAAATCGGGGTTGCTGCCGTTCAGGGTTGCCTGCGTGCGGTAGGCGCCATCGGAGGCGTACCACAGGCGCATGGCTAGTTTCTCGAAATGGAAGTTGCGCAAGGCGAGCAGGCCGGGGTTTCCGGGAAGCTCCAGCGTTGGCGCGTACCGGACGATGCCGACGCCAGGGCTGCTCAGCTGGCCATTGTCGATTTCGACGCCGCCGTCGTCATAACCGAGAGGCAGCAGGCCGTCGATCTGGCCGCTTCCCGACAGACCGTGAACCTTGAACAGGGCGAGCAACTGGCCCAGATCGACGTGGCGGATCTGCAGCGGCAGGGTTTCTCCCGCTGGCGGCCAGGGCAGATTGAGCGGCTCGCTGAGCACGCTGCCGCCGAGCAGTCTGGCGCGCAGAGCGTGCACGCTCAGCGCCTTTTCCGCCAGCGCCAGATCGACGTTCACATCGGCCACTGGCGTTCCGCTCGCCAACTCGCCGTCCTGCGCAGAAAACTTGAGGCGGCCGCGCAAGGGATGCACGCCGTCGAGCTGCAGCCTGGCCTGCACGGCGTGCGCGCGCGCCTGGTCCCAGCCCAGATCGGCGGCACGAACCGCCAGCACCCCCCTGGCGTCGAGGCGCGGCGGCGAGCGCGACGGCGCGCACCAGTCCAGGGTGAACCTGGCATCCACTTCGCCGGCCTGAAGGTCCAGGGCCTGCAAGGCGGCGGGACGCGGCTGCAGCAGCCTTCCCAGCGCCGGCAGGCTTTGGGCCGCGTTCAGCGTCGCTTCGCCACAGCCCCGCGCGAGCCGGTGCGACCCGGCAAAGGCGAGGACTTCCTTCCCCTGCAGGAGCAGGGAGCCATCGCCGCGCAAAGCGCCGCCCTTGAGCCTCAGACGAGCGCGCAGGTCGGGCGCCGGGCCACCAGCGAAACGAACGCCGTCGGCGGCGATGCGCAGTTCGCCCTCGGCGGCGGCAAGCCCCCGCGCCTGCTCGGCGCCTGCCCCACCACCTCTACCGGCGCCGTTTTCTTGCCCCGCGAAGCGCAGGCGCAGCAGCTGCAGGTGGCTGCTGGCGAGTGTCAGCGCGTGTCCCGAGTCAGGCTTGACTTTGATTTGCGCGCTGCTGGCTTCACCACTGATCACCAGGCTGTTCCAGAAATCGCCGCCCGCCTTTGCCGCTGCCGTGGCGCTCACTTTCCACCTAGCAGGCTGAACGCTCAGCGGCGCATCGCCCGACCATGACAAACGCCCAAGATCAAGCTGCAAGGCGAGCTCGCCGCTGACTTCGGCGGAGCGCGCCCAATGCAGCGCGACGTCGCCCGCCACCCGCATGTCGCGTGCCCGGATGGCTTCCCCGTGCCAGTCTTTCACCCGCCCCTTGATACGCAGTTGCCCGTCGGCGACACGCCAGTCGCCCAAGCCATCGCCTCCACCCAGGCTGAGCCGGTGCAGCGTGCCTTGCCAGCGTCCCCATGGCGGCGAATCCAGCGCGAACGGAAACTCGCCCGCGTTGACCACCCGGCCATCGTCCACGCGCAGCGCAAACGACTTCTCGAGCCGACCGCTCGCCTGCAGCGGCAGTTCGCCAGCGAGCGTCGCCTGCCAGCGCAAACCCGGCTGCAAGACGAGCTCTGCCGCCGACGCTTGCCAGGCGAAGCGCGCTTTGCCGGCGAGGGCAAGCGCGAGCGGGGCAGCCGCGTCGGCAAGCTCGATTCCGCCAGCGCTGACTTCTGCTTCGCCACTGAGCACAGCGACGCTTCCCGACGCCGCGCCGAATTGCACTTCGGCCTGCAGGCTCAGCGTGCCGCTTGCCGTAGCCGCCGGCAGCGCTACGCCCAGGCTGCGCGCCAGCTCAACGAGCAGTGGCAGCGGCACCTGGGCGACGAGCCTTGCCGGCTGCTCGTCGGGTTGACGACCGATGCGCAGCCGCGCGTCCGCCCCCGGCCCGACGGCAGGCAACCACTGCACATGAAATTCAGGCGCATCGCCCGCAGTTTGCGGCGCGGGGGAACGCGCCGTCAGCCGCAACAGGTCGCCGTCGGGACGGAATTCCGCCTGCAGCTGCCTCTCGCTTTGGCGCAAGAGGAAGCTGCCATGGACGTCGAGTTGCGCACGCGGTGAGCGGACCAGGACAAGGCGCAGGTCGCCAACCCGAACCTCGCTCCATGGCAGGACCGGCCACTCGATTCGTGGCCAGGGGGACGCCGGCAGCGTCGCCTCCCCGGGCGAAATCTCCAGCTCGGCGCTGCCAATGTCCAGGCGCTCGACCTGCGCCCGCGGCAGCGAATAGCCGACCGCGATGTCGCGCAAGACGATCCGCAAACGGTCGCCGCCGGGACTTTGATAAACGGCGCGCACTTCGCGCAGGCGCGCGTCTTCGGCGCCCACCTGATCGACGTCGACGTGCAGCGCCTGCAGCCCCGGAATGGTCAGCCAGCGCTCCGCCGCCATGCCCAGCAGCCGCGGCAGCGCCAGCCAGAGCACGAACAGCGCCAACAGCGCTGCCAGCAACCAGGGCGCAGCACGGCGGTACGCCGGTGTCGGTTCTAGCATTCCAACACCCATCCAGGCGACGAGCAGAAAGCGGTCAAGGCCAAGCGCAAGCGGCCGGCAGGCGCCGCGGGTCGCTCGCTACGCGAAACGCTCGCGCAACGACAGCGCGTAGGCCGCGGCTTGCGGCGCCCCCTCGGCCGGCGCCCATGGCGCACGCTCGGCCTCCGTCAGCGGCAGGTAGGGACCGCCCTTGGCTTCGAGCATCACCGTGCCGGGGTCGAGCGCCAGAACGGTGTGATAAACACCGTGCGGGATGTCGACGCCGCAGATCGGGCCCATTGGCGCCAGGACTGCGGTCTGCTGCACCTGGCTAAGCTCGTCGAAGAAAACGACGCCCAGCCGCCCACGCAGGACGATCATCGTTTCGTCCTTGTTGGCGTCGAGATGACGGTGCGGCATCAGGTACGAGCCGGGCTCGATGGCGTTGAGCAGGCGATGCGCGGGCGCCGCATCGTCGGCGTGAAAGTTGCGGTTCTTGCGCTGGCGCGGACTGCGGCTGGCTTCGCCACTGACGCTGTCGAGCAGCGCCTGGTCGATCAGCAGGGGGGATTTCATGTCCGTACTCACTTCAGGTTGTGGGCTGAAAGAAGGGCGACCTGGCCGCCCATGAAGGCGACCTTGATACCGCGCTCATCGCCTCCCCAGACACAGCTGCGCACGCCGATCATTTCATCGCAGCGTGCCGGATCGCCGAGGATCAGCTTGACCTCGTCGTCCGACTGACCAACCTTGAGCTGGTTGTAGTTGTCGAGGCTGAGTTTGTCGGTACAGCCAAGCAAAAGCACAGCAAGGACTAGCGGCCCGAAGGGTGATCCAAGGGCGCGCAGCAGCCTGTTTCTGATCATCGACAGCTCCTGTTGAAAAGATGACTCATGACGTCGATCAGGGGTAGTCGACACTGACGTTTTCGCTGCTCAGCCACTCGCGCAACGCGGCCAGCAGATCGTCCTCGAGACGCACCCGATTGGCGTCACCAAACGCCAGTTCGCAGGTCGCCTCGCCGTTGTGGTAGGCCAGCCGCACCGGGCAGTTGCCCGGCGTATACGGCGCCAGCAGGCTGCGCAGGCGTTGCGCCGCGGCGCTGGCGTTGGCGCCACTGGCGTGGCCGTTGAGCGACAGGCGAAGATGGCGGGCAAAACGGCCGCGCGCCTCGGCAAGCGTCAACAGGCGCTCGGCGACGACCTTCAAGCGGCCTTCGCCGGCAAAATCGTCACGCTGCACCTTGCCTTCGACGATCAGTACCTCGTCCTCCCTGATCTTGGCGCGTTCGGCGTCGAGCAGCTTGCTGAACACCGACACTTCGAGCGAACTGGTGCCGTCGTCGAGCTGGATGAAGACCATCTTGCCGCGCGCAGTGAACTTGCTGCGCACGCCGACCACCAGCCCGGCGAGGAACTGCGGCTCCTTGCGCGCCTCCAGCGCGGCCAGCGGCTTGCGCGCAAAGCGCGACACCTCGGCCTGCAGCTCGTGAAAAGGGTGACCGGAAAAATAGAAGCCGAGGGCGATCTTTTCCTCGTTGAGGCGCTGCCTTTCGCTCCACCGCGGCACTTCGACGTAACGCGCGCCATGCGCTCCACCGTGCGCGTCGTCACCGCCGTCGAGGACGTCGAACAGGCTCACCTGCATGGCGTTGCGCTCGGCCTGCTCGGCGGCTTCGATGGCGATGCCGACCGACGCCAACAGGCGCGCACGATGGTCGTCGAGTGCGTCGAAGGCACCGGCACGAATCAGCGCCTCGATGGTGCGCCGGTTGACCATGCGCTTGTCCGAACGGCGACAGAAATCGAAGAGATCCTTGAACGCACCCCCTGCTGCGCGGGCGTCGAGAATCGTATTCACCGCCTGCTCGCCAGTCCCCTTGACCGCGCCCAGTCCGTAGCGAACACGGGTGCGATCGACCGGCGTGAAGCGATACTGCGAGGCATTGATGTCCGGGCCAAGAATCTGCAGGCCGTTACTGAGCGCGTCGTCGTGGACGATCTTCACCGAGTCGGTGTTGTCCATGTCCGACGACAGGGTCGCCGCCATGAAGGCCGCGCAATGGTGCGCCTTCAGCCAGGCCGTATGGTAGGTGATCACCGCGTAGGCGGCGGTGTGCGACTTGTTGAAGCCGTACTCGGCGAATTTTTCCATCAGATCGAAAAGCTGCATGACCAGCTTTTCGTCATAGCCCTTGAGCTTCGCGCCATCGCGCATCATGCCGCGATGCTTGGCCATCTCCTCGGCCTTCTTCTTGCCCATCGCACGGCGCAAGAGATCAGCGGAACCGAGCGTATAGCCGCCGATGATCTGCGCGATCTGCATCACCTGTTCCTGATAGACGATGACCCCGTAAGTCGGTTCGAGGCAGGCCTTCAGGTCGTCGATGAAGTAATCGATCTTCTGCTGGCCCTTCTTGCGCAGGATGAAGTCGTCGACCATTCCCGAGCCCAGCGGACCCGGCCGGTACAGCGCGAGGACGGCGATGATGTCCTCGAAACGGTCGGGCGCCAGCTTGCGCACCAGCTTCTTCATGCCCTCCGATTCCACCTGGAAGATGGCGGTGGTATTGCCGTCCTTGAGAATCTGGTAGGTACCGGGATCGTCGAAGGCCAGCGTCGCCAGATCGGGGCGCTCGCCGCTCAGCTGCTCGACGTATTTGAGCGCCAGTTCGATGATCGTCAGGTTGCGCAGGCCGAGGAAGTCGAACTTCACCAGGCCGATTTTCTCGACGTCGTCCTTGTCGTACTGCGAAACCACCGAGCCGCCACCGTCGGCCGAATAGATCGGGCAGAAGTCGGTCAGCTTGCCGGGGGCGATGAGCACGCCGCCGGCGTGCATGCCGACGTTGCGCGTCAGGTCTTCGAGACGGGCGGCGAGGTCGAAGAGGTCCTTGACCTCCTCTTCCTCGTCGATGCGCGCCTGCAGTTGCGGTTCGGCGAGCAGCGACTTGGCCAGCGACAGCGGCTTGTTGGTCTCCACCGGGATCAGCTTGGAAAGCTGGTCGCAGAAGGTGTACGGCAAATCGAGCACGCGCCCGACGTCGCGGATGACCGCCTTCGAAGACATGGTTCCAAAAGTGACGATCTGCGAAACCGCCGCCGCGCCGTACTTCTCGCGCACGTATTCGATCACCCGCCAGCGATTGTCCTGGCAGAAGTCGATGTCGAAGTCGGGCATCGACACCCGCTCGGGGTTGAGGAAGCGCTCGAAGAGCAAGGCGTAGCGCAGCGGGTCGAGGTCGGTGATTGCCAGTGCGTAGGCGACGACCGAACCGGCGCCCGAACCCCGCCCGGGTCCCACCGGGCAACCGTTGTGCCGCGCCCAGTTGATGAAATCGGCAACGATCAGGAAGTAGCCGGGGAATCCCATCGCGACGATGGTGTCGGTCTCCAGCTGCAGGCGCGCGTCGTAGGCCGGCCGCTGCGCGGCGCGCTCGGCGGCGTCGGGGAAGAGCTGCTGCAAGCGGACCTCGAGGCCGGCGACGGCTTCCTGGCGCAGGAAATCAGCCAGCGTCACGCCCTCCGGAGTCGGAAAGTCCGGCAGGTAGCTCTTGCCGAGCGTGATCTGCAGATTGCAGCGCTTGGCGATCTCCACCGCGTTCTCGAGCGCTTCGGGAAGGTCGGCGAAGAGCGCGACCATCTCGGCGGTGGACTTGAAATACTGCTCTTCGGTGTACAGCTTCGGGCGGCGCACGTCGCCGAGCATGTAGCCCTCGGCAATGCAGACGCGCGCCTCGTGCGCCTTGAAGTCGTCGCGTTCGAGAAACTGGATCGGATGCGTGGCGACCAGCGGCAACTCGAGTTCGGCCGCGAGATCGGCGCTTGCGGTGAGCAGAAACTCCTGTTGCGGCTGGCCGTAGCGCTGCACTTCGAGATAGAAAGCACCCGGGAAAAGCTGCTCCCAGCGGCGTGCGCAAAGCGTCGCCTGATCGACCTTTCCCTGCAGCAGCGCTTCGCCAATATCGCCGGCAGCGGCGCCCGAGAGCGCGATCAGACCATCGACGCCCACCTCGTGCAGCATGCGGCGGCTGACCTCGGCGCGTCCGCGCACGCGCGGCGCCAGGTAGGCGCGCGACAGCAACTCGCACAGTTGCCGGTAGCCCTGCCCCGAACGCACCAGCAACAGCAGTCGATACGGACGGTCGGGATCGGCTTCGTTGGCGATGAAGACGTCGCTGCCGAGCAGCGGCTTGATCCCCTTGCCACGCGCCGAAGAGTAGAACTTGACCAGACCGAAGACGTTCGCCAGGTCGGTGAGCGCCAGGGCCGGCATGCCGTCACTGGCCGCACGGGCCAGCGCATCACCGAGACGGACGATGCCGTCGGTAACCGAATACTCGCTGTGCAGACGAAGATGGACGAACGGGGTTTCAGGCATCGCGCCATTTTACGCCGACGTGGCACGCTGAACGCGACCAAGCTGACGATCGTGTCGATCGCCACGCGAAGGCGGCCACCCGGGAAGGCGGCCGCACGCCGGCCCGCTCGTCATTGCGAGGAGGCGCGGGGGGTGGCGACGAGGACCGCCCCGGCATGGACCCTGCGAATTTCAGCCACCACCGGAATTTCGCGCTGCTTTCAGCAGTCGCCAAGAGTCGTATCAGGAATGCAGCGCCGCGCTAGTCCTGGTTGACCCAGTCGATGATCGGCTGCCACTGCTCGATGTCCTTCGTCGTACGCGACGCGGCAAGATCGAACATCGTCATCCCGTGCAGCGCCGTCTGCACGTAGAGCTGCGTATTGCGCAGGTGGGTCAGCACCGGCAGCTCGAACTTCTCCAGGAAGCGCTCGAGCTCGGCGGCCGCTCGCGTGCGCGGGTCGACCCGCATGCCGACCACGGCGACGAAGGTCTGCTCCTTGCGCACCACCTTCTCGGCCAGCAGCGCCTCGAGAAAGTGACGGGTGGCGAGCATGTCGAAGAGCGACGGCTGCACCGGAACGAGCACCCGATTGACGTGCCTGATGACGTTCTCGAGCGCTTTTCCGTGCAAGGCCGCCGGGGTATCGAGGACGACGTGCGTCGTGCCCTTCGGTGGCCGGGCGGTCTTCCCCGGCTCGATGTCCCAACTGCGAATCTCCGGCAGCGCGCGCGGGCGCATGCGCAGCCATTCCCGCGACGACTGCTGACGATCGACATCACCGAGCATCACCTGATGTCCGCTGCGCGCGAGGTGGCCGGCGAGATTGATGGCCAGCGTCGATTTCCCGGAACCACCCTTTGGATTGGCTATCAGGAACGATTTCATTCTTCTTTTTCCTTGTCGTCGGTCGTTTCGAGTCGGTGAAGCTTCTCACGAACCAGGTTGATGTGCTCGCGCAAAGTGTACAGCAGGTCGGTAAAAGCCAGCGGTATGCTGCGCGTACTGGCGTCTTCCTCGATACGGTCGAGGCGAGCCACGTAGTCCTGGTGGCGAAGCGGGTCGTAGTGGTGACGCAGGTCGTTTTCCAGGAATTTCAGGTCGCCGTAGCAACGAAAGACCTTCGAGCGCACGCGCCAATTGTAGATCGCCGGCGCCAGCTTCAGCAGCGGCAAGGACAGCATGATCAGCGGCAGGGCCATCACGAACAGGCGCTCGACGAGTACCGCCAGCCAGAACGGCAGGTAGCGCTGCAGGAACGGCGGCCCGGACTCGTAATAGCGGCGGGCGTCGTCGGAGAGCACCAGGCTGTGGTCCTTGTAGGCCGGGAACTCGCCGGCGTGCTGGAAGAAGCCGCCCTTGCCATTGACTTCGGTCATCGCCTGCAACAGCAGGTTGGCCAGCGCCGGATGCAGATCGTCGCGAACGACGACGTTGGCCGTCGTCGCCAGCAGCACCGTATCCTGCGGCGGCACGTCGCGCACCAGATCGACGACCCCCTGCGGCAGGACGATTTTCGACAGGAAGGGGAAAAGGCGCAGATAGGCGTCGGCCTGGCTGAAGCTGACCACGCTCAGCCCCGACGAACGCAGGAGCACCTGCACCACCGGCGCCTCCTGTGCGGCAACGACAAAGGTGGCGTCGATCTGGCCCTGCTGCAGCGCCTCGGCGGCAGCCAGGCTGGCCATCGGCAGCAGATTCCGGCTCTGCGCGGGAATGTCGTTGGCGGCAAGCAACTGCAGGGCCAGGCCACGGATACCGCTGCCCTCCTCGCCGATGGCAACGCGCTGCCCGGCGAGCTGGTAGAGCTTGTCGATCGGTTCGGCGCCGCCGTAGAAGACCCACACCGGTTCGTAGGAAACGCTGCCCAGGGAACGCAGGCGCGTCGATTCGGGGTCGTCGGCGGGTGGCACGATGCCGCCCTGAACGAAGGCAATGTCGGCTTCGCCGCTCTCCAGTCGCTGCAGGTTCTCGAGCGAACCCGCCGAGGTCATGACCTCGAGGGTGATCCCCTTTTCTGCCAGCAGCGGCGCGTAGCGCTGCGCGTAGGCATAGTAGGCGCCTGCCTCGCTGCCGGTGCTGATGGTCATCTTGCGCGGCGGCTCGGGCTCGACGAACTGATAGGCCACGATCAGGCCGATCGCCGTGATCAGGACGATCGGCCAGGCCGTGGCAAGGAGGTAACGAACCGCAACCAGCCTGGCGCGCAAGCGCTCCATCACGGCAGGAGAATGGTCGACCCGGTATGCTTGCGCGCCGCCAGGTCACGATGTGCCTGGGCCACTTCGGCGAGCGGATAGCTCTGGTTGACCTCGATCTTGACCTTGCCCGCAGCGACCAGGTCGAACAACTCGGCGCCCAGCTCGGCCAACTCGGCGCGCCTGGCGATGTAGTGCATCAGCGTCGGCCGGGTCAGGAACAGCGATCCCTTCTGCGACAGCAGCAACGGATCCAGGGGCGGCACCGGTCCAGACGCGTTGCCCAGGCAAACCATCATTCCGCGCGTTTTCAGGCTGTCCAGCGAAGCGGCGAAAGTATCCTTGCCAACGCCGTCATAGACCACCGCCACGCCTTCGCCACCGGTGATCTCGCGCACCCGGGGTGCAAACTCCTCGCGCGCGTAGTCGATCACGTGGTCGCAGCCGTGGGCCTTCGCCAGCGCCGCCTTGGCCTGGTTGGAAACGGTGCCGATGACCGTCGCTCCGAGCGCCTTGGCCCACTGGCAGGCGATCAGTCCGACGCCGCCGGCAGCGGCGTGGATCAGGACGCTGTCTCCGGCCTGCACGCGATAGGTGCGGCGCAGCAGATAGGCGCTGGTCAGGCCTTGCAGCATCATTGCCGCGGCGGTGCGAAAACCGATCGCCTCGGGCAATTTCAGCAAGCGGTCGGCGGGCAGGCAACGCAGCTGACTGTAGGCGCCGACCGGACCACCGGCGTAGGCGACGCGATCGCCGGCGCGCAATTCAGTGACGCCATCGCCGACCGCTTCGACGACTCCCGCCCCTTCCAGACCGAGTCCGCTGGGCAGCGGCAGCGGATAGAGTCCGCTGCGATGGTAGGTGTCGATGAAGTTGAGTCCGACTGCTTCGTGCCGTACCCGCGCCTCGCCGGCAGCCGGTTCGCCAACCGCTACTTCTTCCCAGCACATCTCTTCCGGTCCACCGGTCCGATGAATGCGAATGGCAAAAGGCATGGCGAAATCCCTCCGTGGTTAGGTCTGACAGTCTAGTGCTGCGCCCACTTTTTGAGCAAGCGCAAAAAAACGCCGTCCAGGCTGCCACTTGCCCGCTGCGGCAACAGGCAGTCCACAGGCTTGTCCACACAATCGGTGCGCAACTGCGAAACGAAGGCCGAAGCGGGCAGCGCCAACGCGCAAACTGTGGACAACCGGCTGCAACTCAGGCGGGCGTCAGTTTGGCGTACTCCAGTGCCAGCCACTTCATGCCGCCGGAGCCGAAATTGACCTGTACGCGGGCCTCCGGCCCGGCCCCTTCGGTGGACACGATGACCCCCAGGCCAAAGCGCGTATGGCGCACATTCTGACCAATGCGCAGACCGTTGGTCGCAGCCGGCTTCGGCCAGCCGGCGCCAGCGGCAGGGCGTGGCGCCGCGGCCGGCGCGCTGGCGACAGCGCGGTTGATTCTGCGCAGCAATTCCACCGGCAGCTCTTCAAGGAAGCTCGAAGGCAGGCAGTAGCGCGTTTGCCCGTGCAGCATGCGCGTCTGCGCATGGGTCAGGTAGAGGCGCTTGCGTGCGCGCGTCACGGCCACGTACATCAGCCGGCGCTCCTCCTCGAGGCCTTCGCGCTCCTGCGCCGCGTTCTCGTGTGGAAAGAGGCCCTGCTCGAGGCCGGTAATGAAGACGATGTCGAATTCGAGGCCCTTGGCCGCGTGCACGGTCATCAACTGGATGGCGTCCTGCCCCTCGCCGGCCTGGTGCTCGCCCGCTTCGAGCGAGGCGTGCGCGAGAAAAGATGCCAGCGGACCTCCATCCGGAACCGCTTCCTCGCCGTCGACAGCAGGCCCGCCATCGTCGTGCACAAAACCGGCCGCCGCGTTGATCAGTTCGTCGAGGTTCTCGAGCCGATCCTGGCCTTCCTTCTCGGCCAGATAGTGCTGGCGCAGGCCGCTGCGCTCGATGAGCCGGTCGATCACTTCCGGCAGGGGCAGATCCTTCGTCTCGGCGCGCAGGCTCTCGATCAGGGCGATGAACCGGGCCACCGCGCTGCCCGGCTTGCCGGCGAGACTGGCGGCGGCGTTGTACAGGCTGGAGTTGGTCTGTCGGGCAGCTTCCTGCAGCGCCTCGATGCTGCGACCGCCGATCCCGCGCGTCGGGAAATTGACCACCCGCGCGAAAGCCGTATCGTCGTCGGGATTGGCCAGCAGGCGAAGATAGGCGAGCGCGTGCTTGATCTCCTGGCGATCGAAAAAGCGCAGGCCGCCATGAACGCGGTAAGGCAGACCCTCGGTGAACAGCTGGTGCTCGAGTACCCGCGACTGCGCATTCGAACGATAGAGGAGCGCGATCTGCTGGCGCGAAACACCGTTGCGGACGAGCTCGCCAATCTCCTCGACGATGAAACGTGCTTCGGCGATATCCGAATAGCCCTCGAAAACGCGAATCGGCTCGCCGGCGCCGGCTTCGGTCCACAGGTTCTTGCCAAGGCGACCGCGGTTCTGCTTGATCAGCGCGTTGGCGGCGTCGAGGATATTGCCGTGCGAACGGTAGTTCTGCTCGAGGCGGATCACCTCCGGCAGCTCGAACTCACGCTGCAGGTCGTGCATGTTGCCGATCTCGGCCCCGCGGAAAGCGTAGATCGACTGGTCGTCGTCACCGACCGCGAACAGGCAGGCGCCGCCTCCGGGAGTGTCCGGCTTGCCGCTGCCGCGTCCGGCGAGCAGCTTCAGCCAGGCGTACTGCAGGCGGTTGGTGTCCTGGAATTCATCGACCAGGATGTGCCGGAAGCGCGCCTGATAATGCTGGCGAAGGGGTTCGTTGCGCTGCAGAAGCTCGTAGGAACGCAGCAGCAGCTCGGCAAAATCGACCACACCCTCGCGCTGGCATTGCCCTTCGTACTCGGCATACAGTTCGACGCGGCGGCTGGTATAGGCATCGTAGGCTTCGGCCTGTGCGGCGCGAATCCCCTGCTCCTTGTGCGCGTTGATGAAGTGCATCAGCTCGCGCGGCGGATACTTCTCGTCGTCGATGTTGAGGTTCTTGAGCAGGCGCTTGATCGCCGCCAGCTGGTCTGCGGAATCGAGAATCTGGAACTGCGCGGACAAGCCGGCCTCGCGGTGGTGAGCGCGCAGGAAACGGTTGCACAGACCGTGAAAGGTGCCGATCCACATGCCGCGGGTGTTGATCGGCAGCAACGCCGCCAGGCGCGCCTGCATTTCCTTCGCCGCCTTGTTGGTGAAGGTCACCGCCAGAACGCCCTGTGCACCCACCTGTCCGGTCGAGATCAGCCAGGCGATGCGGGTGGTCAACACCCGCGTCTTGCCGCTGCCTGCTCCGGCGAGGATCAGCGCGTGCTGCGCCGGCAGGGTGACCGCGGCGAGCTGCGGCGGATTGAGATGGGCGAGCAGATCGGACATGAATCGGGATTCCCTGGCAAGTAAGCCGCGATTATAGCCGGCAGCTACGACCGTCCACCGGGAGGGCCTGTCGCGCGAGTGGCGTTGCGCGACGGCTCTTTCGCGACTCGGTTTTGGCCCCCTCTCCCGGCCTGCCGACATTTGCCGGCGTTTGTGATTACCGTCCGCGGTGAATATACTCGGGCTGTCGTTCCCCGACCCCCCGGCTGCCTGTCGCACTTTGTGGCAGGCAGGGAGGTCGAACCCACTCAACCCGGCCTGGATTGGTGCGAGCTGCGCGAGACCCCTCGTGCAGCCCGAGGGCTGAACCGCGGAATGGAGGGCGTTCTCATGGCGTCAAGCACACAGAGAAACACGACATCCGGCTGGCAGGCATTGCGGCAGCCGCTCGCCAATGGCGGCGCATTCATCGTTTTCCTTCTCGTTCTCTGCTTCGCCGTCAGCGGCTGTGCGTCGATCACGCTCGGCGTCGTGCAGGGCGGGCAACTGGTCGACGGCGGGACGATTGCCGGGGTTGACATCGTTCGCAAGGGCGCCCGCGCGCAGCCAAAACATAATATGGCGCTGGAGACAGGTGACGAGATCCGGACCGACGCGCTTTCGACCGTCGTGCTCACCTTTGCCGAGGGCGCGAGGGTTTACGTGCAGCCGAACACGCACGTCCGCCTGGGTTCGATCTTCGTTTTCATCGGCGAGGTCCTGGTCAAGGCCCGGGGCCTGTTCAAGGTCAAGACCGAGTACGCGACGGCCGCCTCGGAAGGCACCGAGTACCTGGTACGGGTGGACCCCGAGGCGCGCGTCAGGGTCGTCGTCGCCGAAGACCGCGTCGCGCTGACTTCGAACGCCGGCCAATGGCCCAGAGCTTCGCTGGGGGTCGGGCAGGCGGCGGCCCTCGTCGGCCCGAACCTGCTCGAAGTCGGGCGGGCGGGTATCGGCGAAGTCGAACAGATTCGCAGCCGCATCAGCGACCTCGACAAGCTGGTGCCCAACACCGCCAACCTCGGGACGGCGGCGCTGGCGGCGGGAATATTTGCCATCGGCGTCGGCGTCATGAGCGGCCGCTCGGGCGATGCTCACGACAGCGACCGGCCGCCGCCGACCCATGGCGACCGCGTGCAGTGATGCGCCGGCACCCTGAGCGGCCGCAGCAGGCGCTGGGAAGGCCTTGCCGTCGTCCACCGGCGAACGACTGAAGGCGGGCGCAGCGTCAGTGGCCGAGAACGCGTCGCGGATTTTCATCAGCTATCGCCGCGAAGACAGCATCGCCTACGCCGGACGGCTCTACGATCACCTGAGCGCGCACTTCGGTGCCGAACAGGTGTTCATGGACATCGGCCAGATCGACGCCGGCGACGATTTCATCACCGTGCTCGACCGCGAGATCGACGCCTGCGACGTGGTCATCGCACTGATCGGCCCCGGCTGGCTGAAGGCGAGCAACGCCAGTGGCCGGCGCCTCGACCAAGCCGACGATTTCGTTTGTCACGAACTCGCGGCGGCGCTCAAACAGGGCAAGCGCCTGATCCCGGTGCTCGTCGGCGGCGCGACCATGCCCGACGCCAGGGAGCTGCCGGCGGCGATCGCGCCGCTGGCGCGTCGCCAGGCGCACGCGCTCGACGACAAGCGCTTTCAGTTCGACCTCGACGCGCTGATCCGCAGCATCGAGCGCCGGCCGTCCCTGCTCAATCAGTTCGTGCAACTGATGAATGCCGAACGCCTGCGCAGATGGCGGCACTACAGCGCCGCCGGCATTGCCGTGTCGATGCTGTGCTTTGCCTGGGTACAACTGTTCGACCTGCTGGGAATCGATACGCGCATTGAAAGCTACACCATGGCCCTCGGCGACATGGTCGCCAGCGTGCCGGTCAGCGAACGCATCGTGATCGTCAGTTTTGACGAGAAGTCCGAAGCGCGGCTCGGCAAGTTCGGACCCGACTGGCGCCGTGAGCACGCGCGCGTGATCGACCGGCTGGTCGACGCGGGCGCGCAGGTGATCGTCTTCGACGTCTATTTCGAGAAAGCGAATCCGGCCGACGGCGAGCTGCTCGCGGCCATCGCACGCGCCCGACAGCGGGGCAGCCAGGTGATCGTCGGCGTCAATCAGCTGCTCGACCAGGAACCGGCGGCGATTCCCGGGCTGGCCAGGGCGGTCAGCGCCTGGGGCCTGCTGTGCGTCGGCGGCCGACTCGGCTACGCGTCGATCGCGCCGCTCGCCGTGGTCAAGTTCGCCGCTGCGGCGAATTCCGGGCCAACACCGGTCGAACGCATCAGCGCCAGGATCGGAGCCCTGGGCGCGCTGGCGGTCGGCGGCACGACGCTGGCCGTAGACGAGCAGCTGCGCGAACTGACGTTGGTCAGCGCCGCCGGCAGGACGATCTGGCGCGGGCCACTGAAACCGGTCCGGACGAGCGTCGAAGACTCGGGACAGGCGCGCAACGAGTGCCCGCTGCTGGCCAGCGGCGACCGGGTCGCGGAGGTTCTGATCCGCCTGGCGCCGATCGGCACCTGGCGTCAGCCGCCGCGTCGTTACGACTACGAGCAGATCAGTGCGCCGGCGGCGACACTCGCGCCCGGCGAGCTGGCCGGGAAAATTGTCCTGATTGGCGACGGCCGTGCCGGCCGGGACCACTTCCAGGTTCGCCGCGGCGCTGGCGGGGAGTTTCGCCACGGCGTCGAATTGCACGCCGACATCGTCAATAATCTTCTCCAGGGGGTCCATGTGCGCGGCCTGGATCCCTTGCTGCAAGTCCTCGCCATGGCTGCGCTGGCGGTTGCCGGCGGCTGGCTGCGCCTGTTCAGGCCAGCCATGCGCGCGCTCTGGCGGCGCTTGCTGCTGGTCGGCTGCCTGCTCGCCTACCTGGCGCTGACGGTGCTGATCTACGTCCAGTTCGGGGTGCTGTTCAACACCGCCTACCATATCGGCGCCTTCCTGCTCAGCTACTGGCTGCTCGGCAGGCTCAGCACGACAGCGGCCTCCGCCCGCCCGGCCTAGGGCGCTGCCGCGGCTTGTGCGCGCAGCATTCTGTGGCAAGATGACCCGATGCGCGCACTTGAGAGCTTATCGACGGTCGACTGGCTGGCCCTCTCAGCCTTCCTCGCTTGCTGGGGCGGCTATACCTGGTTTTCCGAGCATAGTCGCTGGTGCTGCAAGGGCCTGATCGGACACCTGCACAGCTACCGGCAGGAGTGGGCGTACTGCATGCTCGAACGCGAATTGCGCATGAGCGACGCGGCGCTGATCGGCAACCTGATGGGCAGCGTCTCCTTCTACGCCAACACCACCATCTACATCATCGCCGGCCTGGTCGCGGCGATGGGCGCAGCCGACCAATTGCTGAAGTTCTCCGCCGACCTGACGCTTGGCGGAGCGGGCAGCCGCGAACTGCTGGAAATCAAGCTGATGCTGGTGCTGGCCAGTTTCGTCTATGGCTACTTCAAGTTCACCTGGGCGCTGCGCCAGTTCAACCTGCTGTCGATCCTGATCGGCGCAGCGCCATTGGGACAGCGCGACGACGCACAGGTCGAACGCTACGCGCGCCGCGTGGCCGGCGCCCACAACCTGGCCGGCGACGACTTCAATCGCGGCATCCGTGCCTACTACTTCGGACTGGCGGCATCCGGCTGGCTGCTCAGCCCGGTGGTCCTCGGCGTCCTTTCGCTGAGCATCCTGATCGTCCTCTATCGACGCGACTACCGCTCGGCGACGCTCGACGTCCTGCGCCCGGAACCTTGAAGCAGTGAGCGCTGACCGCCAGGTGGCGGGCATCGGCTTCGGCCTGCTGGCCTACGGCATGTGGGGCTTCTTTCCGCTCTTCTTCCGCCAGCTGTCGCACGTCTCGCCAATGGACGTGCTCAGCAACCGCGCCGCCTGGGCCTTTCTCTTCGTCGGCGCGCTACTGACGCTGCGCGGACAGTGGGGCAAGGTGGCGACGGTTTTCAGAACCTGGCGCCACCTGGCGATGCTGGCCATTGCCGCGCTGCTCATCGGCACCAACTGGCTGGTCTTCCTGTGGGCCGTCGCCAACCAGCGGGTCGTCGCCTCGAGCCTGGGCTATTTCCTGACCCCGCTGGTGAGCGTCCTCCTCGCGCTGCTGGTACTCAAGGAACGACTGAACCGGCTGGAGTGGATTTCGGTGGCCCTGGCGCTGATCGCCATGGCCAACGAGATCGTCGCTCTTGGCAGCCTGCCCTGGGTGTCGCTGGTTCTCGCCGGCACTTTCGGCACCTACGGCCTGGTGCGCAAGAAACTGCCGGTAGACTCGATCTCCGGGCTGTGGCTGGAAACCCTGGCCATGCTGCCCGTCTGCGCGCTGTATGCGCTGTGGCAGGCAGACAACGGCCATGCCGTATTCACTGGCCACGACCTGACCACGGCCCTGCTGCTGGCTTGCGCCGGTGCGCTCACGGCGCTGCCGCTGATGGCCTTCGCCGCCGCCACGCAGCGCCTCGACCTGGCCAGCGTCGGGATGCTGATGTATATCAATCCGACGCTGCAGTTCTTCACCGCGGTCTGGATCTTCGGCGAGCCGATGCAGAGTGAGCGATTGGTGAGTTTCGGCTTGATCTGGCTCGGCCTGCTGGTCTTCAGCTGGAGCGCCTGGAAGAAATACCGCCAGGCGGCCTGACAGGAGCTGCTGGCTCAGCGGCGCGCCAGCCGCTGCGGGCCGAGCGTTGCGGCAGAAAAGCCGAAATCGGCGAGATGCGCCGGAATCGGCTCGCCACGGAGCAGGGCCGCACAACTCTCGCCCATCGCCGGCGACGTCTGAATGCCGTAGCCGCCCTGGGCGGCGAGCCAGAAGAATCCCGGGCTGAGCGGATCGAAGCCGCCGACCAGATCGCCATCGGCGACGAAGGATCGCAAGCCGGCCCAGCGGTGACTGGGGCGACGAATGCTCAACGTCGTCACACGTTCGATGCGGTGGATGCCGGTGGCGGCGTCCAGCTCTTCGG
Source organism: Candidatus Accumulibacter sp. ACC005 (assembly GCF_907163215.1). Classification (NCBI taxonomy): domain Bacteria; kingdom Pseudomonadati; phylum Pseudomonadota; class Betaproteobacteria; genus Candidatus Accumulibacter; species Candidatus Accumulibacter sp. ACC005. Next base: position 158,137 of record NZ_CAJQUB010000001.1, on the reverse strand, counting down.
CTTGAACGTCGTGCGGTGGAACCGGGTCGGCATTCGCCGGCGAGCCGAGCAAGAGGCCGGCGTCCGGCTTGAAATACCAGTCTTCCGCGATACCAATGGTCAGCGGCCAACAGGCCGTGTCGAGGTCTTCCGGCGGCGCGAAGAGAAACGCCGATCGCCGCCTGGGCTCGAGTCCGATCGGCGCCACGCCAGCCAGTGAGGCGACCTGGTCCACCCACGCACCGGCCGCGTTGACCAGCACCGGCGCGGCATAGGTCTGGCCGCCGGCAGCGAGCCACCAGAGGTCGTCCCGACGCTGCGCGGCGCTGACTTCGGCGCCGCAAACGACGGCGCCAGCCCCCTGGCAAACGCCACGCAGGTAGCCCTGATGCAGGGCATGAACGTCGATGTCGGCGGCGCCGGGGTCGAAGATGGCGCCGATCACCTGTTCCGGGCGCAGAGCCGGCACCATGGCGCAGACCTCCGCGGAGGAAAGCAGGCGCAGCGTATCACCGCGGGCAGAAAGCGTTTTCCATCGCGCGCGCAAGAGCTCTTCCTGGCCGCGCGTGGCGACGATCAGGGCACCACGCGACGAGAGCAGCGGATGGTCGCTGAATCGCTTCGGAGGCGAGTCGAAGAACGCCCGGCTGGCCTGCGTCAGAGCCCGTACCTGCGGCGTCCCGTAACTCTCGGCGAAGAGCGCGGCCGAGCGACCGGTCGCGTGATAGCCGGGCTGCTCCTCGCGTTCGAGGACGATTACCCGGGCGTGGCGAGCGAGCCAGTAGGCGACCGAAGCGCCGGCGATACCGGCGCCGACGATCAGGAAATCGGCTCGATTGCCGGCTGCGGCAGTGCTCATCCCTTTCACCCCTCTGCTGCTCTCTGCCCGGGAACGATCGCCCGCGCGCAGCAAGCTTGCCTGAGACGCTCGGCGTGGGTCAAGGCGACGGGGCAGGCAAGATGCCCGGCCCGACGATCCCGGTCGGCGTCGGGCAGCTGCTCCCCGGCAAGGGCGACTTCGTCAAGCACGCCACAAGAGCGTCGGGCGCGCCCTGCGGGCTGGCGGAGACAGCTTCACCAGCCCGCAGGGCGATGGCTCAGGGCTTCCAGTCGTGCAGGTCGCAGATCGCCTGCTCACCGGGCAGCATCCCCTTTGGCCCGTTCTCGCCGACGGCCGGCCGGCACAGGCGAGTGCTCTGCTCGTTGTCCTGCGCCGTCGAGCGCGCCCATACGGTCACCAGACCCGAGTTCTCGATGGTCTGATTGCAGCCGTCGATGGCGTAAAAGGCATGGATCGCGTTACGTTCGAAGTAGGTCAGCCACTCCTTGTCCGGGTCCTGGTTGGCGAACCATTTTTGCCATTTACCCTGCGAGCCGTCGATCGCCACCTGCCAGCCCTTTTCCTTGCGCTCCTGCGTGAATTGGTCGCTGTCCCAGTGCATGACCATGTACCTGTTCTGGTCGATGCACTGCGGCTTGGTCAGGGTCATGTAGATTTCCTGCGGATGGTGATAATGGTACGGGTACGAGGTGTTGAACAGCTGCACGGTCATGCCGATCTCGGCGCCAACCTTCTCGCCGTCGATCTCCTTGATGCGCAGGTTGCCCCACGGACCCATCACTTCGGCATAGAGATAGCCGCCGCGGAAACGGTCGCTTCCGGCAGCCGGATTCTCCGCGTAGAACGGTATCCAGCCCACTGAAGACCACAGCGTCGGCAAGCCGTTGATGCTGACATCCCGCTTCCAGTGCGGCCTGGTGTCGGTACGCGAGGTGACCGCGACGAAGTTCTCGTTGAGTTCCAGTCCCGCCTTGCCGATGTCCCCGCCCATTTTTGTGTAGTAGTCGGTGAGCAGCGGACGCTTGAGCCATTGTGCCGTCGGCGACAACTGCTGCACCTTGGCACTGGGCGTGTACAGCGCGAAGGCCGGATAGTCTTTTTGCGGATCGAAGCAGGCTTTCGCCTTCTCCGGCTCGGCGACGACTGCCTTGAGATGCTTGGCCAGCAGCTCCATGTCGCGATAGCGCATGATGCAGCGGTTCTGCTGTTTGCCGGTCGCCGATTGATAGGTCTGGATAGTCGCCTCGGCAGAATCCGGGCACTGGCCGCTCGGTGTCTGCAGCACCTTGAGGTACTCGTCGAGATAGATCAGCGACTCCTTCCAGAACTGATCGACCAGCTTTTGCTCTTCGCTACTGTACTGCCTTGGTTTTACATCGTCCTGACACTTGAAGTCGGCAGCCTGCGCCGACCCGCACGCGATCGTCGCCGCCACACCCAAACCAATCATCTTCTTCTTGCGCATTGTCTCGTCTCCTCACACTGGGATGTTTGCCGGATCCCTGTCTGCGCGGGATCCCTTTTTTACTGCTCTGCTGCTAGCGATTTACATCGACCACCACACGACCCCGCACCTTGCCTTCGAGCAGCTGGCTGGCGACGGCAATGGCTTCGCCGAGGCCGATCTCGTTGGTGATCAGACCAAGCTTGGCAAGGTCCAGATCCTGGCCCAGGCGCTGCCAGGCGACCAGGCGATCGGGACGCGGACACATCACGCTATCGACACCGGCCAGCGTCACGCCGCGCAGGATGAAGGGTGCAACGCTGGACGGGAAATCCATTCCGCCGGCCAGGCCACAGGCGGTCACCACGCCACGGTAGCTGGTCGTCGCGCAGACGTTGGCCAGGGTATGGCTGCCGACGACATCGACCGCACCTGCCCAGCGTTCCCTGCCCAGCGGCTTTCCCGCGGACGAGAACAGCGAACGATCGAGAACCTCGCTGGCGCCCAGGCTCTTGACGTAATCGCTCTCCTCCGGTCGACCGCTGACGCCGACCACCGTGTAGCCGAGTTTTGACAACACGGAAACCGCGACGCTGCCGACGCCGCCGGCAGCGCCGGTGACGAGAATTTCGCCCTTGTCCGGCGTCACGCCGTGGCGTTCGAGAGCGAGGACGCAGAGCATCGCCGTGTAACCGGCAGTGCCGATGGCCATCGCCTGCTGCGGGGTGAATTGCGCCGGTAGCGGGACCAGCCATTCACCATTGAGGCGGGCTTTCTGCGCCAGGCCGCCCCAGTGCACCTCGCCGACGCCCCAGCCGTTGAGGACGACAGAGTCGCCAGGCTTGTACGCCGAGTGGCTGCTCGCCTCGACAGTGCCGACCAGGTCGACGCCGGGAACCATCGGGAACTTGCGCACGACCGGACCCTTGCCGGTAATCGCGAGAGCGTCCTTGTAGTTGAGCGTCGAATGACTCACACGAACGGTCACGTCGCCCTCCGGCAACTGGGCGTCATCGATGTCGCGCACTGCCGCCCGATAACCCGCCTCGTCCTTCTCGATCAGAATACCCTTGAACATATGCCTGCTCCTTTGGTTGAATTAGACCGCTTGCCTAATAATTGATATGGAAAAACTGCGCGATGGCACGCCGCCCTGCGCAGACAAGCCTCATCACGAATTCGACCCGCGCAACCCCAAGCGGCGCGAGCGATGGCGAGCCCACGAGAACAATATTAGACTACACGTCTATTAATTGCAAGGCAGCAAGAACGGGAAGTCCTCGCGGCGCCCTCACTTCGGGAAACGCATCAGGATTGGCCGAAAAGGTCGACAGCAAGGCGCTGCCGACCGCACAAGGAACGCCCTCCCGCCGGCTGCGGCGATGCGGGCGAGTGGGCCCAAGCGCCGGGCTGCGGCGCGCAGCGGCCTAGAACGGGATATCGTCGTCCATGTCTTCGAAGCTGGGCTTCTTCTTGGCCGGCGCCGCCGCGCGTGCGCTGCCGGCGTCGGCGGCCGACGATGGCATGCTGCCGCCGTATTCGCTGTCGCCAGCCGACGACGAGGGCGAACCCATGCCTTCGCGGCTACCGAGCATCTGCATTTCGTTGGCGACGATCTCGGTGGTGTAGCGCTCGTTACCTTCCTTGTCCTGCCATTTGCTGGTCCGGATACGGCCTTCGACGTACACCGAACGCCCCTTCTTCAGGTACTGGCCGGCGATTTCAGCCACCTTGCCGAAGAAGACGACGCGGTGCCATTCGGTATTTTCCTTGTATTCGCCGGACGCCTTGTCGCGCACGCGGTCGCTAGTGGCAATGCGAATGTTGCAGACGGCGTCGCCGCTCGGCAGGTAACGGGTTTCCGGATCGGCACCCAGATTGCCGACGAGAATCACTTTATTGACCGAAGCCATGTTGCCTCCCTGGATGGTGTGCGAGAAGAAGAAAGCGCGATTATAGGGGCTTAGGCCGTTGCCTGCCGACGACGCAGCGCCGGCATGGCCATGGTCGTCGATAGCGACAGCCAGATCACGGTGAGCAAGCCGCCACAGGCCCAGACAGCGCCCGGGCCGAGGTGCTTGGCCAGCGCCCCGCCGAGCACGCCGCCGACAAACAGGCCCAGCGCCTGGGTGGTGTTGTAGACGCCGAGCGCGGCGCCTTTGGCGTGCGGCGGCGCAATACGCGAGATCAGCGACGGTTGCGTCGCTTCGAGGATGTTGAAGGCCACGAAGAACAGCGTCAACCACAGGGCGAGACCGTAGAGACTCGTCGCAAACAGGGCGAAACCGATCTGAACGACGAGCAGCACGACCACCGCAGCATTGAAGACCAGCTTCATGCGGCCATATTTTTCGGCGGCAATGATCGCCGGCACCATGATCACGAAGGACACCAGAAGCGCCGGCAGGTATAGCTTCCAGTGTTCGGCCACCGGCAGGCCGCCGGTGGCGATCAGCTGCGCAGGCAGCAGCACCCACATCGCGGTGAGCATCAGGTGCAAGGCGAAGACACCGAAATTCAGGCGCAGCAACTGCCGATTGCCGAGCACTTCGACGAAGCTCGGCCAGGTCGGCTGGCGCGGCACTGCCGGTGCCGCCGGGACCACTCGGAGGACGACGAAAATGGCCAGCAGGGCCAGGCCACCGGTCAGGGAAAAGATGCCAGGCATACCGATGCTCACGAAAAGCAGCGGCGCGGCGACCATCGAGACGGCAAAGACCATGCCGATCGACGAGCCGATCATGGCCATCACCTTGGTCAGATGCTGTTCGCGGGTGAGGTCGGCGGCAAGCGCGGTCACCGCCGCCGAAATGGCACCCGCGCCTTGCAGCACGCGCCCGGCGATGACGCCGTAGATGTCGCCGGCGGAAGCGGCGACGAAGCTGCCGAGGGCAAACAGCAGCAGCCCGAAGACGATCACCGGCTTGCGCCCGAAGCGATCGGAGGCCGCGCCGTAGGCGATCTGCAGGAAGGACTGCGTCAGTCCGTAGGCACCCAGCGCCATGCCGACCAGCGCCACATCGTGGCCGGATGGCAGGTCCTGCGCGTAAATGGCGAAGACCGGGAGGATCAGGAACAAGCCGAGCATGCGCAAGGCAAACACAGCCGCCAGGCTGATGCCGGCGCGCTTTTCCTGGCTGCTCATTCGGTCGCTAGTGGGGGCGGACATGGGATTTTGGTGCCGGACTGCGGAATTGCGTATATTAGCAGGTTTGCCAACGCCCCTCGGGCCCGCAAGCAATGGACGAGATCAAAGAGATCCGGATTCGCGGTGCGCGCACGCACAACCTGAAGAACGTCAATCTCGACCTGCCGCGCAATCGCCTGATCGTGATTACCGGGCTTTCGGGTTCGGGCAAGTCATCGCTGGCTTTCGATACGCTATATGCCGAAGGGCAGCGTCGCTACGTCGAGTCCCTGTCGGCCTACGCGCGGCAGTTCCTGCAGCGCATCGAGAAGCCCGACGTCGACCTCATCGAGGGCCTGTCGCCGGCAATTTCGATCGAGCAGAAAGCGACCAGCCACAACCCGCGCTCGACGGTTGGAACGGTCACCGAAATCCACGACTACCTGCGCCTGCTCTTCGCCCGCGCCGGCACGCCCTACTGTGCCGAGCACCAGCTGGCGCTCGAAGCGCAGACGGTGGCGCAGATGGTCGATCACGTTCTTGCCCTGAGCGAGGACAGCCGGCTGATGATCCTGGCACCGGTGGTCGCCGACCGCAAGGGGGAGCAACTCGAGCTCTTTGCCGAGCTGCGCGCGCAGGGTTTTGCCCGCCTGCGCGTAGACGGCCAGATCTACGAGATCGACGCGCTGCCCAAGCTGGCCAAGACGCGCAAGCACAGCGTCGACGTGGTCATCGACCGGCTGAAAGTGCGCGCCGACATGCGCCAGCGCCTGGCCGAATCCTTCGAGACCGCGTTGCGCCACGCCGACGGCCGCGCCATCGCCTACGAAATGGACAGCGCGCGCGAGCATTTCTTTTCCGCCCGCTTTGCCTGCCCGGTGTGCTCGTACTCGCTGCCGGAACTCGAACCGCGCATCTTTTCCTTCAACAGCCCGATGGGCGCCTGCCAGAAGTGCGACGGCCTCGGCGTCATCCAGTTCTTCGACCCCAAACGCATCGTCGGCCATCCCGAACTGTCGCTCGCCGCCGGAGCGATCCGTGCCTGGGACCGGCGCAACCCCTTCTACTTCCAGATGCTGTCTTCGCTCGCCGCGCACTATGGCTTCGACGTCGAAGCGCCGTTCAGCGACTTGCCCGAGCGCATCCGGCAAATCATCCTCTACGGTTCCGGGCGCGAGCAATTGCCGTTCACCTACGTCAACGAACGCGGCCGGCTGAGCATGCGCCAGCATACGTTCGAGGGCATCGTCGTCAACCTTGAGCGACGCTACAAGGAAACCGACTCGCAGGCCGTTCGCGAGGAGCTGGCGCGACTGATCAGCAATCAGACCTGCCCCTCGTGCTACGGCAGCCGCCTGCGCGAAGAAGCGCGCAACGTGCGCGTCGGCACCCTCGCCAGCGCGCGCACCCTGCACGAGCTCAGCCGCCTGCCACTTGCCGAAGCGCGCGACTACTTCATCTCGCTGCAGCTGCCCGGCAACAAGGCGCAGATCGCCGAGAAGGTGCTCAAGGAAATCGTCAGCCGCCTGCAGTTCCTGATCAACGTCGGCCTCGACTATCTTTCGCTCGACCGTTCGGCGGAGACGCTGTCCGGCGGCGAAGCGCAGCGCATCCGCCTGGCCTCGCAGATCGGCTCGGGGCTGACCGGCGTACTCTACGTCCTCGACGAACCGTCGATCGGCCTGCACCAGCGCGACAACGAGCGGCTGCTGAAGACGCTGCAGCAGCTGCGCGACATCGGCAATACGGTGATCGTCGTCGAACACGACGAGGAGGCGATCCGCAGCGCCGACTACGTCGTCGACATCGGCCCCGGTGCTGGCGTGCATGGCGGCTTCATCGTCGCCGAAGGACCACCGGCGGCGATCATCGGCAACCCGGCGTCAATGACCGGCGACTACCTCGCCGGCCGGCGGCGGATCGGCACGCGCGACAAGCGCCGCCAGCCCGATGCGCAGCGGCTGCTGCAGATCGTCGGAGCGCGCGGCAACAACCTGCGCAACGTCAGTGTCGACCTGCCGGTCGGCCTGCTGACCTGCATCACCGGCGTTTCCGGCTCGGGCAAATCGACGCTGATCAACGACACCCTGTACGCTGCAGCGGCCAGACACCTCTACGGATCGAGCGCTGAACCCGCCGAGTACGAGGCCATCGTCGGCCTCGATCATTTCGACAAGGTTATCAACGTCGATCAGAGCCCGATCGGCCGCACGCCGCGCTCCAATCCAGCGACCTACACCGGCTTGCTGACACCGATCCGAGAACTGTTCTCGGGAATCCCCGAGGCCCGCGCGCGCGGCTACGGGCCGGGCCGCTTCTCCTTCAACGTCAAGGGCGGGCGCTGCGAAGCCTGCCAGGGCGACGGCGTGATCAAGGTCGAAATGCACTTCCTGCCCGACATCTACGTTGCCTGCGACGTCTGTCACGGCAAACGCTACAACCGTGAAACCCTCGAGATCCAGTACAAGGGCCGCAACATCCACCAGATTCTGCAAATGACCGTCGAGGTGGCGCGTGAGTTTTTCGACGCCGTGCCGGTCATTGCCCGCAAGCTGCAGACACTGGTCGACGTCGGCCTGAGCTACATCACCCTCGGCCAGTCGGCGACGACCCTCTCCGGCGGCGAAGCACAACGCGTCAAGCTGGCGCTCGAACTTTCGAAGCGCGACACCGGCAGAACACTCTACATTCTCGACGAACCGACCACCGGGCTGCATTTCCAGGACATCGAAATGCTGCTCACCGTCCTGCACCGGCTGGTCGATCACGGCAATACGGTGCTGGTCATCGAACACAATCTCGATGTCATCAAGACGGCCGACTGGCTGGTCGACCTTGGCCCGGAAGGTGGCGCCGGCGGCGGCCGCGTTCTTGCCGCCGGCCCCCCCGAGCAGATCGCGGAAGTCGCGGAGAGCCACAGCGGCCGTTTCCTGAAGCCGCTGCTGGCGCGCCGCGGGCAAGCGGATTCGCTCGCCCAATGAGCCGCCACGCCGACGCCAGCTGGCTGGCGCTCCGCCGTGCCGCCTTGCGCCGCTTGCCCTGATCCGCCGGGCGATCGCCTGCCCGGCATGGCGTCGCACAGCCGCCAACGGCAAAAATTTTCTTGGCAGGACCTGAATCCATGCCAGAATTGCAGCCTTTGGCGCCTCTTTCCAGACGGTCGCCGAAATGCAAGAATGCGCCTGAATGAAGGCTCGTAACCACCAAAGGAGATAATATGAACAAGTCCGAAATGATCGACGCCATTGCTGACCGCACCGAACTCTCCAAAGTCGCCTCTGCGAAAGCACTCGACGCCGTGATCGATACGATCGTTGAAACGGTTGCCCGCAGTGAAGCAGTGACGCTGGTTGGTTTTGGCTCTTTCAAGGCCAGCCCGCGCGCTGCGCGCGAGGGAAAGAACCCGAAAACCGGCGCGAAGATCCAGATCCCGGAGACCATCGTCCCGAAGTTCACCGCCGGCGCGACCTTCAAGGCACGCGTGGCGGGCAAGGACGAATAGGACTGGACTGGCGACACGTGCGGGCCACTTTTTCACGGGCGGCTTTCGTTCCGGCCACACGCGCCAGGACCGGATAAGGAACAGCTTGACGATGCGCAAGCTTGTCCCTTGCCAGCAAGCGTCACGGCAACAATCAAACCTCTTCAAGTTTCGGAGCTATCCATGCGTATTGGTACCATTCGCCGCTTAGTCGCGACCGCTGCACTCGCCCTTCTCCCGTTCGCCGTATCCGCCCAACAAGCACCCGCCGCCGCGGCAATGACCGCGACCGCCCCGGGTGAGTTTGTCGGCATGGTCGAGGCGCAGGTTTCGCTGGTCGTCGACGCGATCGACAAGGCGACCCGCGCGCTCGTTCTCAAGGACGACCAGGGCGAGAAAATGGTCATCACCGCCAGCGACGCCGTCAAGAATTTCGACCAGATCAAGGTTGGCGACCAGGTCGTTGCCCGCTACACGCAAACCCTGGTGATGGCCCTCAAGAAAGGCGGCGGGGACCTTCGCGTGCGTATCGACAGCAACGATCAGGCGGCGGCGAAACCCGGCGACAAGCCGGCAGCCGCTGTGGAGAAGGACGTCGCCTTCATCGCCGACGTGCAAGCGGTCGACCGCAAGACGCAGATGATTACCCTGCGCGGCGCCAGGAAGACCATGAAGCTGAAGATCAAGGACCCGGAACAGCTCAAACTGATCAGCAAGGGTGACCAGATCGAGGGCGTCTATTCCGAAGCGGTCGCCGTGTCAGTCGTCCCGGCCGCGGCCAAGAAAGCGCAATAGGCCCATCAGTCCTGACCCGCGCCCGCGCGGCGGATCGACGTCCCCGCGCTCGCCGGCAAGCAGGATTGACGCTTCAAATCACGCCGCGTAGAATCCGTGCGGCTTCGGGGGCATAGCTCAGCTGGGAGAGCGTCTGGTTCGCAATCAGAAGGTCGGCGGTTCGATCCCGCCTGTCTCCACCAAGACATCAAAGCCCGGACCTGCTCCGGGTTTTTTTTGGCCCCCAGGGGCAGTATTGGCCGGGGTTTGCCGGCGGTGTGAGTTTCTCTGGTCGGCGGATGAAGTCGATTTTTCCCCGCTCGCCGCCGGAATCTTGCACAGCCCCGCCCCCTGTAAACAAAGCCAAGGAAAGCTGATAGCCAAACTCTTTGCCGTTCCCGTGCGCGCAGTCAGCGATCACCTGAAGTCCATCTTCGCTCGCGGGGAGTTTAGCGAGGAACGAGCTATCCGGAAATACTTGCGTGCAGTTCTCCTGGTGTTAGTCCGTGACGCAGATCGCGCGCGTATTTCAGCTCCTACAAATTGGCTGACGAACAGCACGCGCCGCCGGAAGCCTGAATCGGAGGGCAGGGCAACGTCCCGTAGGAGCAGAAGACGCAGCAATCGCCGCGCTTCGGCCTGAGCAGCGTGTGGCAGCCAAGACACTCATAGAACCACAGGCAGGCATCGGTGGGCATCTGCTCGACTCGCGCGTGACCGCAGGCCGGGCAGGTCAGGGTCGATTCAAGGACAGGATCCACAGTAGCCCCCGCAAAGTTGTCGGCGTATTTTAGCCCGGGTCATCTCGCAGATTGTCGTGTCGACGGCGGTTTAAGCCCTGCGGCGGGGCTGTGTTAGCGGCTGCGCAGGCCCAAGCGCGTCATTGCGAGGGGGCAAGTCTGACGTGGAAATCCAGAGGTTTCGCGCTTTGTGTTGTCGATGCGGCGGAAAAAAATGGCGAGACGATGGCACTGGATTGCCGCGTCGGCTGCGCCTCCTCGCAATGACGGTGGGGAAGGGATAGCTGCGGGTGTGGCGACGAGGGCACTGGTGCGGTTGGAGTGTGAAGACGCTGGCGGCGGTGTGATCGTCCGGCGGTGTCATGTTGCACTCCGTGTGGAACACGGGATTTCCGCCGTCACCTGAATTTCGCGCTACTCTCTCGCCTGCTGGAAGTGTCGTCAGGGATGCAGCGCTACCGGAGAGTCGGGCGCCGGTAGCACGCGCTATGCCGGCTGACCGCGCACGGCGAAGCGCGCTGCCTGTCGCGCTCGGCGAATGTGCGTCGCCAACAGAGCAGGTTTTCGACCCACTCCCCTCTCCTCACGCAAGCAGAAATCAACATGGCCACTGACAACGACAATTCCGACGCCCCCGCGCCGAGCACCGGCTATAGCCACGCGGCGAAAACGGTGGTGCAGGAAACGACGCTGCGTGTTCAGGAAATGCACGGCGCCATCGCCGGAACCTGCTTCGATATGCTGCGCCGGGTGCCGCTCCTGTCCGGGCCGGCACGACTCGTACAGGGCGCGCACGACACCATCACGGCCGGCGTCTACGGCGCGATCCGCCACGGCAGCGGCGGTTTGCTGGCCGCCGCGGCGGTCGTCGAGAAGCAGGCGACGGGCTTTTCTCCCGGCAAGCCGCCGGGACGCCTGGCCAGCGGGCTGCGCGGCGCACTCAATGGCGCTTTCGGCGACTATCTGGCGGCAAGCAACAATCTGCTCGCCATACGCATGGCGATTTGCGCCGACGGCGGCGAGTTGGCGCTCGACGCCGCTTCGCTGCATGCCGCTCTCCCCAACGCGGGCAAGCGCCTCTGCCTCTTCATCCACGGGCTGAGCTGCGACGAACACAGCTGGGAAATCGACAACGCCGACGACCCGGCCGGCGAAATCCATTTCGGCCGGCAGCTGCACGCCGACTTCGCCTGCACCGCGCTCTATCTGCGCTACAACAGCGGCCTGCCGATTGCCGCCAATGGCGCGCAGCTGGCAGGCTTGCTCGAGGACTTGCTGGCCGCGTGGCCACAGCCGGATTGCGACTTGCTGATCATCGGCCACAGCATGGGCGGACTGCTCGCGCTCGCCGCCTGCGAACACGCCGCCGAACAGGCGATGAATTGGCCACAGGCGACGCGGATGCTGATCTGCCTGGGCTCACCGATCCTGGGTTCGCCGGTCGAGCGCCTCGGGCAGCTGACCAACGCGGCGCTGAACCTCTCGAAGATGACCGCGCCGCTGGGCACCATCGCCGCTACGCGCAGCCAGGGAATCAAGGACCTCAGGCACGGTCCCGGTGCGCCGCGGAAGGCTGCCGCGCACGCTCACATCGCCTTCCGTTTTCTCGGCGCCCGCCTGGGCGAAGACGACGGCCATCTGCTCGGCAGCTTCGTCGGCGACGGCCTGGTGACGCCGGGCAGCGCGACTGCGCATGCGATCGACGGTGACGTACTGAGCACGAGTCTGAGCAAGCTCGGGCACATGCGCCTGCTCAATGACGCGCGCGTCTATCGGCAGATCAAGGAGTGGGTCGGGGCACTCGACGCCGGCGCAGCCGAAGACCGCTGAAGCGGCCGCAAGCTGCCAGTCGGCTAGGCCGGCACCGACAGCAGGTCGTAGAGCGCTCCAAATTCGCCGCTCAGCTTGTGGCGCGGATCGAGGTGGATCATCGGCAAGGCCTGATGATGCGATTCGCGGATCTTGATCGACGCCGAGAGAAACGCGTCGAGGATCGGCAGGCCCTCGGCGCGCAACTCCTCGACGAGTTTCGCCGGCAGGTTGGCGCGCGCCTGATAATGGTTGACGACGATGCCTTCGACGCGCAGCCCGCGGTTGTGGTCGCTCCTGATCTCGGCCACGCTATCGATCAGCGTGTAGAGGGCGCGGCGCGAAAAATCGTCGCAATCGAAGGGAATCAGGCAAGTGTCGGCAGCGATCAGCGCCGAGCGGGTAAAGAAATTCAGCGCCGGCGGCGTGTCGATGAAAATATCGTCGTAAGCGTTCATCTTCTCCAGCGCTTCGCGCAGCTTGTACATCTTGTAACGCGACTCAAGCTTGAATTGCAGTTCCTCCAGCCGCGGGTCCGACGGCAGCACATCGAGGTTGGGAAACGGCGAATGCACGACATACGAATCCAGCTCGTCGGGAAAGAGCTTCAGGCCGAGCACATCGTCGAAGAAATGGGCGAGCGTTTTCTCCTGGGTTTCCAGCGCCTTGCCGAGCAGATAGCGGGAGGAATTGGCCTGCGCGTCGAGATCGACGAGCAGGGTCCGCCGGCCGCGCGCGGCGCCGACGGCGGCCAGATTGCAGGCAATCGTCGATTTCCCCACACCACCTTTCTGATTGAAGACGACTCGGCGCATGACACTTCCCTTGTAGTGTGTATGGATTAGGCACGAGTTTAGTCCTTAGTCATCCACGGGGAAAGCGGCGAGGCGGTTTGACAGGGGCCCCGCGGCGTTCGCTCCGAAGGCGCCGCTGCCAGGCTATGCGCCTGGCAAGCCGCTCAACTCACGCTGCGTCAGATAGAGACGCAAATCGAATTCAAGCTGGTGATACGCCGGCTCCATGTGGCTGCACAGCTGGTAGAAAGCGCGGTCGTGCTCGCGCTCCTTGAGGTGCGCCAGTTCGTGCACGACGATCATTTTCAGGAACTCGGGCGGCGCTTCCTTGAACACGCTGGCGACGCGGATCTCGTGCTTGCGCCTGATCTTGCCGCCCTGCACGCGCGCCAGCTTGCCGTTGGTTCCGAGGGCGTTGGCGGTAAGCTGCAGGCGGCTGTCGAAAAGCACCTTGGCGGGCGACTCGGCGTTGCGCAGGAAGCGGTTCTTGAGCGCCAGCGTGTAGTCATACAAGGCACCATCGCTGCGTACCGCGTGCGTGCCCGGGTACCTGGCACGCAGCATGGCGGCCAGCCGATCGTCGGCGATCGCCGCGCGCACCTGCTTTTGCAGGGCCTCGGGGTAGCCCGCCAGGTAGCGCAGCGGCAGCATGCTCAGCAAACGTCGGCGAGGACCTTGTGCAGCCAGGCTTCGATGTCCTGCAGCTCTTCGTAGCACACCGTGTGCTCGGCGGCATAGCTGTGCCAATCGACCGCGTACTTCTCGGCTTTCAGCAGTTTTGACGAGCGCTTTCCGAAGTCGTAGGGGATGACCGGGTCATTCTGTCCGTGGGCCATGAAGATCGGCACGTCGCGGTTCGCTTTCGAAGCCTCGGCGGCCAGCGTATCGGTCATCGGCAGATAGCACGACAACGCCAGGATACCGGCCAGCCGCTGCCGGTGGCGCAGGCCGGCATGCAGGGCAATCACCCCGCCCTGCGAGAAACCGGCGAGGACGATGCGCGCGTCGGGAATGCCGCGCTCGTTCTCGCGCGCGATCAGCGCCTCGACCTGTCGCGCCGACTGGCGTACGCCTTCGGCCTCTTCCCTGCCCGGCGCGAAGTCGGGCGAAACGATATCGTACCAGGCACGCATCACGAAGCCGCCATTGATGGTCACCGCGCGCATCGGCGCATGCGGGAAAACGAAGCGCAGCGCCGGCAGCTGATCGAAGTCGAACTCGTCGACGATCGGCTCGAAGTCATGGCCGTCGGCGCCGAGACCGTGCAGCCAGATGACCGCACATTTCGGGGATTCACCGGTCTGGCGTTCGACACATTCCAGCAACAGGTCATCGGTGTTGCTCGCTACTGAGGTCATTGAAATGATCCTTGTTCGGGTAAACGGCCGCCATTCTATCAGGCGGCCCGGCAGGGAATCGGGGCGCGGCGTGGAAAGGCACGCCGCGCGGGTCGGTGCGCCGACGATCAGCCGCGGATGTTGGCGATGACCGCGCGGGTAATCGCCGCCGTGCCGTCCTCGCCGCCGAAGTCGATCGGCCAGATGGCCGACATCGCCTTGTCGACGGCGCGCTCGAGGATGCGCGCGCCATGCGCCAGGCGCGGCTCGGCATGTTGGTCGGAGAGCCAGTCGAGCATCAGGGCGGCGGCCAGGATCTGGGCAACCGGGTTGGCGCTGCCCTGCCCGGTACGCTCGGCTGCGCTGCCATGCGCAGGCTGAAAGATCGCATAACGGTCGCCGATGTCGGCCTTGGGCGCCAGACTCTGGCTGCCGGCAAGCGCCGCCGAGAAATCGGCAAGAAGTCGGCCAAGAGCGTTCTCGGTGACCAGGACGTCGAAATCCCAGGGAGCCCTGACCAGGTTCGTGGCAATCGCATCGCCGTGCGCGTATTCGGCCTCGACCTCGGGATGTTCTGCGGCGACTTCGCTGACGACCTTGCGGAAGAGAGCCATCGACGCCAGCAGGTTGGCCTGGTCAACGCAGGTCACCTTGCCCGGCCGCCGCTTGCTCTTGGCCCGTCGCCCGGCCAGCTCGAACGCAAACTCCGCCACCCGGCGGCTGCCCTGGCGGGAAACGACCATCGATTCCCGCACGCGGTCGTCTTCGAGCGTTCCGCGACCGTGCGACGAAAGCAAGCCTTCGCTCTGTTCACGCACCACCACCAGATCGATCTCGACCGCGCGCTTGTCGGCCAACACCAGCGGCAAACGCGGATAGGCGCGGATCGGGCGCAGACCGGCATAGATATCCATCGCCATGCGCAGGTCGAAATGCGCAGAGACTTCGGTTCCATCGGGGTAGCAGACCTGCGGCAGGCCCATGGCGCCGAGGAGCACGGCGTCGGCTTTTCGACACTCGGCGAGCGTTTCGTCGGAAAAGACGGCGCCGGTCTGTTCGTAATGTGCAGCGCCGCCGTCAAGCTGACGAAAGTCGAAGCTGATGCCGCCCAGGCGCTCGCGGAGAACCTCGAGAACGAGCAGGCAGGACTGCACGACTTCGGGGCCAATACCGTCGCCGGGCAGGACGGCGATCTGGAAACGTGGATCGTTGTACATGTCTTTCTTCCCTTCGCGTTCAGAAGGCTCCACGGCCTGCGAATACGGCCGTGGCAGCGAGCACAGGCAAAATGCCCGGCGATTGCAACCCGGCGATCATTGACGGCGAAAAGGTGCTTGCGGTCAAGTGCTTTTGTCGGCTGGCTCGCATGCGCGCCGCTTTTGGCAGATCCGCGCGCTGGGCAAATGCGGAGTCACCCCCACGGCTGCGCGAGACACCCATCGTTCAACGGCAATTGCGGCCACTCTCGGGGGTGCTTTCCCGGGGGCCGGCGGCAGGCCATCGCGGCAGCCGAAAGCACCTGCGGAGCGCGGCGCGATGGCTCTTCTCCATCGCCGCTTGGCGTGCTACGTTTGCCCTTCCCATTGCCACTTGGAGGGTATCGACATGGCCTTCAGTCCCGCATCGCGCGTCCAGGACTACCTCGTCTTCGGCGAATTCGGCGACGTCAACCCGTCGATCACCGACTCGTCGACCTATACCTTCCTGAGCCCCGAGCGCATGGAGGAGTTGTTCGAGCACGAGATCGAAGGCTGCTTTCTCTACTCGCGGCACTTCAACCCGACCAACAAGTATCTCGCCAGCGCCCTGGAACGTATGGAAGACGGCGAATCGGCGCAGGTCATGGCCTCCGGAATGGGAGCGATAAGCACCACCCTGATGACCCTGTGCGGCGCCGGCGATGAGATCGTCTGCGGGCGCAGCATCTATGGCGGCACCTACGCGCTGCTCAAGAACCTGCTGCCGCGCTTCGGCGTCAATACGCGCTTTGTCGATCTCTGCAACCACGACGCCGTGCGCGCGGCGATGACGCCACGGACCCGTGTTCTCTACTGCGAATCGCTCAGCAACCCGCTGCTCGAAGTCGCCGACCTGCCCGCGCTGGCCGCGATTGCCCACGCGCAGGGCGCACAGCTGGTCGTCGATAACACCTTTACGCCGATGATCCTGTCGCCGCTGCGCCACGGCGCCGACGTCGTCGTGCACAGCCTGACCAAGTTCGTCAACGGCACCAGCGACTGCGTCGCCGGCTGCGTCGTCGCGTCGCGCGACTTCATTTCCCGGCTGAACGACATCAACGCCGGCCCGAGCATGCTGCTCGGCCCGGTGCTCGACAGCACACGCGCGGCGAGCATCCTGAAGAACCTGCACAGCCTGCACATCCGCCTGCGCCAACACGGCGCCAACGCGCTGTATCTGGCCCGCCGGCTCGAAGAACTGGGGCACGCGGTGCACTACCCGGGGCTGACCAGCCATCCGCATCACCAGCTGCTGACGCAATTGATGAACCCCGGCTACGGCTGGGGCGGCATGCTCACCCTCGATGCCGGCGACCTGGCCGCCGCCAACCGCCTGATGACCCTGATGCAACGCGACAAGGTCGGCTACCTGGCAGTCAGCCTCGGCTACTTCAAGACCCTCTTCAACACCCCCGGCCACAGCACCTCGTCCGAGATCCCGCCCGCAGAACGCGAAGCGGCCGGCCTGCGCGAAGGCCTGATCCGCTTCTCGATCGGTCTCGACGAAGACATCGCCCAGACCACCGAGCGCATCGAAAACTGCCTCAGCGAAGCGGAAGTGCGCGGAAATCTGTAGAATCCCGTCCCGGGCCTGTAGCTCAGTTGGTTAGAGCAGAGGACTTAGCGAGGCCAGCCCGGACATCGTCTGATGAGTGGCTGGTCGCATGGGTTGCCCGTCGGCAGCGTCACGCTGGCGGCGGGTAGAACTGGTCAAATTCGGTGAAAGCTGGGGCCTGCGGGCGACGCCAATACCGAGCCAAGCCCCGAGACAGCAGCGGGGAAGGTGTAGAGACTAGACGGCCAGCCTGTAACGGGAAGGTATAGTCCAGACCACAAACTCGCCAGAGGCGGCGAAAGCCGTAGTGGTAAGCATAATCCTTTGGTCCAGGGTTCAAGTCCCTGCGGGCCCACCAGACAAGAAGACCAACCCCTCATCGGGTTGGTCTTTTTTTGCGTACTACCGCGTGTTTGCGCGGGTTCGTGCGGAAACCTGTGGACTTCGGCTCTTCGTACGGCGCGCCCGGATTCGGCCAATTTCACTCTCTCCAGGGCATTCTTCTCTCCGCCTCGATCTCCGCCGGAGGCGGGAAGTCCACGAGCGCCTCAAATCGGCTCATGACAAATCAACGACTTATAGGTGGTCCAACCAAGCGGTTGATTCGTGGCATTGGTAGGTAGCGGAAGCTTCCTTGATGCAGAGAGTGGAGAATCGGGGAGTCTTTCTGGTTGGCGACTCAGAGCAATAACGCCGCGCGTACTAGCCAAGGACACCGTGGGACTCGACAGCAATGACTGCGCCGACCTGCTGGGCCACCGGTGTCCAGATGTCCGTCTCGACGCCTGGAGTCTCGATCGACACGATGAGCGCATATCGCGCGCCCTTCTCGCTGCGGTCCCGCTTGGGTTGGTCTTTCCACCATCCGCTCACCGGGTAGACACCGATGACGCCGCGCTCGGCAATGTCGGCGGCGAAGCCCTGCAGGATGTCCGAGTGGATCGAGCCGTGATTGCGCGCCTGCTCGCCGAGGTACCACTCGGATGAGTCGCCTCCCGCCGAGGGCCGCGCCTCGTCCTCGTCGAGCGCACGCTGATTGAGGCGCTTGCGAAACTCATCAACGGACTCGGTCGGCCCCTTCACCTCGAAGCGCAACCCGTGCGACGCGTAGCGGTGGCGCTTCTTCCAGCCGCGGCGGCCGGGATTCGGCTCGACGAAGTAAGAGAGTGTCACGCGCAGCCGCACCGGCGTCTCGCCGAGGCCTTGGAGCACCTCCCGCGGCCAGGGCAGCTCGAAGAAATGGATGTCGCCCATCTGCCGCTCGTTGGGATTCGACTCCTTCGGCACAAAGGGCCGAATGGTGTCCTGCGCGATGATCGTCAGGGCGTTGCCAGCGCTCCGCAACGCGCGGTCGAGGTGGGGCACGCCGAAGCCGTACCGGCGCACGAGGCGCGCTCGTGCGCGCTTTCCGCTAGCCCCTCGCAAGTGGGTTTGCATCTGCGCCGTCCACTCGGCCGAGTGAACGACGAGTGCACGCACGGTCACGGGCCAGAGCGTCGGGTACTCGGACGCGATGATGGCGGCCATGCGCGCAGCCAGCGCTGTAGCAGCGCTTGTGGCCCAACTCAGGACGAAAGCTTTTTCTGCGGGCCGGTAGTGCGTCGAGAGCAAGCACAGGTCGGGGCAAGGAAAGTCGACGTCACCCTTCGCGTTTTTCACGACATTGCCGCCCTCGAAAACGACATCCGGCTTGATGGGCCACGCGTCAGCGAACACGACGCCAGTCGTGCTCCACGGCGAGAGTTCCCCAGCTGGTGCCACGGGCTGCCAGCCATTCCACTTCGGATTCTGGACGATGGACTTCTCCGTGAAAGCGCCCACCGTCAACACGTTCCAGGCCTGGGCCGGGTCGTGGACCGCATCGGTGTCGCTGCGGTCGAGGTGCGCGACCTGCAGCGCACCTTCATCGACATTCCCAGCGCTCACGACGAAGAGGCGTTGGACGGGGTCGCTCTCGTCGTCGAGGTAGACCAGGCCCTGGCTGCTCGCGTCAAGAGCACGCCCGGCGGCCAACGCATCGACGGCAGCTGACCACGACGTGGGCTGACCGCGATCGCGCTCGTCTGTGGCGGTCACGGCCAAGGAGAAGCAGCGCTGTCGCCCAGGCGCCTGAATTTCTACGCGGCTCGTGGCCTCCGCCGTGATGGCGCCGTACAGCTCGGGCGGGTTCTGACCATTCGGAGGCAGGATCTTCACCGACTCGAGCCCGTGGCTGAGTTTCACTGGGGCTGAGCCACCGAGCACCGACGTCAGGTCGCCATAGAGCGCGAGGCCGGCCATCTCCGTTCCGTGCCCATGGTGATCATGGGCACCCCACGAGGGCTCGCAAGTGTGGCAGTCGGATGTAGCGAGCGATGCCGCAAGCAGAGGATGGCCGCGGGTCACGCCGGTGTCGAGTACGCACACAGCGGGCGCAGCGGCCACAGCCGTCGTCGTCCGCGCGAGCAATTCCTTGGCCCACTCGCCCTGCTCTTCGGGCGCCATGTCCGCGAAGACCGTCGCGGTCTCCTTGGCTCGACGCACCTCCGCAAGATCGTTCAACACATCCAGGGAAGCCGAGAGCTGCTCGGCCGTCGCACACACCAGCGTCACGATGCGATCGTCGAACTGCAGACGCCGTCCTGCGATATCGAGTTGCTTGAGGGCCACGAACTCCATGAGCCGCGCAAGCTCGCTACCGTCGTGCCGGCGCAGCCAGACCTCCCACCAAATCGTCTCCCGGTCGGCCGGGTAGACCTCGGTCGCGTCCGTCCAGAGCCCCCGTAACGTGGCGAGCCGCAACGCACCCACCGGGTCGAGCATATCCTCGTGGCGTCGCTCGTTTTTCGTCTTCGGGGTCGTCTTTGCGTAGTTCTCAAAGCGCGTAACGAAGTGCTTCACCTTGCCTTCGGGAACGAAGACCGTCGCCCGCTCGATACGTCGCGGCTCTGCTTCCTGGGTCTGCGCGTGGCTGACCGCCACGAGTTCGATCCCCTGTCGCGCATCCTCAAGTGACGAGAGCTGTAGGGGGATGCCGGGCTGGCTCTCGAACTGGATGTAGAGCCCAGGCACGGCGCCATGCACTTGGATTCTGGCGTCAGCGCGGCGCTGATGCGCCTCGATCACGGCCGATTCGAGCGCCTGCTTGAGCGCCTTTCCGTGCGTTGCACGGCTTGGTGGAGGCGGAGGCTTCGGGATGTCTATCCTCCGCCCGTGCGGCTTGTACCGCTCCGTCGTGGGCTTGCCCGGGACGATGATGTGCTTGCGGTTCCGAGAAGCGGCCACCCTTCGGTCTCCTGGACGGGCTACGCGTGGGTGCTGCTTCGTTCCTCGAGGGCAAGAGCCAGATCCGAGTCGCGAACTGCGGTGCGGTGGTCGAGGATCGCGTCCTTCGCCGCTTGGTCGCAGGCCATCGTAATCTCGGCATGACTGAGCCCATCGGCAGCCTTCGCAGCAACATCCCAGTTAAGCGAGGACGTGTCGAGAAGCCCGAGACGCACACGCATCACTCGGGCCGCAACGTCCGCAGTTGGATGAGCGTATTCAAGCAAGGCATCGAAGCGGCGGAACAGGGCGCGGTCGAGCAAGCCGACATAGTTCGTCGCACCGAGCACGAGGCTGTCGGACTCGTCCTGCTCAAGGAACTGGAGAAAAGAGTTGAGCACGCGGCGGATCTCGCCGACGTCGTTCTTGCTGCCCCGCTCCCCGCCGAGCGCGTCGAACTCGTCGAAGAGGTACACGCCGCGCGTGGACTGGATCGCGTCGAAAACCAGCCGTAGCTTTGCAGCGGTCTCGCCCAGATACTTCGTAATCAGCCCGTCGAGCTGGATACTGAAGAGGGGTATTCCGAGTTCGCCAGCGAGCGCCGCCGCGGTCATGGTCTTGCCGGTACCGGGCGGACCGACGAGCAGAAGCTTCCGCATCGGTGCGAGGCCGTGCTCTCTAATCCGATCACGCTGGCGCTGTTCGGTTATGACCCGGTCGAGCTTGGTGCGCAGCGCATGGGTAAGCGCCATGTCGACAATGCGGGTCTTTGGGTAGTCAACCGTAAGCAGGCCCGCGAGTTCCCCTCGCGGCTGAGCCAATGGGACCGGCTTCAGGTTGCGCAGAACAGGATCGGCTGCCTTGGCATGCTCTCGCACTAGGTCCACAAGCGCGCGCAGATCCTGGGCAAATTTGCCATGGCCGCTCAGAGCCGCCTGAGCTGCAACTTGCATCGCGATTGCATAGAAGCGCGTGTCGTCGCCGTCTGCGTGGCTTCTCACTAGAGCCTTTACTTGGTTAGCTGTAGCCATATCGCTCTGATTGCCTTGTAACAAGCCTCATGCTCTATCATCGGAAATGATCAACCTCCGGGGCGGTCGATTGCCGTTATGGAGTTGCTCTTCACCATTGGAGCATGCCGCAGGGACACCGAAACACAACTTGAACGATACCATGACACTGCTTCTACGCGACATAGCCAGAGTGATCGCCTTCGCATTCGGCCCCCAATTGACACAGCATCGGCGTCCGTCGTTTAGCGGTCGCTCTTGGCAAATAGCATCTTCGGGGTGTCCCACAAGCCGGTTACGGGCCAGCCATCACAGTCAAGCCGCGATCGTGCGTAGCGCAATGCCCCACAAGCAGCACAGAGTCGGTGGCGACCACCATTCAGCATAGACCCGACGGCGGCCAATCACTCCATCGGCAGTTCCTCGCCAACTACACCAATCCTCTTGCGCTGTTCGGCCCACAACACCGGCGGGCTGATCGCAAGCTCATGCACGCCGACGCCAAGAGGCAACGTCTCATCCAGGATGGCCGCCACGATGTCGGGCGCGAGCGTGGTCAGATTGAGCATTCGGCACATGTAGCTGTTGTCGATCTTCTCCCGGGCGGCGAGCTCGGTGATGGACTTGGCTTCGCCCGATTCGAGCATTGCCAACCAGCGATGGCCGCGGGCCAGCGCCAGTTGCATCGGTGTGGCGGCGACATCCCAGGGCCTGGACTCCGCGGCTTCACCATTCGGCAGGGTGACCAGTTTTCTGCCGCTGCGGCGTTTGATCTGAATCGGCACTGACAGGGTCAGCCTGCCGTCGCTGGCGGCGACGACATCGGGCGCCCCGGTCCTGCAGATTCGGATCCCGTTCACGCCAGCGCCTCCTGCCGCCGTTCGGCGGGCACCGGGCGCAGATCCAGCACCAGACGTTCGAGGCCATTGGTGCGCAGGCGTACTTCCAGATCAGTGGGTGAAACGATCACCTTCTCGACAAGGAGCCTGATAATCCGGGTCTGTTCAGCCGGAAACAACTGGTCCCAAATCGCATCGAGGCGTGTCATGGCCACGGTGACCTTGGCCTCGTCCAAGGAGGGATCCAGCTTGTTCGCCTGCGACAGCACGTCGCCGAGCAGATCCGGTGCGCGCAGGATTCCTCGCAGTTGTTCGAGCACTGCCGACTCCAGTTCCGCTGCCGGCAAGCGTGGCAGACCGGACGCGCCTGCCTGCTCCTTGGTATCGCGCATCGGGATGTAATACCGGTAGCGGCGCCCGTTACTCTTCTTCGTCGTGTGCCATGGCGACAGGGCCCGCCCGTCGTGGCCGAACACGATACCCTTGAGCAGGAAGGGCACGACCGCTCGCGTGGCGTTGCCGCGCACCCGGCAATTGGTGGCGAGAATCGCGTGCACGCTATCCCACAACTCGCGTTCGATGATCGGCGGGTGCGCGGCCGGAAACCACTGCTCCTTGTGCCGCAGTTCGCCGAGGTAGGTGCGACTGTGCAGCAACTTGTAGATCATCCCCTTGTCGATCGGCTTCCCCTCACGGACCTTGCCGTCCTGAGTGGTCCAGGCCTTCGAGGTGACACCGTCGAGCTTCAGCTCGTTGAACAGTGCTGTGCTGGAACCGAGTTCAACGAAGCGCTGAAAGATGTGCCGGATGAGCTTGGCTTCCTGCGTGTTGGGGACCAGTCGCCGGTTCTCGACGTCGTAGCCCAGCGGCGGCACGCCACCCATCCACATCCCCTTGCGTTTGCTGGCGGCGATCTTGTCACGGATACGCTCGCCGGTGACCTCGCGCTCGAATTGCGCGAAGGACAGGAGAATGTTGAGCATCAACCGGCCCATCGAGGTAGTGGTGTTGAACTGCTGGGTCACAGAGACGAACGAAACGCCGTACCGTTCGAAGACTTCCACCATCTTGGAGAAGTCCGCCAGGCTGCGCGTCAGTCGATCGATCTTGTAGATCACGACCACGTCGATCTTGCAGGTCCTCTACGACGAGGCTTTGGCCGGGCGCTGCTATACGGCCCAGCAGTTTGGCGAGAGCTTTGAGGGCCAGGCCGGACTTGGCGGCGAGCGGACGATACGCGATCGAGTTTCGGTGCTCTCGACGCAGGGCTACATCAAGTTCTTCCGGGAGGGGTCTCGCTACGGACTGGCCATGACCAGTCGCAGCAAGTACGGCTACCTCTGCGTGGAAGACATGCGGCTTAGGCAGTCCAGCGGCCCGCCCGATCCGGACAGCGGCGAGATCGACATCCTTGAGCACTTGATCTTGCCCACCCACTACAAGTGCCCACAGACCGGTGCATTGCTGCCGGTCGAGAACCCGAATGTATGGCTGTACCAGGACGAGGAAACGACATGAATACCCCCCCAGCAGAGTGCTACGGCAGATGGGAAAAAGCTTGCCATCTGGACCCCGGAGTTTTCCATCTGCCTCAGATGGAAATTGTTTGCCATCTGGATTTCTCGGGAAATCAAGCACTTGACACGCAGATGGAAAAGCCGGCAGATGGAAACGCTGCGATCTTTCCATCTGGCGGAAATGCCCGTGTTTACTGGCTTTGCGAGGCATTTCCAGATGGAGAAATCTCTCCCTCCTACTACGTAGGAGAGGGAACAGAGGTTCCCTCGCCCTTACGTAGAGAGGCGTCTGCCCCATGCTGGCGGGTAACCGACCCGGAGAATGCTACCTGTCTGTTGGCCCTGGATCTGGGTACGCAGACCGGTTGGGCGTTGCGCAGTCGGGATGGATCCATCGTCAGCGGCTCGGAGTCGTTCCGACCTGGACGCTTCGAGGGAGGCGGGATGCGCTTCCTGCGATTCAAGCGCTGGCTCACCGAGATCAAGCAGTCGGTCGACGGCATCGATGCGGTGTACTTCGAAGAGGTGCGTCGTCACGCCGGTGTCGATGCGGCGCACGCTTACGGCGGTTTCCTGGCGCATCTGACCGCGTGGTGCGAGCACCACGAGATTCCCTACCAGGGCGTGCCGGTCGGGACGATCAAGAAGCACGCCACCGGCAAGGGCAACGCCGGCAAGGACGCGATGATCACCGCCGCCAAGGCACGGGGACTCGATCCGCAGGACGACAACGAAGCCGATGCGCTCGCCCTGCTGGCATGGGCAGTGGCTCAGGAGGTGGCGTCATGAAGATTCGTCCGCAACGCTATCGCTGCCCGCTGGGGCGGTTGCAACCAGACGTCACGAATCTCGAAGCGGTGAAGGAAACCGGCTGGCGCGAGCAACGCATTCTGGTGGTGTCCGACACCGACGAGCGGCTGGACTTCGTCGAACGGGAGTTGGTCCGGCGACTGGGCGAACGGCTCTACGGCACAGGAGGCCGGCGTCATGGCTAACTGGACCCTCGAAGACGTCGCGGCACGATTCACCGAGGCGGCCGAAACGGGCCGGCGACTGCCGCGCGTTCGGGTGCAGGGCTACTTCAACGTCTGGCCAACCTTTGCCCGAGACACATGGGAAGCGTATCCCGAGGAGGAGCGTGACTACCGTCCGTTGCCGCCCAACCCTGATGCCATCGACCGGATGCTGGAGACGATGCGCTGGGTGCAGTGGCTGGAAGTCGAGCAACGCCATCTCGTCTGGATGCGGGCCAGGCGCTACGGCTGGCGGGACATCTCGATACGTGCCGCCTGCTGCACCAGGACAGCGCAACGCCGGTGGCAAGGGGCGATCCAGATCGTTGCCGATCGGCTCAACGAACCGAGGACCGTGGCCTCGTGAGGAGTTCGGATAGTTTCAGAGTACATCAGCGGGCTGCAGCGAAAGCCTGCGGGCAATTGCGCCTTTTGCGGCTCGAAAGGGGTGTCGCATCCCGGGCCGTTTTGACCTACAGTGACGGCTATGGTTGGGAAAGGTGCGAGAGCGAAGGCTCCTCCCTGCTTGGCGGCATGATCAGACGAAAAACCCGCCGGCTACGCTCGCTACCGGCTACTTGTTCGCCGCAGGGCAAGGCATCGCAAATGCGATCACTTCATGGTCGCGCCGCCAGATCACTCCGTCCGAATGCACAGCGAGCCACCAGTTTTGTCTGGCGGGATGCGGCCTCTTGCTGGCAAACGCAAGGGGTGTCAGAACGGCAAGACACCAGCTCGGCTGAGGATCACGCACGGAGCCATAGACGATGGCACCCACACCGGCATCTCTGGCTACACGAGCAAACGACTGCGTCGCAGTGTAGTCGTCGGGTTGCGTCCACGACGCGACATCTCTGCGGAAGGGCTCCTCGCGGAGATCAACGGCTGGCGTGTGCACCTCCGCACGGAAGGCTGTGTGCGCGACGGGTCCGATCCGGTCGAGGCCTTCGGCATCCTGAAGAAACCGCCAGCGCCAGCATCCCAGTTCGGCGCAGGCTGTCCGGACCGTTGCCGCACCGTAGAAAACGCCCAAGTCGGTTGCGGACCGGAAGCGAGAGCCCAGACCGGCAGGAGGATATCGAAACGGCGTCGCAAGCAGGTAATCGAGCCCGCTCGTAGCGTCAGGCAATGCCGGCTTGCCGGCTTCGAGCAGCGACTCCAGGGCTTCCTGCTCGGCGGCGCTGTCGACGATCTTCATCGTTGAAGCCACGTGCTGGGCTTCAACGATACGCCAGGTTGAACCGCGCCAGGCCCGGGCCTCAGACGAGACCGCGAGAGGCGTCCAGGTAGTGGACGACACGAACGAGTCCTTCGGTAGTGCTGATGAGATCAACGGGACGACCGTTGAGCGCTCGGTTGTTGCTGGCGAGCCATTTACGAGCGGTCCCCTGCTCACCGACGAGAGAGTCCAGCGATCGGAAGGCGCGGACGAACAACAGGGCCAACTCCCATTCCTTGCGCTTTTGGTCCAGTTGATACGCGCCGGCGTACAGTCGGGTGACCGTTGCCGCACTTACACCCAGCACCTTGGCAAGTATCGACCGCTGGATATCCAGGTGATCAGCCGCGCGAGTCACCGCCTTGGTGAGCACTGCGGCAGGCTGTGCGGTGCTCGCTGCTTGAACAGTTGTTCCTGGCATCTCGCTCTCCTTTCTACAGAAATTATAGACCATATAGTTTTCTGTAGAAAGCAAATTGACGTCACCATCGCCCCGCCCCTGTGGCGGGTTTTTGCAGTCAGGCCTGCACAGGATCGAGAACACCCTAGGTCACGTCGAAGACTGAGCCGGGCTGTCGTGGCCAGCGAGTAGCGCCCCGAACGCCGACAGCAGGGTGGCACAATGCCAACGGCCAGCGCGGACGCGTTTCTGCACCAGATGTAGGTAGGCGTCAGGTACAGGAGCCTGCTTCCGTTTGTGCCTTCGTTGATTGCAGGTCACGCAAGCGGCGACGATATTTTGTGCCGTATCCAGACCGCCGTCCTGCCGAGCTTCAAGGTGCTCTGCGGTGCACTTAAGGCGTTGCGCCTGGGTGGGCTTTATCTTGTGGGCTCGGCAAAACGCAGCGAGATCATCTTCCCACATCGGCAAGCCGCAGTAATAGCAGCGGCCCAATTGAGCAAGGTAAGCGGTTTTTCGATTGCGGACTAGTGGCGTGGATGGCATAGAAGGCTCCTTTAAGAATCAAAGTGAACCCCGTTAGCTGCATCAGCCGCACAAAACGGGTACCAGCCGAACCGCTCCGGCATGGCCCTACACGCGGTCGATCACGAGCCGCACGTGCGAATTATAGCCTTTTCCGTTTCGCTTTTTGAAACGCTCCGGGCGTCAAGCCCGTGAGCAACGACTTCGCCTGCAGACGCTCGGACTGACACGCTTGGGGTGCTATCAGCCTCGCCAATGCGCAGCATTGCGGCCGGCGACGTAATCGCCCCGCCCCCCCTTTTTCGGAACATCGGAACACCATGCTCAACGTCGAGTACCGCAAGGTCGAGGCGCTGATTCCTTGCGCCCGGAATCCGCGCACCCACACCGTCGAGCAGGTGGCCAAGATCGCCGCCAGCATCGTCGAGTACGGGTGGACCAATCCGATCCTGGTCGATGGCGACAACGGCATCGTCGCCGGTCACGGCCGGCTCGCCGCGGCGCGCAAGCTGAATCTGGACGATGTGCCGGTCATTGAACTGGCCCACCTCACGCCGACCCAGAAGCGTGCCTATCTCATCGCGGACAACCGCATGGCGCTGGATGCCGGCTGGGACGACGCCCTGCTGACGCTGGAACTCGAAGACCTGAAGCTGGCCGACTTTGATCTGTCGTTGACCGGATTCGACGCCGACGAGATCGACGCCTTGCTGGCTGATAGTCACACCGACGCGGAGCAGCCGGGCGATGGCAACCCGCCCGATGCCGCCGACGATGTGCCCGAGGTTCCGGCCAATCCAGTCTCGCGTCCCGGCGACGTGTGGGCCTTGGGGCCGCACCGCCTGATCTGCGGTGACGCCGCCGACGCTACCGCGATCGCCGCCCTGATGCTCGGCGAGCAGGCGCGGCTCTGCTTCACCTCGCCGCCCTACGGCAACCAGCGCGACTACACCAGCGGTGGCATCACCGATTGGGACGGCCTGATGCGCGGCGTATTCACGGGCCTGCCAATGACCGAGGATGGCCAGTTGCTGGTCAACCTCGGCTTGATCCACCGCGACAACGAAGTGATCCCGTACTGGGACGGCTGGCTGGCGTGGATGCGCACCCAGGGCTGGCGGCGGTTCGCGTGGTACGTCTGGGACCAGGGACCGGGGATGCCTGGCGACTGGGCCGGACGTTTCGCCCCGAGCTTCGAGTTCGTCTTCCACTTCAACCGGCAGAGCCGCAAGCCGAACAAGATCGTGCCGTGCAAGCACGCCGGTCAGGAATCGCACCTGCGCGCAGACGGGTCCTCCACAGCGATGCGCGGTAAGAATGGCGAGGTCGGCGGCTGGACGGCAGCGGGCCAACCCGCGCAGGACAACCGGATCCCCGACTCGGTGATCCGGGTGATGCGCCACAAGGGCAAGATCGGCGAAGGCATCGACCATCCGGCCGTCTTTCCCATCGCGCTACCAGAGTTTCTCCTCGAGGCCTACTCGGACGCAGGCGACATTGTCTTCGAACCCTTCTGCGGTTCAGGCACAACGATGCTCGCCGCACAGCGTACTGGCCGCATTTCACGGTCCGTTGAGATTGCCCCCGAGTACGTGGATGTGGCGATCAAGCGTTTTCAGCAGAACTTCCCTGCCGTGCCGGTAACGCTCGCAGCGACCGGCCAGACCTTTGCCGAGGTCGCCGGCGAGCGACTGGAGAGCGACGATGCTGACCTTTGAGCAGTGGCCGATTGACCGGCTGATCGAGTACGCGCGCAACCCGCGCAAGAACGATCATGCCGTCGATCAGATGGCCGCCGCGATCCAGGAGTTCGGCTTTCGGATTCCCTGCATCGCGCAGTCCGATGGGCGTCTCGTGGATGGCCATTTGCGTTTGAAGGCGGCCCGTAAGCTGGGCCTCGCGACCGTGCCGGTGATCCTCGCCGACGACCTGACGCCGACGCAGATCAAGGCCTTTCGCCTGCTGGCCAACCGCTCGGCGACCTGGGCCGAATGGGATGATGATCTTCTCCGCCTCGAACTCGATGAGTTGAAGCTCGACGACTTCGATCTCGCGCTGACCGGCTTCGATGCCGAACAGTTGCTGGAAATCATGGCCGGCGAGGAAACGACGACGGCAGGCGAAACCGACGACGACGCTGTTCCGGACCTACCGGAGACGCCGGTATCACGAACGGGCGATGTCTGGGTACTCGGGAAACACCGCTTGCTCTGCGGTGACGCCACCGTTGCCGAGAGCTACGAGCGACTGCTCGGTACCGATCGCGTGTCGATGCTCTGGCAAGACCCGCCGTACAACGTGAATTACGCCAACACGCCGAAGGGCAAACTGCGCGGCAAGAACCGCGCGATCCTGAATGACAACCTGGGCGACGGGTTCTACGACTTCCTGATCGCCGCCCTCACCCCGGCACTGGCACGGTGCGATGGCGCGGTCTACATCGCGATGTCGTCCAGCGAACTCGACGTGCTGCAGTCTGCGTTTCGCGCCGCCGGTGGCCACTGGCCGACGTTCATCATCTGGGCGAAGAACACGTTCACCCTGGGTCGCGCCGACTACCAGCGGCAGTACGAACCGATGCTCTACGGCTGGCCCGAGGGCGGCAAACGCCACTGGTGCGGTGACCGTGACCAGGGCGACGTGTGGCAGATCAAGAAGCCGGTCAAAAACGATCTGCATCCAACGATGAAGCCGGTGGAACTGGTCGAGCGCGCGATCCGCAATTCCAGCCGCCCGGGCGACCTGGTACTGGATGCCTTCGGCGGTCCGGGCACCACCTTGATCGCCGCGGAAAAGGCAGGCCGGTGCGCGCGACTGATGGAACTCGATCCGAAATACTGCGACGTGATTGTTCGCCGCTGGCAGGACTACTCAGGCGAAAAAGGCACCCGTGAGTCTGACGGGATGACCCTCGGCGAGAACCAGATGATTCAAGCATCCCCGGATACTGGTCTCGAACGGCTCTCTGCGGGGTTGGGATCTGTCTGAACGGTGGGCGCTAATGGGCGAGCGCAGGCAGCGGGCGCCGGTTGACGGCGCCCTGGTTGATCGCCGCAGGTCTCAGGCTGCTATGCCATCTTGGCAAGAATGGCGTTCATCTCGTCCTTGGAAAAAGCTCGCAGAGTCTGCGTGTGAACATTCCCCTGCGCACCGAGGGCGAGGCAGAACGCGGTTGCGGACTCGTCATCCGGTGCTTCGACAACGGAAACCAGATCGTAGCTACCCATGGTCCAGTAGAGTTGGGTTACGCGGGCACCGAACTTCTTTGCGCCTTCGGCGACTGCCTCGGCGCGTTTTGTCGTGTCCTTAACGGAACGAATCCCTTGATCCGTAAAACGCAAAAGTGAAATGTAGGTTCCCATGATCGACCTCGTCTTGGCAGTTTGGACCAAAGACGGCAGCCAAGTCAGCGGTGGTCCCGAAACGCTGCATAAGTCACTCGGACCGCACTCTGCAGATGATCGTTCATACAGCGTCGCGAACGAGGTCGCCACGCTGACGTGAGTGCCGTTCCTGGCACCCAACAATGTCAGCGGAAAACGTCGTCAGGCATTTGGCGTGGTGTCGTTGAAGCGAATGCTTCCAGTATGTTTGAGTCCCTACCGGTCGTTCCCCGAGCCCTTGCTGCTGAGCACTTCGGACGGTCGGCGCTCAATTCTCCACGCGCTTGAGGTCCCGATAGAAGTTCTCGTGGGGGCCGAACGTCAGGAGCTTGATGCTCTCCGCATCGAGAATACGGTAGGCCAGCAGACAGAGCTGATTCGAGAGCCGGAACTTGTAGACCCGGATGCCAACAAGATCCCCGACCTTGGCGTCGCCGATGGCCGGATCATTACTGATGGCACGCACGGCCTGGTCGAGTTCTGTCTTTTGCGGAAGATGCAGCTTCTTGGTGGCTCGGACGAACGAGGGCGTGACCAGAACGCGCATCAACTGAACTCATACTCGCCGACGGCTTCTTCCTGGTCCGCGATCAGGATGTCGCGAATCAAGGCAAACGATAGATCGGGGTTCTCCTCCGCAATCTTGCCGATCTGCGACCAGTACTCGATCTGCTTGGGGACAGAGCGATGCTGTACGGTGGCGTAGCGTCTGGCTTGATCAACGAGCGCGGATGAAAGTTTGACGTTCACCGCCATGACGGACTCCTTGGTTCAGAAGGTCCCATGGTAGACCACAATGGACCACAATGGAACCTTTTGGGCGTCCACAAGCCACCCGTGAGTCGGATGGCTTGGACTTTGATGCCGTGTTAGATCAGGCGGCAAGTTCTTCGGCGATCGCGTGGTGAAGCACGAATCCGGTCAGGAGGGGCAAGCCCCGCGGGATGCCGTACTGTTTGCTGGTCTGGAGATTAATCGTCCACCCCATCCACTGTTGACGGCGCCCTGGATCGCCTGCTCGATGCCCTTGCCAACCAGCATCTGGTTGCGGACATCATCAGAGAAGTGTCGCCCGTGACGGCTGTCGAGAAAGACCCTGACCGATTCGAGAGGCTCGCCGGTGGCGTCCGAGATTGCGCTGATCGCCAAAGGCCATGCGAGTTCGGCGTTGTCCTTCATGCCGCCAAAGAAGCCCCAGGCTTCGTTCTCGGTGGCGGGGATCGGGTTGGCGGTGGTCATGGCGTCTCTCCCTGTTGTGTTTGGCTGTTTACTTGCGACCGGTCACTGCGGCCAGTTTGCTGCGCGCGGGCCCGGTCCAGAAGCAGGGGCCTTTGCCGCTTTTGGCTTCGATGTTCCAACGCTCGATGATCGCGTCGTCTGTCCACCTTGGCGGCGAGGTAGGCGTAGTCGTTGCTGTTGAAGTTGGTGTGCTTGCGGATGGTTTGGTTGGTGGTCATGGTGTTTCTCCCGGTTGCGTTTGCGTTGATGACAAAGACATGATTGCTCTACCAGGAACACAAGCCAAGCGCTTTCTCAATCATTTTGCGTGGCGTTCAGTCCTCCCAAATGCGCGATGCGTCGCGTGCAATCCAGATGCGTGCCCTGTCGTCGTCGCTTGCCGCTTCGATCACGGCGCTGCCAGTCTTCGTGTTGACGCCCTCTTTGCCAGTTGCGAAGAAAGTCTTTCCGTCGTGGATGATGATGTTCGGCACGAAATCGCTGAACTCGACCTGGATGTCCATCGCGCCCTGAAGACGACCGTTGGTGTCGGTCACGGTGGTCTGGATGGTTTGCTTGGTGGTCATGGCGGGCTCCTTGCGGTGGTTGGCTGCGACACCCGTAGTAACGCGCTGTTTGATTGAGAAGCCAAGCGCAATAACAATCAATTGATCGCCCGGGCGTCCCGCTCGTGATCGCCTCAGCCTTGGCCGTCAAGCTGGAAGCTGCCAGGACCGTTCCCTTCGTCGTCAGCGAGGAAGGTGAGAGTTCGCGTCTGGCCGTCGGGCAGGGCGATGACCAGCCCGAAGAATTCGTCGCCGTACTCGTCGACGCCCGTTCTGGCCAGGTTGGTGATCGTCCCGCCCACCAAAGGGCGCAGTCGCTTGAGATGGAAGTCGGCGGCAGATGGTCTGGTGCTGGTGTTCATGAGAGGGCTCCCGGTGGGTGGATGGCAATCAGATGAACGCGCTGTTCGCTGCAGAAGCCAAGCGCGTTCTCAATCATTGCGGGGCGGCTGGATGTTTCCAATCACCCCTTCGGTGACTACCCGATGTGGTAGATGCGCTCACCACCCTGAGGTTTCTCGGAAGTGATGGTGAGCTTGAGCTTCTTCTTGAACGCGCCGGCAAACGTGCCGCGCACGGTGTGGCTTTGCCATCCCGTGGCCTCGCAGATCTGCGGGATCGTCGCCCCCTCTGGACGCTGCAGCATCTGGATCACCGCCGCCTGCTTGCTGTTCGCGCGGGTGCGGGGCTGCGTCGTCGTCTCGTGCTTCTCTGCCACCCATTGCGCCTCGGTGGCCACCAGGGCCGCCTCGACGTCGGGGTCGGGATGTGTGGTCGCCGCCGGCTGCGTGCGCCCCAGGGCGTCGTAGCCACCCGGCGAGATAAAGCAGTCGGCGTCGCTGCCGGTAATCAAGGCCTTGTTGCACAGGCCCTCGATCACCTTCTTGCGGGCGCCACCCTTGACGTTGTCGGGGAACCAAGCCAGGCGTCCATCGGGTTGCTCGGCGGCGTGTTCGAGGACGATGCGCTGGGTGTCGGTGAGTTGGATCTTCGTGGTCATGGCGATCTCCTTGATCGGGGTTGATGACGAGCACATGAACGCGCTGTTCAATCACGAAGCCAAGCGTTTCCACAAAGGAAGATGCGAATGCCGCTGCGTGCGCCCACGCCCTGCCGACACCCAGGTTGTGGTGCGGTGCTGACCAGCCCCGGCTATTGCGATGCGCACCGTGCCGGCCAGCATCGGGACTACGGTCGCGCACGGCGTGGCTTCGACACGGAACTCGGCTTTTACCAGTCCGCCAAGTGGCGTGCGGTGCGTGCTGCGCTTCTGCGTGCGCACCCGGTGTGCCAGTTGTGCGCGGCACGTGGGCTGCTAGTTCCCGCCAAGGTCGTGGACCACGTCCTGCCGATCAAGGACGGCGGCGCCAGATATGATGAGAGCAATCTGGAATGCATTTGTACTAGATGCCATAACGCTAAAACGGCCCGAGAGACAGCCGGCCGCCGGCCTACAACCCCTTAGGGGCCTTCAATCTCTACAGATGCACATGCCATATGCGTGCGCGTGATCAATTTTTTGTGCGTGCAAAATGAAAAACTCTTTTTTATGCGATTTGGCCCTGAAAGCCCCTGTTTACAAGGCTTTCAGCCATTCCCGAGACCCCTTAAATCATGCCCGGACGAAAGCCTCTGCCCGTGATTGTCAAGAACATCAAGGGGACGCTGCAGAAGTGCCGGACCAACGTGCGCGAACCGAAGCCGACAACGGCGCTCTGCACCCCGCCCGAGTACATGTCGGACAGCGCCAAGGAAGCGTGGAACTACGCCGTGGCTAATTCACCACCCGGTTTGCTGTCGGCACTCGACGGCGCGGTGCTGGAGCGCTGGGCCAACTGCTCGGGTCTGTACCGCGAGGCACTGTCCAAGATCAATCGCGCTGGCGTCTCGGGGATGATCATCAAGACGCCCAGCGACATCCTGCGGCGCTCGCCATTGATGGACGTGATCCGGGATCTCGCGCTGGAGATGAAGGGCTACGAGGCCGAGATGGGCTTTACGCCGGCCGCGCGATCGCGCATCTCGCTGCCGGCGGAATCGACGACCGAGTCGGATCCCTGGTCGGAGATCGCTGGCTGATGGCGACCCGCAACTATGTCGCCAGTGCCAGGCGATATGCCGAAGCCGTGGTTGGGGGAGAGATTGCCGCGTGCAAGTGGGTGCGCCTGGCCTGCCAGCGCCAGCTCGACGACCTGAAACGGTTCCGGGGCAAAGATAGCCCCTACCGCTTCAACCCGAAGCTCACCGACAAGCAGGGGCGCAGTTTCCAGCCCGCCGACAACCTGTGCGCATTTGTGGAGCGATTGCCGCACGCCAAGGGACCGCTGGCCGGGCAACCGATCCACCTGGAGCCCTGGCAGGTTTTCATCCTGACCACCGTCTTCGGCTGGGTGAAACCTGATGGCAAGCGGCGCTTTCGCCGGGCCTATATTGAAGTGCCCCGCGGCTCGGGAAAATCGGCCCTTTCTTCGGCGGTCGCCCTGTACATGCTGGCCGCCGACGGTGAAGGCGGCGCCGAGGTGTATTCGCTGGCCACCACCCGCGACCAGGCGCGCATCGTCTTCGGCGATGCGCAGGCGATGGCCCGGCAGTCGGCCGGGTTCCGGACTCGCTTCGGGGTCGGCGTCGGGGCGCACAACATTCATGTGCTGACGAGCGGCTCGAAGTTCGAGGCACTGTCGGCGGAAGGCTCGACGCGCGATGGGTTGAACATCCACCTCGGCTGCATCGACGAGTTGCACGCGCACAAGACGCGCACCGTCTACGACGTGGTCGAGACCGGCACCGGCAAGCGCGACAACTCGCTCTTGTGGGTGATCACCACCGCCGGCAGCAACCGCTCGGGGATCTGCTACGAGATCCGGACCTTCGTCACCCGCCTGCTCGACGGCGTACTCGCGGACGACAGCCAGTTCGGCATCGTCTATGGGCTCGAAGACGGCGACGACTGGACGCTCGAAGAGTCTCTGATCAAGGCCAATCCCAACTGGGGCATCTCGGTGCGTCCGGAAGTGCTGGCGCCGCTGCAGGCCAAGGCCATGCAGATGCCGAGCGCGGTCAACAACTTCAAGACCAAGCACCTGAACGAGTGGGTCAACGCGGACACGGCATGGATGGACATGCGCTCCTGGGATCGCTGCGCCGACCAAGGGCTCGATATCGAATCCTATGCCGGTCAGCCGTGTTGGATCGGCCTCGATCTGGCGAGCAAGACCGACATCGCCGCCTTGCTGCTGGTCTTCGCACACTTGGAAATTGACGGCGGCTTTGCGGTGTTCGGTCGCTACTACCTGCCCGAGGACACGGTGCACGCCACCGGCAACAGCCAGTACCCCGGCTGGATGGGCAGCGGACGGTTGACGGTGACGCCGGGCAACGTGATTGATTTCTCCTGGATCGAGGCCGACCTGATCGACTTCGCCTCGCGCTTCGCCATCCAGGCGGTGGCGTTCGACCCCTTCCAGGCGACGCAGTTGTCGACCCGGATGCTGGCTGAGGGCCTACCGATGATCGAAGTCAGACCGACGGTGCTCAACTTCTCGGAACCGATGAAGACGCTCGAAGCGCTGGTCCTGCAGTGCCGGCTGATCCACGACGGGGACCCGGTGCTGGGGTGGATGGTGAGCAACGTCGTCGCGCATCTCGACGCCAAGGACAACATCTATCCGCGCAAGGAACGTCCCGAGAACAAGATCGACGGCATCGTCGCGCTGATCATGGCACTGTCGCGGGCGATCACGCCCGGCACGCAGGTGGTGCTTGGTGCCGACTACGAACTGGTGATGCTCTGATGGGGATGTTCAGCTTTCTCTCGCGCTGGATGGCCTCGAGTGACGACCGTTCGCCAGGGGGTGACTTCTGGTTCGAGCCGGTCACGATGCGCACCTCCAGCGGCATGCGGGTGTCGGCGGATAACGCCATGCGCCTGGCGGCGGTGTACGCCAGCGTGCGCATCCTGGCCGAGACGATGGCGTCATTGCCGTTCGTGCTCTACAGGCAACGCAGCGATGGCGGTAAGGATCGGGTGACGGATCACTGGCTGTACCGTGTGCTGGCGAAGCGCCCGAATCCTTATCAGAACCCGTATGAGTGGCGCGAGATGTTGCAGGGTCATCTGGCGCTCAGGGGCAACGCCTACAACCGGATCGTGGCCAACCGCCGCGGCGAGATCGTCGAGCTGATGCCGATCCACCCGGACCGGATCAGGATGGAACTGACGCCGTCCGGTGACTACCGCTATCGGGTGACCGACCGCCTCGGGGTAGAGGCCATACTGCCGCGCGGCGAGATCTGGCATCTGCGTGGTCTGTCGTCGGACGGTCTGATGGGGATGAGCCCGATCGATCTGGCCCGCGAGAGTCTGGGCATGGCACTGGCCGCGCAGGACTACGGTGCACGCTTCTTCGCCAACGACGCCAAGCCCACCGGTGGCTGGATCGAGTTTCCGGGGTCGTTCAAGGACAGCGAGGCCAAGAAAGTGTTTCGGGAGTCCTACCAGGCGGCGCAGTCCGGGGCCAACCGCGGCAAGGTGCTGGTGCTGGAAAACGGCATGAAGTTCCACGAGGTGGGCGTGACCAACCGGGACGCGCAGTTTCTCGAACTCCGGAAGTTTCAGATCACCGACATCGCGCGGCTGTTTCGCGTACCGCCGCACATGATCGCGGATCTGGATCGCGCAACCTTCTCGAACATCGAGCAGCAGAGCCTGGAATTCGTGATGCACACGATGACGCCCTGGACCGAGCGCTGGGAAGCGAGCATCGAATCCGAGTTGCTGCTCGACGGCGACGACCTCGAAGTCGAATTCGATTTTGCGAACCTGATGCGCGGCGATGCCGCGAGCCGATCGTCGTACTACCAGAGTGGCATCCAGAACGGCTGGCTGACCCGCAACGAGGCGCGCATCGCCGAGAACCTCAATCCGCTCGACGGACTGGATGAGCCGCTGCGGCCGTTGAACATGGTCGAGGAAGGGACGGCCGAGGATCTGGAGGGCGATGGCAAGCAAGATGAACCGCCGACGCAGGAAGTGGCAGAGCCGATAGACGAATGGCTGATGGAACTGACACGATGAACCACCACTTGCTGATCGCCGAGTTTCTGGCGACCCCCTGGGCCTTGATGCCCGAACGGCTGAATGCGGTCGCGGCAGTGCTTGCGCGCTGGTCGCAGGACATCCCGGCTGGCGAGGACGTGCTCACGGGTATCGCGGTAGATCGCAGCATGCGCGAAGCGCGCCGGCAGGCGGCCACCGCAGTTTCCAGCGGCGGGATCGCAGTGCTGCCCTTGTACGGCGTGGTCACCCAGCGCGGCAACATGGTCGACGATGTCTCCGGGCCGGGGAGTGTCAGCACGCAGCAGTTTGCCTCTGCTCTGCGCCAGGCGCTGGCGGACGACTCGGTCAGCCAGATCCTGATCGATATCGACAGTCCGGGCGGCAGTGTCTATGGCGTGTCCGAACTCGCCGACGAGATCGCCAGTGCCCGGGCGCAGAAGCCCGTCGTGGCGATTGCCAACAGCCTGGCGGCGAGTGCTGCGTACTGGATCGGATGCTCGGCGTCGGAGTTCTACGTCACGCCGGGCGGCGAGGTCGGCTCGATCGGCGTCTGGCAGGCGCACTTCGATTACTCGCAGGCGTTTGTCACCAAGGGCATCCAGCCGACGCTGATCTCGGCCGGCAAATACAAGGTCGAGGGCAATCCGTATGTGCCGCTCGACGAGGAGGCTCAGGGTTTCATGCAGTCGCGTGTGGATGACTACTACGCAACTTTCACCAAAGCGGTGGCGCGCGGGCGGGGCGTGCCGATCGCGCAGGTGTGCGAGGGAATGGGTCAGGGTCGTGTGCTCGGCGGCGACGCCGCGCAGGCGCAAGGCATGATCGATGGCGTGGCCACCTTCGACCATGTTGTCAGGAAGATGCGCCGGGATGCCAAGTCCGTCGCCAGACCACGGGCAAGCCGCCTCGCCTATGCGCAACGGGTAATCGAGATCCTGTGATAATGGAAAGCTCTGGTTGATGTGGCGTGGTGCGGTCGAGCGTATGACCGTATTTTTTTGCGGAACTGCTGTTTCAGTTCGGACAGGCGCCGGTTGTGGAAGCCATTCAGAAATATCCACGGAATCTGCCGCACATGTTGGCCATCGGCATCCGCCTGGCGTTGGATCAACGAGCATCTGTCAGGAGGTATCGGAGCACTCGTATCCACAAAAGAAAAACCCCGGCGAAGCGGGGTTTGGTCTGCAGAGTGGTTGTTGCGACTATGCCCTCTTGCGGCGGTTGAATCCGAGTCCGGCTAGCCCAAGACTAAGCAGGGCAAGACTGGCGGGCTCAGGAACCTGTGTGAGGAAGCCGCGTATTTCACCCCCTGAGCGGAAAGTTGTATGTATGTTGACATACGCCTCACCAAGGGACATCCCAGCGAATAACGCCGCTTCTGCTCCCGCCGTCGTCCCGCCATGAGCCGTGATGAAAGCCGGGTTGTACGAAGAAGCCAGGGTCATGTCGAGAAGCACGTCATAGACTCCGGACGTAACTCCCAGTGGAAAACCAAAGAAGTTTGGAACAGTTGTGGCCACGCCGACCGTCCCGGGATCTGCCGTACAGCAATGGATGTGGGCAGCAGTCGTCGTCCCGAGCAAGCCGGAAAACGTGACGTGCACCGCCATGGTCTTGGCCACATCGTCCGTAATGACCGACGCAAATCCAGTTGCGGGCGACGCATTTGGGGGGGCCTCACTCGCGCCATCCAGGTCGGTCTGGTAGGTGATGATCGTCGCGTGCGCCAGCGGAGCACTGGCAAGCATCGCCCCCGCCATCATGAAAACACATAGTGGATGTTTCATACAATGCCTCCTGTTGTTCGTTGGCAGCAGCCTGCGTAAGGAATGCAGCAGCTAAGGACAATCGCCAGATAACCGACCGTAGCCAGTGGAGAGCACGAATCGTGCCGGAAAATGAATATGGAATGAAGTCAATCTGTTGGCAGGATTTTTGGATACCCATATTTGGGGTGCTGTAAAAATTACCGACAGGATTTCGCACTGGAAGTCCTTCCGGAAGGTGTTGCTACGCCGCTCGTTTCATGCGCGGCGCCCACGACAATGGCCCTGGCCACTATTGACACATTTCCCGACGACGCTCCACTGACCCTCTGCCCCCCGCTATAAACCGACCCGCCGCTCGTCCCCCACCCCAACCGCCTCCCGGCGGTTTTTTTACGCCCCTCGAACCCGCCTCGTGCGGGTTTTTGCTTTTGGAGATCCACATGAGCAAGCAACTGCGCGAGCTTCAGGCTCGCAAGACCAACCTGGTCAAGGAGGCCCGCGGCCTGACCAACCACGCCGCTTCCGAGAACCGCGATCTGACCGACGACGAAGTCACCGCCTTCGACGCCCTGCGTACCCGCATCGATGCTGCCTCCGCGGCCATCGATCGCGAAGCTGCCCTGATCGCCGACGAAGCACGCATCGGTGTCGACCACGTCATCGGCCCGATCGTCACCGACAACCGCGAAGCGGACCCCCGGCGCGGCTTCGGCTCCGTCGGCGAATTCATGCAGGCGGTGTACCAGGCCGACAAACCCGGCCAGTCGATCGACGCCCGCCTGCTGCTGGGCGGCATTGGCGCCGCCGCCCCGAGCAACTACGGTAACGAGGCCGTCGGCCAGGACGGCGGGTTTCTCGTGCCACCGCAGTTCTCGCAGGAGATCTTCAAGCTCTCCCTCGGCGAGGACTCGCTCCTGCCCCTCACCGACAACGTCGAGATCAGTGGCAACAGCATGGCGTTTCCGAAGGACGAGACGACGCCCTGAGGCACCAACGGCATCCGCGCCTACTGGCAGGGGGAAGCATCCTCGGGCGTCCCCACCAAGCCGGTGCTAGGGCTGGCGACCCTGCGCCTCAAGAAACTGATGGCGCTGGTCCCGACCACCGACGAACTGCTCGACGACGCCAACGCCCTGACCAGCTACCTGCCGCAGAAGGTGGCGGTGTCGATTCGCTGGAAAGCCAACGAGTCGATCCTCTTCGGCGCCGGCAACGGCATCCCGCTCGGCTGCATGAACGGCGGCGCCATCGTCACGGTGGTCAAGGAATCCGGCCAGCCAACGCAGACCCTGGTGCCGCAGAACCTCGCCAAGATGATCGCCCGCCTGCCGCCGGGCTCGTTTACCAACGCTGTGTGGATCGTCAATAACGACGTCCTGCCCGCACTGTTCACGCTCAGCCTGGGCAACTACCCGATCTATTTGCCGATCGGCCAGTCCGCCGGCGGCATCCAGGGCTCGCCCTACGGCACGCTGCTCGGTCGCCCGGTGTTCGTCTCGCAGCATGCCAACACCTTCTCGTCGCAGGGCGACGTGCTGCTGGTCGATCTGTCGTACTACCAGACGATCACCAAGGCCGGCGGCATGCAGACCGCGACCTCGATGCATCTGTACTTCGACGCGGATCTCACCGCGTTTCGCACCACTTTCCGCATGGACGGCCAGTCGAAGATCCAGAACCCGATCGCCCCGGCCAAGGGAGCCAACGCGCTCTCGCCCTACATCCAGCTCGGCGCGCGCTGAGCCCCTGGTGGGGCTGCGATGCCTCGCTTCGCTTTCCGCTTTCTGATCCCCACAGGAGATGTCCATGTTTCCCAATGCCAAGGGCGGTGTCGGTGACGGGCTGCTGGGCGGCGCTTTCAAGTGGCTTGGCGGCCTGCTGCCGAATGCCGATGGCGGCGTCTACCGCTCGCCGGATCTCTCGCGCTTCTCCGGGCAGATCGTCTCCAGCCCGCGTCTCTTTGCCTTTGCGGCTGGGGCGGGCGTGATGGGCGAGGCCGGGCCGGAGGCGATCCTGCCGCTGGCGCGCGGATCCGACGGCAAGCTCGGCGTGCGCGGCGGTAGCGCCAACAACGTCACCGTCAATATCTACGGGATCAACAACGCGAGCGAAGTGCGTCGCGCCGGTGGCCAGGTCGGGCGTGAAGTGCTTGGCGCCATCGCCCGCGCGCAGCGCTTTGCGTAGAGAACGTCATGGCTGAATTTCTTGACGAGCGCCTACCGGTCGATGTGCGCATGGGGGCCTCCTACGCCGACGATTACGCGGTGGAGATTACCACCACCGCGGGTGGCGCCGAGTATCGGCGGCTGATCCACGGCTTTCCGGCGCGGCGCTTCACGATCAACTACACCTTGCTCCGGGACGACCTGGCCGCCCGGGTGCTGGCGCTCTATCACCGCGCTTATGGGAAGTTCGCCGGTTTCCGCGTGCGCTGCGCCGACGATTTCTCGACCAACGCCCACATCGGCACGCCGACGTCCACCGACTGGGTGCTGCCGAAGATCTGCAGCGGCGTGTATCAGCTGATCAAGGGCTACGGTAACGGCGCGGCCCCGCTCGCCATCGGCCTGCCGTTCCGCAAGCTGACCAAGCCGGTTTCCGGCACGGTGGTCGTTTCCAGGAACGACGTGACGCTGAGTTCCGGCGTGTCGGTCGATTACGCCACTGGCCGGGTGACGGTCACCCCGGCGCCCACCACCGAGGTAATCAAGGGCGGCTGTGAGTTCGACCTGCCGTGTCGCTTCAATTCCTCGATCGAGATTACCGCCTTGAGCAAGTCCATGCGCGATTGCGGTGCGATCGACATCATCGAGTTGCTGCAGCCATGAAATCCGTCGTTGCTGATTACCGCTACCGCACCCAGTGCCTGCGCAT
The DNA here is from genome assembly GCF_907163215.1 of Candidatus Accumulibacter sp. ACC005. Classification (NCBI taxonomy): domain Bacteria; kingdom Pseudomonadati; phylum Pseudomonadota; class Betaproteobacteria; genus Candidatus Accumulibacter; species Candidatus Accumulibacter sp. ACC005. The sequence continues at coordinate 116,386 of NZ_CAJQUB010000001.1, read as the reverse complement.
CGTTCCGGTCACGGGTAGCCCGATCTATCTGACCGACCATCCTCGCGATCTGGTGATGAGCGGGCACACTTACCTGTCGACGGCCGGCTACCAGTTCACCGGCCAGTCGGCGACCGCCGGCTTCTCGCCGGCGTCGGTCGACATCGAGGGCATTGCCGGAGCCTCCGGGCTGTCGCGCGCGGCCGTCGGCAGCGGCCTGTTCGACGGCGCGCGCTGCTACGTCTTCGCAACCTCCTGGGCAGCGCCGGTCGAGGACCAGGAACCCGTCGTCGCTGGCATCTTCGGCAAGGCGACCCTGCTCGATCACCGCTTCCAGATCGGCGGCGTGTCGTTGATCGACGCGCTCAATCAGAGCGTCGGGCAGACCTATGGCGCGCAGTGCCCGAAGCTGTTCTGTGGGACCGAATACGCCGGCTGTGGCGTATCGCTGGCAGCCAACACCGTAACCGGTACCTTGACCAGCGTGACCAGTGCGTCGGTGTTCACTTCGGCTGCGCGAACGGAAGCAGACGACACCTTCGGCGCGGGCACGATCCAATTCACCAGTGAGCCGAATGCCGGGCTGAAGGGGCTGGAGATCAAGAGTTTCGCGGGTGGGGTGATCACCACCTTCGAGCCGTTCTACTACCTGCCGGTGGCCGGCAACGCCTACAGCATGGTGCGCGGCTGCCGCAAGCGCCTGGCCGATTGCCAGGTCCGCTGGAACGGCTCCGGCATTGTCTCGAACGTGGCGAACTTCGGCGGCTTTCCGTGGATTCCCACCGGCAGCACCTATGCACAGGTCGGACAGGGCGGCTGATGACGGCCGACGACATTCTCGCTGCCGCGCGGCAGTGCCTCGGCACGCCGTTTCGCCACCAGGGGCGGCTGCTCGGTTCTGGTCTGGACTGTGCCGGAGTGGCGATCCACGTCGCACGCCAGATCGGCGTCGGGCATCTCGACGTTTCCGGTTACGGGCGCACGCCGGCCAGCGGCCAGTTGGAGCACTCGCTCGATAGCCAGCCATGTCTGGAGCGCGTCGCAATGGTCGACGACCGGCTTCCCGGTGATCTGCTCTTGATGCGCTTTGCGGGCGACCCGCAGCATCTCGCGATTACCGCCGGCGACACCCTCATCCACGCCTACGAATCGGTAGGCCAGTGCTGCGAGCACCGGCTGTCGAGACTGTGGGCGGCGCGCATCGTGCAGGTCTATCGCTTCCGGGGGATCGAATGAGCAGCGGCGGGCAGGTGGTTGGCGGACTCGTCGGGGCGGTGGCCGGCTTCTTCCTCGCCGGCGGCAGCCCAAGCGGCGCGCTGTACGGTGCGCAAATCGGAATGACGCTCGGCGGCTACCTCGATCCGCCCAAAGGGCCGACCGTCAATGGCCCGCGGCTCAACGACCTGTCAGTCCAGACCAGCACCTACGGTGCGGTCATCCCGCGCGTCTACGGCACGGTGACGGTCAACGGCAACGTTTTCTGGCTGGAGAACAACCGGCTGAAGGAAACGGTCACCCGCAAGAAGTCCGGTGGCAAGGGCGGCGGAGGCAAGACGACCACGCGCACCTACACCTACTCGGCGACCTTTGCTGTCGGCCTGTGCCAGGGGCCGATCGTCGGCGTGCGCCGCATCTGGGTCGGACCGGATCTGATCTACGACGCGGGATCTTCGGACCCCGATACGCTCGCGGCGAGCAACGCGGCGGCCAGCGGTTTCCAGGTCTACCTCGGCACCGACAACCAGGCGGCGGATGCGCGCATGCAGGCGACGCTCGGTGTGGCCAATACGCCGGCCTGGCGCGGGCTCGCCTACCTCGTGTTCTACGACCTGGCTTTGGAGCGCTACGCCAACAGTCTGGCCGGTGCGCAGGTCAAGGTCGAGTTGGTCGAGCAAGGCGTGGTCGGCGGGCCTGCCGACGTGAGCTTCTTTTCTCTGCCGAGTTTGACGTCGCACTCGGGGCCCTTGTGGGATGGGGTTGATTGGTACGGCGTGATCTTGCTCAACACCTCAACCGCGAGGATGGTGACATCGCCGGACATGGTGTCGTGGACTCAAATCGCCACCATGCCCGCGCGGTCATGGTCCCGGATTCTCTATCACCAGGGGGTGTACATCGCCAGCGCGCCGACGACACCTTCGTTCTCTGGCGCAGGCGTCGCCACCTCAAGCGACAAGGTGAACTGGGTGGTTCGCTGGAGTGGGTCATTCGGCCGCTGGACTTTGAAATGGATCGTTCCTGGCAACGGCGGCGTTTTATTCATTGAGGGTCAACAAGGAACGGATGGCAACAGCGCTGCTGGAACACGTTCAGTCCTTCTGGATGTCAATTTCGCGCTCGTGAACTACGGCTGGATTGTTCCGAACTTCGATTGTGCCAATTCGCAACCGTGCCATAACGGCGCGGTATTCATCGTCGGAGGGAATGTGGGGGCCGTGCCGCGGCTCTTCATATCCACCACAGGCGTGGGTACTTGGTCGGAACAAGCCGTCCCGGCTGGCGTTTCCCACATCTACGGGATCTGTGCCTTCGGATCATCGTCGTTGCTGATGGCGGCATTTGAGCAGAGCACCAATACGGGCAAAGTGGCCGTATCGACCGACTCGGGTGTCAGCTGGAGTGCATGGGTCAATCTGCCGCCTTGTCTCGGGGTGGGCGGATGGCGAAATCCGAACTGGAACGGCGCTGAATTCTTCCTCTGCGAACACGGCACCTCGCAATGGGCGACGAGCCCGGACGGCGTGAACTGGGAGGCGCACACGACAACCGTCGGCCTGCCGACCCACCGGCCGGACTCGTTCCAGAAAGGCTGGAACGGGTCGGCCTGGGGCTCCTTCAGCCACGAAGTCGGTGGGGCATTTCTGTTCACCTCGGCGACCAGCGGCATCACGCCGACCGATACGTCGTTGGGCGCCATCGTTTCCGCCGAGTGTCTGAAATCGGCCCTGCTGAGCAGCAGCGACATCGATGTTGCGTCGCTGACTCAATCGGTGCGCGGTTACCGCGTGGGCAGCATCGGCGCGATCCGGGCGGCGCTTGAACCGCTGCAGGCGGCCTGGCCGTTCGACGTGGTTCAGCACGGGTATGTGATCCGCTTTGTTGCCCGCGGAGGGGCGCCGGTCGTCACGATTCCCGCGGCGGACCTGGACGCGCGGGGCGCAGGCGACGAGCCGGGGGTGCAGATCACGACCAGTCGGGAGATGGATTCGCAGCTTCCGCGCCGGGTCACGGTGCAGCATCTGGATTACGACCGGGAGTACAACGCCGGCACGCAGTACGCAGAACGTCTCAATACGGCGGCGATCAACGCCCTGGTGGTGGATCTGCCGATCGTGCTGACGGCGACCGAGGCGGCCGGCAAGGCGGAAGTGCTGCTCTACCTGTACTGGCTGGAACGTTACGACGTTTCCGTCACCCTGCCACCGACGTACAACCCACTCGAACCGGGCGACGTGGTGACGCTGGTCACGCCCGAGGGTGACGTCAGCCTGCGCCTGACGGCGATCCATTACACCAGCGACGCGCGGATTGAGTGCCAGGCGAAATACGCCCGCGCGGCGATCTACACGCCGACTGCGGTCGGGGCCTCGCCGGCGGTCATCGGGACGACGACGGTCACGCCGATTGGCGCCTCGGTGTATGTGCTGATGGACGTGCCGATGATCAGCGCGGCACAGTCCGGCCCGTCGTTCCTGGTGGCGATGACCGGCACACTGGCGGGGTGGCGAGGCGGCGTGCTGATGCAGTCGACCGATGCCGGCAGCACCTGGACGACTCTGCAGGACTTCGGGCCACCGGGCTCGGCGCTGGGGATCTGCACGAATAGCATCGGCGAGGTCGAGCCGCGGATGATCGACAACGCCAGCCTGCTTAATGTGACCTTGACGCAAGGCGCGCTCGACAGCGTGACACAACTCGCCCTGCTCGGCGGCGCGAACCACTTCGCGTACGGGGCGGACGGGCGCTGGGAGATCATCGCGGCGCAGACTTGTACGCTGGTGAGCGGCACGAGCTATGTGCTGCAGAACCTGCTGCGCGGGCGGTTCGGCAGCGAATGGGCGATGGGGCTGCACGCGGTCGGTGATGCGCTGGTGCTGCTCGACACCGCCGATGTCGCAGCGATCGCGACGAGCTCCGGGGCGATCGGCCTGTCGTACCTGTATCGCGGCGTGACCGTCGATCGGGACATCAGCACCGACGCCAACCGGGCCTTTGCGTACCAGGGGATCAATCTCAAGCCGCTGTCGCCGATCGCGCTGACCGGAAACCGGGACCATTCGAGCAATGATTGGTCGTTGTCCTGGATTCGGCGCACGCGCGACGGCGGCGAGTGGCGGGACCACGTCGATGCGTCGCTCGCCGAGGCATCCGAGTCGTATGCCATCGACGTTTACGCCGACGGCAGCTATGCGACGGTCAAGCGGACGATCACGGCGAGCGCTCCGTCCTGCGTCTACACCAGCATCGACCAGGTCAGCGACTTCGGCGCCAACCAGGCGACGCTGTATCTCAAGCTCACTCAGATCTCGGCCACCGTTGGTCGGGGATATCCGCTCACCACGTCCATCACGAGGTAGACCATGGCCAGCAGCACCACCCATCTGGATCTCATCGCGCAATCGCAGTCCTCCAAGGAAGTGACGGCCAACGCGCTGTTCGATGCCGGCAGCCCGGCGACTCTGTTCGGGCGGCGCGCCAGCTTGTGCTCCGGCCTCAACTGGTTCTACTACGGCGGCGTCATGATGGTCGATGGCGTGCTGACCGCGATTGCCAACAACACGGCGGCGCTGGTACTTTCGCCGAGCACGACGAATTACATCGAGGCGACGCGCGCGGGCGTGGTGTCGAGGAATACCGTGGGCTTCACCGGCGGATCGATTCCGCTCTACACCGCCGTCACCGGCACCGCCACGGTCACGAGCGACACCGATCAGCGCGCGTGGGTCGCGCCGGCGTACCTGCCCGGCAGGGCGAGTGTCGCGGTGACAGCGGCTGACGTAACGCTGACGGCAGCGGACGCGCGATGTCGCTACCTGACCACTACCGGCGTGCTCACGGGCAACCGCAGCGTGATCGTTCCGGATAGCTGGGAGGGCATCGTCTACTGCAGCAACAGCGGTGCGTTTGCGATGACGTTCAAGACAGCAGCGGGAAGCGGCGTGGTGGTGGCGCAGGGAAAACGTGCGCTGCTGCTGGCCGATGGGACCAATGTCGTTCGCGTGACGCCGGATACATAATTTTCGTCGCGCCGGTCGATACCGGCCATGCACGATGCACCACCTTGAATACACCCCGTTTCATCACCCGACCGCCGAAGGCTAACGCCTTTGGCGGTCTTCTTTGCATTGGAGAAACATCGTGCCGGAACCAACCAGTAGTGGCGTCGCCGGGGCTGCGGCATTCAAGGCCGCCGGAGGTGCGGCGGCAGGCGGAGCACTGCTGTCGGCCATCGTCGTGATGCTGATGACGCCGCCGCGCTCGACGCGCGAGTGGGCGGTGGGATTGATCAGCACCGTCGTCACCGGAATCGGCGGCGGTGCGATCGCCGTCCAGTATTTCCGGTTGCAGGAGTGGGTGGATTCGGTGACCGGCCTCGTAGCGCTCGGCGGCTTGATCTTCGGCTGCGGCCTACCAGGGTGGGCGATCGTGCGCTGAGTCTTCAACTTCATCGAGAAGAACCGCGATGCCGGAATCGATGAGGTGGCCAAGGAAGTGAAGGAGGCAAGGGAGTAAATCTATATTGCGGCGAGTAGCCATTGAGCGAGTCTGGTGGTCCATACCTTGCGACTGCACCGAAGTGACGTTGGCGTTACGTACGACTCGAGACCGTTCGGCTGAAATTGGCGACTTTGGTGCTAAGCTCCACTTCATGCCAATCGACTCAAGCCGCCGAGCCGCCGTTCATCTCCCTCTACGCACGGTGGCGTTAGCAAAGACGTCGCGAGGCCGCTCCCTATCCCGTTTGCTCGTCACACCAGACCTAACCGTCGCACAGCCGAGATCGCGAAATGGCAAAATTTCTGAACACCAGTGCTACCAACTACTTCCTCGAAGAACTCATCAAGGGCGCCAAAGACCGGCTCATCCTGATCAGCCCGTTTCTGAAACTCAATGATCGCATCAAGGAACTCCTCGCAGACAAGAACCGCTTAAAAATTGACGTACGTATTGTCTATGGCAAGAGTGAACTCCAGCCTGAGGAAATCAACTGGCTGAAGGGTCTGACCTACATTCGCACGAGTTTCTGCAAGAACCTCCATGCCAAGTGCTACTTGAACGAGGAGCTTTGCATCATCGCCAGCCTCAATCTCTACGAGTTCAGCCAAGTCAACAACAACGAAATGGGCGTGCTGATTCGCCGCACCGACGACGCCGAGCTCTACAAAGACGCCTACGAGGAAGCGCAACGCATCATTCGTATCAGCGAAGAGGTTCGCATTTCTCTGGAACGAGTATCGAGTGAGACCGAAAGCAAGACCGAGATGGAGGACACGTCAGCCGAAAAACTGACCACTTCGAAGCTTGCCAAACGATTGGGAATGAAAACCAACGAGCTTACGGAAAAGTTCGTGCAATCCGGCTTGTTGGAGTCGCGGGAAGGAAAGCATTACCTCACTGACAAGGGCAAAGAAGTCGGCGGTGAGTTCCGAATGAGTCCCAAGTTCGGTCCGTTCTTCCTCTGGCCGGATACTCTCCAACCGTGACAGCCAACAGGAACTGCAAAAAGGCTTTCCGGGCAACGAGGTAGCGGCGGTGGTTGAGGGAGAAGGCAAACTACGCGGCTAATGCGATCACCTTGATGAGGAATGCATATCCAAGAGGCTCGCCTCGAGCTTGAGCGACGCTCCGAACTTTGGATCCTTAGCGCGGAGTTGGTGGGTTACAAGAGGCGACGCAAAAACGACAATGCAATATTTTCCGAGCACCTTTCAGTCGAGCAGATCGCCGCGCATCTCGGGGTCGCGGGACTCGATTTATCGATGGATCGACAGTAAAGGCCTTCCGGCGCACAGGCTTGGGCGGCTGTGGAAGTTCAAGATTTCCGAAGGGGATGGCTGGGTACGTGCCACTTGTGCCGACGACAGAAAAGATCAGCCCGGAGGCGGCAGGCCATGAACAATAGATTGGGGGATATCTCTTGAGTCAGGAAGGGCAACTCCTCGACCAGAAGTCCTTGCGAGCAGTGACCGGCAAGACGGCAGACTGGAACGAAATCGCCAAGGATTGCATTGCCTTTGCCAATGCAACGGGCGGTCGGCTACTGCTGGGCATCGAGGACGGGCAGGATGCGCCGCCAGCCGGTCAACAGATCCCCGCCGACCTGCCCGACACCGTGCGGCGCAAGCTGGCCGAGCGCACCGTCAACCTTGCAGTGCTGGCCGATGTCGTCACCGCCCCCAATGGCGGCCAGTACATCGAGTTGCGCGTTCCCCGGGCCATGGCCGTGGCCTCCACCACTGACGGCAGGTATTTCCTGCGCGTGGCCGATCAGAGCAAGCCCGTCACAGGCGACGACGTGATGCGACTGGCCAGCGAGCGTTCCGCGCTACCGTGGGATACGCAGACCACCCTGCATTTTCCGCGCGTCGAGGCGGATGCCGCCAAGCGCGACAAGCTGCTGCAGGCTTTGCGCGCCTCTGAACGTGTCAAAGCCTCTGTCAAGGAAAAGACCGACGACGAGCTGCTCGACCACTATCAGCTCGCGCGGGGGCACGACCTCACCAACTTGGGCGTGCTGTGCCTTGGCCGCCAGCATCACCGCGCCCAACTGACCACGGCACCGGTCATCCAGTTCATCAAGTACGACGAGCGCGGCCAGAAGGTCAACAAGCTGGTGTGGGACGACCACACGCAGAGCCCGATGGAGCTGATCGAGGCAGTCTGGCTGGAGGTGCCGGATTTCCGCGAGCGGTACGAACTACCCGATGGCCTGTACCGCCAAAACGTGCCCGCCTTCGACGAAATCGTGGTGCGTGAGCTCCTGGTCAACGCACTGGTGCACCGCCCCTACACCCAGCGCGGCGACATCTTCCTGAATCTGCACCCGGACCGACTGGAGGTGGTCAACCCCGGCCCGCTGCCACTGGGTGTCACGCCGCAGAACGTGCTGCACACCACCGTGCGCCGAAACGAGCACCTGGCCCGTCTGTTCCACGACCTGAAGCTGATGGAACGTGAAGGCAGTGGCTTCGACAAGATCTTCGAGGTGCTGCTGTCGCAAGGCCGCCCCGCACCGGAGCTGATCGAAACGCACGATCGCGTGCAGGTCACCGTACGCCGCCGCATCCTGAAGCCCGAGGTCATCGACTTCATCGCCAAGGCAGATCAGACCTACCAGCTCGCCCAGCGCGAGCGTATCGCTCTGGGCCTGCTGGCCCAGCACGACGCACTGACCGCCCGCGAGCTGGCAACCACCCTCGAACTGCCATCGGTCGAAGCACTCCAGCCCTGGCTCAAGCGCCTGCTGGACTGGCATCTGGTGCAGAGCGCCGGCCGCACCCAGGCCACGCGCTATTTTGTTGATTCAGGCCTGCTGCGCAGCCTCAAGTTCACCGGCGAGACCACTCTCAAGCGCATCGAGCCGCATCGTTTGGCGGCGCTGGTGCTTGAAGACCTGCAGCGTTACCCCGAATCCGCAATCAGCGACATCCATAGACGCGTTGGCGGGGAGATCCACCCCAAGCAAGTCAAACGCGCGCTGGAAGACTTGATCGGGCGGGGGGCGGTGCGCTTCGAAGGCAACTACCGCTGGCGGCGGTACTGGGCGGTGTCATGAACCGGCTATCGGACAACTTGCGCCATATCGGCGATAGCTGGGCGATAGCCGGTGGGCGATACGCCGGCGCTGGCTCCATCAATCAAAGAGTTGTATTGCCCTTGCACCGTGCGTCGTGGGCGATAGACCCGTACGGGGTGCAGGAGGAACACTCATGACGCCGGAAACCAAGGCACGCCAGCAGATTGACCAGAAGCTGGGGCAAGCCGGCTGGTTCATCCAGGACATGAAGCAGCTCAATTTGGCGGCAGGCCTGGGCGTGGCCGTGCGCGAATACCCCACCGACAGTGGCCCGGCCGACTACGTGCTGTTCGTCAACCGCCGTGCGGTGGGCGTGATCGAAGCCAAGAAGGACAGCGCGGGCGAAAACCTGACCGTGGCGGAAGCTCAGACCGAGCGCTACGCCACCGCCAATCTCAAATGGCGCAAGGACAACACGCCCCTGCGCTTCCTGTTCGAGGCCACTGGCCAGATCATCCGCTTCACCGACAACGCCGACCCCGCGCCTCGTTCGCGCGAAATCTTCCACTTCTTTAAGCCAGAAACCCTGGACGCCTGGCTGGCGCAGCCTGACACCCTGCGCCGGCGCTTGGCCGAGCAAATGCCCGTGCTGCCTGAAAGGAACCTGCGCGACTGCCAGATCAGCGCCGTCACCGGGCTGGAGAGGTCTCTTGCGCTGGACAAACCCCACGCCCTCGTGCACATGGCCACCGGCGCTGGCAAGACCTTCACCGCCATCACCTCGGTCTATCGCCTGCTCAAGTTCGGCGGCGCCAAGCGCATCCTGTTTCTGGTCGATACCCGCAACCTCGGCAAACAGGCGCATCAGGAATTCATGGCCTACACACCGCCGGATGATGGCCGCAAGTTCACCGAGCTCTACAACGTGCAGCGGTTGGCCTCACCCAACATCGACCCGCACTCGCAGGTGTGCATCAGCACCATCCAGCGCATGTACTCCATCCTGAGCGGCGAGCCGATTGACGAATCGGCCGAAGACGTGTCGCTCAGCGAAGTGCAGCAAACCGCCAAACAGGAAAAGTTCGTCCGCTACAACCCGGCCGTGCCGGTGGAAACCTTCGACTTCATCATCATCGACGAGTGCCACCGCAGCATCTACAACCTGTGGAAGCAGGTGCTCGACTACTTCGATGCCAGCCTGATCGGCCTCACCGCCACGCCCGACAAGCGCACCTTCGGCTTCTTCAACGAGAACATCGTCGCCGAATACACCTACGAGCAGTCGGTGGCCGATGGCGTCAACGTCGGCTACGACGTGTATGAGATCGAAACCGAAATCACCCAGAAAGGCGCCGAGCTCAAGGCCAAGGAATGGGTGGACCACCGTGACCGCCAAACCCGCAAGAAGCGCTGGGGTGAAACCGAAGAAGACACGGCTTACACCGGGAAGGAGCTGGACCGCTCGGTGGTCAACGTGAGCCAGATCCGCAAAGTGATCCAGGCCATGAAAACCGCCGTGGAAACGCAGATCTTCCCGACGCGCAAAGAGACGCCCAAGACCCTGATCTTTGCCAAGACCGACAGCCACGCCGACGACATCATCAACATCCTGCGCGAGGTCTACGGTCAAGGGAATGCCTTCTGCAAGAAGGTCACTTACCGCGCCGAAGAAGACGCCGAAAGCATCCTCAGCAGCTTTCGCAACGACTACAACCCGCGCATTGCCGTCACCGTGGACATGATCGCCACCGGCACCGACGTCAAGCCACTGGAAGTGCTGCTCTTCATGCGAGACGTGCGCAGCAGGGGCTACTACGAGCAAATGAAGGGCCGAGGCGTGCGCAGCCTGGATGGCGACAGCCTCAAGCGCGTCAGCAACAGCGCAGAAGGCGCCAAGACGCGCTTCGTGCTGATCGACGCCGTGGGCGTGGAGAAATCCCTCAAGACTGAAAGCCGCCCGTTGGAGAAGAAGCCCGGCGTGGCGCTGAAAGACCTGTTGCAAGGCGTGGCGATGGGCAGCCGCGACGACGACACCGTGCTCTCGCTCGCCAATCGCCTGCTGCGTCTGGCCAAACAACTGGACGACAAGGCGCAGGTGCGCATCGAAAAGGCCAGCGGTGGTATTCCCATGGCTGAACTGGGCAAGGGTCTGATTGCCGCGCTGAACCCCGACGCCATCGTGCAAGCCGCGCTGGCCACCGCCAGGGCCAAGGGCATCACCCGCAGTGAAGACACCCTCCTGCCGGAAGAGATTGAAGCCGCCCGCGCCGAACGCGTGGCCGCCGCCTGCGCGCCCTTCGACCAGCCCGCGTTGCGTGACGAGATCGAAAGCGCCCGCCGCGAGCGCGAGCAACTCATCGACCACATCAACCTGGATCAGGTGACCTTCTCCGGATTTTCCGAACAGGCCGAAGCGCAGGCGAAAGCGGTAATTCAAAGCTTTGCCGACTATTTGAAGCAGCACAAGGACGAAATCGCCGCACTGGACTTTTTCTACCAGCAGCCCTACCAGCGCCGAACACTCACCTTCGACATGATCGAAGACCTGCACGAGCGCCTGAGCAAGCCGCCACTGATGCTCACCACCGAACGCCTATGGAATGCCTACGCCCGCGTGCGGGCCACCCAAGTGAAAGGCAGCGACAGCAAACGCCAGCTCACCGATCTGGTGTCACTAGTGCGCTTCGCCCTGGGGTTGGACGGTGAGCTCAAACCCTTCGCCGACGAAGTGGACAAGCGCTTCCAAGCCTGGATCTTCCGCCACAACGCCCAGCGCGGCACTGCCTTCGCGCCGGAGCAGACTGAGTGGCTGCGCCTGATGAAAGAGCACATCGCCAGCAGTTGCAGTATCAGCCGCGACGACTTTGATTACGCCGAATTGGCCGACAAGGGCGGGTTGCAGAAGGCTTGGGGGCTGTTTGGCAAGGAGCTGGATGGGCTCATGAAGGAGATGAGTGAGGAGTTGGTGGCGTGAGTGATTTGCCGAATGGATGGATTCCAGCAACCCTTGAAGATATTGCAACTTGGTCGTCTGGTGGTACTCCGTCAAGATCGAATCCTGCGTATTACTCAGGGACGGTTCCGTGGTTCAAAACCGGCGAGCTTGGGCCTCGTATCCTCTACCGCTCAGAAGAACACATCTCCGATGAAGCCGTCTCTGAGTCAAGCGCAAAGGTCTTTCCGAAGGGCTCCGTTGCGATTGCGATGTATGGCGCAACAATAGGCAAGACTTCCATTTTCGGAATCGATGCTGCAACCAATCAAGCTTGTGCTGTAGGTGTTCCCGAGGCAACCAGTGCGGAATTTCTCTATTACTTTCTGGTGTCGCAGGAAAAAGGGTTCGTGGATGCTGGAAAAGGTGGCGCCCAGCCCAACATTTCCCAAGGGATCGTAAAGGCATGGCCTATTTCTTTGCCACCTCGTGCAGAACAAACCCGCATCGTCGCCAAACTCGAAGAACTGCTCTCCGACCTCGATGCCGGCGTGGCCGAACTCGAGCTCGCACAGAAGAAGCTGGCGAAATACCGCCAATCGCTGATGAAAGCTGCCGTGGAAGGCGCGCTCACCGCCGAATGGCGAACACATCACAAGCCAGCAGAAACCGGTGCGCAACTGCTGGAGCGCATCCTCACCGAACGCCGCACCCGCTGGGAAGCCAAGCAAATCCTCAAGTTCAAGGAGCAAGGCAAAACCCCGCCCAAAGACTGGCAGAAGAAATACCCCGAGCCGGTGCGACCGGATACCACCGACTTACCAGACTTGCCGGAGCGGTGGGTGTGGGCGAGCATTGAGCAGATCGCATCCGACGAGCGATACAGCCTTTCGATAGGCCCATTTGGCAGCAACCTCAAAGTTCCGGACTACCGCGATTCTGGTGTGCCTCTGGTCTTCGTTCGCAATATTCGGTCAGGTAAATACGGCGGAGGGCACACCAAGTATGTAACCTCAGAGAAAGCCATTGAGTTGAGTGCTCACATTGTTACCGCAGGCGATGTATTGGTCACAAAAATGGGTGAACCACCCGGAGACGCAAACGTTTACCCGGACGACCAACCTCCCGCAATCATCACGGCTGACTGCATCAAAATTCGATGCTGGCCTGACCTGATGAGCCCAGTTTTCTTGAAGTCGGTAGTCAATTCGAACATTGGCAAGCGTCAAATTGAACCAATGACACAGGGTGTAGCGCAGAAAAAAGTCAGCCTTGGTCGATTCAGCAGCCTTGCCGTCCCTGTTCCGCCGGCTGTAGAGCAGGCATTGATTGTTCGGTTGGTCAACGAAGCGGACCGCGATGCTGCAGAGCAAATCACAGCTATCGAGCTTTCCCTCAAACAATCCACCGCCCAACGCAAGAACATCCTGCGTACCGCCTTCGCCGGCCAACTGGTGCCGCAAGACCCGAACGATGAACCCGCCAGCGTGCTGCTCGAACGTATCCGCGCTGAGCGAAACGCATCAGCCTACGCGAAAAACTCGCGCGGGCGCCGCAGACTTCATGAGGTCTGAACCATGAAAATCGAATCCATCCGCCTCAAGAATTTCAAGGCCTTCCGCGATGTGCACTTGAAGGACATCCCGCCCTTTCTCGTCGTCGTGGGCGCCAACGGCACCGGAAAGTCCACCCTGTTCGACGTGTTCGGCTTCCTGCACGACTGCCTGCGAGGCAATGTCCGCCAGGCGTTGGACAAGCGCGGACGATTTTCGGAGGTGCTGAGCCGGGGCTGTGATCCGCAGAAGGACACGATACTGATCGAACTGCAATACCGCATGGAGATCACGAAGGTGGAGCGGTTGGTGACGTATTCGGTGGAAATCAGCGAGGAGAAGGGCTCACCCCTGGTGCTGAAGGAACTACTCCGTTACAAGCGGGGCCGCTACGGCAGCCCCTATCACTTTCTCAGCTTTGCCAAGGGCGAAGGCTACGCCATCACCAACGAGGAGGAATTCAATAAGCCCGACGAGGAACTGGACCGCGAAACGCAGAAAGTGGCGCCGGACACGCTGGCGATCAAGGGGCTGGGGCAGTTCGAGCGATTCAAGGCGGCCAGCGCTTTCCGAAGTCTGATCGAGAACTGGCACGTGTCGGATTTTCACATCAACTCGGCACGCGGCCGAAAGGACGCTGCGGGTGAAACCGAGCACCTGTCGGAATCGGGCGAGAACCTGCCACTGGTGGCGCGTTATCTGCACGAGCAACACCGGGAAACCTTCGCCAACATCTTGACCACCATGGCGCGGCGCGTGCCGGGTGTGTCAGCCGTGGAACCGAGACTGATGGACGACGGCTACCTGACCCTGCGCTTTCAGGATGGCTCCTTCAAGACACCGTTCCTGGACCGCTATGTGTCCGACGGCACGATCAAGATGTTCGCCTACTTGGTGCTGTTGCACGACCCCAAGCCCCATCCCCTGCTATGTGTGGAGGAGCCGGAAAACCAGCTCTATCCGCAACTCATGGCAGAACTGGCCGAGGAATTCCGCAGCTATGCCAATCGAGGCAGTCAGGTATTCGTCACCACGCATTCGCCGGACTTCCTGAATGCACTGCAACTGGAGGAGGTGTGCTGGCTGGTCAAGCAGCAGGGCTACACGGGCATCCATCGCGCCCAGGACAACCTGCAGATTGCGGCCTATGTCGCAGAAGGCGATCAGCTCGGTTACCTGTGGAAGCAGGGCTTCTTCGACGGGGCGGACCCATTATGATGGAATTGGTATTCCTGCTCGAAGAGCCCTCGGCCAAGGCCATGCTGGAGTCCTTGTTGCCGCGCCTTCTGAAGGAAGATATTCAGTACCGTTGCGTCCCGTTCGAGGGCAAGCAAGACCTGGAAAAGCAGCTGACGCGCAAGCTCCGCGGGTATCAGAACGAACAGGCGCGCTTTATTGTGCTACGGGATCAGGACAGCCATCCCGATTGCACGGCAGTCAAGGACAAATTGCGCGACCTGTGCGCACAATCAGGCAGAGCGGATCGTTGCCTGGTTCGAATCGCGTGTCGCGAACTGGAGACGTTCTATTTGGCCGATTTAAAGGCAGTCGAGCAAGCGCTGGCTATCGAGGGCCTCGCCACAAAACAGCTCCGCAGGAAATTCAGGGCACCCGATCGCTTGAGTAGCCCGAGCAAGGAACTGAAGGCACTGACGAACCAGCGCTATGAAAAGATCGTGGGTTCACGCGCCATCGGCCAGTATCTGGACATCGACAACGATCGCTCCAGCAGCTTCCGGACTTTGATTGCCGGCATCCGGCGCATGGAACACGAACTGCTCGAGTCAGAAGCATGAATACTTCCAGTCTCGTGCAGAAAGTCTGGAACTTCTGCCACACCTTGCGCGATGACGGGGTGGGTTATGGCGATTACCTCGAACAGCTCACCTACCTCCTGTTCCTGAAGCTTGCGCACGAATACGCGCGGGAGCCCTACAACCGCGACACCCGCATCCCCAAGGGCTACGACTGGCCCAGCCTCACCAGCAAGGTGGGCGAACCGCTGGAAGCGCATTACCTGGCCACGCTGCACAAACTGGGCCAGGAATCGGGCATGTTGGGCGCCATTTTCTTCAAGGCGCAGAACAAGATCCAGGATCCGGCCAAGCTCTCGCGCCTGGTGCAACTGATCGATGCGGAGAGCTGGATCAGCCTGGGTGCCGACACCAAGGGCGACCTGTACGAAGGCCTGCTGCAGAAGAACGCCGAAGACACCAAGAGCGGCGCGGGCCAGTACTTCACCCCGCGCGCGCTCATCGAAGCGATGGTGGCCTGCGTTCGGCCCGAGCCGATGAAGACCATTGCGGACCCGGCCTGTGGGACGGGCGGCTTCTTCCTGGGCGCCTACAACTGGCTGACTCGCCCCGGCGCCAAGCTGGACAAACGCCAGAAAGAGTTCCTGCGCGACAGGACATTTCACGGCAACGAGATCGTGCCCAACACGCGCCGCATGTGTTTGATGAATCTCTTCCTGCACAGCATCGGTGAACTCGATGGCGAACCCTTGGTAGAGCGCTCCGACGCCTTGATCACCGAGTCCAGGCTCAAGGTGGACTACGTGCTGGCCAATCCGCCCTTCGGCAAGAAGAGCAGCATGACCATCACCAACGAAGAGGGTGAGGAAGACAAGGAGGCGCTTACCTACGAGCGGCAGGATTTCTGGGAAACCACGTCGAACAAGCAGCTCAACTTTCTGCAGCACATCGTCAGCATGTTGAAGGTGGACGGTAAAGCGGCGGTGGTCTTGCCGGATAACGTGCTGTTTGAGGGCGGCGCTGGCGAGAAGATCCGCCGCAAGTTGCTGGAGAACTGCGATGTGCACACCGTGCTGCGGCTGCCTACGGGCATCTTCTACGCGCAAGGCGTGAAGGCGAACGTGGTGTTCTTCGATGCCAAGCCCAAAAACGGCCAGATCCACACCAAGGGGCTCTGGTTCTACGACTTGCGCACCAACAAGCATTTCACGCTGAAGACACGCACTCTCAAGCTGGACGACTTGCAGGATTTCATCACCTGCTACAACCCGGAAAACCGCCACGAGCGCGTCGCCACCGAACGTTTCAAGTTATTCAGCTACGAAGACTTGATGGCCCGTGACAAGGCCAGTCTCGATATCTTCTGGTTGAAAGACGACAGCTTGGACAAGCTCGACGATCTGCCGCCGCCGGATGTCTTGCAGCAGGAGATCATTGAGCACCTGGAGGCCGCATTGGCTTCATTTCGGGATGTCGCCGCCGGATTGCGGGGTAAGTGATGCACGGTGCTAGCGGTCCGTCGTCGGCATCGGGCTGGCAGTGAATGTGCTGAAGGTCCTGGCGTCTATACGGAGCGGTCGGACGGCGTTTCTCAATTATGGCCCGCCGGACGTTTCTGCTCTTGCCCTCGCCAGTACTCACATGCCCCGATAGCGAGTTTGTTTCCAGGAAACCACGCGCCACCAGACAAGAAGACCAACCCGTCATCGGGTTGGTCTTTTTTTTGCTTACTGGCGCGGGTTCGTGGGGAAGCCCGGGGACTTCGGTGATTCGCACGGCGACTGCGATCTGGCTGTTTTCACTCTCTCCTGGCCATTCTTCTGTCCGGCCTCCCACCCGTCGGCGACCAGAAGTCCACGAGCGCCTCCAACGCAACCATCGCCAATTGGCTGCCTTCGGCGGTTCGGGAACCCCCGTGATCGCCGCCGAGAAGTCTGGCCGGTACGCGCGAGTGATGGAACTCGGCCCGACGTACGTGGACACGATCGTCCGCCGCTGGCAGGACTATGCCGGCCCGAAAGCCAACCGCGAGTCTGATGGGGTGACGTTCGATGATCTGGCCAGCAAAGCAGTCGGCGTCTGCGGCGAATAGCGAAACATTCTCCGCGCCGATTGCGGTGAATATCTTGCCGCTTCGTAAAATGCCCGCCATAATCTCCGCATGACCAACGGCGATTACACCTACATCTGGCAGGCTCCCGATTGGCCGGCCTGGCGCTACGACCTGGCCGCTTTGGCCGGGCCGTTGGCCGACGCCAGCCGTGCCCAGGGTCTGCTCATTGGCCGACTGGCCGATGTCGGGATCGCACTGCGGGATCAGGCCAGCCTGACGACGCTGACCGAGGATGTTCTCAAGACCAGCGAAATCGAGGGTGAGCGCCTCGACGCCGAGTCCGTGCGCTCGTCGATCGCGCGCCGCTTGGGCGTGGACGTCGGAGCGCTGGCGCCAGTCGATCGCCACGTCGAAGGCGTGGTCGACATGGTGCTCGATGCGACGGCAGGCTGCGAGGTGGCACTGACACGAGAACGCCTGCTCGGCTGGCACGCGGCCCTGTTTCCGACCGGCTATAGCGGACTCTCCCCCATTCGCGTGGGAATGCTCCGGGACGACGGGAACGGACCGATGCAGGTCGTCTCCGGTGCCATCGGTCGGCAACGTGTTCACTTCGAAGCGGCTCCAGCAGAGAAACTCGAGGCCGAATTGGGGCGCCTCATCGACTGGGTGAACGCTGGCAGCGAAGATCACCCGATCCTGAAGGCGGGTCTGGGGCACCTGTGGTTCGTCACGCTCCACCCTTTCGACGACGGCAACGGGCGTATCGCGCGGGCGCTCGGCGACCTGCTGCTGGCCCGTGCCGATGGTAGTCCGCAACGGTTCTACAGTCTGTCGGCGCAAATCCAGCGCGAGCGGCGGGACTATTACGAAATCCTGGAGCGCACGCAAAAGGGTTCTCTCGAGGTGACGGACTGGCTGAGGTGGTTTCTCGATACCTTGCGGGGCGCGGTCAGCACCGCACAAGAGACCCTGGACGCCGTACTGGTCAAGACGCGCTTCTGGCAGCGCTGGGCCACGACACCGCTGAACGCGCGGCAGGTGAAACTCCTCAACCGCCTACTCGAGGGATTCGAGGGCAAACTGACCAGCAGCAAGTGGGCGGCCATCGGCAAGTGCTCACCGGATACCGCACTGCGCGAGATCAACGAACTGCTCGTCCTGGGTGTGCTGCGCAAGACGCCTGGCGGCGGACGTAGCACGGCATACGAACTCAACAGAGACGCCATTAACAATTCATGGTCGGAGATCGCCGGCTGCTGAGCTCAGGAAACGACGCTGCTCAAACGCAGCATCAGCGTCATCGGATGCGCCGGTGAAACCTGAAATCCGTAGTGCTCATAGAATTCCCTGGCCTGGTCATGGAGCGCGTGTACCAGCAAGGCTCTGACCCCGGCGTTCTGCGAAACGATCACCGCCCGCTTGACGGCATCTTGCAACAAGGAAGCGCCGAGCTTGATCCCCTGGGCGCGATGATCGACGGCGAGCCGGGCCAGCACCATCACCGGAACGGGGTCCGGCATATTGCGGCGCACTGAACTCGTGGCCATCTGACGCGAGACAGCACCTGCGGCCATGGCGTAGTAGCCGTAGATGCGGTGCTCCCGATCGGCCACGACAAACGTGCGGCTCGCCCCGCTCAACTGGTTGGCCATGGCCCGCCGTTTGAGCCACTCGTCGAGCACGGCTTCGCCGCACGCAAAGTCATCCAGACGATGGGCGGCCGACAGTGGCTGCGGCGGATTGAGTTGAAGGGTCATGCCTTGCTGGCGTCGGCTTCCCAGGGCGCCTTGACCGCCATCAGGCGCTCAAGTCCCGGATTGGCGTCCGGAGGCGCGTCAAGCAGGGCGGTGAACTGCCGGAACTTTTCGGCGTTGAGACTGAAAAAAACCTGATTGATCACCACCGCCTGCGCCTTGTCGCAGGCGGCTTCGAGCATGAAGTCCGAACGGTTCTTGCCGAGCAACTGAGCAGCGTGATCAATCAGGTCCCGCTGCTCGGGAAGTGCCCGCAGGTTGATGGCGGCATCGCGCATGAGTTTCTCCTTTTATGCATACACAACAGACACACTAATCGTATGGCGACGTGTATCTGTTGTCAATACACGACGAAGCCCGAGAGTGATGTGCAGGCGGACGCTGTTGTCGAAGCCGACGATGCAATCGGTGACGTCTCGGGTGGTCTCCGCAGGGTTGGCATAATTGCCCGGCCAGACACGCTCCCTCTTGAGATTCAGGACGAAGCGCTCCCTGACGACGTTGTCGCAGCAGGGAAGGCATCGCCAAGGCGATCACTTCGTGATCGCGCCGCCAGATCACCCCACCCGCATGCACGGCAAGCCACCAGTTTTGTCGGGAGGGATGCGGCCTCGTGCTGGCGTCTGCCGCCCGGGGCGCCTTGAGTGCCATGAGGCGCTTCAAGCTCAAGTCCGGGATTGGCGGCCGGTGGCGCTCGCCTGCCTCGCTCAGGCCTGCTTGCCGGCGACGACCGGGGCAGTGACGAAGCTGACCCCGAGTCGGAGCAGCGCGGCCTTGCCGCGGACGGTCAGATCGCTGATGAAACGAAACTGCTGCCGCGCGTCGATCGGATAAGCCTTCAAGCGGTAGTGCGTTCCCCAGGGCTTCTCGTGCACAACCACAATGATCGGGTCGTCAAAATAGAGGTAGGGGCTGGTCAGGGCGACGTCCTGCAGCACCAGACGTGCGGCCGCGGCATCGTGCGCCGGGTGAAGATAGAAATCAGCCACGCACTGGAGCTGGGGCTTACCGCAGTTGGCATTGAAAACCGGATCGTTCCACATCCGCAGGTGCGGGATGCTGACCTGCGTATCGTCCGGGGTGACGATTTGCACCGTGCGCATGCCGATATGCTTTACTTCGCCATAAATCCCGTTGATTTCGATCCAGTCGCCATTGCGATAGGGCATTTCGCCGACCACCACGACGCCGGCGATCAGGCTGCTGGCATAATCCTTCATGGCGAAACCGAGCGCCAGTCCGACCGTGCCGAGCAGGGCGACCATGTTCTGGAATGACGGCTCGATGATCCGCGGGACGAGCAGCATGAAAGCGACCACCAGGATGCCCAGGCGCAGCAGCGGCACCATCGCCAGCAGATAGAGTCGATGCGCGCCATGCAGCTGGTCGGCAAGCCACGGCACAAGCTTCTGCACAACGACGATCAGTAACGTCGCAACGGCAACGATCAGCAACAACTCCAGCAGCGTGCCGGTGTCCAGCGTATTGAAGAGTTTTGCCAGTTGAGGGGTTTCCATGCTCGGTGCCTCAGAATTCATCTTTCAAGAAGCCACGTCGGCGCAGGAACTCGCGGACCACGGCGTAGGCGGACGCGCTGATCTGCCAGCGCTCGCCGGCCAGGACAACGACGCCGAGGGCCTGCAGTTGCAGCAGGTGCGAGGCGATGCGATGCTCGGGTTGGGGCAGCAGCTCGGGCAGCACCGACACCGGCAAGCCATTGTGTAACAGCAACGCGTGCAGGATGAAGGCCATGCCTTCGCCTTTTTCCGCTGGCAAGGGAGGCTCCTGCACGCTCTCGCAGACCCAGACGATATCGGCATCGGGAGCGACAGCCTTTGCCCGCTGCACGGCGCGGTCCGCAGCGTCGGACACGTCCTGCTTCGAGTCAGGCTCCTGCTGTGCCGGCTGCTCCTGCTGCTCGGGGTGAGATCTCAGCAACGCCCGCCAGGAAGTCCAGGCGACGCCGATGTTGCCACGGCTGTGGACCGCGAGCTGATTGATCTCCGGGCTGACTGCCGACTCGTTCGGCCCGCATGCCAATTCAATCTCCTTGCCGGTCACGCTGTTGCAGAAGCGCAGACAGCCACCGTTCTCGCGCGAAACCAGGTCGGCCAGGTAGCGCGACAGGCGCGGCCCGTCGAAGGCCTGCAGGGTCAGCGCTTCCGGCTGCGGCAGCGGCCAGACCTCCTGCAGGTACGCCCAGGCCCAGCTGTCACACGCGATCACGCCGCGCCCCAGCGCCCCGCTCACCGCGTGGGCGAGCAAACGCCGCACGAGTCCGAGGCCATCGGCGTGGCGCAGATAGCAGTGTTCGAGGTTCGGCAGCATCCACAGACGCTCGCTCGTCGGCCACTCTTCGAGCCAGCGTTCATCGCCGCCAAGAATCTGCTCCACGCTTGGTGCCGCCACCGCGTGCACCCGGTGGCGGGCGGCCCAGTGGGCAAGGATCTCCGGATGACCGCTATGCGGCTGACCGATGACGAATCTGACCGGCATGATCGGTTTCCTGTCGGGCAACCAGTCGGCCAGGGCCAGGTCCAGCGCTGCCGCCGCACAACGCCAGTCAATCGGCTGCACGAGAGACTGCAAACGCGCACCCGACAGCGCCTGCAGATCCGCTTCGGCCTTCACCGGCGTCGGCTCTTCCCTGTCGCCAGCGCGGAAAAGCCGTTTCAAGGAGGCCCATTTTTCGAGTGCCGCGCTCGCCCCGACGGGATTCGGAACGCGGTAGTCGGCGAGCCGGACGAACTCCCACAGCGCGGGCGCCGATGCCTCATCCGGCTTCTGTGCTGGCGGATGATGGTCTATGATCATTGGCGGAGACGCTTCCCGCACCGATTCATTCACGATTTCTGTTCAACCCGAAGTGTTGTTGGAGGAATACATAATGGCAAACGAAGGCTATCACGAACCCGTTTCCGAACTCAGCGATGAAGCGCGCGACATGCATCGGGCCATCGTCTCGCTGATGGAAGAACTTGAAGCCGTGGATTGGTACAACCAGCGCATGGATGCCTGCAAGGATGCCGAGCTGCGCGCCATTCTCAAGCACAACCGCGACGAGGAGAAGGAGCACGCGGCGATGGTTCTCGAATGGATCCGCCGCCGCGACGCGGCCTTCGACAAGGAACTGCGCGACACGCTGTTCACCGACAAGAAACTGGATCACGACTGATCGCCGACGCGATCGCCCGCCTGCCAACGGCGCAACACGTGCCTCCCAGCGAGGGACCGAATAATGGACAAGACGCTTGACGTCATCATCATCGGCGCCGGATCTGCCGGCCTCGCCGCCCTGCGCGAAGTGCACAAGCGCAGCGAGAGCTTCCTGCTCATCAACGACGGCGCCTACGGCACGACCTGCGCGCGCGTCGGCTGCATGCCGTCCAAGGCGCTGATCGAAGCGGCCAACGCCTTTCACCGTCGGCACAGCTTCGACGCTTTCGGGATCCGCGGCGCCGCCGCGCTGAGCGTGGACGTGCCGGCGGTGCTGCGCCGCGTGCGCGCCCTGCGCGACGATTTCGTCGCCGGCACGCTCGCAGCGACCGACGAACTGGGCGAGCGCAGCCTGGCCGGCCGCGCCAGACTGCTCGATGCGCAGACGGTTGCCGTCGGCGAGCGCCGCTACCACGCCCGGCGGATCGTCATCGCCAGCGGCAGCCAACCGGTGATCCCGGACGCCTGGCGCGCCTTTGGCGATCGTATCGTGACCACCGACACGTTGTTCGAACTGGAAACGCTGCCGCGCCGAATGGCGGTCGTTGGACTCGGCGCAATCGGCATCGAGATCGCCCAGGCGCTGTCGCGCCTCGGCGTCGAAGTCACTGGCTTCGGCGCCAACCCGCGGCTTGCCGGGCTGAGCGACGAAGCGGTCGATCTCGCCCTGCGCGAGCTGCTGGACAAGGAATTCGCCTTCCACACCAGCGCAAGCGCCGAGTTGTCGCCGGCCGCTGACGGCATCGAAGTGCGCAGCGGTGCCGTGCGCGTCGTTGCCGACCAAGTGATCGCCGCCATCGGCCGGCGTCCGAACGTCGCTGGCCTCGGCCTCGAAACGCTCGGCGTCGAACTCGACGCGCGCGGCATGCCGCCGGTAAACCCCAACACCCTGCAGATCGCCGACCTGCCGATCTTTCTGGCCGGAGACGCCAACGGCCGGGCGGCCCTGCTGCACGAGGCCGCCGACGAAGGCCACATCGCCGGCATCAACGCCATGGCTACCGAGCTGCGCTGCTTCCGCCGCCGCACACCGCTGGCGATCGTCTTCGCCGACCCCAACGTCGCCGTCGTCGGCCAGCGCTTCGCCGACCTCGACGCAGCGCAGCTGGTGATCGGCCAGGCGAGCTTCAAGCGCCAGGGCCGGGCGCGAACCGCCCAGCACAACAAGGGCCTGATGCGCCTCTATGCCGACCGCAACAGCGGCCGGCTGCTCGGTGGCG
Source organism: Candidatus Accumulibacter sp. ACC005 (assembly GCF_907163215.1). Lineage (NCBI taxonomy): Bacteria > Pseudomonadati > Pseudomonadota > Betaproteobacteria > Candidatus Accumulibacter > Candidatus Accumulibacter sp. ACC005. Next base: position 93,185 of record NZ_CAJQUB010000001.1, on the reverse strand, counting down.
AGATGTGCGTACCGGCCGGCGAGCACATGGCGCACGTGCTGGCGCTGGCCATCGAACGCGAGCTGAGCGTGCAGGAGCTGCTGCGCCTGCCCTTCTACCACCCGGTGCTGGAGGAAGGCATGCGCGGCGCGCTGCGCGATTTGTCTGCCCAGTTGCCCGCGGGCAGCGATTCCGACCTCGCGTCCTGCGGCGCGTACAAGGTCGAGGCGCTGGACTGAGGCCCAGCGTCGCCGGGCAACGACAGGGCGTGCCAACGCCCACCAACAGGAGAACCCGCCATGCTCTTCCATGATTGCAAGTTTGCCCCCAGTCCCCGCCTGGTACGCGTGTTCATCGCCGAAAAGGGACTCGACGTCCCGAGCCGCGAGGTGGACCTGCGCAACGGCGAACACCTCTCGCCGGAATACCGCGCGATCAACCCCTACTGCACCGTTCCCGTGCTCGAACTCGACGACGGTACGCGACTGACCTCGTCGCAGGGCTGCTGGCGCTATCTCGAAGAGACCGTTCCCAATCCGCCGCTGCTCGGCACGACGCCGACGGAAAAAGCGCTCATCGCCGATCTCGTGTGGCACATCGAGAACGACGGCTGGCAGGCAATGACCGAGGCCGTGCGCAATTCACTGCCGGGGATGAAGGACCGGGCATTGACCGGCGCCGATAACTACGCACAAATCCCGGCGCTCGGCGAACGCGGCAAGCTGCGCAGCGAACGCTTCCTCGCCCGCCTCGACGGACTGCTCGCCGGACGCGACTACCTCGCCGGCGATCGCTTCAGCGCGGCCGACATCACGGCCATGGTGCTCGTCGATTTCGCCGGCTGGCTGAAAATCGCCCTGCCTGCCGACGCCGCCAACGCCCAGCGCTGGTACGCGGCGGTCAGCGCCCGGCCAAGCGCCGGGCGGTAAAAGCCACACGCTCCAGCGCCGACAAGTGTGCCGGACTCTTCTGCGCCTTGTCGCTGCGGCGGCAGAGGAGTGAGACGATGGCACCGGATCGCCGCGTCGGCTACCCCTCCTCGCAATGACGGTGGGTGCCCTGCACGCGCCGGCACGCGACCCGGTACAATTCGCCCTTTTCGCTCGTCACTCCTCGTCACTGACCGCCACCACTTGCCGCTCGCCGGCGGCAGCTCGCCGCCCGCTCGGGCAAATCGGCTGGCGTCGATGCGCCGAGCGCTTCGGAGCCTGCATGGACATCGTCATCTCACCCCTTGCCGCCGCCGACGTCGAAGCGGTCGCCGCACTCGCACGCCGCGTCTGGCAGCACACCTACCTGGGAATCATCAGCCAGGAACAGATCGACTACATGCTCGATCAACGCTATCGAGCGCAGCGGGTGAACGACGAGTTGGGCATGGCCACGGTGTGGTGGGACCAGCTGACCGTCGATGGCCAGCTGGCGGGCTTTGTTTCCTGCCTGCTCACCGGAACGCCCGGCGAGATGAAGCTCGACAAGCTCTACGTCGACCCGCAGCGACAGCGCCTGGGAATCGGTCGTCGCCTGGTCGAACGGGTGGTCGCGCGGGCCCTCGAAAATGCTTGCGAAACACTGATCCTGGCCGTGAACAAGGGCAACAGCAACGCCATAGCCGCTTACCGGAAGCAGGGCTTCAGCATCCGTGACTCGGTCAGCGTCGATATTGGCGGCGGATTCGTGATGGACGACTTTATAATGGCCCGGTCATTGCTCGCGCCTGCCACCGGACCTCAACAACCATGAAGCTGACATTCGTCAAGATGCACGGACTGGGCAACGACTTCGTCGTCCTCGACGGTATTCGTCAGTCGATCGCGCTGACCCCGGCGCAGCTGCGCTTGCTCGCCGACCGCCACTTCGGCGTCGGCTGTGACCAGATTCTGCTCGTTGAAGAAGCTCGCCAGCCGGACGTCGATTTTCGCTATCGCATCTTCAACGCCGACGGCAGCGAAGTCGAGCAATGCGGCAACGGCGCTCGCTGCTTCGTACGTTTCGTTCATGAGCAGGGGCTGAGCGCGAAAAGCGAAATCCGCGTCGAAACCCTCTGCGGAGTCATCGTCCCGCGCCTCGAGGACGACGGCACGGTGAGCGTCGACATGGGCGTGCCGGTCCTCGCGCCGGCCAGGATTCCATTCCTCAGCGCCAGTGACGACCTGGTCCAGACGCTGCGCATCGCCGACCATGAAATCGCCATCACCGCCGTCGGCATGGGCAACCCGCACGCCGTACAACTGGTCGACGACGTCGCCACGGCAGCGGTCGAGCACGAGGGACCCCTGATCGAACGACACCCGTGCTTTCCGCAGCGCGTCAACGCCGGCTTCATGCAGGTGGTCGACCGGCAGGCGATTCGCCTGCGCGTTTTCGAACGCGGCGCCGGCGAAACACTGGCCTGCGGCACCGGCGCCTGCGCCGCCGTGGTCGCCGGCATCAGCCGCGGCCTGCTCGATTCGCCGGTACGCGTCGAAACGCGTGGCGGCATGCTCAACATCGCCTGGAACGGCCTCGGCACACCCGTGCTGATGACCGGCCCCGCAGTCACCGTATTCAAGGGAGAAATCGAAGTATGAAATCCAGCGAAGTCGCAGAGTACCTGCACACCAACCCGCAGTTTTTCGAAGAGCACTCGGATCTGATGGCCAACATGGTCGTTCCGCACCCGCATGGTGGGCGAACGATCTCGATCACCGAGCGCCAGATGCTCGCGCTGCGCGACAAGAACAAGCAGCTCGAAAGCAAGATGGGCGAGCTCTTGCAGTTCGGCGAGGAAAACGACGCGATCAGCGAGAAGATGCACCGCCTGGCGGTGGGCATGATCGCCGCCAACAGCTTCCAGGCGGTCCTGCACACGCTGAACTTCCACCTGCGCGACGATCTCGCCGTTCCGCACGTCGCCGTGCGCCTCTGGGACCGCCCGGCCGAAAGCGAGGAATTGCCCGAGTTCACCGAGGTCAGCGAGAAACTGCAGGCGTTTGCGGAAACGCTGGCGCAGCCCTACTGCGGGTCGACCACCGGCTTCGAAACCTCGTCGTGGTTCGGCGAAGCGTCCTTGCACATTCGCTCGCAGGCGCTGATCGCCATGCGCAACGGCGGCGGCACGATGGGCATGATCGCCATGGGCAGCGAGGATGGCGAACGCTTCTACAGCGGCATGGGGACGATCTACCTCGAGCGCCTCGGCGAGATGGCGTCGGCGGCGCTGGCGCGCGTCCTGCGCTGAAAGCATGGAAGTGTCCGCCGCCACGGCCAGCGAGCGTAGTGCCAGCATCGGCGCCTACCTCGACGAACTGGCCCAGCAGCGGCGGCTGTCACCGCACACGGTCGACAACTACCGGCGCGACCTGCACTCGCTCTGCCGCCTGATCGGCGAACTGCCTGGATCGGGCAGCGGAGGACCGTCAGACACCCGCTCCGACCTCGCCTTCGACGCCATCCAGACGCATCACATCAGGCGCTTCGTCGCCCAGCTGCACACCCATGGCCTCGGCGGCCGCTCGCTCGGGCGTACGCTCTCCGCCTGGCGCGGCTTCTACCGCTGGCTGGGGCAGCAAGGGTCGGCAACGCACAACCCGGTGGACAGCGTGCGCCCGCCGAAAAGCCCCAAGGCGCTGCCCAGGACGCTTTCCCCCGACGAGGCCAGTCGCCTGCTCGAAACGGGCGACGAAAGTCCGCTGGCGATTCGCGACCAGGCGATGTTCGAGCTCTTCTACTCCTCCGGCCTGCGCCTGGCCGAACTCGCGGCGCTCGATCTGTCGTGCCTCGAAGACCTGCTGGCCGGCGAAGTGCGCGTCCTCGGCAAGCGCAGCAAGCTGCGCATCGTGCCGGTCGGCCGCAAGGCCCGGGAAGCGGTTGCGGCATGGGTCAGTCAACGCCCACGACTGGCCAGCAGCGACGAAGCCGCTCTCTTCGTCGGACAGCGCGGCCAGCGTCTCGGCGTGCGCATGATCCAGTTGCGACTGGCGCGGCGCGGTCTGGCGCAAGGCCTACCGGCACGCGTCCACCCGCACATGCTGCGCCACTCGTTCGCCTCGCACGTCCTGCAATCATCGGGCGACCTGCGCGCCGTCCAGGAAATGCTCGGCCACGCCAGCATCGCCTCGACGCAGGTCTACACGCACCTCGACTTCCAGCATCTGGCGGCGGTCTATGACAAGGCGCACCCGCGCGCCAAACGCAAGGACGATCCCGCGTAACACCACGTCGGCTTGAGTCAGCGCGAGCGCCACCAGCGACAGAGCAGCCAGCCGTAGATACCGACGTTGACGACGATCACCACCGCCGCCAGAACAAACTGGATGTCACGGGTCAGCCCAACCGGATAGATGATCGGCAGCAGGTAGTGCTCGATGAAGCTGCCGGCGTAACCGGCCTCGCCGGCGGCCTGCCGCCAGGCGTTCTCCAGCGGCGTCAGCGGGCAAATCCCGCCACTCAGTTCGATGAAGGCTCCCCAGCACGCTGCCGGCAGATGGACCACTGCGAGCCTCGGCCAGCGCAGCGCCAGCCCACCGCCAAGAATAACGAAAACGATGAACAGCAGATGCGCGAAAACGACAGCGTCTGCCAGCAGGCGGTAGCTCATGGCCAGGGCCCCCTTCCTGCCGTTCAGAAGTTGTCGTTGAAGCCGCGGATCAGGCGCCGGGCCTTCTTGGTCGGTCGCCCGCGCAGGTCGCTGCCGGGGACCGGCGCGAGGCGCCTGGCCTCCTGTTGCGCGAGTCGGCGCTCGCGGCTCTCGGTTGTCTCCGCGTAGAGCTGTTGCGCTTCCGGTGCCGGGCGACGCTGTGCGTTCAGGCCACGCACGACGACGTTCCAGACGCTGTCGCCGACGACGATTTCGAGGCTCTCGCCGACGTGCAGCTCGCGCGCCGCCTTTACCGCCTGACCGGCCAGCCGGACATGGCCGGCTGCGATCGCCTGCGCCGCCAGCGAGCGCGTCTTGTAGAAGCGCGCCGCCCACAGCCACTTGTCGATGCGCATCCGTTCCGCGCTGCCGGGCTCGCCAGTGCCGGTCATGGCTACTCCCGCGTCGGCCGCTTGCCGAGCTTGCGCTGCAGCGTCCGGCGGTGCATTTTCAGGGCGCGTGCGGTGGCCGAGATATTCCCCTGCTGCTCGGCCAGAACGCGCTGGATGTGCTCCCACTCGAGCCGGTCGACCGACAGGGGCGAGCCGGCTACCGGCGTCGCCGCGTCGCCCGCGCTGCTCTTGTTGAGCGCCGCGACGACCTGATCGGCGTCACAGGGTTTGGCCAGGTAATGCAGGGCGCCGAGCTTGATCGCCTCGATGGCGGTGGCGATGCTGGCGTAGCCGGTGAGCATCACCACGCGCGTGTTGGGGTCCAGCTCGATCAGTTTCTCGATGAGCACCAGCCCGGAGGAACCCGGCATTTTCAGGTCGACGACGGCATACTCGGGCGGCTGCTCGAGCGCGCTGACCAGCGCTGCATCGACGCTCGCCGCAACGCTCACCGCGTAGCCGCGGCGTTCGAGGGCACGCGCCAGGACGCGGCGGAAAACATCGTCGTCGTCGACCAGCAGCAGCGTCGAGCGCTCGTCGTCAGGCAGTTTCGGCATTCTCTCGGACATCGGGTCAGCTTTCAGTGTTGCGCTTTCAGGCGGGCCAGGGGCAGGGTGACGCGGGTGCAGGCGCCGCCGGGCGGCTGCTGGCGGTTGAGGAGTTCCACCCTGCCCCCCAGGCGTTCGAGCGTGGCGTTGGTCAGAAACAGACCGATGCCAAGGCCACCGGAACGCTCACCGCCGTCGACCTTGGTGGTGAAGAAGGCTTCGCCGACGCGCTGCATCGCCTCGCCAGCGAGCCCCGAACCGGCGTCGAGAATCTCGATCCGGCAGGCGTCGGCATCCCAGGACGCGGAGAAGCGTAGCACTTCCTGGCCGGCGCCGTTGGCGTCGGCAGCGTCGGCGGCGTTATCGAGCAGGTTGAGAAGCGCTTGCGCGAGGGTGCGGTCGGCGGCGATCAGGGGCGCCGGCTGCGCGCCTTGCCAGCTCGCGCTGAGCCGCGCGTGCGGGCGAATCAACTGCCATTCGTCAAGCACGTGCTGCAGGTAGGCGTCGAGCGCCAGCGCGCCGAGGCTGTCCTCGCGGCCGTGTCCGGACGAAGCCAGGATCTGCGAAATCGTCTGCTTGCAGCGGTCGACCTGTTCGCGCAGCAGCAGCAGGTCTTCGCGCAGCTCGGCGTCGCCGCTGCCGTGGTTCAGTTCCAGCTCGCGGATGACCACCGCCATCGTCGCCAGCGGCGTCCCCAACTGGTGCGCCGCGCCGGCGGCCAGGGTGGCCAGCGAGAGAATCTGCTCGTCGCGCAGAACCGCTTCGCGCGCCGCGGCGAGTTCGCGTTCGCGCTGCTTGAGCGCGGCGGCCATGCGCGTCAGAAAGAAGGCGACGACGCCAACGCTGATCACGAAGTTCAACCACATGCCGAGAATGTGCAAGGCAAAGCCGCTGCCGTGGATGGCGTGCTCGGTCGCGCCACCGGTGGCGCGGGCGAGCAGCGCGTCGAACTGGGCGAGATCGCCCTGCGGCGGCGGCAGCGGCAGCTTCCAGAAGATCAGAAAGGTGTACGCGGTCAGCGTCACCACCGCCATGGCCCAGGCGTAGCGGGCCGGGAGCATCGCCGCGGCCAGCGTTGGCGGCAGCAGGAACAGCGAAACGAAGGGGTTGGCCGAACCACCGGCAAAATAGAGCAGGACGCCGAGGGCGCCGGCGTCGATCGCCAGATGAACGAAGACTTCGCCCTCGCTCGCCGGGCCACCGCGGTCCAGGCGCCAGCGGGTGAGCAGGTTGACGGCAGCGAGCAGGGCGATGACCAGCATCATCGGCGCGACGTCGAGCGGTATCTTCAGCCAGGCCACCGCCAGCAGCAAGACCACGGACTGGGTGAGCACCTCGATGCGCCGCAGCACAAGCACACGGGTCAGCGGATTCGTGCTGCCGGGCATGAAAGCCGGCGCCTGCCTGTGCTTCCCGTCTAGCGCCCGAGTGGCTTGAGACATCGTGGTTGGCAGCGCTTCAGAGGAGTCGAAAACTGCGATTCTACGCCTAGCCCCGTGGCTTGACCCAGGCTGCGGCGATCTGACGCACGCGTGCCAAAACCCTCGCCACTCTTTGGCCACTCGTCGGGAGAATCCGGACCGAGCCGCCGGCGCCATCGAAGCCTGCAAAAATAACCACGCCACGCTATTTTGTTGCGAATGATTCTCATGTATATTGCACCCTGTGCACGCGGAGCCTTGCCTCTGGTGCACTGCACTGACGGCGACAACGCTCCCGGAGCCTCGCCGTCTTTTCGTGAACGCTCGAACGTATTCGCAGCTCTACAGACGCACTCGCAGGAAGGTGGCAGACGACATGAATGGCGCATTGGAATTGATTTCCCTTTTTGACCTTCCCCAGGGTCACGAAGGTACGGTGAGCGGCGGCAACGTTGCCGCCGCTGGCGGCGACGCTGCTCGCGAGCTGGCGCTGCGGCTGTACGAAATCGGCTTCGTCGACGGCGAGCGAGTACGCGTCGTCGCACGTGGCTTTCCGGGTGGCGAGCCGATTGCCGTACGCGTCGGCGGCACGATCTTCGCCTTGCGCCGCTTCGAAGCCGAGCGGGTGCTGGTCGCTCCGCTGCGCAACGGGCGGGCGAAGCCATGAGCAGTACCGGCGAAGCAGCACTGAGCCTTGTCCTGCTGGGCAACCCGAATTGTGGCAAGACCGCGCTGTTCAACCTGCTCACCGGCAGCCGGCAGAAGGTCGCCAACTATCCGGGGGTCACCGTAGACCGCAAGGAGGGGCAACTGACGACCCCGGCCGGCCGGCAATTTCGCCTTCTCGACCTGCCCGGCGCCTACAGCCTCAACGCCGCCAGCATCGACGAGGAAATCACCCGTGACGTGGTCCTCGGCGCCCTCGCCGGCGAACAGCGCCCGGACATGATCGTCTGCGTCAGCGACGCCACCAACCTCAAGCTCAACCTGCGCCTGGTGCTCGAGGTGAAGCGCCTGGGATTGCCAATGATGCTGGCGCTGAACATGACCGACCTGGCGCGCAAGCGCGGCATCACCATCGACGTCGCCGCGCTGCAGCGCGAACTGGACATGCCGGTGGTCAACACCGTCGCCGTCCGACGCGGCGGCGCCAGCGACCTGCTCGCCGAGCTCGAATCCGCCGTGCCCGCGAAGCCACCCGGGCACGCCGGCGCACGGCCACCGGCGGCTGCCTGGCTGGCGCCAGATGCGGCCGACGTGACCGCCACGCAGCGCGAGGTGCGCCGGATTCTCGCCGCCTGCGTCCGCGAGCCGGCGATCGACACGCGCTTCGACGAGCGCATCGATCGCGTCGTGCTGCACCCGGTGTGGGGGCTGCTGATTCTGGCGGCCACTCTCTTCCTGATGTTCCAGGCGGTATTCAGCTGGGCCAGGCTGCCGATGGAGATGATCACCGCCGGCGTCGGCGCATTCGGCGAATTCCTCGGCACCCATATGCCGGAAAGCCTGCTGCGCAGCCTGCTCGTCGACGGCATCGTCGCCGGCGTCGGCGGCGTGCTCGTCTTCCTGCCACAGATCCTGATTCTCTTCCTGTTCATTCTGGCGCTTGAGGACTCGGGCTATCTGCCGCGTGCGGCGTTTCTCCTCGACCGCCTGATGGGGACCGTCGGCCTGTCCGGGCGTTCGTTCATCCCCCTGCTCTCGAGCTTCGCCTGCGCCATTCCCGGGATCATGGCCGCGCGCACGATCAGCAACTGGCGCGACCGCCTGGCGACGATCATGATCGCACCGCTGATGACCTGCTCGGCGCGCCTGCCGGTCTACGCGCTGATCATCGGCGCCTTCATTCCGCAGACGATGGTCGGCGTCTTCAACCTGCAGGGCCTGGTATTGTTCGCTCTTTACGTCGCCGGCGTGGTCAGCGCGATGGCCGTCGCCGCGGTGCTCAAGATGACGGTCAGCAAGGGCCTGCAGCATCCACTGCTGCTGGAACTGCCTTCGTACCGTCTGCCGCACGGCCGCAATCTGCTGCTCGGCCTGCTCGAACGCGCGAAAATCTTCCTGCTCCGCGTCGGCAACATCATTCTCGCGTTGACCGTTCTGCTGTGGTTCCTGTCGACCTTTCCCGGCGCGCCGGAAGGCGCCAGCGGCCCGGCGATCCAGTACAGCTACGCCGGCATGCTGGGACAGGCGCTCGAAGTGATCTTCGCCCCGATCGGCTTCAACTGGCAAATCTCGATCGCCCTGGTTCCCGGCATGGCGGCGCGTGAAGTAGCGGTCGGAGCGCTCGGCACGGTCTATGCCCTCTCGGCGACCGGCGACGACGTGGCCGGACAGCTCGGCCCGCTACTGGCCGCGAGCTGGTCGCTGCCGACGGCGTTCTCGCTGCTCGCCTGGTTCGTTTTCGCCCCGCAGTGCCTGGCCACGCTCGCCGCCGTCAAGCGCGAGACCAACTCGTGGCGCTACCCGCTGCTGATGGCCGGCTATCTGTTCACCCTGGCCTACCTCGCGTCGTTCGTTACCTACCGGGTGGCACTCGTCCTGACCGGGGGCGGCCATGCTTGAGGATATGATTGTATACGCCGCAGTCGCCTGCGCCGGCCTCTACTCTGGCTGGCGACTGCTCCCCACAGCGGCGCGTTTCTCGCTTGCCGAGCACGCGGCGAGGCTGGCGCAGGGCATGGGCCTTGCGAAAACCGATCCCGACGCCGTGCGCCGGCGCGCCGCTGCCCGAGCAAGAAGCTCCTGTGGCGGCTGCAGCGGCTGCGCCGGCAAGACAGGACCGCAGCCCGTACTGTTCATCAACAGGAAGGATTCGTAGCATGCGATCTCACCATCACTCCCGCCAGGCGGCGCTCGCCATCCTGCTGCTCGGCTCGATCCTCGCCCAGCCCTGGTCGGCAATGGCTGCCACGGCGACTGGCGACCCGGCGAGCGAACGGCAAGACGAGTTGGAAAGCGAGGGCGGGCCGGCGCGCGAGGCGACGATGAGCGGGAGTGCTGACGGCGCTGCGCCCGACTGGCAGGAAAGCACGCTCAGCGGCGACTGGAACGGCGCGCGCCAGCGCCTTTACGACGCCGGCGTCGGGCTCGAACTCCTCTATACCGCCGACTACCTGCGCAACAACAGCGGCGGCCTCAAACGCGGCGGTGGCTACATGGGTCACGTCGACCTGATCGTGCACCTCGACGGCGAAAGGCTGCTCGGCTGGCAGGGCGGAATGGCGTACCTGCAAGTGATCGCTAACAGCGGCGCGCGCGTCAACCTCAAAGACGTCGGCAGCCTGATGGGGGTCGACAACATCGAAGCGCCGGTCAACCGCAGTGGCATTTTCCAGGCCTGGCTGCAGCAGTCCTTCGCCGACGACAAGGCGTCGCTGCGCCTTGGCCTCTATCCGATCGACTCCGAGTTCTACGTCACCGATTCGTCAAGCGTGTTTCTGCATCCGTCGTTCGGAATGTCCGCCGAGGCGGGCGACTTCGGCACCCTGGCCGGCCCGTCGATCTATCCGACCAGCACCTGGGGCGCCCGTCTGCGAGTCGATCCCGACCCGGCCTGGTACGCGATGCTGGCCCTCACCCGCGGCGTTCCAACCGATCGTGCAGCAAGCGCCGGCCCGAACATCAGTTGGCAACAGGGCAGCGGCAGCATGCTCATCGGTGAAGTCGGCCTGCGGCCGGCCGAGCTGGGCGTGCAGCTCGGCGATACCGCTTCGGTGGCCAACGCGGCCGACGGCTTCGCACCGATCAGCAAGCTGGCCCTTGGCGCCTGGCGTTTCACGCCGCAGTTCCCCGAGCTGGTCGCCGTCGATGCAGCAGGAGACGCGAAAATCACGACGCACTGGGGCGCCTACGCTCTTGGCGAACAGACCCTCTATCGAGTCCCCGATTCCAGTCGCCATCTGAGCGCCTTCCTGCGCTACGGGGTGACCGACGGCAAGACCAACAACATCGATTACTCGCTCAGCGCCGGCATCTCCTGGCAGGGCGTCTTCGCCGGCCGCGAAGACGACGTGTTCGGCATCGCGGCGACGCGCGCGCACGTCGGCCCGCAGGGACGGCAACTGCTCGCGGCCGACCTCGACACACCGCTGTCGTCGAGCAGTGAAACGGTCGTCGAAGTGACTTACAAGGCGCAGCTGGCGCGCGGCGTGATCGTGCAGCCGCTGATCCAGCGCATCCTCAATCCGGGGCTGTCGCTACCCGACGCCACCGTCGCCGGGGCACGCCTGCAACTGGCTTTCTGATCGCTGCCGGCGCGCAGACACGGGTCGGCAAGCGCACGTCAGCGCAACACGACCGTTTCCCCGGCCTGCGCCGAAACCAGTCGCGACAGGGCGGCCATCAGTTCCTCGCCGCCGCGGGTATCCTGCCAGCAACTGCCGTCCCAGCGGTAATGAAAACCGCCCGACCGGGCTGCCACCCAGACTTCCCTGGCCGAGTTGTGGCGGTTGACGATGATCTTGCCGCCGTCGGCGAACTCGATTTCGAGCACGCTGTCGCCGACCATTTCGAAGTCCAGATCGGCGCCGCTGCGTTCCAGTCCCGCCTCGATCTCCTGCAGCGCTGCGTCGGCAAGCGCGTTGAATTCGCTATCATTCATCCTGTGCTAACATTTCCCGTTTTGGCGATTCGACCTATGCGGCATTATCTTGCGCTGGCTTTGCTGGCAACCACCACGCTCGCCGGCTGCGGCAGCCGAGGATCACTGACGCTCCCCCCGCAACCGGTGGCCATGACACCCCCGCCAAGCCCGGCGGCGGCTGCCGACGATTCTAGCACGGTGCCCGCGAGCGCCGAGAAGCCGAGCAAATGACGCCCGATCCGCTGACCCCATTGACTCCATTCCACACCTGCAACGGCGTGCTGCACGCCGAGTCGGTGCCGCTCAGCGACATTGCAAGCGAGTTTGGCACGCCGTGCTGGGTCTACTCGCGGCAGGCGCTGGAGAGCGCTCTCGACGAGTTCCAGCACGAACTGGCCGGGCTTGACGCACTCGTCTGCTACGCCGTCAAGGCCAACTCCAACCTCGCCGTGCTCGACGTCCTGGCGCGCCGTGGCGCCGGCTTCGACATCGTCTCGGCAGGCGAACTCAAGCGCGTCCTCGCCGCCGGTGCCGATCCGCAGCGCATCGTTTTCTCGGGTGTCGGCAAGACCGCCGCCGAAATGGAACTGGCGCTGAACACCGGCATCCTGTGCTTCAACGTCGAATCGGCCCCCGAACTCGAGCGCCTGAACGCCGTCGCCGGCAGGCTCGGGAAGAGCGCGCCGATCAGCCTGCGTGTCAATCCCGACGTCGACGCCGGCACACACCCCTACATCTCCACCGGCCTCAAGGAAAACAAGTTCGGCGTCGCCTACGACGAAGCGCGGGCGCTCTACCGACAGGCCGCCGCCCTGCCGCACATCGACGTCAGCGGCATCGACTGCCATATCGGCTCGCAACTGCTCGACGCGGCGCCCTTTGCGGAAGCGCTCGACAAGCTGCTGGTGCTGGTCGACCAACTGGCCAGCGACGGCATCGCCCTGCACCACATCGACCTCGGCGGTGGCCTCGGCATCCGCTATAGCGACGACGACGTGCCGACCAGCGTCCACGCCTACCTGCAACCCCTGCTCGCAAGGCTGCGGGGCCGGCCACTGCGCATCCTGCTCGAACCCGGCCGCCGCCTGGTCGGCAACGCCGGCGTCCTGCTCACCCGCGTCGAGTATCTCAAGCCTGGTGAAGTCAAGAACTTCGCCATCGTCGACGCGGCAATGAACGACCTCGCCCGGCCGGCGCTGTACGGCTCATGGCACGACATCGTCCCCGTGGCCGCACGTGCAGGCGATGCCGCCAAATGGGAAATCGTCGGCCCGATCTGCGAATCCGGCGATTTTCTCGCGCACGGCCGCCAACTGACGCTCGCCGAAGGCGACCTGCTGGCCATACTCTCCGCCGGCGCCTACGGCATGGCCATGAGTTCGAACTACAACACCCGCCCGCGCGCGGCCGAAGTCATGGTCGACGGCGCGCAAGCGCACCTCGTCCGCCGCCGCGAAAGCGCCGAAGCGCTGTATGCGCTGGAGCAACGCCTGCCCTGACGGCACGCCACGGGAAGGCGGCAGCCCGCTCGCAATGACGGGGGCGGGGGCGGGGAATTGCTTCGCTAGCCTGTCCACCCTGTCTCCGGGATGCGCAGGCGCCAACGATCAGACCAGCAGGCCGTTCTGATAGTCGAGAACGGCCTGCTCGATTTCGTCGCGGCTGTTCATCACGAAGGGGCCGTACTGGACCACCGGCTCACGCAGGGGGCGGGCAGCGAGTAGCAGAAACGCGGCAGCACCGTCGTCGGCACTCACTTCGAGCCGTTCAACCACCTCGGCAGGCGACAGAATGCCGGCCTCGTGCGCCGCCAGGGCGCGCCGCTCATCGCTGGCGCCGACGCCAAGCCGCCCCTCGTAGGGATAGAGGAAAGCGTTGTGGCCGGCCGGCAACGGTTGCGCGAAAGACGTTCCGGCGGGCAGGCGCACGTCGAGGAACAGCGGTTCGGTGCTGATGCCCTGGATCGGTCCAGCGATGGTCTGCGCGCCGACGGTCAGCGCGCCGGCAATGACCTTGACCTCGACGCCGCCCGCCAGCATGACCCGCGGAATCGCTTCCGACGGGATGTCGCGATAGGCCGCCGGCTTCATTTTTTCGCGCGCCGGCAGGTTTATCCACAGCTGGAAGCCGCGCATGCGGCCGCTCTGCTGCTGTGGAATCTCCGAGTGGATGATGCCGCGCCCAGCGGTCATCCATTGCGCACCGCCGCTGCGCAGGTCACCGCGGTTACCGAGATGATCCTCGTGCAGCATGTGGCCGTCGAGCATGTAGGTGACGGTTTCGAAACCACGATGCGGATGATCGGGAAAGCCGGCAATGTAGTCGTCGGCGTTCTCGGACGAGAACTCGTCGAGCAGCAGAAAGGGGTCGAGGCGGAGGTTAGGGGCGTGGCCAAGACTGCGCCGGAGTTTGACGCCGGCGCCGTCCGAGGTGGGGATGGAGCGGATCACTTGTTGCAGGTTACGGGTGTTCATGGGGCCTCCTGTTTGGCGGGAGAAGGGTCGGGGAAGTCGGCAACGCCGAGCTCCGTTGCGTATGCCCTCATTTGACTATTTACCCTTAAGATAAAAAAGAACAATATTTCGCTACTTTTTATCTATTCATTGGATACATGCCCGAGACTCCGCATATCACCCTCGAACAATGGCGAGCCCTGATCGCCGTCGTCGATGCCGGTGGCTACGCGCAGGCGGCAGAGGTTCTGCACAAGAGCCAGTCGGCGGTGACCTACGCGGTGCAGAAGATAGAATCGCTGCTCGGCCTCAAGGCTTTCGCGATCCAGGGACGCAAGGCGGTGCTGACGCCGACCGGGCAGATGCTCTACCGACGCGCGCTGGCCTTGGTCGACGAAGCCAGGGACCTGGAAGCTGCCGCGCTTGCCCTGTCGGCTGGCTGGGAGGCGGAGATTCACCTGGCAGCGGAAATCCTCTTCCCGACCTGGCTACTGCTCGATTGCCTGGCGCGCTTCGGCGCCGAGAGCCCGCGCACGCGTATCACGGTGATCGAATCGGTGCTTGGCGGTACGACCGAGGCGCTGCTCACCGGCCAGGCCGACCTGGCGATTGCGCCGCAGACACCGCCCGGCTTTCTCGGCGACCCCTTGTTGCAGATGCCGGTCGTCGCCGTCGCCCATCGTGACCACCCGCTGCACGGGCTCGGGCGAGAACTCGGCGCGCGTGATCTGCGCGCGCACCGCCACGTACTGGTCAGCGACACCGGCGCGACCCGCGATCGGCGGACGCTATCGGTGGAGGTGGACCAGCGCTGGACAGTCAGCCAAATGGCGAGCTCGATTCAGGCGATACGCATGGGCTACGGCTTCGCCTGGTTGCCGCTTGAGCACATCCGCGACGAGCTGGCGAGCGGACTGCTCAAAGCGCTGCCACTGCGCGCGGGGCGTGAACGGCTGGTGCCACTATATCTGGTTCTCGCGGATACTGATTTTGCCGGTCCGGGCGTGCGCCGCCTGGCCGGGATCATTCGTGAAACGGTCGCCACGCGTTGTTCGACGGAGCCGGGCAAGTCGCCCTGATCAGGGTCGGCGCGCACAGCCGGGCGGCAATCGCCGAACGCTCATGACGGCGCACCGGGTTCCGACGCTGGCGCCTTCACGAGAACTTCGAGCGGCGAATCGGTGCTCAGATGCACATCGCGTTGCGGATACGACATCGTGATTCCACGTTCGCGAAACGCCTTGTCGATGGCCATGTGCAGTTCGTGGGTGACGATGCTCCGGTAGAGGACCAGGCGCGTGAACACACGCAACTCGAACTCCAGACTGCTTTCGCCAAAACGCAGAAACAGCGCGGCAGGCGCCGGTTCGTCGCAGACGCTTTCATTGCTGCCCGCCACCTCCATGAGGGTGTCGACGACCTGCTCGGTGTCGCTGCCGTACTCGACGCCCAGGGGGACGATCAAGCGCGTGATGGGGTCGGACAGCGTCCAGTTGATGCAGTCCTGGGTAATGAAGGTCTTGTTCGGAATGAGCAGTTCCTTGCGATCCCAGTCGCTGATCGTCGTCGCGCGGATATGGATGCGCGTCACCGTGCCGGTATGCCCGGCGATGGTCACGATGTCGCCGACGCGGAACGGCCGCTCGAAGAGAATGACGATGCCGGATACGAAGTTGGCGACGATTTCCTGCAAGCCGAAGCCGAGACCGACACCGAGCGCCGCGATCAGCCACTGCAGCTTGCTCCAGTCGATTCCGAGAAGGTTCGACGCGGCGAGCAGGCTGACGAGGACGATCAGATAGTTCAAAAGCATGGTTATGGCATAGCCGGTGCCGGGCGCCAGGTTGAAGCGGCTGAGGACCGCCACCTCGAGCGCACCCGGCAGATTCCTGATGGCGATGATGGCGATGGTGAAAACGGTAGCGGCGACGATCAGGCTCCACAGGGTCACCACCTGCGGCGCCAGCGTGCCGTCGCCCGAGCCCATCCGCCAGAGCACGATCTCGTCGAGCGTGCGAACCGCCGGCAAGAGCCCTTGCCAGATGGACGCCATGCCGAAAGCAACGCCAACCAGAACGATCAGGCGGAGCAGTGCGCGGCTTTGTCGGCTGATCGTCCGACGATCGATTTCGTAGCCTTGCACGTCTTCGGGAATCGCGTCAGCCGCGCGTTGCGCGGCATGGCGATCGATGCTTCGCGCGCTCGACTCGGAGCCCGCCTCGCTTGCCCGGGCCAGCATGAGGCGTCGCTCGAAGACGGCAAAGGCACGCTCGAGCGTGGCGTGAACGAGCGTCGCCATGGTGACCAGCAGGATCGAGTGCATGGTCAGGCGCAGCAACTGTGAAGCGGTGTAGTGATAGCCGAGCAGGGACAGCACGATCATCGCCAGGGCGATGGCCATCAGTGCCGGATACCACAGGTAGACGATATACCAGAGCCAGTTGTCGCCGTCGGTCTCGGCGAGGCTGAGGCGCGACAGGCGCCACAGCCGGGAAGCGATCCAGGCAATCGCGACACACAGAAGGATCAGGGAAATTCGTCCCAGACCATCGCGAATCTCGGGAGCCGCATGGACCGAAACCAGGACCATGACGATGGTGATGGGCACGAAAAGCAGCATCAGCCGTCGCGTATTGCGACGCAGCAGCGTCAGCGTCGACCGGCTCCACGAGAAGTGCACGGCGGCGACGCCGTTCGAGCGAACCAATTGCAGGATGAACTCCATGAACAGGATCAGCACAGCGCTGGTCGTCAGCGCCGTCTCCAGGCTGCGCGCAAAACCCGTAGGGCTATGGACCAGGTAGGCCAGGCCGAAAAGCAGCAGACCGGGTGGCAGCGCGAGCACCGCGGTGATCGCGAAAGCTTCCAGCGTCAGCGCCAGATGGTCGGATTGCACGTTGCCGATGCGCGACGCCATGCGCTGCAATCGCCGCTTCAGCCAGCCGCGGCTGGCGATGGCAAGGAGCAGCAACGCCAGCCCGGCCAGGAATCCGGGCAGGCGGATGTCCAGGTTTGTGGCTACGGCCTGACGCACGTCCCGCCAGTGCGCCGCTTCCGCGAGCCAGGCCACCGATTCGGCCGCCGCGCGCAGTGTCTGCGTACCCATCGGTTGCGCGCTGGGAATCCAGAACAGATGGCTCTCGAGCGCATCGCGCCAGGTATGCGAGCGCTCGGAGAAGTACTTGAGCTGAGTGAGCAGCGCCGACAGTTCGTCGGCGTAGCGCGCCTGCTCGTTTTTCAGGCGGGTAATCAGGCTGCGCCGCTGTTCGAGGAGCGTATCGATCGCGCTACCCCAGTCGGGTGCAGCGCCACGCAACAGCTTTTCCAGCGCGGCCTTGCTCGGCAGGTCGTAGGGCGGACGCTTCTCCTCGAGTTGAAAGAGTGCGATCCGGCTGGCCTCCAGTTCGCCCTCCGCCGCCGCCCTCGCGCTATCGATATTGATGGCGTCCGAAGCCTTGTCCCTTTCCTGGCGCAAGGCAATACCAAAGGCAGCCGAGGGATCGATCTGATTGAGATTGAGCAAACGATCGAGGGTATCCAGCTTGCTGTTCAACAGCGAGACGTCACCGCGCAGGCGCGCACTTTCGGCCTCCGCCTGCTGTCTCCTGGCGAGGATTTCATCGACTGACCGGGCAAGGCGAATATTGACCTCGGCGAAACGCCGCAAATCCTCGGGCGCCGCGCCAAGCGACTGCAGGTGCGCCTCGAGCCGGCTGACCAGCGCGCTGACGCCGGCTTTGCTGACCCGACTCAGCAGCGCCTGCAGGGCGGCGATGTAGTCGGTCGTGCTGACCAGCTGCTCGGCGAGCAGGTCGGCTTCGGCTTCCATCAGCGCCAGGCGAGCGGGTCGGCTGGCCAGGCGCTGGCTGAGCGCCTCGATGCGGGCCAGGGCGAGGCGTTTGGCGGCGGCGCGGGCGGCGGCCTCGGCCTCGTCGGCTGGCTCGGAGGTGCCGACGGCGCGCGCGGCGGCGTCGACCTTGTCCACACCCTCCTGCGCCGTACTCAGCAGTTGCTTGAGCGCCAGAGCACGCTCCGACTGCACGCTGGATTGCACCCGGGCGAGTTTCGTGCGCAGGATGGCTTCCGCACCCACCGCTTCCAGAAGCGCCTGCTCGACGACGCCCGGCGCCTGCTTTTCGAAGTCCTTGCCGACTTTCGGCGCCCGGTAGGCTTGTTGCTCGGCGCGCAGTCGCTGCCGCTCGCGAGGCAGGTCAAGCAGCGCCTGAGTGTAGGCGCGCGCCTCGTCTTCGAAGCGCTCGGCGGCCTCGATGCGCGAGATGGCCAGCCGATACAGGGCAGTGATTTCCGCTTTCTGTGCGGTGCTGAGACCGCCCGACTGTTCGACCGACGCCAGCCGCTGGCGCAGGTCGGCAATACCGGGGAGCGGTGCTTCCTGGGCGCCGACCAGCGACGCGCAAAGCAGGACGACGATGACGACGGCGCTGCGGACAATTGCCGCCAGGGGCGTCACCCGGAAAGAAGCAGGCGTTCCCTGTCCGCGCAACGCCATGGACACCGGTCAGCTCGCGCTATCGACCAGCGGCGCAAAGCCGAGCACGACGCGGCGCGTCAGCGCCGATTTCTTCTCGATCCTGGTGACGATCACCGCGCCGACCTCGCTGGTGTTGGCAACATGGGTGCCGCCACAGGGTTGCACGTCGACGCCTTCGATGTCGAGCACGCGCACCCGCCCCTGACCGCGCGGTGGCTTGACGCTCATGCTGCGCACCAGGCCGGGGTTGGCGTCGAGTTCTGCTTCGGTGATCCAGCGATGACGGACCGGGTGAGCCTCGTCGACCAGGCGCGCAAGACCGGCGGTCAGCGCCTGCTTGTCGAGCGGCGCGGTCATGTGGAAGTCCAGGCGCGCGTAATCCACAGTGATCGAACAGCCATCGACCGGGTGCGGAACCAGCGCGCAAAGCAGGTGCGTGGCCGTATGAAAGCGCATGTGGTGCTGCCGGCGCAGCCTGTCGATCTGCGCGGTGACCTCCGTCCCGACCCTGCAGTGGGCGAGCATCGCCTGCTGCCCGGTGGCCGGAAGATGCAGGATCTCGCCCGGCCGCACACCCTTGCGGGTATCGAAAATCTCCAGCTCGCTCCCGTCAGCCAGGATAAGCAGCCCCCGGTCGGCGGCCTGGCCGCCGCCGAGCGGATAGAAGACGGTGCGATCGAGCTGCACCCCGCGCTCGTCGACCTGCGTGACACGGGCCTTACAGGCGGAGAGGGTGGCATCTTCGCGAAACAGCTCTGCGGTCATCGGCGGTCCTGGCAAGGAACATCTCGCCCGCCGCACGATCCCTGCGCGCGATCCAGGCAAGCTGAGGCTAACGAGTGTATACGGCAACGCGGCAGCCGGGAAGCAAAAGCCCCGCGGGTCACCTGGGCTAAATGCCTGAATCCATTGGGCGTAAAGGGGGAACTGACGCACCGACCCGCGAGTGCACTTCATTGCAAGGAGGCGCAGCCGACGTGGCGATCCAGACGTTTGGCTCGTGGGGTGTTGATGTGGCGACGGAATGAAGATCAGAGGGTGGAGCTGGATTGCCGCGTCGGCTATGCCTCCTCGCAATGACGGCGTCGATGCTTGGTGCGCGCTCGGCAGGGAAACCGCGCCGCGTAAACAGGGAAGACCCGAGTTTGCCGCGCTCGGCCCAAGGCTCGTCCCCGCAGGCGAAAACCGTTCCCCTTGGCCCGATTGGCACGGCACCCCGAGAACGCGGCACAGAAAGGCCCCCGGAAGCCCGACAGCAAAAAGCCCCGGCTTTTGACCGGGGCTAAGTGCTTGATTCTTTGGTGGTGATGGGTGGAATTGAACCACCGACCTATGGGTTATGAATCCTCACTTCTACGCATTTTTCCATGTTGAATGGGATTCGAGAAAAGCATCAAAACGGCGCGCAATCAGTTATTTAGCTTAAATAGGCGTTGCTTGACGTTGAAACGGGTTGCTATAATTTGGCTACATGGTGGCTACATGGATTCCCCGTGTAGCCAAACCCGGAGCCGACAGCATGAACCGCAAACGCCTACCGCCCGAACGCGAACGCCTGACGCCCGACCGTATCCGACGCAAGACGCTGCCCGCCGAAGTGGCGCAGGCCTTTCTCTGGGACACCGACGCGCCGCGCCTGGCCGTTCGCGTGACTGCCGGCAGCAAGGCGTTCATCTTTGAAGCCAAGCTGAACCGGCAAACCGTGCGCGTGACCATTGGCGACGTGCGGGCGTGGAATCTCGACGCCGCCCGCGACGAAGCGCGCCGGCTGCAAACGATGGTTGACCAAGGCATTGACCCGCGCCAAGAGAAAGCCGACCGACTCGCCGCAGTCGAAGCCAAGCGGGAAGAAGCGAAGCGCATCAAGGCGCCAGCAATGGAAGCGTGGCAAGCGTACATCGATGTTCGCGCCCCACGGTGGAGCCAAAGCCATCTTGGCGACCATGCGACGGTGAGCAAGGAGGGCGGCGACCAGCGCACCCAAGGCCGCAGACCCGGCGAGAGTGACAAGACCCTGCCGGGCATCCTGCGCCCGCTACTGCGCCTTCCTCTGGAGCAGATCGACGCCGACCGCGTGCGCGCTTGGCTGCAAGATGAATCCATCCGGCGCCCGACGCATACGCGCCTTGCATTCGGGCTGCTGCGCGCATTCCTCAACTGGTGCGGAGACCGTCCAGAGTACCGCGACCAGGCGCACACTGACGCCTGCATCACCCGCATGGCCCGCGAAGAACTGCCGAAGAAAGCCGCCAAGGACGATTGTTTGCAGCGTGAGCAGTTGCCGGCGTGGTTCGCCGCGGTGCGCCAGATACAGAATCCGGTCATTGCCGCCTATCTGCAAACCCTCTTGCTTACCGGGGCACGGCGCGAAGAATTGGCCGGCTTGGCCTGGAACGATGTCGACTTCCAGTGGAAGGCGATAACCATCAAGGACAAGGTCGACGGCGAGCGCACTATTCCGCTGACCCCCTATGCTGCTGCGCTACTGGCCGCGCTGCCACGTCGTAATGAGTGGGTATTCTCAAGCCCCGCCGCTGCGTCTGGAAGGCTTCAGGAGCCGCGCATTCAGCACAACAAGGCACTAGCCACCGCTGGCTTGCCAAACGTCACCATTCATGGTCTGCGCCGCTCGTTTGGCACGCTGGCTGAATGGGTGGAATGCCCCGCCGGAGTCTCGGCGCAAATCATGGGCCACAAGCCGAGCGCGACTGCCGAGAAGCATTACCGGGTTCGCCCGCTCGACTTGCTGCGCATGTGGCACACGAAGATAGAGGCTTGGATTCTCAACGAAGCGGGTATCGAGCAACCCGCCGGAGAGCAGGCGCCCAGCCTGCGAGTTATCACCGCCGCCTGACGGTTTCAGGCAAACGGGCCGGAAGGTGGGCAAACACCGGCCGACCCTGACCACAACGTGAAAAGGAGCTTCACATTATGGCTACTGAAAATAGTAACCCAAGCCGCACGCCGTTCAACTATCCGTGCGAAGTGGCGCCCGTCTATGCCATCGCCGAGGGTGCGTCTGCCAACGATCTATGCAACCATCTTGACACCCGACTGGCTCACTTGTCCGCCCTGCTGGAGGTGGCCTACGGCGGAGGTGGCGAGGCGTTCAGGGGATACAGCAACGAGATTCAAGACCAATACCTGTGGGCGTGCGCCCAACTGGCCGACGAGTGCCGGGAGCTTTTCCCACAAGTGATGGCGAAGACCCGAGAGACAGCTAGCCTGTAGCACCGTGCAGCACTGCCGCGCCTATCCCGACGGGGAGAAAACAGAGCCCTTCCTCTGCTGGCGCGGCATCCCAAACGAAGGAGCGCAGAGAAGGAGCGCCCACCATGACCAGCAACGATGACAAGCGGGCAACAAGCCTGCCAGATTGGGACCTTTGGCGGCACATGCCAAGCGTTGCCTTGTGGCAGTTCTGCGCCCTGTCACTCGACTTTGACCCCGACTCATTGGAGGTTCGGCCCGGCGGCTGGATGTCTCCCGGGGGCCGGTTGAGTTTCGAGCCGTGTAGCTTTCCGTCGGATGAACTGGCGGCGATGTTCGACAAGCGTTATCGCATTCTGGACGGCCAAGAATACCGCACGACTGGACGTGATTACGACGACGTGGACTTGGCCGTGTGCGCGGCGTGGGCAATAGCCGTCGGCTGGGACATCCCCGCCGAGCTTCGCGCGCTGGCGGGAGCTTCGCCAGAATCCGAGCAAACAACTGTGCGGGACGATGGCCACGACGACGAGCTTGCAAGCCTGTTCGACCCCGTGAGAGTGGAGCAGCTTGAAGCTATGTTTCCCGATGGCGGCAAATGGGCAAACTACGCAGGACGCGCGCACCGCAACGGACTGAAAGCCGCCAGAGTGGGGCCCGGCCAGTTCAATCCTTACCTCGCAGCATGCTGGTGGCTGACCCAAGGCCCGGGCGGCTGGGATTTGGCACGCTGCCTGCGCAAGCTGGCGAACAACCTGCCCGCCCGCTCGAAGGACTCAAAGCCCTTGCTGACTGGCGAGTACGATTGAGCCGCCATATTTCCGCCACGACTTCAGGCGGAAGCGGGCAATAACCGCCACATTCCCGCCACATTCCCGCCAATATTCCGCCTGAATTTCGCCATGCAATCCGGCTAAATATCGTCACCCCTGGTAATCACGAACAGGAGCAACGATATGAACGCCCCCCAAATCACGCGAGCCGACGACGGCCGCCCCATGCTGACGACCGAAGCCCTCGCTGCTCGCTTGGGCATCAAAGCGCAAACTCTGCGCGCCGCCTTATGCCGCAACGGCCATTACTTCGGCGTTCGTCCGAGAAAATGCCCCAATCGGTTTTTGCTTTGGCCTGCCGATTCGGCGGAAAGACTAACCTCCGGCGAGGTGGCGTAAATGCGATGCGCCCGCCCCACCGAAGTGAACGCGAGCGCCCTGGAACCGCGCCGCCATGATACCAGACCCGACCTTTTCCCCGACACGTTGCCACCGATAGCCGCCGCGACTTGGCCCAAGCTTGGCACGCGCGCCGATGAGGCCGTGAACGCCCTTCTGACTGGCCCACAGAATCAAGCTGATTATCGCGGGCATGGCTGGCGCCTTGCTGCCTACATCCAACAGCTTGAAGACCGAGGATGGCGGTTCATCACGCGCGAAATCATGCGCCCTGGCTGCCGCCGACCAATCGCGGAATATCGGATTGACCGCGGCGACCCCGGCACCGCCGCCGCTCTTGCTGCGCGAGGTTTCCAGTGATGCGCGACGCATTCGCCGAGATCGAGCGCGCCCGCTCTGCTCTCTGGAGCCTGGACCCTGGATGCAATGCCGGCGAGCATTTCAGGTTAGCCGCAGCGTTCGCAAATGGCGGGGGCGATTTTGAGGAATTCAACCGCTGGAGCGAGCAGGCGCACAACTACGGCAGCGAGGGCGAATGCCGCTCAGTCTGGAAGAGCGCCAGCAAGCCGGGTTCCGTCACAGTAGCTACGCTGTTTGCCGCCGCACGTGCTGCCGGCTGGACGGATGGCGACGAAGCGCCCGCCAAGCGCCCGCAATCGCACCAGGAGAAGCGCCAGCAACCCGAGGCAAGCAGCAAGCCGCCATTGCATGACCCGCGCGCCATTTTTCTGGACGCCTGCAAGCCGGCGACGATCGAGCAGGCGTACATCAAGCAGAAGCTGGGGCTTCCCGATAGCCTGCGCACCTATGATGGGCCGTTGACGATAGCCGGCAACGCCTGCGCCGGTTCGCTGGTGCTGCCCTGCTCGACACTGGCCGGCGAACTGGTCACGCTGCAGTTCATCACGCCGCAAGGGAAAAAGCTGTTTCTGCCGGGCTGCAAGTTGTCGCCCTGGCCGGACGCCTGCCTGATTATTGGCGGGCCGCTCAAGCCGGATGGCGCCGCCTACATCGTTGAAGGCCCCGGGCAAGCGTGGAGCGCGCACCAGGCGACGCGCGCGCCCGCTGTCGTGGCTTTCGGCGTCGGCAGGATGGCAGGTATCGCCCGAGCACTGCGCCAGCACTACCAGGCCGCGCGGCTGGTTGTCGTGCCCGACGTGGGCAAGGAATCGCAAGCCGCCGCCATCGCCAAGGACGTCCACGGCGTATGGGTGGAACTGCCGCGGGATCTTGGCCAGAACGGCGACCTGAACGACATGCACCAACGCGACGGGCTGCCGGCTGTTGCCGCCCTGCTGGCGCGCGCCAAGGCGCACCCGCAACGGTTCCGGCTACTGACGCCCGACGACCTGGCCGCGCTGCCGCCTGTGCGCTGGCGTGTGCGTGGCGTGCTACCGCTCGAAGGCATCGGCGCGGTGTTCGGGCCGTCCGGTTCGGGTAAATCGTTTCTGGTGCTCAGTCTGTTGGCGAGCGTCGCAAACGGCGCCGAGTGGTTCGGCTGCCGGGTGGTGCGCGCGCCAGTGCTCTACGTCGCACTTGAAGGCGAAGCCGGAATCCCGCAACGGTGGAAGGCATACCAGGCGAAGCACGGACGGATTGCGGATGGCTTGCACTTCTTGCTGCGGACGCTCGACATCCGCAACGCGACCGACCGCGCCGACCTCGTGCAAGCGGTTCGGGCCGCCGGCTGGAATGGTGGCGTGCTCTGTCTCGACACGCTGAACCGCGCCGCGCCTGGCATGGATGAGAACGACAGCAAGAGCATGGGCGAAGCGATCGGCGCCGCGAAGGCGATACAGGCCGAATTGGGCGGGCTGGTGCTGCTGGTTCATCACACTGGCAAGGACGCTACCAGGGGCTTGCGTGGGCACTCCAGCCTGCACGCTGCGCTTGATGCTGCCATCGAAGTGACGCGCAATAACGACCGCCGAGAATGGACGGTAGCCAAGAGCAAGGACGGCGAGGACGGCGCAGCGCGCCCGTTCCGGCTGGATGTGGTGGAGATCGGCGAGGACGAAGACGGCGAGCCGGTCACGAGCTGCGTTGTCGTGCCAGACGAGAACGCGGGCGATGCGGTGCGCCGGGTTCAAATTCCGAAGGGCGGAAACGCTCGCCTTGTCTGGGACGGCTTGCGCGAGATGTTCAAGGCCGCCTGCGATCGACGCCCGGCCGGCGTGCCGGACGAGCTGCCGATAGGCCGGCCGGTGCTCAGTCTCGAAGATGCCATTGCAGGCACCAAGGGGCGGCTGACTTGCGACAGCGACCAGCGAGGGTATAGAGCACGCCTGGCTATCACCAGCCTAGTGAACAGTGGGCTGCTGACCTTGCGGGAGGGCTGGCTGTGGATTTCATGACGTCACCCCACTGGGGCACCCCATTCCCCCCACTCTTTAGAGTGGGAGTGGGGAGTTTGGGGAGCTTGCCCGCCCCATTTCCCCCAAAACTGGGGAGTTTGGGGAGTTTGGGGAGGGTAAGAGCATGAGCGCCGCGACCTGCCCAAGCTGCGGCGACCGATTCGACCAGGATGCTTCCTGGAAGAAAACGTGCACGCCCTGCTGGAAGCTGTCAAAGCGCGCCGAGCATGTCGAACTGCTCGAACTGCGCGAGGAAGTGCGGGAGCTGCGCGACGCCTTCGCCGAGGTGCGAGCCGCCGACCTTCCCCCCGACATGCTGGCGCGCTTGATTCGCCTATGCCATCCCGACAAGCACAACGGCAGCGAGGCCGCTACGGTGGCGACGCAATGGCTACTGGCGCGCCGTGAGGCCCGGACATGAGCGCCGACCTGTTCGGGTTCGACGCCTCGCGGCTACCGCGCACCAACGACAGGCCCGAAGCCGCCGCCCTGGCCGAAGTGCTCAAGGCCCTGCGGCATCATCCTGCTGTCGCCTGGGTGGAGCGTCAGAATTCTGGAGTGGCGAAGATTGGCGGCCGGTTTGTTCGGTTCGGGTGGGCTGGCTGTTCGGACCTGCTCGGGATGATGCAGGATGGCCGCCTGCTGGCCGTGGAGTGCAAAGCGCCGGGCGGGAAGGTGCGAGCTGAGCAGGCAGAGTTTCTCTCTCTGGTGCGCCGGTTCGGTGGCGTGGCCTTCGTGGCGAGAGATTGCCGGGACGTGCTGCGGGAGCTGCCAGTTATCGGCGAGGGCTCGACACTGCACCGCGATGCGCCGGCTACCCTGGGCGATGACGCGAAAACAGGCGCCGGGAAGTCGGTCGACGTTCCATGTTGAGGCGGTGCAATGCTGCAGTGCTCAATGCCGAAAGCAACCAAAAGCAGGAAGCGTGCCCCGCTTTGTGCAGTATGGTATCTGGCAGGAATCAAGTGCTTATGGCCCGAAACTTGCAGACAGCGCACCGCACAATGCCAGAAGCAAGCCGCCCGACGAAACGTGCCCATGAATGAATCGACGGCTGACAAGCGGCGACGACTGCGGGAGCATAGCGATTTGTGCGCCGCTGTTCATCGCCTATGGCAAGAGCGCGGCTATCAGCGTCCGCCCCCACATTGCCCAGCGCTTCCCGCCGACCTGATTGGCTTGACCTGTGGCGCGAAGACGAGAGCCGGGACACCCTGCAAGCTGACGACCCTCTACGATAACGGGCGCTGCAAGTGGCATGGTGGCTGCTCGACTGGCCCGAAGACCGAGGCAGGGAAAGAGCAGGCACGTATCAACGGCAGGAAGGGCGGCCGGCCGAAAAAACCGAAGTTGTGAAGCGTGCAAGAAACTTCAAATTGCACGAGTCGCCGAGATGCGCGCGCGGCCCGATGTTCAGGCGTGACGCAGTACGCGTGAGCAGTGGCAGAATCGCGCCGCGCCTCCTATCATGAAGCTGACAGTTACGGGGGCGCCGGGGGGCCGCATGAGAATCAATCTGTTCGAGGGTTCGCGCCGAATCGGCATGCTGTTTGGCGCTTTGTGGGTTGTGGGTTGTACGGTGTTCGCTTTTACCGGAGGGCCGTCAGCCATCGGTCACGACCAAGCGGCCCTGCAGGGGCATGTCAAAACTGCCCTTGCCGTTCTCTTTGGTGGGCTCGCCTTCGGCTGGGTCTTTATGGCGGTTACGGGCTGGGTTGTTCGCGGCTTCCTTGGGGTTCCACGAGGCGCCGACGAACGCCCGCCAGAATAAGCCGCAGTCGTCCTGCCTGCCCTGGCTACGCGTGGCCCCGACGCGCTACCCGGTACAAGTCGGCACAGCGTAGCACCCGCACCAACAAGACATAGACCCGGCAGCGCGCCGGGTTTTTTCTTTTGGGGGATTGATTCGGATTGCTCGAATCCGGCTACATGGTGGCTACACGGACGCCAGACGACAAAAAGCCCGACCTTGTGAGCCGGGCTAAGTGCTTGAATCCGTTGGTGGTGATGGGTGGAATTGAACCACCGACCTATGGGTTATGAATCCATCGCTCTAACCGACTGAGCTACATCACCTCAGGGCGGCCGATTATAGGACCCCCGCCGGCCTGTGGTCAAGCCGAGCGACGTCGATTGTCGCGGTCGTCGTGCGGCGCCTGGCGAACGGCGGGAGCAACTCACATCAGCACGATGTCGTATTGCTCCTGCGTATAGCTGGGCTCGGCCTGCAGCGAAATCGGCTTGCCGATGAAATCGGAGAGCAGCGCCAGACCTTGCGACTCCTCGTCGAGAAAGCGGTCGATGACCGCCTGATTGCCGAGCACGCGGTATTCGCGCGCGTCGAACTGGCGCGCTTCGCGCAGCAGCTCGCGAAGAATCTCGTAGCACACGGTACGTGCCGTTCTCACTTCACCCCGCCCCTCGCAGGTCGGGCACGCTTCGCAGAGCACGTGGGCGAGCGATTCGCGCGTCCGCTTGCGCGTCATTTCGACCAGCCCCAGGGCGGTAAAGCCGTTGACCGTCAGGCGCGTATGGTCGCGCGCCAGCGCCTTGTTGAACTCGCTGAGGACCGCGCTGCGGTGCTCTTCGTTCTCCATGTCGATGAAGTCGACAATGATGATGCCGCCGAGGTTGCGCAGGCGCAGCTGGCGGGCGATGGTCTGCGCCGCCTCGAGATTGGTCTTGAAGATGGTGTCGTCGAAGTTGCGCACGCCGACGAAACCGCCGGTGTTGACGTCGATGGTGGTCATCGCCTCGGTCTGATCGATGATCAGGTAGCCGCCCGACTTGAGATCGACGCGGCGGGCGAGTGCCTTCTGAATCTCGTCTTCGACGCCGTGCAGGTCGAACAGCGGCCTCTGCCCGGTGTAGTGCTCGAGCATGGGCGCGACGGTCGGCGTGTACTCGCCGGCAAACGCGGTCAGGCGCTGGAAGTTCTCGCGCGAGTCGATGACGATGGCGGACGTTTCGGGGTTGACGAAGTCGCGCAGCACGCGCTGCGCCAGTGACAGTTCCTGATAGAGCAGGGCAGGCGGCGCGGCGGTGGTCGACTGCAGCTTGATATCGCGCCAGATCTTGCGCAGGTACTCGATGTCCTTGGCCAGCTCGGCTTCGCTGGCGCTCTCGGCCATGGTGCGCACGATGAAGCCGCCGGGTTCGTCGTCGGGCACCAGGCGCGACAGCTTTTCACGCAGCGCTTCACGTTCGGCCTCCTTCTCGATGCGCTGCGAAATGCCGATATGCTTGTCCTGCGGCAGATAGACGAGCATCCGCCCGGCGATCGATACCTGCGTGGACAGACGCGCTCCCTTGCTGCCCATGGGGTCCTTGATGACCTGCACGAGGATGCTCTGACCTTCGAAGAGCAGGCGCTCGATCGGCCGCAGCGGTTCGTCGTTCGCGCGCGGCTCGCGGATATCGGCGACGTGCAGGAAAGCCGTCCGGTCGAGGCCGATTTCGATGAACGCCGACTGCATTCCCGGCAGGATGCGCACGATGCGCCCGACATAGACGTTGCCGACGTAGCCACGACTGGCGCAGCGTTCGATGTGCAGTTCCTGAACGGCGCCCTGGTACATGACCGCGACGCGCGTTTCCTGCGGGGTGAAATTGATCAGGATCTCTTCGGACATGGACGGGTGCTCGGGGAAATGGGGAAAGAAATGAGGTTAGAATCGCGACTCGCCGCATTCTACCCTTAGTCCCCTGTCACGCCCCTCTCCCGGACTTTCGCCATCTCTGCCTCGCTCCCTGCCTCCGCTTCTCCCGAGTTGCTCGCGCCTGCCGGTTCGCCGACGATGCTGCGCACCGCCTTCGCCTACGGCGCAGATGCCGTCTATGCGGGCCAGCCGCGCTACAGCCTGCGCGTGCGTAACAACGCCTTCGGCGACCTCGACGCGCTGGCCGGTGCGATCGCCGACGCCCATGGCGCCGGCAGGAAGCTGTACGTGGTCAGCAACGTCCTGCCGCACAACCGCAAGGTGCGCAGTTACCTCGCGGACATGGCGCCGGTCGTGGCGCTTGAACCCGACGCGCTGATCATGGCCGACCCGGGACTGATCGACATGGTCCGCGAGACCTGGCCGGACATGCCGGTGCACCTCTCGGTGCAGGCCAATACGGTCAACTTTGCCGCCGTGCGTTTCTGGCGCAAGCTGGGGATCAGGCGCATCATCCTGTCGCGCGAACTGTCGCTCGACGAAGTCGCCGAGATCCGCCAGGAGTGTCCGGAGATGGAACTCGAGGTGTTCGTCCATGGCGCGCTGTGCATCGCCTACTCCGGCCGCTGCCTGCTTTCCGGCTACTTCAACCATCGCGACCCCAACCAGGGCACGTGCACCAACTCCTGCCGCTGGGACTACAAAGTCAAGCCGGCCGACGGCGGGGCGGGCAATGCGGTGGGCGGCGCCTGCCAGTCCGGGGGCGCCGGCGTCGGTGGCGGTGAGTGGCTGCTTGAGGAGAAGGAACGCCCCGGCGAGCTGATGCCGATCGACGAGGACGAGCACGGCACCTACATCATGAACTCGAAGGATCTGCGCGCCGTCGAGCACGTCCGGCGCCTGACCGAAATCGGCGTCGATTCGCTGAAGATCGAGGGGCGCACCAAATCGCCGTACTACGTCGCGCGCACCACACAGGTCTACCGCCGCGCCATCGACGACGCCGTGGCCAGCCGCCCTTTCGACCCCCGCCTGCTCGGCGAACTCGACGGCCTCGCCAACCGCGGCTACACCGACGGCTTCTACCAGCGCCACCACGAACACGAGAGGCAGAACTACCTGCGTGGCCACTCGGAATCGGGGCGCAGCCTCTACGTCGGCGACGTGATCGAGTGGAACGCGACGCGCTCGCTGGCGCTGATCGATATCAAGAACCGCATTTCGGTCGGCGACCGGCTGGAGATCATCCATCCGTCGGGCAATCGCGTCATCGCTCTCGAGCGCATGGAGAATCTCGCTGGTGCCGAGATCCGCGTCGCGCCGGGCAACGGCCACAAGGTGTGGATCCCGCTGCCGGCGGAGTTGCCGGGCGCCATGCTGGCGCGCTTCGTCTGACTGGCGCCGATGGGGCGACCCGCACACCTCTTCGTCGATATCTCGGCACACGGTTTCGGCCATCTGGCCCAGGTGGCGCCGGTCCTCGCGGCCTTGACCGCTCGTCTGCCCGAACTGCGCCTGACCATCCGCAGCGGCCTGCCCACTGACCGACTGCAATCCCGGATAGGCGCTGATTTCACGCACCTGCAGGCGAGCAGCGACTTCGGCTACGTGATGCACGACGCCGTCAGCCTCGACCTCGCGGCGACGGCTCAGGCGTACCGCCGCCAGCACGCCGACTGGGATGAGCGGGTCGACGGCGACGCCCGACTGTTGCACGGACTGCAACCGGACCTGGTGTTCAGCGACGTCGCCTACCTGCCACTGGCCGGCGCTGCGCGCGCCGGCATCCCGGCAATCGCCCTATGTTCGTTGAACTGGGCCGAGCTCTTTGCCTACTTCTTCGCCAGAGAGGACTGGGCAGCGACGATTCAGCGCCAGATACTCGACGCCTATAACGGCGCCGAGTCCTTCCTGCGCGTAACGCCGGGAATGGCCATGGCCGACCTGCCAAGGCTGCGCGCCATCGGCCCGATCGCCGCACTGGGCAAGGATTGCCGGCAGGCACTGCACGCGCAGATCGGCTGTCGCAGCGACGAGCGGCTGGTGCTGATCGCCTTCGGCGGCTTCGACAAGCAGCTGCCCATCGATGCCTGGCCCGCCATCCCCGGCGTCCGCTGGCTGGTTCCGCAAGCGTGGCAGGTCAAGCATCCGGCAGCCACCGCTTTCGAGCCCCTGGGTCGCCCGGTCGCCGATCTCCTGCGCGCGGCTGACGCGGTGCTCGGCAAACCCGGCTACGGCACCTTCGCCGAAGCCGCCTGTAACGACACGCCACTGCTCTATCTGCGCCGTGAAGACTGGCCCGAGCAGGATTTCCTCATCGACTGGCTGCAGGTGCACGGACGCTGCCGGGAAGTGAGCGCGGCTGACCTGCTCTCCGGTCGGCTGCGGCCGGTGCTGGAAAGCGTGTGGAGTCAGGCCGCTCCGCCGACTCCGCAGCCGTCAGGCGCTGACGAAGCGGCAGCGGCGCTGTTGCCGTGGCTGACGAGGGTCGGCGAGTCGCGTCCGGGCGGCTGAACGGTTCATTGCTCCCTCAAGCTCCAGTAGCGTTTCACGCAATAGGGAACGTCAGATGGTCTTCCGTGATGCGCCCCGGGGTCCTGGGAAAGTCGCCAGACCACGACCAAGCGACGAAGCCGTGCCCTCACCGCTCCGCATCGGCGTTCAGCAGACGCTCGCAATAACGGGCGATCAGGTCGATTTCGAGGTTCACCCGGCTACCCGGCTGCAGGCGGCCCAGGGTGGTCGCGGCGAGCGTGTGTGGAATCAGGTTGATCGTGAACCTGGCGCCGGCAACCGCGTTGGTCGTCAGGCTGACGCCGTCGACGGTGATCGACCCCTTGCGGGCGATGTACCTGGCGAGCTCCGCCGGAGCGCGGATTTCGAGCAGCCGGTTGTCGCCGACCGCGTCGAAACGCAGCACCTCGCCAATGCCATCGACGTGACCGGAGACGAGATGCCCACCGAGGCGATCGGCGAGGCGCAGCGCCTTTTCCAGGTTGACCGGGCCGGGCGCGGAGAGGCCCACGGTGCACGCCAGCGATTCCGGAGAAACGTCGACGAAGAAGCGCTGGTCCTGCTGGTCGACCACGGTCAGGCAGACGCCGTTACAGGCAATCGAGTCACCCAGAGCAAGGTCATCGAGGTCGAGCTTGCCGGCGTCGATGGTCAGGCGAACGGTGCCGGCGCCGTCGTCACGAGAGGCGATCGCGGTGATTTGGCCAACGGCGGCGATGATTCCTGAAAACATGGCAGGGATCCGGCAAATGGGTGATGACGACGACGCAGGATTCTAGCATGGCGCCTCCTTACCCCACTCTCGTCCGGTCGGGTGCGCCGCGGCGACCTTTGGCCTTCGCCGGCTGAACGCCGGGTCGGCAGGGGTCAGCCGGCAGGCGGCGGCCCTTTCCTCCGCGGCGATTCGGCGATGCTCGCCGACGCTGCCTCGGCAACAAGCGGGGCATCGTCCAGCCACGCTTCGAGCAGGGTATAGGTAACCGCCAGAACCACCGGACCGACGAAAATACCGACCAGACCGAAAGCCAGCAAGCCGCCGATGACGCCGGCGAGAATCAGCAGCAGGGGCAGGTCGGCGCCTTGCTTGATGAGCAGCGGACGCAGGAAATTGTCCATGGTCCCGACGATCACCGTCCACACCAGCAGGAAGGTTCCCCAGCCGGTATCGCCGCTCCAGTACAACCAGACGACGGCGGGCGCCAGCAAGAGCGTCGGCCCGAGTTGCGCAATGCAGAGCATGAACATCAAGGCGGTCAGCACCGGGGCAAAAGGCACGCCGGCGATAGCCAGGCCGATACCACCGAGTACCGACTGCACGAAGGCCGTAATGCCGACGCCAAGGGCCACGGCACGCACGGCTTGCCCGGCCAGAACGACGGCGCCTTCCCCGCGTTCTCCGGCCAGGCGGCGCCCGAAACGGCGAACTTCGTCAGCCGCCCGTTCACCGGATGAATAGAGCACCGCCGACAGCGCAACGGTCAACAAGAACTGCACGAAAACCAGCCCGAAACTGCCGACCTCCCTGGCGAACCACCTGGTCAGATTGCCCGCATAGGGGGCGATCTTGGCCGTCAGTTCCGAGGTTCCGACAACCGCCAGCTGCATCCACGCCTGGTCAAGCCGGTGCCCGACCAGCGGCAGGCTGGCCACCCACTCGGGCGGCGGCGGCACCTCGAAGCTGGCAGCAAGCCTCCCCCAGCTGACGATCTGCGGGGCATTCTCGACGAGCGTGGCGATGGCCAGCGACAAGGGAACGACGAGCACCAGCAGGACCAGCAGGGTCATGATCATCACCGCCGGGGCACGCCGATTGCCGAGGTGCCGCTGTATGCGCAGCATCACCGGCCAGGTGGCAACGACGACCATCGTCGCCCAGATCAGCGCCGGCAGAAACGGCCTCAGAATCCAGCCGGAAGCGGCAATCAGCACGCCAATGAATAGGACGGCCAGGGTTGTTCGGGCGACTTCGGTTCTGTTGGTATTCATCGTTCCCTTGTCCGGATCGTGTTTTCGCGGAAAAGCTTCTGCTCCGCCCGGGTGCGGGCTTCGGCATGAGCATTCCGGGCGCGGCGGGCCGTCTGACTGGGCATGGTAGCTCAATTCAGGACACCCGGCGTGAGCGGGTGGCAGCGCTGAAGGCACACGCGCACCGCAAATACACCCCCTGATTCGCGTACCGATGGATCCGATCATTGCCGTCGAAATGATGGTCGTCCACATCGAACAGGGCCGGGATCGCTCCCCGCCAGCGACCTTCGCCTGTTCCCCGACCGCCTTCCCCACCCTTGCCGGCACGCTGATCACGCGACCTCGCTGCTTTCGTCAATTCGATGCTGAACGGCATCAATATGACTCGGATGCGCGAGGCGACCAGTCGATCGACGTCGTCGCGCGTGCGGCCGGCCTCCGGGTGAGACCGACCGACAGCGTGCAGCGGCCAGACACGCCCACTGCCGCCGCCAGCGTCTGCCGGGACCTTCCTTCTAAACACCTGATCGGCAAGGTCTTTTTCCATCTCGCCGGCATGGTTTCCTGGCCTACAATCGCCCTCGCATAACTGAAAGATGTGCCATAATCGGCGCGCCTTCTTGCCACCGCGCTTGCCGTGCGTGGCTTAGTTGGTGCGGTGGCCAAGCCAAGCTTCCCAAGGAAGAGGAAACCGGCCGGCGATCGAGTCTGCGACGACCGCATTTCAAACTGTCAAAGGAGGGTTTATCCCGTGAATGGTTTACTCAAGCTTTCAAGCCTGATTGATGCCCTCACCGAGCGCGTTGGCAAGAGCATCATCTGGCTGGTACTGGTCGTCACCTTGATCGGTGCCGGTAACGCAGTCATGCGTTACACCATTGACTACAGCTCGAACGCGTTTCTCGAGATTCAGTGGTACCTGTTCTCGGCAATTTTCCTGCTCGGCGCAGGCTACGCGTTGATGCGCAACGAGCATGTGCGCATCGACCTCATTGCCGGCAAGTTTTCCAAACGCGGGCAAGCGATGATCGACATCTTCGGCATCATCTTCTTCCTGATGCCGATGGCCGTTGCCGTGATGTACATGTCGTGGCCGATATTCGTCCTCGCCTATGAAACCAACGAGCAGTCGAGCAATGCGGGTGGCCTGACCATCTGGCCGGTGCGCCTGCTGGTACCGATAGGCTTCTTTCTGCTGGTCATTCAGGGCATTTCGGAACTGATCAAACGGATCGGTTTCGTGCAGGGCCTGTGCCCCGACCCGACTGCCAAGCCCAGCAAACCAACGGCCGAAGAAGAACTGGCACTGGCCATCAAGGCCCGCCAGGGAGAACTGTGATGACCGAGTTCCTGATCAACAACATGGCCCCGATCATCTTCGCCTCGATGGTCCTCTTTTTGCTCGTTGGCTTCCCGGTAGCATTCGCCCTGGCAGCCAACGGAATCTTCTTCGGCCTGATCGGCATCGAGCTCGGCCTGCTCGGCCCGCAACTGTTCCAGGCGCTGCCGGACCGCATCTTCGGCATCATGAACAACGATACCTTGCTGGCCATCCCCTTCTTTACCTTCATGGGGCTGATCCTCGAGCGCTCGGGCATGGCCGAAGACCTACTCGACACGATCGGCCAGCTTTTCGGACCGCTGCGCGGCGGCCTGGCCTTCGCAGTGATCTTCGTCGGCGCGCTGCTCGCGGCGACCACCGGGGTGGTGGCGGCATCGGTCATCTCGATGGGCCTCATCTCACTGCCGATCATGCTGCGCTACGGCTACAACACCAAACTGGCGACCGGCATCATCGCCGCGTCCGGAACGCTGGCGCAGATATTGCCGCCGTCGCTGGTACTGATCATCATGGCCGACCAGTTGGGCAAGTCGGTCGGTGACATGTACCAGGGCGCTTTCATCCCGGCCATCGCGCTCACCTGTCTCTACGTCGGCTACGTCATCCTGATCGCCATCTTCAAGCCAAGCTGGGTACCGGCACTGCCACGTGAAGCGCGAACGCTGCACGGAATGAAGCTTTTCATGCGTGCGCTGACGACCATGGTGCCGCCGCTGTTCCTGATCTTTCTGGTCCTCGGCACGATCTTCATGGGCATCGCGACGCCGACCGAAGGCGGCGCGATGGGCGCGACCGGTGCGCTGATCATGGCGCTGGCACGGCAACGGCTGTCGCTGACGCTGCTCAAGCAGGCCATGGAATCGACCGCCAAGCTGACCACTTTCGTGATCTTCATCCTGGTCGGCGCGCGCGTCTTCTCGCTCACCTTCTACGGGGTAGACGGGCACCGCTGGGTCGAGCATCTCCTCACCGGACTCCCGGGTGGCGAAGTCGGCTTCCTGATCGTGGTCAACGTTCTCGTCTTCCTCCTCGCCTTCTTCCTCGACTTCTTCGAACTCTCGTTCATCGTCGTGCCGCTGCTCGGGCCGGTCGCACAGGCACTGGGGATCGACCTGATCTGGTTCGGGATCCTGCTGGCGGTGAACATGCAGACCTCGTTCATGCACCCGCCCTTTGGTTTCGCGCTGTTCTTCCTGCGTTCGGTCGCCCCCGCATCGGTCAAGACCACGGACATCTACTGGGGTGCGATTCCCTTCGTGTGCATCCAGGTGATCATGGTCGGCCTGCTGATCGCCTTCCCGCAACTGGTCACCTTTGGCCTCGACAAGGCGGTCAAGGTTGATCTTGATAGCGTCGAGATCGAAGTGCCAAGTTCCGGCTACGGAGGGGGCGGCGTGTACGGCTCACCGGAAGGCGCGCAGGACGGGCAACCAAAACCGGGCGCTGCGGCCACCGATGCCATTCTCGACATGCTCAAGGAAAGCAAGCAAAAATAGCCGGCAGGCTGCGTTCGCGCGGGACGATCGCGCACGAGCGCAGCAGGAATGGAGACCTGGGAAAAGAAACGGAGGCCAATGTGGCCTCCGTTTCTTTTTTCGTTGCCGGCCAGGGACCGGCAAGCGGCCCTGCGGGAAAGCGATCTAGCGCTTGGTACCCATGTAACTCGCGTAAGCACCTTCGGCAATACCGAACCAGAGGTTCTCGTCGGCCTGGAACTTCGCGTAGTCGTCGTAGACTTTCTTGAACCCGGGATTCGCCTTCGACGTTTCGGCATAGAGTTCCATGGCCGCCTTGTACGAGGCGTCCATGATTGCCTTTCGGATACTGGCGCAGCTGCGTTCCGGAGCCAACCAGTTGCTTCAAGGCGATCGGGTTCTTGGCGTCGTACTTGGCCATCATAGTCCACATGCGCGTCGGCAGCAGGCCATGTGCAGAATCGCCTTGTACTCTTTCGGACAACTCGGCGTACTTGGCGCTATTGACGTAAACCGACAACTGCGGCCCACCCTCCCACCAGCCCGGATAGTAGTAGTACTTGGCGACCTTGTTGAACCCCAGTTTCTGATCGTCGTAGGGGCCAATCCATTCGGCGGCGTCGATGGTGCCCTTTTCCAGAGACGGATAGATATCGCCACCCGGAATCTGCTGCGGCACGGCGCCCAGTTTGCTCAGCACCTCGCCGGCAAAACCGCCAATGCGGATCTTCAGGCCATGCATATCGGCAACGGTCTTGACTTCCTTGCGGAACCAACCGCCCATTTGCGCGCCGGTGTTGCCACAGGGAATCGGAACGATATTAGACTTCCCGTACAGTTCGTTCATCAGTTTGGTGCCGTTGCCGTAGCGCATCCAGGCGTCGAGCTGGCGATTGTTCATCCCGAAAGGAATGGCACAGTCGAAAGCGTAGGTCGGATCCTTGCCGAAGAAGTAGTACGACGCGGTGTGCGCCATTTCGACGGTGTTGTCCTTGACGGCGTCGAAGACGGCCGGCCCGGGGACGATCTCGCCACCGGCGAAAACCTGAATCTGGAACTTGCCACCGGTTGCTTCGGCGACCCGCTGAGCCATGTATTCCGCACCCCCGTAGATGGTGTCCAGGCTCTTCGGAAAGCTTGACGCCAGACGCCAGCGGATGGTCGGCGCATTGTCGGCAATTGCGGGCATGGCAACGGTACCGGCCGCAAGGCCGACACCAGCATTCTTCAAAAACGAACGTCTTTCCACAGTCTTGTCTCCTAGCAGCCTGTCGGACTGACCGCCGGCCTGGCCGGCGCGTTTCACCATACGCAACAAAAAAGCCGAATTTCGTCGGTTTTCAGGCTTTTCCGAGGGTTTTCCCCTCATTTTCCCTACTGCAGGCGCAATACGGCCAGGCGCTTCAAATTCCACGCCATACAAACCAACGTCCACTCGCCGGTGACCTTGTTCAAACCGCGCAGCGAGAAGCGGCGAAAGCCCATCACCGACTTGATGATCCCGAACACCGGTTCGATGGTCTGCTTGCGTAACGCATAGCGCGCCCGTCCTGCCTGGGTCTTCAGGCGATGAGACATGGCCTGCACGGGGGTGGCATTGTCGGGCAAGGCTGCCGGCTCACTGTGGCGCTCCCGCCAGCCCGGGTGGTGCTCGTCACGAGCGACGGCGATCAGGGGATCGATGCCGGCCGCCTCACACGCCTTGATGTTCTTCTCGCTGCAGTAGCCGCTGTCAGCGATCAGGCATTCCACGGCGCCGAGCACCACCGCCTGCGCCTTGAGGGTCGCCAGCATCGGCTCGACTTGCTGTTTGTCGTTGGGCGCTTGCGTGACCCCGGTGGCGACGATCAGCATCGTTGCCGCATCGGCCGCCGCCTGGGCGTTGTACGCCTGTTCGAAGCCGCCACCGGCCACCGGCAGGATGCGTGACTCTTCGTCAGTCAGATTGAGCTGATCTTTGTCCCGCGGTCCAGGCTCGGGCGCCCTGGGCGGCTTGCCGCCCGGCTTCTTGCCGGTGGCTTTTTCCTTGGCGGCGCGGCAGGCCATCTTCTCGTCATATTCGGCCTTCTCACGCTGATCGCGCTCCTTGGCCCGGGCGACTATCGTGGCCTTGGCGGCGGCCATGGCCGCCAGCCGATCTTCGCGACGCTTGAGTTCCTCGGGCAGGCTGACGCCATTCGGGATATCGGCTCGATCCGCTTGTTCCGCCAGCGCCAGCAGTTCCTGAATTTCGCCCTTGAGCTGCACTTCCAGCTTTTCGATGTACCCGTGCGACAACGCACTGTGCCGCGAGGCGTTGGCTTCGATCTTCGTGCCGTCAAGGCAGATGTTCCCCACCTTGAGCACCTTCATTTCCTTGGCCATTTCCAGGACCTGCAGAAACAGGTCGCTCAGTTCGTCAAGGAAACGTCGGCGGAAGGCCGCCAGGCTGTCGTGATCGGGATGCCGGTTTGGCGGCAAGAAAACGGAAGGCGACCGAGTCGTAGGTGGCCTGCTCCAGCCTGCGGCTCGAGAAGACACCGGTGGCGTAGCCATAGACCAGAATCGCCAGCAGCGTCGCCGGGTGGTAGGCTTTCGATCCGCGCCCCGCGTACTGACGCGTCAGCTTCGACAGATCCAGCTGGTCGATTACCTCGACAATGAAGCGCGCCAGATGGTCCTGGTTCAGCCAATCGTCCACCGACGGCGGCAGCAGATAGTCCGTCTGGCGGTCAGCAACGATAAAGTTGGACATGCGATGACTCGGTTGCTCGAAGAAGTATGATTATAGCATGTTCGGATCTGGCGCCGGGAAAGTCCGACAGGCTGCTAGTTGGGTTTCTTGTACACGAGTTGCCCGCCGATTATAGCGAAAGCCCTTCGGCATGGAATACGGATTTTCCGAGCCCGCAAGGGGAGAAGCAGCCGAGCGCTGCACCGCTCCGAAGCGGCCCTTTCGATCGCCATGCGCGGACAGGAACTCAGGCGCCGGCCACCTTCATCTGCTCCACGAGCAGCGAGCCGACCTGCTTCGAGCCGCGCACCAGGACATCGTTCCCGACGCCGGCGATGTTTCTGAACATGTCGCGGAGGTTGCCGGCAATGGTGATCTCTTCAACCGGATGGACGATCTCGCCGCCCTCGACCCAGAAGCCGGCGGCGCCGCGCGAATAGTCACCGGTCACGTAGTTGACGCCGTGACCGAGGAGTTCGGTGACCAGCAAGCCGCGTCCCATTTTCTTGAGCAGGCCAGACAGATTGCGCTTGCCCGGGTGCACGACGAGGTTATGGCAGCCACCAGCGTTGCCGGTGGTCTGCATGGCCAGCTTGCGCGCCGTGTAGGCGCTGAGGAAATAGCCCTGCAACTTGCCGTCAACAATGACTTCGCGATCGTGCGTCGCCACGCCGTCGCTGTCGAAATAGCCGCTCGCCAGGCCACGCGCCAGATGCGGTCGCTCGCTGATCTGCATTTTTCTGGCGAAGACACGCTTGCCCAGGCTATCGACCAGGAAGGAGGTCTTGCGATACAGGCTACCGCCGCTGACCGCGTGTACGAAGTTGCCGATCAGCGATGAGGCGAGCGGCGCCTCGAAGATCACCGGCACCTTGCAGGTCTTGATCTTGCGTGCGCCGAGCCGCGCCAGGGCGCGTTGCGCGGCGCGCTCGCCGATCAGTTCCGGCGAACCGATCGCCTGTGCATCGCGGGCAATCGAGTACCAGTCGTCGCGCTGCATGTTCTCGTCCTTGCCGGCGATCATCGAACACGACAGGTAATGCCGCGAAGTCGGGTAGCCGCCCATGAAACCCAGGCTGTTGGCAGACACGAAATGCCCTTCCTGACTCGACACCGACGCGCCTTCCGAATTGCTCACCCGCGGGTCGACTGCGAAGGCTGCACGTTCGCAGCGCTGGGCGAGGTCGACGGCGGCTTCGACCGAGAGCAGCCAGGGGTGATAGAGATCGAGATCCGGCAAGCTTTGGCTATCGATGGCCAGCAGGCCCGCATCGGGCAAGCCGGCGCAGGGGTCGGCGGCGGTAAAGCGGGCGATATTCAACGCCGCCTCGACCGTTTCGCGCAAGGCCGTCGACGAAAAATCCGAAGTACTCGCCTGGCCTTTGCGCTGGCCAAGATAGACGGCAACGGCGATCGCCTTGTCGCGGTTGTACTCGATGGTTTCGACCTCGCCGCGACGAACGGTCACCGACTGGCCGAAGCCGTCGGAGACATCGACCTCGCAAGCACTTGCGCCGCCCTTTTCGGCATGGGCAAGAACGTCACGCGCCAATTGCTGCAGAGTGTCGAAACCATGGCTGAAGCGTGATTGGTGAACGGCGGAGGCAGCTGGAGGGGACATGGGGCGGTGGCCAAAGGCAAAAGTCGCTATCATAGCAGCTCCGCGCAAGGCGTCCCCCGCAGCGTCCTTGCCCGCGGCCATCCCCACCAGCCACCAATAAAGGCACCTCTGCCACCGATGACTCCCCCCGAAGAAGAAGAAGAAGCAGGCCCGCCGTCGAAAACGCAGCGCAAGCGGGCCATGGAGGAACTGCAGGCCCTCGGCGAGGAACTGGTGGAGCTGGCGCCCGATCGGCTCAAGAAGATCGATCTTCCGGAGGATCTGCGCACCGCCGTCCGCGCGGCACAGCGCATGACCCGACACGACGAGGCGCGACGGCGGCAGCTGCAATACATCGGCCGGGTGATGCGTGACATCGACGACCCGGAACCGATCCGCCACTCGCTGGCCGCGCTGCGCGGTGATTCGGCCGAGGAAACGGGAAGGCTGCACCGCATCGAGCGCCTGCGGACGGCCTTGCTGGCCGACGAAAGCGTGCTCTACGGAATTGCCGAGGATTTCCCGGCGGTTGATCTGCAGCATCTGCGTTCGCTGCGCCGCGCCGCCTTGAACGAGCAGGAGCAAGGAAAGCCGCCACGCAATTACCGCGCCATTTTCCAGTTTCTCAAGGAACTTGAAGGCGGCGGGAACACGGCGCTGCGCGGGGAATGAGCATGACCAACGATGACGAGCTGCTGATCGGGCTGCTGTCGATCAGCGACCGCGCCGCGCAGGGCGTCTATGCCGACCAGGGAATCCCGGCGCTTGAAGAATGGTTCGGGCGGGCGCTGGCCAGCCCGTGGCGAACGGCGACGCGCCTGATCGTCGACGACCAGACGCGTATCGAAGAAACGCTCAGGGAGCTGGTCGATGAGGTCGGCTGCAATCTGGTGCTGACCACCGGCGGCACCGGTCCAGCGCCACGCGACGTCACGCCGGAAGCCACACTGGCCGTCGCCGACAAGGTGATGCCCGGCTTCGGTGAGGAAATGCGCCGGATCAGCCTGAACTTCGTGCCGACGGCGATTCTGTCGCGCCAGCTTGCGGTAGTGCGCGGCAAGGCGCTGATCCTCAATCTGCCCGGGCAGCCAAAGTCGATCAGGGAAACCCTTGAAGGAGTGAAGGCGGCCGACGGCACGGTACTGGTGAACGGCATTTTTGCCGCCATCCCGTACTGCATCGATCTGCTTGGTGGCCCTTACGTCGAAACGGTCGAGCAGGTGGTCAAGGCTTTCCGACCGAAATCGGCTCTGCGACCGCCACCGGAAGCGGGCGCCGGGGAGCGGCCTGCCCGGCCTTGAGGGCCATCGTCACGTGGCGGCTTGCTCGCGAAAACAGCCAATCTCGTACTCGGCGCCGGCTTCCTCGAGCTCCATGGGAATCAGCTCCCGGCGCTTGCCCTGATGGCTGAATTCCAGCGTCTCCCGAACGTTGAAGCCCGCCAGTGGCAAGACGATACGCAGGATGCCGGCTTCACCTCGATCCTGTAACCAGATTCCCGGAATGGCCACCGCTGCCGAAAAACCGCGGCGCCGTGGCCGCAGTTCAATGCTCAGCGCCTGCCTGGAGAGCACCTGCACGCCCAGGCTGGCGCCGTCGGTATCGCGCCGGGTAAAACGTCTGGCGACCCCCAACATCCAGTTGTCGCCGCCCTCCGGCTGGACAGCCAGCAGTGCGCCGATGTTGATGCGCCCGCTTCCGACCTCGCCGACCTGCGCACGAAAGCCTCCGAGACTGACATTCTCGACCACCCAGTCGTCCATCCCCGCGTCGTTGCCAGGGCGCGAAGCGGCTCCCGAGAAAAGCGAATAGCTGTCATCGAAGCCAAAGAGCACGAGCATTCGCGTCTTGACCGCATGCCGCGTATGGCGGCGCTGGGGCGGGCACTTTGCCCAATAGAGATGGAGATGGCGCAGTACCGGCAACAGGGCGCGCTGGGCGTACTCACCGCCAAGGTTGAGGTCACTTGGAATCTCACCCCGCTCAACCCGATGCAGCAGTTCTTCGAGCGCCGGCAGTGCCGTCCCCGGAGAGAAAAAGCGCAAGCCGGGTCGGCCCACGCCGGGGTGACGGGCCAACCGCAGCGGTGCCGTTCCGGCTGCCGCATCGACCCAATAAACGCTGTCCGGCCGACAATCAGGCAGGAGCACAAAATGGGGCAGGAAATGGGCGATCAGGCGGTCAGCCAGCTCGATCTGCACGGGCATCAAGCTATCCATCGAGGATGCAAAGAAGGCGATGGCGTGCAGGTATTGCTGCGCCACGGTGCACAGCCCTTTCCTGGCTGGATAGAGCGGCACCGCCTTCTGTGCGTTGCCGGCGCCTTCGGCGAGCAGATAGGTCTCGCCGAGAGACCTCCAGAGATCTTCGTCAGCGGAGCCGTAGCGAAACGCCAACCACTTCAGCTGATTGCAGCGGGCCGCTTGCGAGCGTACGAGCGCCAGCGGCACGGAGGCCTTGAAAGCGTCGCTGCCCTTGCTCTTTGGCGCAAGCCGGGCACGCTCGACGCAGTCTCGGTACAGCGTCGCGACCTGGCCCCAATAGCGATAGCTCCGCGTCCACAAGCGCTCTTCTTCAAGTTTCGTCAGACGCGCGGCGAGCAGGTAGTCGCGTGCCACGCGCAGCAGGTGCCGTTGCGCCGCCTCGTCGAGCTGGCGCAGTACGTCGAAGAATTGGTCGACGCGAAAGTTCTCGACATGCTGCAGCGAATCAAACCAGCCGCTTACTTCGTCGACGGCCTTTGCCGGCTTGTCGACGTGCAGCTCGGCAATAATTCGCTTCAGCTCCTTGCTGTCAGCCAGCGGATGGTCGGAACGTTTGGCAAAGAAATTGAACATCATTGGACGTGAAGCCTCGGCGCAGACGACTGCGGTTGGACCGCGAATTGTAAACCAGGACGCGCGCCAACGGCTGCCGGATGCGGCTTGGGCACTGAGAAGGCAGGAGCGGGTGAGCCCTCGGACAGCGAGGGGCTGTCGATTACTCTACAATTCGGCCTGAATCAACCATCGGCCAAAAGCATGCAGCAGTATCTCCACCTGATGCGCCATGTTCTCGAACATGGCACGGTCAAGGCAGACCGCACC
This sequence comes from Candidatus Accumulibacter sp. ACC005, assembly GCF_907163215.1. Taxonomy (NCBI): domain Bacteria; kingdom Pseudomonadati; phylum Pseudomonadota; class Betaproteobacteria; genus Candidatus Accumulibacter; species Candidatus Accumulibacter sp. ACC005. Next base: position 49,604 of record NZ_CAJQUB010000001.1, on the reverse strand, counting down.
GGCACCGGCACGCGCTCGGTATTCGGCTGGCAGATGCGCTTCGACCTCAGTACCGGGTTCCCGGCGCTGACGACCAAGAAGCTGCACCTGCCGTCGATCATCCACGAGTTGCTGTGGTTCCTGCAAGGTGACACCAACGTCCGCTATCTGCGCGAGAACGGCGTCCGCATCTGGGACGAATGGGCCGACCACAATGGCGATCTTGGCCCGGTCTATGGGCATCAGTGGCGTCACTGGCAAACGCCGGACGGACGCGAAATCGACCAGATCGCTCAACTGGTCGACAATCTGAAGAATGACCCCGACTCGCGCCGACACCTGGTCAGTGCCTGGAATCCAGCCGACGTCGAGCGTATGGCGCTACCGCCTTGCCACGCTTTTTTCCAGTTCTACGTCGCGCCCGCCGGGCCATCAGACAGCGATCGCCGTGCCAAACTTTCCTGTCAGCTCTACCAGCGCAGCGCGGACATCTTCCTTGGCGTGCCGTTCAACATTGCCTCGTACGCGCTGCTCACTCTGATGCTGGCTCAGGTTTGCGGTTACCGGCCGGGCGAGTTTGTGCATAGCTTTGGCGACGCCCATCTCTACAGCAATCACTTTGAGCAGGCGCGGCTGCAACTGGACCGCCCGCCGCGCGCCCTGCCGACGATGCGCCTGAACCCCGAGGTGACCGATTTGTTCGCTTTCCGTTTTCAGGACTTCAACCTCGAAGGCTACGATCCGCACCCGCACATCGCGGCGCCAGTCGCCGTCTGATCCGATGTATAACGGCAAGCGCTACTCGCTCAACCACGCCCTCGCCGCCGATGCCGGCTGCCGAGCGAGCGGCAATCGCTTGCGGAGGCGCGGCGAGTGATCGCGCTGATTGCTGCCGTTGCCAGAAACGGCGCCATTGGCCGGCAGCAGAACTTGCTTTGGCACCTACCCGAAGACATGAAGCACTTTCGCGAGGCGACGCGCGGAAAGACCGTGATCATGGGAAGGAATACCTGGGAATCGCTGCCGGCAGCTTTTCGACCATTGCCGGATCGGCACAACATCGTCGTCAGCCGCAACCCAACCTACCAGGCGAGCGGCGCGACACTGGCGGGTTCGATCGACGAGGCGCTGCGCCTGGCGGGGAATGCCGGTGAGGTATTCGTCATCGGTGGCGCCGACCTCTACCGACAGACGCTGGCGCTGGCAAGTCGACTGTACCTGACCGAAGTCGCCGAGGACGGCGCGGGAGACAGCTATTTCCCGGAGGTTCCACCCGCCGAGTGGCGCGAGGTCTCGCGTCGCCCGGGGAGGACCTGCAGCGACGACTCATCCGGCAGCAAAGGCTTGGGCGGCCCGTTCTTCGACTTCGTCGTCTATGAGCGGCGCTGAACGCCGGCTGGCGCATTCGCGGCCAGCTCTGGCTACGCGGCGGCAGTCCTCCTACCAGCAGCGTCTCCAGGCGCGGGGCAATGGTCAAGGTTCTGGCGGTTGCCAGACGGTTGGCGACGAGAATAAGATGCACGCCTAGCCTCCCCCAGAAACGGCCGATGACCGACTCACTGCACGACTATCTTGAAGGCGCCGACGGAGCTGGCAAGGTCTTGGCGCATGCCAGGCTCCTGGCCAGGCTCGGCGGGCTGTTTCAGGAGATTGCGCCACCACATCTCGGCCAGGCGAGCAGCCTGGCCAATTACAAGTCGGGGATCGTACTTATCCACGCCAGCAGCGGCGCAGTCGCAACCAAGCTACGCCAGATGGCACCGACGCTGGTCGACGAATTGTTGAAGCGCGGGGTTGAGTGTCGGGGGCTGCAGGTCAAAGTGCAAGCCCGAGCCCGCACCGCGGCGCCCCACGTCCCGGCGCAAAGACCGCTCAGCGTAAGGGCCAGCGAGCAGTTGAGCGCGCTCAGCGGATCGCTACCGGTATCGCCGTTGCGCTCCGCGCTCGAACAGTTGTTGGCGCGCTCGGCTAGAGAGGAATGACCGCCACACGCTCGAGGATCAGCAGCGCGAAAACCAGCAGGGCGACGATCAGCGAGTAGCGAAAGAGCCGCCAAGCGAAGTGCAGGTAGCGCGGGTCTCGGGTAAACAGGAAGATCACCACCCCGCCGGCAACGGTAATCACCGTCAGAACCGCCAGCAGGCGCAGCAACCACACCGGGTCAGACCGCCGGCAACGCCAGCCAGCGCGACAGGGACTGTGGAGCCAGGTCGCGGTCTTCGAAACTGACGTATTCCCAGGCTTCCGGACTGTCCAGCAGTCGCCGAGCCAGCGCGTTGTTGAGTGCGTGCCCCGACTTGTGGGCGACGAACGAAGCGAGTAGCGGGCTCCCGAGCAGGTATAGGTCGCCGATGGCGTCGAGAACCTTATGTTTCACGAACTCGTCGCTGTAGCGCAAACCCTCGGCATTCAGCACGCGGTACTCGTCAAGGACGACGGCGTTATCGAGCCCGCCGCCTTGCGCAAGGCCGTTCTCGCGCAACCACTCCACCTCCTGCATGAAGCCGAAGGTTCGCGCCCGTGCCACTTCGCGAGCGTAGGAGTTTTCCGCAAAATCGATGCTCACCGACTGACCCGTGCGGTCAATCGCCGGATGATTGAAGCCAATCGAGAAGCTCAGGCGAAAACCGTCATAGGGTTCGAAACGCGCCCACTTCTCCCCCGACTGGTCGCTCTCGCGAACCTCGATCGGACGTTTCACGCGGATGAATTTTTTCGCGACGGGTTGCTCTTCGATCCCGGCGGACTGGATCAGAAAAACAAACGGCGACGCCGAGCCGTCGAGTATCGGAACTTCGGCGGCATCCAGATCGACAAAGGCGTTGTCGATGCCGAGGCCGGCGAATGCGGACATCAGGTGTTCAATGGTACCCACCTTGGCACCGTCGACTTCCAGGCACGAGCACATGCGCGTGTCACCGACGAGCACCGCCGATGCCGGCAAGTCGACGACCGGATCGAGATCGAGGCGCCGAAAGACGATTCCCGTCGACGGCGCAGCCGGCCGCAGGCACATATTTACCTTAACGCCCGAATGGAGCCCGACGCCAGCGGCGCGGATCACGGACTTGAGTGTTCGCTGCTTTAGCATCTGCTTGAAAAAACCGGTGGAATCGACGCATTTTAGCACAGTCTGAACTGCCCTGAAACGCGCCGACCCCGGCAGAGGAGTTAGCACATGGCCGGCTTCAGTCGGCCTGTTTCCTGAGAAACGCCGGGATATCCCAGCGGTCGACACCGCTGTTGGCCAGCGCTTCGACGGTCGCGCTACGCCCTTTGCGGAAAACCGCCGGCGTCTGATCCAGGCTCGAGTAATCGATGCTCTGCCCGTTGGCAAAACGGCCGTCGGTACCGGTCGCCTGCGTCGCCGATGTATTGATCACTTCAAAGCTCTGCCTTTTCGCCTGCGCCTGACCGAGGCCGGTAGCGACCACCGTCACGCGAATTTCCTCGTCGATGCTTTCGTCGTAGACCGCACCGAAGATAATGTGCGCGTCGTCGGCGGCAAAGGCGCGGACGGTGTTCATGACTTCGTTGACTTCCTTCATCTTCAACGAACGCGTCGCGGTGATATTGACCAGCACGCCCTTCGCCCCGGAAAGGTTGACCCCCTCGAGCAACGGTGAGGCGACCGCCCGTTCGGCGGCAATCCGCGCCCGGTCGACACCGGCGGCACTGGCCGAGCCCATCATCGCCATCCCCATTTCTCCCATGACCGTGCGCACGTCCTCGAAGTCGACGTTCACCAGGCCAGGGAAATTGATGATCTCGGCAATCCCGCCAACCGCATTGCGCAAGACGTTGTCCGCCGCCTTGAAGGCATCGTCCATGGACACGTCGTCGCCAAGAACGTCCATCAGGCGGTCATTGAGAATGACGATCAGCGAATCGACGTGCTTCTGCAGTTCGGCGATACCGGCTTCGGCAATCTTCAGGCGCTTGCCCTCGAAGCCGAAAGGCTTGGTCACCACGGCGACGGTCAGGACGCCGAGTTCGCGTGCCACCTCGGCGACGATCGGCGCGGCACCGGTACCCGTGCCGCCGCCCATGCCGGCGGTGATGAAGACCATGTGCGCACCGGCCAGCGACTCGGCGATGGCCGCGCGCTCTTCCTCGGCAGCGCTACGCCCTGCCTCCGGTTTTGCACCGGCGCCAAGACCCGTCTTGCCAAGCTGCAGGCGCTGCAGGGCAACGCTGCGGCCGAGCGCTTGCGAGTCGGTATTGGCGGCAATGAAATCGACGCCATTGACGCCTTCGCGGATCATGTGATCGACGGCGTTACCACCGGCGCCACCGATACCGATGACCTTGATCACCGTATCTCGGTGACCACCCTGTTCTTCTTTGTCGATGATTTCAAACATTGTCGTCTCCTCTGCAAAAAGCTTGGTTGCTGCTGAAAGTGGGTAATGGCCTGACACCTGACACTGCCGGGGTCAGAAGTTCTTTTCGAACCACGAGCGCATGCGCCCGAAAACCTGTTTGACGTCTCTCGTTTCACGCACCTTCAAGCCACGCTTGCGCTGCGTCTGCGCCTCGAGCAGAAGGCCGCAGGCAGTCGCAAAGCGCGGGCTCTGGACGACGTCGGCGAGGGCTCCCTGATACTTGGGGATACCCAGGCGTACCGGCATGTGAAAGATCTCTTCGCCGAGCTCGATCATCCCCGGCATCACCGAGGCACCGCCGGTGAGCACGATTCCTGACGAGAGCACGTCCTCGAATCCCGAGCGGCGCAACTCGGCCTGGATCAGCTCGAAGAGCTCCTCGACGCGTGGCTGGATGACGTCCGCGAGCGCGCGGCGCGACAACTTCCGCGACGGCCGGTCGTCGACGCCAATGACCTCGAGCGCGTCTTCCGGGTCGGCGAGGTCGGCCAGCGCGCACCCGTAACGGCGCTTGATGTCTTCAGCCTCGCGCGTGGGCGTGCGCAAAGCCATGGCGATGTCATTGGTGATCTGGTCGCCGGCGATGGGGATCACCGAGGTATGGCGAATGGCGCCTTGCGTCCACACGGCCAGATCGGTGGTGCCGCCACCGATGTCGATCAGACAGATGCCGAGGTCCTTTTCATCCTCGGAAAGCACGGCGCAACTCGAAGCCAGGGGCTGCAGAACGAGATCGTTGACTTCCAGCCCGCAGCGACGAACACACTTGATGATGTTCTGCGCCGCCGAGACTGCGCCGGTGACGATGTGCACCTTGACCTCGAGGCGAAAGCCGCTCATCCCGATCGGTTCGCGGATGCCATCCTGATCGTCGATGATGAACTCCTGGGTCAGGATGTGCAGGATCTCCTGATCGGCGGGAATGGGCATGGCGCGCGCCGTTTCGATCACCCGCTCGACGTCCATCGGAGTGACTTCGCGGTCCTTGATGGCCACCATTCCATTCGAATTGAAGCTGCGGATATGGCTGCCGGCAATGCCGGTATAGACGTCGCGAACCTTGCAATCGGCCATCAGTTCGACTTCCTGCAGGACGCGCGAAATGGTCGCCACGGTCTCCTCGATGTTGACCACGACTCCCTTCTTGAGCCCCCGCGATTCCTGCTGGCCCATGCCAATTACGTTTACTCGCCCTTCCGGAGTGAGTTCAGCGACCAGCGCCACGATCTTAGACGTGCCGATGTCGAGTCCGACGATCAGATCTTTGCTATCCCTGCTCATTTCTTTCCTTTGACTTCGTGACCCGCACTGGCTGGGAAGCGCAGTGCAAAGCCGTTGGGATACCGCATGTCCACCGCCAACGGCCGCCCATGGCGGGTATCCGACAGCGTCGGGTAGTAGTCGACGAAACGCTGCAGACGCATCCGAATCGGCGCCTTCGCCTGCTCGCGACCGAGCTCAACCAACATCCCGTCCTCCAGTTCCAGCGCCCAGGCCAGACGCGGCGACAGGGCCACCTGTACCGGTTGCCGACCGATCGGCCGCAGGACCCGCGCAAACTCCTCGTGCCGGCGCAGTACATCGCCCGCCGATCCGCTCGGTCCGCTGAGCCGCGGCAGGCGTTGCCCTTCGGGTAACGATGCGGCAAAGACCTCGCCGAAAATATTGACCAGCTCGCCACGTCCCTCGCCCCAATGCGCAACCGCCTGCTGCTCTTCGATCCTGACGTCGATACGCGCCGGCCACTTCCGCCACACTTCGGCATGCCGCACCCAGGGCAATTGTTCGAGCGCCAGACGCAAGGCTTCCAGATTGACCGTCAGGAAGCTGCCACGCAGCAGATCCTCCAGCGCCTGTTCGACGTCGCTGCGCTGAACCGACTGCAGCTCGTGCGTCACCCGCACCTCGTTGAGCGGAATCAGGCGCATGCGCGGCGCACCCCAGATCACCGCCGCAACCAGCAAGGCCGCACCGGCGGCCAGCAAGAGCAGATCTGCAACAGCGGTCATCAATTGCGGTTTGTGCCACATCGCTCATCCCAGGGCAGCAAGAGCAAGAACGCGGACGACCAGCTCGTCGTAGGAAATCCCGGCAGCGCGGGCGGCCATCGGCACCAGCGAGTGATCGGTCATTCCCGGCGAGGTGTTCACTTCAAGGAAGTAGGCCTTGCGCGACCCGTCGTCCGCCGGCGGGTCCATCAGGAAGTCGACCCGCCCCCAACCGCGCCCGCCGAGGATGCGGAAGGCATGCAGGGCCTGGGCGCGAAGTTCGCGCTCGCGGCTTTCCGGCAGGCCGCAAGGACAGCGGTAAGCGGTGTCGTCGCGCAGGTACTTGGCCTCGTAATCGTAGAACTCGGTGATCGGCTCGATCTTGATGATCGGCAGCGCCTGCTCGCCGAGAATGGCGACCGTATACTCGCCGCCAAGGATTGCGCGCTCGGCGATGACCAGCGAATCATGTTGCGCAGCGGCAGCATACGCCGCGCCCAGCTCGCCCGTTTGCTTGACTTTGCTGATCCCGATCGACGAACCCTCGCAGGCCGGTTTGACGAACAGCGGCAGGCCCAGCGAGCTTTCGACGACGGCGTGGTCGCTATCGGCGGCGAGCATCACGTAGTGGGGTACCGGCACGCCAGCGGCGTGCCAGAGCATCTTGCTACGCCACTTGTCCATGCCGATTGCCGAAGCCATCACACCGCTACCGGTGTAGGGAATTCCCATCAGTTCGAGAACCCCCTGGATCGTCCCGTCTTCTCCATAGCGCCCATGCAGGGCAATGAAGGCACGGTCGAAGGCCGCCAGGTCGTCAAGCTTGCGCGTCGCCGGATCGAAGGCGTGCGCGTCGACACCCTGCCGGCGCAAGGCGGCGAGTACCCGTGAGCCGCTGTTCAGCGAGACTTCCCGCTCGGCCGAACGCCCGCCGAAGAGGACGGCCACCTTGCCGAAGTTGTTGCTGTTCACGGTCGCCATCCTAGCCCGCCACCAGCTTGCCAGGGACAGCGCCGATGGAACCAGCCCCCATGGTCATCACCACGTCGCCATCGCGAGCGATGTCGAGAATCGCTTGTGGCAGGTCGCCGACATGGTCGACGAATAGCGGTTCGACCTTGCCCGCGACGCGCAGCGCGCGCGCCAGCGCGCGGCCATCGGCAGCGACAATCGCCGGTTCGCCGGCCGCGTAGACTTCGCTCAACACGAGGGCGTCGACGGCCCCCAGAACGCTCACAAAATCCTCGAAGCAGTCGCGCGTACGGGTATAGCGATGTGGCTGAAAGGCGAGCAACAGGCGACGACCCGGGAAGGCGCCACGAGCGGCGGCGATCGTCGCCCGCATCTCAACAGGGTGATGACCGTAGTCGTCGACCAGACTGAAGCAGCCACCGCCTGGCAAACTGACCTCGCCGTAACGTTGGAAGCGGCGGTCGACGCCGGTGAACCCGGTGAGCGCCCTGACGATCGCCTGATCGGAAACCCCCAGCTCGCTGGCCACGGCGATCGCCGCCAAGGCATTGAGGACGTTGTGCCGTCCCGGCAGATTGACGGTAACCGGCAGGCGGCTGATGTTGCCGTTGACCCGGACGCAATCGAAATGCATCTGGCCGTGATCGGCGACGATGTTCTCCGCATAGACGTTGGCTGCAGCGTCGATGCCGTAGGTGACGATCTGCTTGCTGACCATGGGCATGATTTCGCGGACATTGGCATCGTCGGCGCAGAGCACGGCAACGCCGTAGAACGGCAGGCGCTGGAGAAAATCGACGAAAGCCTGCTTCAGGCGATTGAAATCGTGGCCGTAGGTTTCCATGTGATCGGCGTCGATATTAGTCACCACCGAGATCACCGGCGAAAGAAACAGGAACGAGGCGTCGGACTCGTCGGCTTCGGCGACGAGAAACTCGCCGGAGCCGAGGCGGGCGTTGGCGCCGGCGGCGTTCAGGCGTCCGCCGATGACAAAAGTCGGGTCCATCCCTCCCTCGGCAAGAATCGACGCCGTCAGGCTGGTCGTCGTCGTCTTGCCGTGCGTCCCGGCGACGGCGATTCCCTGCTTCAGGCGCATCAACTCGGCCAGCATCTGTGCCCGGGGAACGACAGGCACCTTGCGCTGCCGCGCGGCGACGACCTCGGGATTGTCCTCCTTTACCGCCGACGACACGACCACCGCGTCGGCGCCATCAACGTTTTCGGCAGCGTGCCCGAGCACGGTACGCACGCCGAGCGCCGAGAGGCGCCGGGTCACCGGACTCTCGGCGAGGTCGGAGCCGCTGACCTTGAAGCCGAGATTGGCGAGCACTTCGGCGATGCCGCTCATGCCGGCGCCACCGATGCCAACGAAATGGATGGTCTTGACCTTATGCTTCACTGCACCAGTTCCTCACACATTCGTGCCACGTCTGCGGCGGCCTCCGGCTTGGCCAGTTGGTGCGCCTGCGCGGCCATTTGCGCAAGCTGCGCATGGGAATAGTTGCCCAGCACACCGATGGCTTCCGGAGTCAGCTCGCTCTGCGGCAGCAGGGTGGCGCCGCCAGCCCGCGACAGGAAGCGGGCGTTGGCGGTCTGGTGGTCGTCGACGGCGTAGGGAAAGGGCACCAGAACGCTGGCCACACCGGTCGCGGCCAGCTCGGCGACGGTCAGCGCGCCAGCCCGACAGAGCACCAGATCAGCCCATTGGTAGGCAGCGGCCATGTCGTCGATGAACGCCGCACAGTGCGCCTGCACCCCAGCCGCCCGGTAGTTCTCCTGCAGCTGCGCGAGATGTTTCTCGCCCGCCTGATGAACCACTTCCGGACGCGCCGCGGCGTCGATCAGGGCCAGCCCCTTGGGGACCATTTCGTTGAGCGCCGCGGCGCCCAGGCTGCCTCCGAGGACGAGCAGGTGCAGCGGTGGCTGGCGGCCGGCGAGGCGAACAGCCGGCGCTGGCACACGGTTCATTTCCGGGCGCAACGGGTTGCCTACCCAAACGCCCTTGGGCAGGACGTCAGGAAAGCCGCAGGCGACCCGGTCGGCGAACTTGGCAAGGACCCTGTTGGCCAGGCCGGCAACCGAGTTCTGCTCGTGAATCACCAGCGGATAGCGCAACAGGACCGCCATCAGGCCGCCGGGGAAACTGATGTAACCACCCATCCCGAGTACCACGTCCGGCTGCACGCGGCGAAGTTCACGCTGCGCCTGCCAGCACGCGCAGAGCAGGTGGAAGGGGAGCAGCAGCTTGCGCAGCAGGCCCTTGCCACGCAGGGCGGCAAAACGGACCCAGGCCATTTCATAGCCACGCCCGGGAACCAGCTTCGCTTCCATGCTCCCCGGGGCGCCCATCCAGACGACTTTCCAGTTGCGACTGCTGAGCAGGTCGGCCACCGCCAGTCCCGGGAAGACGTGTCCACCCGTACCCCCGGCCATGACCAGAAGGGTCTTGCCGATCGCGCCAGCCGCTCCCTGCGCGCTCATACCTTGGCTCCACGCATCAACTGGCGATTTTCCCAATCAATCCGCAGGAGTACCGCCACCGCCACGCAGTTGGCGAGAATTCCGGAGCCGCCAAAGCTCATCAAGGGCAGGGTCAGGCCCTTGGTCGGCAGCAGCCCGGTGTTGACGCCCATATTGATGAAACCCTGAACGCCAATCCAGACGCCGATTCCCTGTGCGACCAGAGCCGAATACAGACGTTCCAGGGCGACTGCCTGGCGACCGATGGCGAAAGCCCGCTGAACGAGCAGACCGAAGAGCACGATGATCGCCAGAACGCCGACAAAGCCGAGTTCTTCGGCAATCACCGCGAGCAGGAAGTCGGTGTGCGCTTCCGGCAGGTAGAACAGTTTTTCGACGCTGGCGCCGAGACCGACGCCGAACAGCTCGCCGCGACCGAAGGCGATCAGCGCGTGCGACAGTTGATAGCCGCGGCCGAAGGCGTCGGCCCAGGGGTCCATGAAACCGAAAATGCGGTCCCGACGGTAGGGCGAGAGGATGATCAGCGCCGCGAAAGCCGCCGCCAGGACAACGATCAGCACGACGAACAGGCGCGCCCGCATGCCGCCAAGAAAGAGGATGCTGAAGGCAACCGAGATGATGACCACGAAAGCGCCGAAGTCGGGCTCCTTGAGCAGCAGCACACCGACGGTCACCATGGCGCAGGCCATCGGCAGGAAGGCCTTCTTCAGATCGTGCATGTGCGGCATCTTGCGCACAGTGTAGTCGGCGGCGTAGAGAACGGCACAGAGCTTCATCAACTCGGAAGGCTGCAGATTGACGATCCCGAGCGGAAGCCAGCGCTGCGCGCCATTGACCTCACGGCCGACGCCGGGAATCAACACCAGGGCCAGGAGCAGACAGCCGCCGACGAACAGCCAGGGGGACCACTGCTGCCAGCTGGCCATTGGCACCTGAAAGGCGACGGCCGCGGCGAGTAGGCCAATGATCAGAAAAATGGCATGGCGTACCAGATAGTACGCCGGCTGGTGGCCTGTGCCGCGGGCGGCTTCGGCGGTCGCCATCGACGCCGAGTACACCATCACCATGCCGATCAGGAGCAGGATCAAGGTGCTCCACAGGAGTGCCAGGTCGATCTCGGAAGGCAGACGGCGTGGCGTATCGAAGGTGCGCAACATCAGGCGACCTCCCTTTCCAGGCCGCGGACAGCGTCGACAAAGGCTTCGGCCCGATGCGCGTAGTTGCGGTACATGTCCATGCTGGCACACGCCGGCGAGAGCAGAACGGCGTCGCCGCTTTGCGCCTGGGCAGCGCACCAGCGCACGGCTTCGGGCATGTCCAGGCAGGAGCGCATCGGCGCCTGGCAGCCGGCCAGCAGCGCGGCGAGCAGTGGCGCGTCGCGCCCGATCAGGGCGATCGCGCGGGCGTGCCGGTCAAGCGCTGGCCGCAAAGGCGAAAAGTCCTGCCCCTTGCCGTCGCCACCGAGGACGATGGCGATCTTGCAGCCGAGACCCTCGATCGCGGCGAGCGTCGCCCCGACGTTGGTTCCCTTGGAGTCATCAAAGTAGCGAACCCCTTTGATTTCCGCTACCCATTCGACCCGGTGCGGCAGGCCCGTGAAGGCGGCCAGGGCCGGCAGGACTGCCTGCGGCTCGATGCCGATCGCCTCGCACAGGGCCAGCGCAGCGAGCGCATTGGCCACGTTATGACTGCCCACGAGCTGCAAGGCCTCGACGGCGATCAGCTTCTCGTCGCCACGCACCAGCCAGCCGTCGACCACTCCGTAATCGCCCGCCTTCGTCGTCGGGCCGAGGCCAAAGCTGACGCAGCGCCGATCGCTGCGCGCGGCGGCGAGGCTGCGTGGATCGTCGCGATTGACGACCATCACCCCCGCGCCCTGAAAGACCCGCACTTTGGCAGCGGTGTAGTCGTCGAGACCGTCATAGCGATCAAGATGGTCTTCGCTGACATTGAGCAGCGTCGCGGCGTCGGCAGCCAGGGTATGCGTCGTTTCGAGCTGGAAACTCGACAGCTCGAGAACCCAGACCGCCGGCAGATCGCCACTGTCGATCGCGCTCCGCAGGGCATCCAGAGCCGCCGGGCTGATATTGCCGGCGACTTGCGTCCGCCGGCCCGCTGCGCGACACAGGGCACCGACCAGTGCGGTGGTGGTGGTCTTGCCGTTGCTGCCGGTGATGGCGATCAGCGCGGCTTGCGGAGCCAATCGGTGCACGGCCCAGGCGAAGAGCTCGATTTCGGAGACCAGCGGGACGCCGCTCGCGACGGCGTCCTGAACCAGCGCCTGGTGCACCGGCACGCCGGGAGAAATGGCGATCAATTCGGCGCCGGTGAAAGCTTCAGCGGAGAAGGGACCGGAGAACAGGACCGCCTCGGGGACACTGGCGCGCAGCGCATCGGCCTGTGGCGGAGCGCTGCGGCTGTCGGCGACGCGAACGCGCGCGCCCTGCCGGGCCAGCCAGCGGGCCATCGCCAGCCCGCTTTCGCCGAGGCCGATGACGAGAGTCAGTTTGCCGTACAGCTCCATGTCAGCGCAGCTTCAAGGTGGACAAGCCGATCAGCACCAGCATGATGGTGATGATCCAGAAACGGACGACGACCTGTGTTTCTTTCCAGCCGCCGAGCTCGAAGTGGTGATGCAGTGGTGCCATGCGGAAGATTCGTCGGCCGCCGGTAAGCTTGTAGTAGATGACCTGTGCGGCCACCGACAGGGTTTCGGCGACAAAGACGCCGCCCATGATGGCCAGGACGATTTCCTGGCGGACGATGATCGCCACCGTCCCCAGGGCCGCGCCAAGCGCCAGCGCGCCGACGTCGCCCATGAATACTTCGGCCGGGTAGGCATTGAACCACAGGAAGCCGAGCCCGGCACCCGCCATGGCCCCGAGAAAGATGGCCAGTTCGCCGGCACCCGGGACGTAGGGCAGAAGCAGATAGCGGGCATAGACCGAATTGCCCGCCACGTAGGCGAAGATGGCCAGCGCCGCGGCAATCATCACCGCCGGCATGATCGCCAGACCGTCAAGCCCGTCGGTCAGGTTGACCGCATTGCTGGTCCCGACGACGACCAGATAGCTGAGAACGATGAAGCCGACGATTCCCAGCGGATAGGCGACCGTTTTGAAGAAGGGTACGATCAGCTGCAGCTGCGCCGGCCCGCTGGCGCTCAGGCCAAGATAGAGGGCGACGAGCAGGCCGAGCGCCGATTGCCAGAAATACTTCCAGCGCGAAGCCAGCCCGCGGGGATCGCGTTTGACCACCTTTTGCCAGTCGTCGTACCAGCCGATGCCGCCGAAACCGACGGTGACCAGCAGGACCACCCAGACGTAGCGATTGCTGAGGTCACCCCAAAGCAGGGTCGTGATGCAGATGGCGATCAGGATCAGCGCACCGCCCATGGTCGGCGTTCCCGACTTGACGAGGTGCGTCTGTGGGCCGTCCTGGCGTACCGCCTGACCAATCTTCTTGGCCGCCAGCCAGCGGATCAACGGCGGCCCGGCCATGAACGAGATGATCAGAGCGGTCATCGCCGCGAGGACCGTGCGCAGGGTGATGTAGCCGAAGACGTTGAAGGCGCGGACGTCCTGCGCCAACCATTGGGCGAGCAGGAGCAGCATCAGTCGCCCCCCGCCATTGCGGGCCGGGCGATGGCGTCAGCCACCCGCTCCATGCGCATGAAGCGCGACCCCTTGATCAAGACCGTGGTATCCGGGGTCAGTTCGGCGATCAAGGCATTGATCAACTTGTCGACGTCCTGGTAATGCTCGCCGCCGCTGCCGAAATTGTGCGCCGCGAGAGCACTCGCCTCGCCCAGCGTGAACAGGCGATCGATTCCCTGGCTCTTGGCGTAGCCGCCGATTTCGTCATGAAACTGACCGCTCATCTCGCCAATCTCGCCCATGTCGCCGAGGACCAGCACGCTGCGCCCGATCGTCGCCGCGAGCACGTCGATGCCGGCGCGGACCGAGTCGGGGTTGGCGTTGTAGGTGTCGTCGAGGAGCAGCGCATCGTTCAGTGCAGCGCGCCGCTGCAGCCGCCCCTTGAGACCGCGAAAGGCGCTCAGTCCCGCCTGCACCGCTGCCAGCGGCACACCGGCCGCGAGGCAGGCGGTGGCGGCGGCCAGCGCGTTGCGGGCATTGTGCCGCCCGGGCAGGGAGAGCACGATTTCGACCTCGTCACCACCTGCGGCGACGCTGAGACGGCTTTCGAGGCCGTGGAGATGGAAGCGACCGACAACGTCCGCGCCTTTCTCGAAGGCGAAGGTCATCACCCCGAGGCCGCGGCTCTGGCTGCGCCAGAGTTCGGCCCATTGGTCGTCGGCGCAGAACACCGCGACACCGGACTGGCCAAGTCCCGAGTAGATACTCCCTTTTTCGCTGGCGATGGCCGCCAGGGAGCCCATTCCCTCGAGATGTGCGCGTTGCGCGTTGGTGACCACGGCGACGCTGGGGTGGGCGATTCCCGCCAGATAGGCAATCTCGCCGGGATGATTCATGCCCATCTCGATGATCGCCGCACGATGACTGGCCTGCAGCCGCAGCAGCGTCAGTGGCAACCCGATATCGTTGTTGTAGTTGCCCTGGGTGACCAGCACGGCGTCACCGTAAACGACCTTGAGGATGCTGGCGATCATCTCCTTGGTCGTCGTCTTGCCATTGCTGCCGGTCACGGCGATCAGCGGCAGCGTGAAACGGCCACGCCAATCCGTGGCCAGAGCGCCGAGCGACAAGCGCGTTTCGGCGACCTGAACCAGCGGCATCGCCAGCTCCTGCAGGGCATCGGCGGCGTCGGCAGCGACGACGGCGGCGACCGCGCCGCGAGCCTTGGCGACGGCGAGGTAATCGTGGCCATCGAAATGGTCGCCGCGCAGGGCAAGGAACAACTCGCCGGGGCCGATGCTTCGGCTGTCGGTCGACACGCCACAGAACTCGACGTTTTCGCCGATCAGCCTGCCGGCGGTCGCGCGGGCAACGGCCAGGAGATCCATCATCACGGTCATTGGCTCGTCTCCTGGCGAGCAGCGAGTGCGGCGCGCGCCTGTGCGGCATCGGAAAACGGCCGCCGCACGCCGTGCATCTCCTGATACGACTCATGTCCCTTGCCGGCAATCAACACCACTTCCGCCGGATGCGCCACAAGAATGGTGCGCCGGATCGCCTCGCCGCGATCGACCAGGACCTCGGCATTCGGCGCCGCGACGCGAATTTCGTCGAGAATCGTCTGCGCATCTTCACCGCGCGGGTTGTCACTGGTCAGCACGACGCGATCGGCACGCTCTACGGCGACCGCCCCCATCAACGGTCGCTTGCCGCGATCCCGGTCACCGCCACAGCCGAAGATGACCGTCAGACCGGCGCCACGCGCCGTGGCCACCGCGCGCAAGGCGCCCAGGGCGCTGCCCAGAGCGTCCGGCGTGTGGGCGTAGTCGACGACGACCAGCGGCTCGTTGTGGCCACCGATCTTCTCCAGGCGGCCGACTGGCGAACGCAACTGCGCGAAGCGTTCGGCAACGGCCTTGGGTGTCAAGCCGGCGTCGATGAGGACAGCGGCGACGGCCAGGAGATTGGCAACGTTGTAACGACCGAGCAGCCCGGTCTCGACCAGAGCACGCCCGCTCGGGGCGCAGAGCCGGAAGCGCAGGCCGTCGATGGTTTCCTCGACGTCTTGCGCACGCACCGTTCCCTGCCGACCATCGGACGCCTCCTGCTGCGTGTAGCCGATCACCTTGGTGGCCGAACTGAGTGCCGCCAGCTCACGCCCGAAGGGGTCGTCAAGATTGCACACGGCCAGGCGTAGCCTGGGCCAGCTGAAAAGCCTTGCCTTGGCCTCGGCGTAGGCCGCGAAAGTGCCGTGATAGTCGAGATGATCGTGGGTCAGATTGGTGAATACCGCGACATCGACGCGGGCACCGTCGAGGCGCCCCTCGGCAATTCCGATCGAGCTGGCTTCGAGGGCACAGGCCTGCGCGTCGTCGTCAGCGAAGCGTGCCAGCGAGCGCATCAGCGTCGTTGCCTCGGGGGTCGTAAACCCGGTCTCGGCAAGCCGGCCGGGGAAGCCGGCACCCAAGGTGCCGATGAGCGCGCAGCTGCGCGGGTGGCAGGCGGCAAGCCACTGCGTCACGCTGGTCTTGCCGTTGGTGCCGGTGACCGCGATCAGCGACAGGCGCTCGCTTGGACGCCCGTATACGGCGTGCGCCAGCGGCCCACATAACGCCCGCAAGGCCTGTACCGGCAGGTTGGCGATCCGCCAGTCGGCATTCCAGACGAAGTCGGCCGTGGCGGCCGCGGAGCTCTCCCAAAGGACGGCGCAAGCGCCCGCGGCGATGGCTGCGGCGATGTGGCTGCGGCCATCGGCGAGGTCGCCGGGGTAGGCCAGGAAGAGATCGCCGACGGCGACCTGGCGGCTATCGTCGGTGACGCCGCTGGGCACCACGCCGAGTTCCGCCAGCCGCACCAGCACAGCGCGGGCGGAGGATTCGGCGGCGACGAAGTCCGAGTTGCTCATAACCTGGCCTTGACCGCCGGCTTGGCGCCTTGCGCAACCTCGAGCGGCGCGTCCGGCGCAATGCCGAGCGTGCGCAGGGTGCCGGCCATCACCGAGGCGAAAACCGGGGCTGCCACTTCGCCACCATAGTACTTGCCACGCGGCTCGTCGATCAGCACGGCAACGATCAGGCGCGGGTCGGACGCCGGAGCAAAGCCGACGAACGAAGCCACGTACTTGGTCGTCGTGTAGCGGCCATTTTCGAGCTTGCGCGCGGTACCCGTCTTGCCGGCAACCCGATAGCCCGGGATCTGCGCCTTGGGAGCCGTTCCACCGGGGCGCACCGCCATCTCGAGCATGGCCCGCACTTCCCGCGCCGTCTGCGGGCTGAACACCTGCGTACCGCGCGGCTTCGCCGCACCGACACGGGTCAGCGAGAGCGGCACGAGGTCGCCGTCGCGCGCAAAAACGGAATAGGCGCGCGCGAGCTGGATCAGCGACACCGAAAGGCCATGCCCGAAGGACATCGTCGCCTGCTCGATTGGCCGCCACGACTTCCAGGGGCGCAGGCGGCCGCTGACCTCGCCCGGGAAGCCGAGTCTCGGCACCTCTCCAAAACCGACGCTGTGGAACATCTCCCACATCGCTTGCGCCGGCAACATGGCGGCGATCTTCGAAGACCCGACGTTCGACGACTTCTGGATGACCTCGGCGACGGTCAGCACGCCGTAGCGATGGGTATCGGAAATCGTCGCGCCGCCAATTTGCAGGCGACCGGGCGCACAGTTGATCTGGGTGTCGAAACGCACCTTGCCGGTATCCATCGCCAGGGCGATGGTAAACGGCTTGAGCGTCGAACCCGGCTCGAAGGTGTCGGTCAGGGCACGGTTGCGCAACTGCCCGCCGGAAAGGCTCTCGCGGTTGTTCGGGTTATACGTCGGCCAGTTGGCCAGGGCGAGTATTTCACCGGTCCTGGCGTCAAGGACGACAATTCCGCCGGCTTTTGCCTTGCTGTCGGCGATCGCCTGCTTGAGCTGGCTATAGGCCAGATACTGGACTTTGGAGTCCAGCGCCAGGCTGATATCTTCACCGTCCTGCGGCGGCTTGACCGATCCCACGTCTTCGACGATCTGGCCGCGCCGGTCCTTGATCACGCTGCGACTGCCCGGCGTGCCGAGCAGTTGCCCATGGAAAGCCAGCTCGGCTCCTTCCAGCCCCTTGTCGTCGACGCCGGTGAATCCGACCATGTGCGCAGTCATCTCGCCGGTCGGGTAGAAGCGGCGATATTCCTTGTCCTGACCGATGCCAGGCAACTTGAGCGCGGCCACCTGCGCAGCCACCGGCGGCGGGATCTGGCGGCGCAGGAAAACGAAGGGCTTGTCGCTGGTCAGCTTGCGGGCCAGGCCCTGCGCGTCGATCTCCAGCAGTGCGGCCAGATGCTGGGTCTGCTCGGAAGTCAACTGTGCCGCCGGCGGGACGGCCCAGATCGACCTCATCGGTGTCGAAATGGCCAGAACGTCGCCGTGGCGGTCGGCGATACGTCCGCGCGACGCGGTAATTTCGATGTCGCGGCGGTAGCGCGACTCGCCTTTTTCCTGCAGGAAGTCGGTATCGAGTATTTGCAGGTAGAAGGCGCGGCCAATCAGGACGACGAAGGAAAAGAGGATCAGCAAGGCCATCAGGCGCGAACGCCAGGCAGGCAGACGCAGCTCGAGCAACGGGCTCTCGGCAAATTTGTGCGCGACCTTGCCCTTGAAACGCATCATCGCGACGCACCCCCAGTCGGCAACGAGGGAAGCAAGGTCTCGGCGTCGGGGGTGCGCATGCCGAGCTTCTCGACAGCGATCTTTTCGATTCTCGGCGCCGTCCCCCAGGTCGACAGTTCGAGCTGCAGCTGCCCGAACTCGACCTCCAGCTGGCGCGTGCGCTCCTGCTGCACTTCAAGCGCCTGAAAGAGCTGTCGCGCCTTGTGTTGCGAGGTCACGACCCCCAGGCTGCAGAGCATCACCGTCAGGAGCAGGAGCACGTTCAGGCGGACCATTTCAGGCCGCCTTCCTGGCCAGCTTTTCGGCCACGCGCATCACGGCGCTACGTGCGCGCGGGTTGGCGGCAACTTCTTCTGCGCTCGCCTTGAGCGCCTTGCCGACCAGGCGCAGATCCGGTTGCGGCAGATCGACAGCACGCAAGGGCAGCTTTCTGGACAGGCGATCGGGAGCGGCGCCGTCGCGCATGAAGCGCTTGACGATCCGGTCTTCGAGCGAGTGGAAACTGATCACCACCAGGCGCCCACCCTGCTTGAGGACAGTCATTGCCTGCGGCAGCACTAGCGTGAGCTGCTCGAGCTCTTGATTGATATGAATCCGTAGAGCTTGAAAGGTACGCGTCGCCGCGTCCTTGCCAGGCTCGCGGGTCCGCACGGCCGCGCGTACAAGGGCTGCGAGCTCACCCGTGGTTGTAAGCGGCCGCTCTCCCCGAGCAGCCACAACCTTCTTTGCAATCTGGAAAGCAAACCGTTCTTCCCCATAATTCCTGATGACCTCCGTAATCTCCTGCACGCCGGCCCGCTGCAACCACTGCGCAGCAGTCTCGCCCTGCGTCGTATCCATCCGCATATCCAGCGGCGCGTCATAACGAAAGCTGAATCCCCGCTCCCCTTGATCGAGCTGGGGCGACGAGACGCCAATATCGAGAAGCACGCCATCGACACCCTGCTCGACGTCGATTCCCGCCACCCGCAAGGCCTCGGTCAATTCGCTGAAGCTCTGGTGCATGACCCGCAACCTCCGGTCCGGAGTCTCTCGCGCCAGCGCCACGGCGTCCGGGTCACGATCGAGAGCGAGCAGGCGACCGTCCGGTCCGAGCCTGTCGAGAATCGCCCGACTGTGCCCGCCGCGACCAAAGGTGCCGTCGACATAGGTCCCCGCGGGTTTTATCTCCAGCGCATCAACCGCCTCCCGCAGCAAAACCGTCTGATGCTGCGACGGCAAGGTCACAGCGCCAGGTCCTCAAGACCCGGCGGCAGACACTGATCGCTGAGAAGAAAAACCGCTTCCTGCTGCCTCTTCCAGCCGCTGTCCGACCAGATCTCGAAATGACTGCCCTGCCCGACCAGCCAGACCTGCTTTTCCAGTTCGGCGAACTGGCGCAGTTCGGGAGCGATCAGCAGGCGGCCAGCCGCATCCATCGCTTCTTCGCGCGCATTGCCGACCAACAGCCGCTTGATCGCCGCCGATTGCGGATTCATGCTCGAAGCAGCCAGAACCTTGTCGCGAATCGGCTCCCAGGCGGGCTCGGGGTAGAGAAGCAAGCAACGATGCGGGTGCGCAGTCAGCACTAGGCGACCGTCAGCGACCGAGGCCAGGGCTTCCCGGTGACGTACCGGAATGGCCAGCCTGCCTTTCACATCGAGACTCAACGCCGCAGCACCCTGAAACATCAATCCAAATCTTCCCTTGCAATCCTTCCGAGAACACCGCAATCTTCCCACTTTCTACTACTTGCCCCCACTTTAAGACAAAGATTGCGCTAAAGCAAGGACTCTTGCATTGCTTTTCTCAATAGCTACAAGGACTTATGGACGACTCCTGAAGCACGCTGAGAGGGACATTGTTTTTATAAAACAATGGCGCAATTTCCAGAGTTAAAGTGATCTCTCAAGAAAGGCAGGCAAACTCGGCTGGCACACGCTTTGCACGTGCGCGAAGCGGCCGAGGAGCGCGCTGCTGGAGGCGGCGAAGAGGGAGAAAAACTGTTGGATTGGCAGCAACGACTGCCGGTCAGGCGGGAATAGTGGGAAGCCGATCGATAAGCCGGGTTCTGTCGTGGACAGCCATTCCTCTAGACGCACTGTTACCAGTACGTTCAAGCAGCCTACCCGGAAGCAGCGCGAGCCACGCCCATGCTTCCCTATTTGGCCTTGCTCCGGATGGGGTTTGCCGTGCCAGCCGTGTTACCACGGCCGCGGTGAGCTCTTACCTCGCCGTTTCACCCTTACCTGCCCACTCTCGATTGTCTGAGCGCGGACATCGGCGGTCTGTTCTCTGTTGCACTTTCCGTCACCTCACGGTGCCCGGTCGTTAACCGGCATCCTGCTCTGCGGAGCCCGGACTTTCCTCTCGGCGCAAGGTGGTGACCTCTTGCCCAGCGGCTGCCTGACCGACTTCCCGCGCTGATTATACGCGCCGCCGCGTTCGCCCCGGGCGGAATTGCCAAGCGTCATCGTAGTAGGAGGCGCTCTCGTTGGCGGCTGTCACGCCCGGCAGACCGAGCAGAGGCAGGGGGTGAAAGGCGCTCGGATCGACGTGCAATCCAGCCGCCACTTCGCCAGCCAGACGCCGGTCGACGTCAGCCAGCTGTTCGCGCAGCGGTGCGTGCAGCCAGTCGGCGCTGACTTCATGAAGCACGGCCTTGGCGGTCAAGCCGCGAAACGGCTGCAACAGCTGCTCGTAGGTGGCGTGGCCAAAGACGAAACAGCGCAACGCGCGCGCGAGGTCACGGCGCCGCTCCCAGAACAGGGTTTTCCATTGAAAGCTGCGCAGCAGGGCGAGCAGGGAACGATCGGAGGAGACGACGATGACGCCACATTCATCGAAATGCGTCAGCGCATCACGATCGCGACCGCGGCTGTGTTGCGCGCGGGGCACCGCCATCGACTCGACGTGACGGGCATTCAGCGCCGATTTGCTGAGCGGAAAGCTGAGCCAGACCAGAGCATTGAAGAAATCGTGCCAATTGGCGGGACGCGTCTCCACCTCGCCGCGCGCCCAGATGCGCATTTCGTAATCGACCCCATCCCCTTGCGGCGCAATGAACGAAAGCCGCCGGCCGCTAGCCGTGCGCGGGTCTAGGCGAGCACAGAGCAACTCGAGCGATGCCGCGTCAGGCGCGAAGGGAATGCCCTCGACAAGAGGTGACAACGGCGCAAACAGGCCACCCGGAGAAGGCCAGCCGGACAGGCTCACGGGTTCACTGCGGCGCCGGCGCCACGGCTTCCGTCTGCGCATCACCCTTCGGCGCGGCGACGAAGGTCAAGCTCCCATTGCGCATCTCGAAGCTGCCCTGCAAGGGGCCCATGCCGCCGGCAGGCTCTTCTTCAAGGCGGGCGAAGCCCTCGCAGGTTCGCGTCTCGACGACCAGCATGCGGCGGCCCTGTTTGAGAATCCAGGCGTCGTTCCCCGGCGCGTAGACCTCGACCGGGGTTTCGGCGCCGCCCTTCCCCATGTCGTGGCGGCGCATGCACTCGGGCATCCGCGCCGCGACGATGGCGTAGGAAGCCGTCTTTTCCCAGAAGAAATTCTTGATGCGAATCAGCGTCAGCGCATGCTGACTCGAAGCGATCTCGAACGACGCACGCTGATCGGAGCAGGCGACCAGCAGGGGCAGCAGGAACAAGGACAACAAGGTTTTCCGCAACACGGCAAGCCTCCTCATGCGAATCGCGCAGCGGGCACGCGCAGGGCGATCCGCCAACATCAAGCGAGCATCCGCCAGCGCAACCGCTCGCCGGCACGTAGTGGAACCAGCGTCTCGTCGCCGAGATAGGGAAACGCCTCGGCGACCAGCCACTCCTCCTGGCGCAGCGTCACCGTCCCGGTATTGCGTGCGAGGCCATAGAAATCGGCACCGTTGAAGCTGGCGAACGCTTCCAGCCGATCGAGAGCGCCGGCCGCCTCGAAAGCTTCGGCGTAGAGTTCAAGCGCCACGTGCGCCGTATAGCAGCCGGCGCAACCGCAACTGGTCTCCTTGCTGCTCCGCGCATGCGGCGCCGAATCGGTGCCGAGAAAAAACCGCGGGTTACCCGAAGTCGCCGCACGCACCAGCGCCTGCCGATGCGCCTCACGCTTGAGCACCGGCAGGCAGTAGTGGTGCGGGCGAATGCCGCCGGCAAAAATGGCGTTGCGATTGTAGAGCAGGTGATGCGCGGTAATCGTTGCTGCCAGGTTCGGCCCCGCGCTGGCAACGAAATCGGCGGCATCGCTGGTGGTAATGTGTTCGAAGACAAGCTTGAGCCCAGGGTAGCGTGCCAGCAGCGGCTGCAGGACGCTCTCGATGAAGCGCTGTTCGCGATCGAATACATCGACGTCCGGATCGGTCACCTCGCCGTGCACCAGCAAGGGCATCCCGGACCGTTCCATTTCGGCAAGCGCGGCAGCGCATTTATCGAGATCGCTGACCCCGGAATCCGAATTGGTCGTCGCCCCCGCCGGATACAGCTTCACCGCGTGCACGAAGGCGCTATCGACAGCGCGCCGCACTTCATCGGCCGAGGTGCGATCGGTCAGGTAGAGGGTCATCAGCGGTTCGAACTGCGCGCCGCGCGGCAAGGCCGCCAGGATCCGCGCCCGGTATTCGCCCGCTGCAGCGACGGTGGTCACTGGCGGGCGCAGATTGGGCATCACGATGGCCCGGGCAAACTGACGGGCACTATGCGGCAACACTGCGCTCAGCGCTTGACCATCGCGCAGATGAAGGTGCCAGTCGTCAGGACGAGTAAGAGTGATCTGCATTCTTGGACCGCGACAAGAGAAAGACCGGATTCTAGATGATTTTCTCCTGGCGGCCGAAACAGGCCTCGGTGTCGGCGTCGTGGCCGATCAAGGGCGCGCCTCCTGCGGCCAGCCAGGCAGCGTTCAAGCCTTCAGTCGCAAGGCCAGCTCATACAAGGCTTTCCTGCCGACCCCGGTAATCGCGTGCGCCAGGCGGCTGGCCTGGCTGACCGGCAGTCCCTCGTCGAGCAGCAGCCTGACGACCCTTTCGCCTTCGGCACCGTCGTCCAGCGACGCCGCCCCCGAAACGAGCACCACGAATTCGCCGCGCTGCCGGTTGGCGTCTGCCAGCAACCAGTCGCGCGCTTCGGCAAGCGGACAGACATGGATCGATTCGAACAACTTGCTCAGTTCGCGCGCCAGAACCACGGTTCGTGTCGGCCCAAACGCGTCAGCCAACGCCGCCACGGCGTCGAGAATGCGATGCGGAGCCTCGTAGAAAACCAGCGCGTAGGGCAGATGGGCCAGTCCGCGCAAGGCCTCTGCGCGCTGCCCCGCCTTGCTCGGCAGGAAGCCGTAGAAGAGGAAATGCGGGTCATCGAGTCCGGCGGCAGACAGCGCGACGATCGCCGCGCAGGGACCCGGCAAAGGGACGACGCGATAGCCGGCCGCACGCACCCTGGCCACCAGCCGCGCGCCAGGGTCGGACACCGCCGGCGTGCCGGCGTCGACCACCAGCGCCACCGACTCGCCGTTCGCCAGGCGAGCGATGACCTGTTGTGCGGCGGACTGTTCATTATGCTGATGCGCCGCCAGCAAACGTGCAGTACAGCCATAATGTCTGAGTAGCGGCCCGCTGTGGCGCGTGTCCTCGGCGGCCACCCACGCCACCCGCCGCAGGACCTCGATCGAACGTTGGGTCATGTCGCCAAGATGGCCGAGCGGCGTCGGCACCACATACAACGCAGGGAGTTCTTCCGTCATGACCATCCGTCCGCAGGCAAGCGACAAAGATAGCACGGCCGGGCCAGGCGAAAGGCCGCCAACAGCGGGCGTCCTCGCCGAGCGGCTGGCGGCGTCCTTCCTCGAACGCAGCGGCCTGACCATCCTGAGACGCAATTACCGCTGCCGCGGCGGCGAGGTAGACCTGATCTGCCAGGAACGACGAGTGCTTGTCTTCGTCGAAGTCCGCCTGCGCCGCAACGCCAATTATGGCGGCGCGGCGGCCAGCATCACCGGCGCCAAACAACGCCGCATCATCCTCGCCGCGCGCCATTACCTGGCGTCGCAGGCAGGCCAGCGTGAACCTGAATGCCGCTTCGACTGCCTGCTCCTGGACGATCTGTCCGACACGGCAATCGAATGGTTGCGTGACGCCTTTGCGGCGCCCTAGCGCGTACCATGTCCCCCGCAGCACCCCGATCCGCACGCTGGCCGCGCCATCGCGCCATCGCGCCGTCGCAGCCGCAGTGTTCGGTGTTCGGTGTTCGGTGTTCGGTGTTCGGTGTTCGGTGTTCGGTGTTCGGTGTTCGGTGTTCGGTGTTCGGTGTTCGGTGTTCGGTGTTCGGTGTTCGGTGTTCGGTGTTCGGTGTTCGGTGTTCGGTGTTCGGTGTTCGGTGTTGACTGCGCGGTCCTCGCGACTCCCTGGTGTTAAGATCCCTGGCTCCTCTTTCAGTCTGGTCAAGTACAGCCCATGAATTTGATCGCCCGTATCAAACAGCACTTCCAGGACAGCGCGCAGACCAAGCTCGACGCCAGCGAACTGCTGGCCGCGCCAATCGCACAGGCGATCGAAGCAATGGTCGGCTGCCTGCTCAACAACGGCAAGATCCTCGCCTGCGGCAACGGTGGCTCGGCCGCCGACGCGCAGCACCTGGCGGCCGAACTGGTTGGCCGGTTCGAGGCCGAAAGGCACGAGCTGGCGGCGATTGCGCTGACCACCGACACGTCGATCATGACCGCCATCGGCAATGACTATGGATTCAAGATGGTATTTGCCAAGCAGGTCCGCGCCCTCGGCCAGCCAGGCGACGTGCTGGTGGCCATCTCGACGTCGGGAAACTCGCCCAACGTCATCGAAGCGATCAACGCCGCACACGAGAACGAACTACGCGTGGTGGCGCTGACCGGCAAGGGCGGCGGCGCGATCGGGGAAATGCTCTGCGATAGCGACGTTCATATCTGCGTGCCTGCCGAGCGCACCGCACGCATTCAGGAAACGCACCTGCTCGCCATCCACTGCCTTTGCGATGGCATAGACGGCCTGCTCATGGGAGTCGAGGAATGAAAAAAACTCTGGCCACCAGCCTCCTTCTTGCCGTGACCCTGGCACCGACACTGCAGGGCTGCATCCCGCTGGTCGCCGCCGGCGCGACCCAAGCAACCCTGTCGGCAGTCGATCGCCGCTCTCTCGGCACCCAGACTGAAGACGAAACCATCGAATGGAAAGCGGCAGGAAACGTCAGCACAAAGGCGGGCGAGCAGTCGCACACCAACTTCACCAGCTACAACCGCAAGGTGCTGATCACCGGCGAGGTCCCCTCCGAGGCGATCAAGGCCGAGGTGGCGCGCCTGGTCGCCGCCATACCGCAGGTCAAGGGCGTCTACGACGAACTGGCCATCGCCCCGGCCAGCTCACTGAGCACGCGCAGCCAGGACTCCTACATCACCACCAAGGTGAAGGCACGCCTGGTGGACTCGGGCAGGGTCAGCGCCGCGCATGTCAAGGTGGTCACTGAAGCCGGAGTCGTCTATCTGCTGGGCCTGGTCACGCAGCGCGAGGCGGACGCAGCAATCCAGGTCGCGCGTACGACCACCGACGTCAGGAAAGTCGTCAACCTGTTCGAGATCATCAGCGATACCGAGGCCAAGGCGCTGGAGGTCAAGATCGAGCCCCAGCCAGCGAAGCAGGATAGCGTCACCAGCGGCGGATAGATTCCCGGCAGAGTCCCCCGACCGGCGGCCGTAACGGCCACCGCGAGCCGAAGCAAGCTCGCGCTCGCGACGGCTAGGCGCAGAGAAGCGTCAGCCACGGTCGCCAGGTGCGGCCGGCGCCTTCTTCTTGCCCCAGCTGGCGTGGGCATTCCGGCTGACAATATAGTCGGCAAAGAACTTCATCCAGATTGTCGACCCGGCAATTGCGCTCCAGATGTCGTACGCGACGCCACCGATGACGATCATCAGGATCACCGCCACCGCGACGCCGCCGGCAACCAGATTAATGGCCGCCGTGTAGGGCGCATACTTCTCCGGCTTGGCGGGTGGCACGCCGCCTTTCAGCGCCACCTCGGAAAAATCCCTCTTGAAAAGGATGCGCCACGCCCGCCGCAGCCAGAAAAAAGCAATTGGAAAGAGGCCGAGAAACAGTATCCATGTTATCGCGACGCTGATAGTCATCCACTACTCCTTGTTTTTCGCGCCACTGCGCGCACTCAGAAACCCAGGTAATTACAACATCAAGGCAACCGAGCAAAGAAAAACCCCGCCACAGCCACCAGCGGGGTTCTCCTTGCCCGCTGCCGCCGACTGGAAGCCGGACGACAGCATGATCATAAAGCCAACTCGCTTAGTGCGCGCCCGTAACAGCTCCTGAGCCACGCGGGATGCGCACTGCTTCGACCATTGCCTGGATGTGGTCCGGAGGTTCCGGGGTCATCTTGTCGACAATGAAGGCAACGCCGAAGTTGACGCAGGCTCCGATAGCACCGAAGGCTTCCGGCGTGATGCCGAAGAAGCTGTTCGGGCCGCCGATCAGGTGCAGGTACTCGGTTCCCTTGATGAAGAAGATACCCTTGGCTGCGAAGACGTAGAAAAGGGTGACGAACAGGCCGGCGAGCATGCCGCAGATCGCGCCTTCCTTGTTCATTTTCTTCGAGAAGATACCCATCATGATCGCCGGGAACAGCGAGCTCGCCGCGATTCCGAAGGCCAGGGCCACGGTACCGGCCGCGAAGCCCGGCGGGTTGAGACCCAGATAACCCGCGATGACGATCGCCACGGCCATCGAGACCTTGCCCGCCAGCAGCTCGTTCTTCTCGCTGATATCGGGAACGAAGACGTTCTTGATCAGGTCATGCGAGATCGCGGCCGAGATGGCCATCAACAGGCCCGCGGCAGTCGACAGGGCGGCAGCCAGACCACCGGCAGCGACCAGTGCGATCACCCAGTTCGGCAGCAGCGCGATTTCCGGGTTGGCGAGAACGATGATGTCGGCGTTGACCGTCAGCTCGTTACCCTTCCAGCCGGCGGATTCGGCCTTGGCCTTGAACGCGTCGCTCTTGGACTTGTCGTTGTAGTACTGGATGCGACCGTCGCCGTTCTTGTCTTCCCACTTCAGCAGACCGGTTTTCTCCCAGCGCTTCATCCAGTCCGGACGCTCCTCGTACACCAGTTGCGAGTCGGCAGCGTAGGGATCGGCATTGCCCATCACCACGCCCGGGGTGATCGTGCGCAGCAGGTTGGTCTTGGCCATCGCCGCAACGGCAGGTGCGGTGGTATAGAGAAGGCCGATGAAAATCAGCGCCCAACCGGCGGAACTACGCGCGGCCGCCACCGTCGGCACCGTGAAGAAGCGCATGATGACGTGCGGCAGACCGGCGGTACCGATCATCAGCGACATGGTGTACACGAACATGTTCAACATACCGCCAGCGTCTGACGTGGTGTAATTGGCAAATCCGAGATCGCTGACCACCATGTCCAGCTTGTGCAGCAGCGAGACATCCTGGCCGACAATGTTGGAACCCAGACCCAGTTGCGGGATGGGGTTGCCGGTGAGCTGGATCGAGATGAAGATCGCCGGGATGATGTAGGCCGAGATCAGCACGCAGTACTGCGCCACCTGCGTGTATGTGATCCCTTTCATGCCGCCGAACACCGCGTACACGAAGACGATGCCCATACCCACGTAGATCCCGGTTTCGCTCGTCACTCCCAGGAAGCGCGAGAAGGCGACGCCGACACCCGTCATCTGACCGATGATGTAGGTCAGCGACGCGACCAGCAGGCAGAGAACTGCGACCGTGCTGGCGGTCTTCGAGTAGAAGCGGTCGCCGATGAACTGCGGCACGGTGAACTTGCCGAACTTGCGCAGGTAAGGCGCGAGCAGCATTGCCAGCAGCACGTAGCCACCGGTCCAGCCCATCAGGAAGAGACCGCCGCCGTAGCCCATGTTGGAGATGAGGCCGGCCATCGAAATGAACGACGCGGCCGACATCCAGTCCGCCCCGATCGCCATGCCGTTCATGACCGGCCCGACTTGACCGCCAGCAGCGTAGAAATCGCTCGTGGTACCGGCACGCGCCCATAGTGCAATCCCGATGTACAGCGCGAAAGAGGCGCCGACGACCAGGTAAATCGTGGTTTGCAGCTCCATAATTGGCCCCTTATTCTTCGTGAACGTCGAACTGACGGTCGATCTCACCCATCTTCTTCTTGTAGTAGAAGATCAGCGCGATGAACACGTACATCGCTCCCTGCTGGGCAAACCAGAAGCCCAGGGGGTAGCCGCCCAGATGGAAGCTATTGAGTGCCGGTGCGAACAGGATGCCCGCGCCAAACGAAACCAGGAACCAGACCACCAGGATCTTGCTTAATAACCCGAGCGTCGCCGACCAGTAGGCCTTTCCGCTGTCGTCCATGATTACCTCCTCCAATTTTTTTTTCGATCGATTGAGCGGATCCCGAAGCATCCAAGGGAACCACCGGCGCGATTATTGATGTCGATTCTTACTGGAAACTGACACCACACTGGAAAGTCAGGCTTGCGCGGCGAACCCGCATGGAATTTTGCGGTCGCACCCGGCGGCGGCAATCGCCACGGCGAGCGCTCGGGATGGCGACGGGCTAACGCCGCCAGAAGCCCGGCGTGAGCAAGACCAGCAAGGTGAAGATCTCCAGACGTCCGAGCAGCATGGCCCAGGTGCACACCCAGGTCTGAAAGTCGGTGAGCACGGCGTAGGTCGTCGCCGGACCGACGAGGTTCAGTCCGGGGCCGGTGTTGTTCAAGCAGGCGACTACGGCGGAGAAGGCGGTGATGATGTCCAGCCGCGTGGCGACCATCAGCAGCGTCATCACGACGATGCTGACCACGTAAATGAACATGAAACCGAGGATCGCGTGCAGCACGTGGTCCGGAATCACCGTCTCGCCGAAGCGAACGGTCTGCAGGCCGCGCGGATGCATGGCGCGCGTCAGTTCGCGTGACACCTGCTTGTAGAGAACGACCGCGCGCATCATCTTGATCCCGCCACCGGCCGAACCCGAGCAGGCGACGAAACTGCCCAGAAAGAGAATCCACAGTTGCCCGAACAGCGGCCACTGAACATAGTCGGTCGTCGCAAAGCCAAGCGAAGTAGCCAGCGACACGGAGTGGAAACCGACGTAGCGCAGAGTCGTCAGGAAGTCCGGATAGATCGCCTCCGGCCACAGGTAGAGCGACAGCGCCAGGATGCTCAGAGCGAGAATGCCGAGGAAATAATGCGCCTCGACGTCGGCCAGATAGGCGCGCAGCGACCGCTGCGAGAAGGCCAGGAAGTGGGTGCTGAAGTTGATGCCGGCGAGCAGGGCGAAAAAGACGACCACGAGCTCGATATCGAGGCTGTCGAAGTGTCCGACGCTGGCGTCCTTGCTCGAAAAACCGCCGAGGCCCATGACCGAGAAAGCGTGCATCATGGCGTCCCAAGGCTCCATTCCGACGTAATGCAGACTGACGCCGCAGGCAATGGTCAGGATCACATAGACGACCCACAGACCTTTGGCCGTCTCGGTGATGCGCGGCGTGATCTTGGAATCCTTCATCGGGCCCGGCGTTTCGGCCTTGAGCATGCCGCGGCCGCCAAAACCGAGCAAGGGCAGAATGGCGACGGCAAGAACGACGACGCCGAGGCCGCCGATCCAGTGCATGAAGGTACGCCAGAAGTTGATCGATAGGGGTAACTGGTCAAGTCCGGAGAGGACCGTTGCACCGGTCGCCGTGAGCCCCGAAACGGCCTCGAAGTAGGCGTCGGTCCACGTCAGTTCGTCGATGTGCAGATACAGGGGAAGGGCGCCGAAAGCGGGCAGCAATGCCCAGATCAGGGCGACCAGCAGAAAGCTCTCGCGCACCCGCATCTCGCGTCGCTGCCGGCCTATCGAGAACGAAAGCAGCAAGCCGCTGAGGATGGTGATCAACACCGCTTCGTCGTAGGCGCCATGCGCGCCGTCGGCGGTCACCCACGATATGGCCAGCGGGATCAGCATCAGGAAACCGAAACCGGTGATCAGGACGCCGAGTACGTACAGGGCCGGCGCGAAACGCCCGCACGCGCGCGCTCCTCGCGACTGCGCGGAAAGCGACGAAGAACCAGACATTTTCTCGATCCTGGTCACCTGCCTTCTTGACGTCCCCAAGAGCGTTCGGAATCGACCCGTCAGCGGCCTATCCGCGCGGGTCAGGGACAGAGCAAATCAGCCGCAGGAGCGACGGGACCTCCGCTCCAGGCAACCGCAATGTGGCGGGCATTCTATACTGAAAGCTTCGCGCAAGCTTCGCCGCCGATCATTCGCCATCCGTATCGCCCACGCTCTAGAGCAGCACGCGTTCGATGCCGCCATTGTTGGCCCGGTTGACGTAGCGCGCCAGCCAGTCTTCGCCAAGCAGGCGCTTGACCATTTCGACGACGATGTAATCGGCCTCGGTAGCGCTGTCGTCGTTGTAGCGCGACAGCCCTTGCAGGCACGACGGGCAGGATGTGAGGATCTTGACCGGGCCGGCAAAGCCGTCTGCCCGCTGCCTTTCGACGCCGCCGGCGATCTCCTCCTGCTTGCGGAAGCGCACTTGCGTCGACACGTCGGGACGGGTCACGGCCAGGGTTCCTGACTCGCCGCAGCAACGCGCGGAGAGCTCGACCGGCTGCGCCATCAGGCGGTTAACCACCTTGATGCCGGGCATCGTTCGCATCGGCGCGTGGCAGGGGTCGTGGTACAGGTAGCGGCTGCCGCTGACGCCGTCGAGACAGACGCCTTTTTCGAGCAGGTACTCATGAATGTCAAGCAGGCGGCAACCGGGAAAGATCTGCTCGAAGTGGTACTTTTCCAGCTGGTCCATACAGGTGCCACAGGAAACGATGACCGTCTTGATATCCAGGTAGTTCAAGGTATTGGCGACGCGGTGGAAGAGCACGCGGTTGTCGGTGATGATCGTCTGCCCCTGGTCGGCCTCGCCAGCGGCGGTCTGCGGATAGCCGCAGCACAGATAGCCGGGCGGCAGAACGGTTTGCGCGCCGATCTCGTAGAGCATCGCCTGCGTTGCCAGGGCAACCTGCGAAAACAGCCGCTCGGAGCCGCAGCCCGGGAAATAGAAAACGGCGTCGCCGTCGTAGTCCGGCGCGCTGACCTTGTGCGGATCGCGGATGATCGGGACGATCTTGTCGTCCTCGATGTCGAGCAGGGCCCGGGCAGTGCGTTTGGGTAGCCCGCCGGGCATCGGTTTGTTGATGAAATGGATGATCTGCGAGCGAAGCTTTGGCGAACCGAGCGTCGCCGGCGGCTGGCGCGTTTGCGCCTGAATCAGGCCCAGCGACTTCGCCGCCCGGTAAGCCAGGCGCTGTGCCCGGTAGCCCCAGTCGATCATCAGCTTGCGCACCAGCTTGATGGTCGCCGGATCCTTGATCGTCAGAAAGGCCATCGCTGCCGCTTTTGCCGGCACGAACTTCTTCTTGCCCTGCTCGCGCAGCAGATTGCGCATGCGGATCGTGACGTCGCCAAAGTCGATGTCGACCGGGCACGGGCTCAGGCACTTGTGGCAGATCGTGCAGTGATCGGCGACGTCGTTGAATTCGTCGAAGTGACGCAGCGAAACGCCGCGCCGCGTCTGCTCCTCGTAGAGAAATGCCTCGATCAGCAAGGACGTGGCGAGAATCTTGTTGCGCGGCGAGTAGAGCAGGTTGGCGCGCGGCACGTGCGTCGAACAGACCGGCTTGCACTTGCCGCACCGCAGGCAGTCCTTGATCATCGCCGAGATGTGGCCAATTTCCGACTGCTCCATGATCAGCAACTCGGTGCCCAGCAGCGAGAACGACGGCGTGTAGGCATTGCTCAGGTCACCGCCGGGCAGCAACTTTCCCTTGTTGAAGTGGCCTTCCGGATCGACCCTGGCCTTGTAGTCGCGAAAGGGCTGGATTTCGTCGTCGCTGAGGAATTCCAGCTTGGTAATGCCGATGCCGTGCTCGCCCGACACCACTCCGTCGAGCGCCCGGGCCAGGGCCATGATCCGCTCGACCACCGCATAGGCGGCCTGCAGCATTTCGTAGTCATCGGAGTTCACCGGAATATTGGTATGCACATTGCCATCACCGGCGTGCATGTGCAGGGCGACAAACAAGCGGCTGCGCAGCGTCTGCTGGTGAATCGCGGCGAGGCGCTCGACGACCGGCCGGTAGGCAACGCCGTCGAAAATCCCTTCGAGTTGCGGTTTGAGTTCGCTTTTCCAGGAGACGCGCAGCGAGTAGTCCTGCAGGCGATGAAAGAGCGTCGGCCCGGGTGCGCGATTTTTCAGCTCGCCGCTGCTCAGGCCACGCGCAGCGAACTGCGCTTCCGCTTCGTGCAGCGGCAGGTCGAGATTGTCGAGCAGCCACTGCCAGCGAGTACGCACGATGGCCACCGCTTCCAGCGCTGCCAGTCGACGGTCTCCGATCAGCAACTCCTGGTCGAGTTCGGCATCGCCACGATGCAAAGGCAGATCGCCGTGCAGGAAGTCGCTCAGCGAGTCGCACAGCGCCAGCTTGTTGCCGATCGACAGCTCGATGTTGATACGCTCGATGCCGTCGCAGTATTCGCCCATCCGCGGCAGCGGGATGACCACGTCCTCGTTGAGCTTGAACGCGTTGGTGTGACGTGAAATAGCGGCGGTACGCGAGCGATCGAGCCAGAATTTCCGGCGCGTTTCGGCGTCCACGGCGATGAAGCCTTCGGCGCCGCGCAGATTGCACAGGCGCACCACTTCCGACGCGGCGCTCATCACCGCCTTCTCGTCGTCGCCGACCAGGTCACCGATGAGCACCATTTTCGGTCGCCCGGCGTTTTCCGCCTTGCGCTTGGCCTTGGTGGCATAGCCGACGGCGCGCAGGTAGCGCTCGTCGAGGTGTTCGAGTCCGGCGAGCAGTACGCTGGCGTCCTGGCCGCCACCGCCAGGCGCGAATAGATCGGTGATCTCGACGATCGCCGGCACCGCCTCGCGGACCTGGCCAAAAAACTCCAGGCAGACGGTGCGTGCATGTTGCGGCATGCGGTGCAGAACCCAGCGCGCAGCGACGATCAGGCCGTCCGTTCCTTCCTTCTGCACGCCCGGCAGGCCGGCCAGAAACTTGTCGGTAACGTCTTTGCCGAGACCCGCCTTGCGGAACCTTGGCCCCGGAATGTCCAGGATTTCCGGCTCGCCGTAGAGCGTCTTGCCGTCCCGACGAAAGCGCCTGATCTCGAAGCGCACACTCTCCTGTTCGTGGATCTTGCCGAAGTTGTGCCCGATGCGCGTCACTTCCATCTCGTGACCGCTGGGGTCAACCAGCTTCCACCAGGCGAGGTTATCGACCGCCGTCCCCCATAGCACCGCCTTCTTGCCGCCGGCATTCATCGCCACGTTGCCACCAATGCACGAGGCTTCGGCCGAAGTCGGGTCGACGGCGAACACCCGACCGGCGGCCGTCGCGGCCTCGGCGACGCGCGCCGTGACCACCCCGGCGCCGGTACGGATCGTCGCGTACGGGCGATCGCATCCGGGCAGCAGCGTTTCCTCGACGGCGCCGATATTGAGCAACTTCTCGGTGTTGATCACCGCCGAAAGCGGCGTCAGCGGAATCGCACCGCCGGTATAACCGGTACCGCCACCGCGCGGAATGATCGTCAGCCCGAGCTTGATGCACGCACGTACCAGAGCGGCGATCTCTTCCTCACTGTCCGGGTTCACCACGACAAAGGGATATTCGATGCGCCAGTCAGTGGCGTCGGTGACGTGCGAGACGCGCGCCAGGCCGTCGAAGGCAATATTGTCGCGGCGCGTATGCCGGGAAAGCGCTTTCCGGACCTTGCTGCGCAGCGTGGCCGTATGATCGAAATGGCGCTCGAAGGCATCGACCGCCGCCTCGGCGGCGACGATCAACTGCAAGACACGTTCGTTACCCTGGCGGCGCTTCTCGATCTCGCGCAGCCGATGGCGAAGTGCGCCGATCAGCGCCGTCCGCCGCTCACGGCTGGCGAGCAGATCGTCCTCCAGGTAGGGATTGCGCTGCACTACCCAGATATCTCCCAGCACTTCATAGAGCATCCGCGCCGAGCGACCGGTGACGCGTTCGGCACGCAGCTGGTCAAGCAAGGCCCAGTTTTCCGAACCGAGCAGTCGAATAACGATCTCGCGGTCGGAAAACGACGTGTAGTTGTAGGGGATCTCGCGCAGGCGTGCGTTCATTGATGCTCTCGGCTACCGGCAAAAGGCGAATTCTAGCTTATTGCAGTGCAACAGATGGCCGCCGATCGGCGGCCCTGGCCCCCGGCAGCGCCGTGAGCGCGCCCATTCTGTCAGCCGGGCAGCAGCAAAAGCTTCCGCTCACGGCCGTCGCAGCTCGGCTTCCTCGGGTATCCTGTCGCCATCAGCTTGGGAGGGCGCATGAGCAGGATTACTTGTTGGGCGACTGGTTTGGTCAGCGAGCCGCGAACGGCCGTGCTGCGCGGCACGCGTGACCGGCGCCTGACCACGGCGCAGCAGCCACGCACGCGGACGCCAGGTCAGGCAAGGCCTTGCATCGCGCTCGCCAGGCGCGTGGCGCCGACGTCCCGGCTCGCGAGCCGACCCACTTGATTCACGAAACGCTGCACGGGATCCTGGCCAGCGTCGCCTGGCCGGCGGCGATCGCCACCGCCTGGGTCGTCGGCGAACTCGCCTACCGTCTGCTGTCGCTGCCGCGAATCAGCAGTTATGGCATCGCCGGTTTTGCGATGGCGGCCAGCCAGGGGGGATTTCTCGACAACCCATCGGGAACGCCGGTCGCGCTGCTCGCACATTTTGCCTTCGGACTGATCCTTTTCGAGCTCGGCTATCGCATCAACCTGCGCTGGCTGCGCGTCAACCCCTGGCTGGCCATCACCGGGGTGGCCGAAGCGGGCGGCAGCTTTGCGGCGGTGTTCATTCTCGCGCAGGCCTTCGCCCTGCCGATGGTGCCGTCGCTGCTCCTCGCCGCCCTGGCCATGGCCACGTCACCGGCAGCGGTACTGCGCGTGGCCAACGAACTGCAAAGCTCCGGCCAGGTCACCGAACGCCTGTTCCACCTCACCGCCTGCAACTGCGTGCTCTCGCTGTTCGTCTTCAAGGCTGTCGTCGGCTACTGGGTGCTGGCCAGCGCTGGCAGCGCCTTCGAGGCGGTGTGGAACAGCCTGGTGGTGATCGGCGTATCGGTCGCCATCGGCGCGGCCTTCGGTGTTGCCGTTCCGGCGCTGCTCCGCCAGCTCGGTAGGATCGACCGCAACGCGACCGTCGCCTTTGCCGCCGCAGCCCTGCTGCTGACCGCCGTGACGCACGCCTTCAAGTTCTCGCCGCTGCTGGCGGCACTGGCCTTCGGACTGGTCGCCCGGCACCGGCGAGCGATTCTCTCGCAGGCGCAACGCAACTTCGGCACCCTCGGCGACCTGCTGACCGTGCTCCTGTTCGTTTTTATCGCCGCCTCACTCGACTGGCAGCAGGTGCGCAACGGACTGACGCTGGCGCTGGCGGTCATCGCGCTGCGTCTGGCCGTCAAGATGGCCGCGACGACGCTCTTCGCCCGTCCCAGCGGCATCACCTGGCGAAAAGGCGCGCTGACCGGACTGGCCATGACGCCGATGTCCGGCCTGGTCATCGTCCTGCTCGAGCAGACTCGCCACCTCAAGCTCTACGCCCTCGATCAGGTGGCCGGACTGGCGGCGATCGTACTGCTGCTTGAAGTGATTGGCCCAATCCTTACTCGCCAGGCGCTGGTCTGGGCCGGCGAAACGCACCCGCGCGAGGGTCGCTGAGCGTGGCCCTCAACGCCTTCAAGGCCAGCGAACCCCTGAGCATGGGAATCGAACTCGAATTGCAGCTGGTCAACTGGACCGACTTCGACCTTTCCGGCTCGGCCAGCGATCTGCTCCACCTGCTCGGTCACCGGACCTTCCCCGGCGACGTCAAGCCCGAGATCACCGAAAGCATGATCGAGATCTCGACCGCCGTGCATCACAGCCACGCCGAGCTGCTCGCCCAGCTGCGCAGCATTCGCGACGCGCTGGTCCGCTCCGGCGACCGCCTCAACGTCGCCGTCTGCGGCGGTGGCACGCATCCTTTCCAGCGCTGGTCCGAGCGGCGCATTTTTCCCAACCCGCGCTTCAATCAGCTTTCGACCCTCTACGGCTACCTTGCCAAGCAGTTCACCGTCTTCGGACAACACATACATATCGGCTGTGCCAGCGCCAATGAAGCGCTCTACCTGCTGCATGCCCTGAATCGCTATGTACCCCACTTCATCGCCCTGTCCGCCTCGTCACCGTTCTTCCAGGGCGTCGACACCCAGTTCGACTCGGCGCGCCTCAATTCGGTCTTCGCCTTTCCCTTGAGCGGCCGTGCGCCCTTGATTTTCGACTGGCGGGAGTTCGCAGAACACTACTTCGCCAAGATGGAAAAAACCGGCGTGGTAAAGAGCATGAGGGACTTCTACTGGGACATCCGCCCGAAACCCGAGTACGGCACGATCGAGCTGCGTGTCTGCGATACGCCGCTCACCGTCGATCGCGCCGCGGCGCTGGCCGCTTACCTGCAGGCGCTCTGCCGCATGCTCCTGCAACGTGATGAAGCGCCGCCGGTCGAGGACGACTATCTGGTCTACAACTACAACCGTTTTCAGGCCTGCCGCTTCGGGCTCGACGGCGTCCTGGTGCATCCCAAGAGCAACGCGAGTCAGCTGCTGCGCGACGACATCCTTGCCACCCTGGTCCGCCTCGAGCCCCATGCCGCGGCCCTGGACAGCGTGGCGGCACTCGATCAGCTGCGCCATGAAGTGATCGGTGAAGGCAACCACGCGAGCCTGCTTCGCCAGCACTTCGCCAACGCCGGCAGCGTGCAGGGAGTGGTCGATGCGGCGGTAACCCTCTTCCGGCGGGGAAGAAGCAGGTAGTCGACCGCCCGCGAAGTGATCGGCGACCGCTTCACCTGCTAGAATCCGCGGTTTCCCTTGCCGCACACTCCCGCCGCCATCATGCCCATGGACTACCTCGAAAGAATTCTCAACGCGCAGGTCTACGACGTGGCAAGCGAAACGCCGCTTGATTTCGCGCCCGGCCTTTCGGCGCGTACCGGCAACCGGATACTGCTCAAGCGGGAAGACCTGCAACCGGTTTTTTCCTTCAAGCTGCGCGGCGCGTACAACAAAATCTTCCATCTCTCGGCGGAGAAGCTGAAACGCGGAGTGATCTGCGCGTCGGCCGGCAATCATGCCCAGGGCGTGGCGCTGGCGGCGGCCAAGGTCGGCTGTCGAGCGGTGATCGTCATGCCGACCACGACGCCGCAGATCAAGGTGCAGGCGGTACGGGCCTTCGGCGGGGAAGTGGTGCTGGTCGGGGAGTCGTTCGACGACGCCTACGCGCACGCCCGCGAGCTGGAAAAGAGCGAAAAACTGAGCTTCGTGCACCCTTTTGACGACCCGGAGGTGATCGCCGGCCAGGGGACGATAGGCATGGAAATCCTTCGCCAGCACGGCAAACCGATCCATGCCGTATTCTGCTGTGTCGGGGGTGGCGGACTGATTTCCGGCGTTGCCGCGTACATCAAGCGGGTCCGGCCGGAGACCAGGATCATCGGGGTTGAAGCCAGCGACGCCGACGCCATGGCGCGCTCGCTGGCGGCCGGCAAGCGCGTGCGGCTCGACCATGTCGGCCTGTTTGCCGACGGTGCGGCGGTCAAATACGTCGGCGAGGAGACCTTCCGCCTCTGCCAGATGTACGTCGATGAAATGGTGCTGGTAAATACCGACGCCATTTGCGCGGCGATCAAGGACGTCTTCGAGGACACCCGCGCGGTCCTCGAACCGGCGGGCGCGCTGGCGGTGGCCGGCGCCAAGGAATACGCCCGCGCGCACAAATTGAAAGACAAGACGCTGGTCGCCATCGCCTCCGGCGCCAACCTCAACTTCGACCGTCTGCGCTTCGTTGCCGAACGCGCGGAACTGGGCGAACAACGCGAAGCCGTCTTTGCCGTGACCCTGCCCGAGAAACCCGGTGCCTACAAGCGATTCGTGTCGTTGATCGGATCGCACAACATCACCGAGTTCAACTACCGCTACAACGACCAGCGCGACGCACACGTCTTCGTCGGCATCCAGGTCGGTTCCCGCGCCGAATCGATAAAGCTCCTCGAACAGCTGCACAGGCACGATTATCCGGCCCTCGATCTGACCGACGACGAAATGGCCAAGGGGCACATCCGCCATCTGGTTGGCGGCCACTCGCCACGCATCAGCAACGAGCTTCTTTACCGTTTCGAGTTTCCCGAACGCCCTGGCGCACTGATGAAATTTCTCAACAGCATGAGCGCGGGCTGGAACATCAGTCTTTTTCACTACCGCAACCACGGCGCCGACTACGGGCGAGTACTGGTCGGCATGCAGGTACCGCCGAGTGAAATGAACGAATTCGAGGACTTCCTGAAGAAGGTCGGCTACGCGCACTGGAACGAGACCAACAACCAGGCGTACAAGCTGTTCCTGGGCTAGTTTCACGCCGCAGACACCCGTAGCGGTGATAGGCTTGGCCGGCAACGCCAGCGGCCTTGACCTCTCACACGCCGCTGTTCGTTCCCGAGCCGGTCCAGACACCGCACACTTTCGAGGAGATCATCGAGATGCCCATGAACATCGTCAACGACGTCACCGGCCTGATCGGCAATACGCCACTGGTCAGACTGCATCGAATCACTGCCGGCATCGAAGGCACCATCGCCGCCAAGCTGGAGTTCTGCAATCCGGCGCACAGCGTCAAGGATCGCATCGCCATGGCCATGATCGACGACGCGCAGGCTGCCGGCCGGATCGGCCCGGAAACGATCGTTCTTGAACCGACCTCGGGCAACACCGGCATCGGTCTGGCAATGGTCTGCGCGGCGCGCGGGATCAAGTGCTGCTTCGTGATGCCGGAAACGATGAGCCGCGAGCGCCGCCTGCTGCTCAAGGCGTACGGGGCCGAACTGGTCCTCACGCCCGGGCCGGACGGGATGGGCGGCGCCATCGGCCGCGCCGAAGCCATGGCCGCCGCCGATTCGCGCTACTACATCCCGCAGCAGTTCGAAAACCCGGCCAACCCGGCCATCCACCGTACGACGACGGCTGAAGAGGTGTGGCGTGACACGCATGGCCAGGTCGACATTTTCGTCGCCGGTGTCGGCACCGGCGGCACGATTACCGGCGTCGGCGAAGTGCTCAAGGAGAGGAAGCCCGGCGTGCAGGTGATCGCCGTCGAGCCCGACGCTTCGCCGGTGCTCTCCGGTGGAACGAAGGGACCGCATCCGATCCAGGGCATCGGCGCCGGCTTCGTGCCGAAGGTGCTCAACACGGCGATCTACGACGAAGTGCTGCGGGTCAGCGCGGACGACGCTTTCGCCACCGCCCGCAGAATGGCCACCGAAGAAGGCCTGCTCGTCGGCATTTCTTCCGGGGCCGCAGTATGGGCGGCGATGGAAGTCGCGCGGCGGCCGCAGAACGCGGGCAAGCTGACCGTCGTCGTCATTCCCTCTTTCGGGGAACGCTACCTGTCGACGGCCCTCTTTGCGGACCTCGAAGTCTGAGTGCATTGTGCCGATGCTGCCGGTGAGTGATTTCTGCTTCGACCGCGTCATCGACCGTCGCCACGGCGACTCGCTGAAGTGGAACCGCTACGCTGACCGCGACGTGCTCCCCCTGTGGGTTGCCGACATGGATTTTGCGGCGCCGCCGGCGATCATCAGCGCCCTTGAAAAGCGCGTCGCCCACGGCTGTTTCGGCTACGCAGAGGCGACCCCGTCGCTGCTCGCTGCCGTCCTCGGGCATCTGCAGCGCGCCTACGACTGGCAGATCGAGGCGGACTGGCTGGTCTGGCTGCCGGGGCTGGTCAGCGGGCTCAACGTCGCCTGCCGCGCGGTCGACGGCGATGTGTTGACGGCGACGCCGGTCTATCCCCCGTTCCTCTCGGCACCCGGCCTGGCCGGCAAGGAACTGGCCACCGCCGCGCTGCAGCAGCTTGGCGGCCGCTGGGTGTGGGATTTCGCCGCCTTGCACAAGGCGGTGACGCCGAGCAGCCACCTGCTGCTCCTCTGCCACCCGCACAACCCGGTGGGGCGCGCCTGGGACGATGACGAACTCGCCCAGATCGCGGCCTTCTGCAAACGCCACCAGCTGATCGTCTGTTCCGACGAAATCCACTGCCAGTTGCTGCTCGACCGACACCTGCGACACCGGCCGCTGGCGACGATCGACGCCGACATCGCGCAGCGCAGCATCACCCTGATGGCGCCCTCGAAAACCTACAATATTCCCGGTCTCGGTTGCGCTTTCGCGGTCATTCCCGACGCTGCGCTGCGGCGGCGCTTCAAGGCGACAATGCACGGCATCGTCCCGCATGTGAATGCCCTGGGCCTGGCGGCAACGGAAGCCGCGTATCGCGACTGCGATGACTGGCAACAGGCGCTGCTCGCCGTTCTGCGCGACAACCGCGACCGGGTGGCAGCGGTACTCGGCGACATCCCGGGTCTGACCGTGAACCAGGTCGAGGCGACCTACCTGGCGTGGATCGACGCGCGCGCCCTCGGCGTCGGCGACGCCGCGGTTTTTTTCGAGAACGCCGGCGTCGGCCTGTCCAATGGCGCTGATTTTGGCCTTCCCGGCTGGTTGCGACTCAATTTCGGGTGTCCGCGCGCGACGCTGGATGCAGCACTCGAGCGCATGCTCAGTGCCTGTTCGGCCTTGCCCGGGCGACTGCCACCGGCGAGAAGCGCATTGCTTTAGTCGAACCGCGCGCCTAGCATGCGAGACTCTGGGTGCCAACAAGGGCAATCGTAGTAAATGGCATTCTCTTTCTTTTCACGCCGGTCCTGGTCTGGCCACGCAGCGATCCTGATCGGCGTCGCCTTGGCCGCTGCGGCGATTACCGGCTGGGTGAGCAGCTCATTGTCGAACGCCGCCCAGGAACGCCTTGAACAACGCTTTCGCCAGGCAGCGGCAACGCGTGCCGACCTCGTCAGGCAGCGGATTGTCGATCAGCTGGACAACCTGACGACCTTGCAACGCCTTTTCAGCAGCGTTGAAGCGGTCGATTGGCGTGCTTTCGAGGCGTTCGCCGGACCAATGGTCGGCGATCGCGGCATTCGCGGTTTTGGCTGGTTGCCCGTCGTCGAGGCGGCTGATCGCGACAACTTCGAGCGCCGCGCCCGCCGGATTTGGGGCAACTCCTTTGCGATCAGCGAACGCAACGCTGAAGGAGCAACGCAGCCGGTAGGCGATCGCCCACGCTATTTCCCGGTCCTCTATGCCGTGCCCTACGAGCCCAATCACCTGGCCATCGGGGTCAATCTGCACGCCGCGTCGAACCGCGGGCCGCTCATCGAGCAGGCGATTGATACCGGCCTGCAGGTGAGCAGCGATCTTGGCCCGCTCCTCATCGACAACCGACAGACCGACACCGTGGTCATCTGCGCACCCGTCTACCGTGGCGGCAAAGTCCCTCCCACCCGCGATCAGCGCCGTGCGGCGATCAGGGGCATCGTCCTCGGTGTCCTGAGCATGAATCAGATGTTCGACGCCGCCAACGCCGGGGATACCGAAACCGGCCTGAACGTCTTCCTGGTCGACCAGACGCGGCCGGAGGAACAGCAGCTGATTCGTGCCTGGACCCCTGCCGGGCAGCCTCCGACGCAGCGCGCAAAGGCGGCGGCGATCAACGGCTACCGAGCCGAGGTCGAGATTGGACGGCGGCTGTGGTCGGTAGAGATAGAGGCTACGCCGGGCTGGCTGGAGCGCAATTATTCGCCGATGGTGCCTTACGTTCCGCTGCTCGGCGCGCTGTTCACCCTGCTCCTGCTGATCTACCTGCACAACGTGCTGAACCGGCGCGCGATGGCCGAGGAACTGGTCCGCGAGCGGACGGCCGACCTCCTCGAACGGCAGAACTCGTACCGGACGCTGGTCGAGAATCTGCCGGTGATCATCAGTCGCTACGACGCTCAGTATCGCCACCTGTTCACCAACGCCTCCTTCGAACGTTCGCTGGGCCTTCAACCAGGCAGCGTTCTCGGAAGGACCGTGCGCGAGGTGTTCGCCGACTTCCCCGATCTGGACGCGGCGCTGATCGAGCGCTGGGAGCGTGCGCTGGCAGCAGTCTACGAAACCAACTGTGCGCAGCAGATCGAGTTCGGTTTTCCGACGCTCCAGGGTCCACGCTTCTT
The DNA here is from genome assembly GCF_907163215.1 of Candidatus Accumulibacter sp. ACC005. Lineage (NCBI taxonomy): Bacteria > Pseudomonadati > Pseudomonadota > Betaproteobacteria > Candidatus Accumulibacter > Candidatus Accumulibacter sp. ACC005. The sequence continues at coordinate 7,390 of NZ_CAJQUB010000001.1, read as the reverse complement.
CGACGGCGTTCTGGTCCCGGAACACACCAAACCAACTGGCGAAACAAGCATCCTCGGCATTTTCCACGAGATCACCGAACGCCACGTGGCCGAGGCCTGGGCACGCAAGCTCTCGCTGGTCGTCGAGCAGAACCCGGCCACGATCATCATTACCGATACCCAGGGGCGTATCGAATACGTCAACGACAAGTTCGTCGAAACGACCGGTTATGCAAAGGATGAGGTCATCGGCCAGACGCCGGCGATACTCAAATCAGGACGTACGCCAGCGGCCACCTACGCCGACCTGTGGGCAAAGCTCAAGGCCGGCGACACCTGGCATGGCGAGTTCGAGAACAGACGTCGCGACGGCTCGCTTTATCACGAACGCGCCATGATCGCACCGGTCGAGGACAGTCAGGGTCGCACCACCAGCTTTGTCGCCATCAAGGAGGATGTCAGCGAGTTGCGGCAGATGATCGACCGTCTGCACGAAAGCGAGAGCCGCTTCCGTGGCGTGGTGTCGGCGATGGCCGAAGGGCTGATGCTGTGGTCGCAGGCGGGAAAACTGATCTTTGCCAACCCCGCCGCCGAAGAAATTTTCGCCGACTCGCAGGAAACGTTTTCCGGCGGCGTTTCGCTTGCCGCCGGCACGACCAGGCTGCGCGAGGATGGAACACCTTTTGCCAGCGAGGACTGGCCCTGGGTGATCGCCATCCGCGAAGCCTGCGAAGTGCGCGAAACGGTCATGGGATTGCGCGCCGCCGACGGCAGCGTGCGCTGGATATTGATCAATGCCTCGCCCTTGTGCACCGGCACCGCGACGCAGGCTAACGCCGCCGTAGCCACATTTACCGACATCACCGAGCGCAAGGCCGCGCAGCAACGCGCCGAATTCCTGGCCCACCACGACCCGCTGACAGGGCTGCCCAACCGCCTGCTCCTGCGCGACCGCCTCGAGCAGGCCCTGGCGCTGGCCAGGCGGTCGCACGGCCGCGTCGCCCTGATGTTCCTCGACCTCGACCGCTTCAAGACGATCAACGACTCGCTCGGCCACCCGGTCGGCGACAAGTTGCTCCAGGCCGTTGTCGCCCGGCTCGGCACCTGTTGTTCGCGAATCCGACACCATCAGCCGGCAGGGCGGCGACGAGTTCCTGATCGTCCTCAGGGACGCGGGCGACAGCGAGTCGGTGTCGCGGCTGGCGGACAAGATCCAGCAGCGCATGGGCGAACCGTTTCTGATCGGCCAGCACGCCTTGTCCACCTCGTTCTCGATCGGTATTTCGCTCTTTCCCGACGATGGCGACGATTTCGACAGCCTGACGCAGAAGGCCGACACGGCCATGTATCACGCCAAGCACTCCGGCCGCAACGCGCACCGCTTCTTCACCGAGCAGATGAACGTCCAGGCGGTCGAGCACATGCATCTCGAAACTCGTCTGCGGCGGGCACTCGAGCGTTCCGAATTCGTCCTGCACTATCAGCCGCAGATCGACCTGGCTTCGGGCGCGATCGTCGGCGTCGAAGCGCTGGTGCGCTGGCAGAGCCCGGATCACGGATTGGTTGCGCCGGCCAAATTCATCCCGATTGCCGAAGAGACGGGTCTGATCGTGCCGCTCGGCAAGTGGGTTCTCGGCGAAGCCTGCCGTCAGGCGAGCGCCTGGCAGGCGGCCGGGCTGCCGCCCTTCAGCGTCGCGGTCAACCTTTCCGGCGTGCAGTTCCGGCGCAGCGATCTGCTCGAAACGGTGATCAACTCGCTGGTCCTCGCCGACCTCGACTCGCAATGGCTGGAACTCGAACTGACCGAATCGATCCTGATTCACGACGCTGAAGCAACGCTCGACACTGCCCGCCGCCTGAAGGCGATCGGCGTCAAACTATCCGTAGACGATTTCGGTACCGGCTACTCGAGCCTTGCTTACCTGAAACGTTTCGCGGTGGACAAACTGAAGATCGCCCGCCCCTTCGTCCGCGACCTGGTCAGCAACGCCGACGACGCGGCAATCGTTCGCGCCATCGTCCAGATGGCGCACGCGCTCAAGCTGCGCGCAATCGCCGAGGGTGTCGAGGATGCCGAGGTCGCCGCGCAGCTGCGTCTCTGTCAATGCGACGAAATCCAGGGTTACTGGATAGCGCGCCCGATGCCTGCCGATGCGCTGGCAGCCTTCGTTCTCGGCCGCCAGCCAGCCTAGCGCAACGGCCGGAAGATACCGGCTTCGGTAACCACCGCGTCGAGGGGCTGGTCGTGCGGCTGGGGAACGATGGTGTCCAGCCGGCCCAGTTCGAATCCGACCCCGACGACCAAGGGTCGCGGCGAGAGCAGGGCCAGGGTGCGGTCGAAATAGCCCCCCCCGTAGCCGAGGCGGTAGCCGGCGAGGTCGAAGCCATTCACCGGCAACAACAGCGCCTCGGGAATCAGAAAGTCGCCGCCAGCCGGGGTTGGAATGCCATAGCGATCGGCGAACATGACGCTGTCCGCGGACCAGGCGCGAAATGCCAACGCCTGCTGCTCGTCGATGACCACCGGCAGCAACGCGCTGAAGCCTCGCCTGCCCGCACTGGCCCATTCCTCGATCAACGGCCTGAGATCGGCTTCATTCTTCATCGGCCAACAGAAACCGACGGCCAGCGCCGACAAATGCGGGAAGCCGTCGCGCAAGTGCGCGCAGACGCGGCTGGAGAGTTGCGCGCACTGCTCGGCAGTCAGCGCCAGGCGGCGATCGAGCAGGCTCTTGCGCACTGCGCAACGCGCCGCCAGGCGCTCGCCGGCCGGTCCGTCGACAGCGATTGCAGAGATTGGTCCGGCAGCCATGTGATATGCTCAAAACCGATATTTTCAGGGAAATCCAGCTTACCATGAAGTTTCGCGACACCCTCCGCCACACCATCCTGATCGTCCTCGGCAGCTGGTTTCTGACCCCGCTCGGCGCCGTCGCGACGGACGCAGACGAGCAGTTTCTCGCCGCCCGCAGCGCCGCTCGCAACGGCGACAGAGTCCGCCTCGAGCAACTGGCGGCGACGCTGCAGGGTTACGAACTGGCGGCCTATGTCGATTACTGGCAGCTTCTCCTCGACTTGAAGGAGGCCGATCCGGCGACCGTCGCGGCTTTCCTGAACCGACACCAGAACACCTACGTCGCCGAGAAGTTGCGCACGGACTGGCTCCGACAGACCGGCAAGCAGCAGCAATGGGCGGCCTTCGACGCCGAGTTCCCGGGTCTGCTGCAAGCCCCGGCGCAGGATCTCGCCTGCTATTCGCTGCAGAGCAGGCGCGCACGCGGCGACCCGACCATGCTCGACGATGCCTTGCCGCTGTGGTTGACTCTGCTCGAGCCGCCGGAACCCTGCTACCCGGTGCTGGAGGCACTGATACTCGAAAAGCGGGTCCTCGCCGACGCCGTCTGGGCGCGCATTCGCAACCAGTTCGAGGCCAACAAGACCACTGCGGCGGCGTACAGCATGAACTATCTGCCGCCCAGCCAGACGCCGGACAAGAAGCTGGCGCAAACGATCATCGGCGCGCCGCTGCCCTGGCTGATCAGATTGCCGGGCGATTTTTCCGGCAATCGCATGCAACGCGAGCTGGCCGTCCTCGCTATCCAGCGCATCGCCCGCAACGACCCGCGCATGGCTGCACAGCAACTGCAGCGGATAGCGCCTTCGCTGAACAAGGATCAACTGGGCTGGGCGTGGGCCCAGATCGGCCGCCAGGCGGCGCAGGACCACATGCCAGAGGCCATCGAGTGGTATCGGCAGGCGGGTGACGCGCCACTTTCGGACGACGTGGCGGAGTGGAAGGTCCGCGCGGCGCTACGCGCACAGGACTGGGGCGCCGTGCGCTCGACGATCGAAGCGATGCCGCCGGAACTTGCCGCGCAGCCGGCCTGGATCTACTGGCTGGGCCGCGCCTACCGTGCCGGCGGTCGACTTGCCGAAGCGAATGCGCTGTTTATGAAGATCGCCGGACAACCCGATTTTTATGGCAACCTGGCCAGTGACGACCTCGGCCAGCCGATTGCACCACCACCGCAGGCGTCACCGCCGAGCAAGGAAGAATTGGCCGCCGTTCACGCCAATCCCGGCGTGCAACGCGCACTGGCTTTCTTCCGCCTCAATCTGCGCTCGGAAGCTGTCCGCGAATGGAACTGGGCCCTGCGCGGAATGAGCGACCGGGAACTGCTGACCGCATCCGCGATCGCCTTGCGTGCCGACATCTACGACCGTGCCATTGCCACGGCCGACCGAACGCGCAGTGAACACGACTACTCGCTGCGCTACCTGGCACCGTTTGGCGATCAGGTGCGGCCGGCAGCACGCAACCAGGCGCTCGACGACGCCTGGGTATATGGCCTGATGCGCCAGGAGAGCCGCTTCGTCACCAATGCGCGTTCGGGTGCCGGTGCTTCCGGTCTGATGCAGCTGATGCCGGCCACCGCCAAATGGGTAGCCGGCAAGATTGGTCTCAAGGATTACCACCAGGGCAAGGTCAACGACACCGAAATCAACCTGCTGCTCGGCACCAGCTACATGCGGCTGGTGCTCGAGAGCCTCGACAATCACCCGGTGCTCGCCTCGGCGGCCTACAACGCCGGGCCGGGTCGGGCGCGCAGATGGCGCGCCGACGTGCCGCTGGAAGGGGCAATCTATGCGGAAACGATTCCTTTCGGCGAAACCAGGGACTACGTCAAGAAGGTGATGAGCAATTCGGTCTATTACTCGGCACTGTTCGACGGCCGACCGCAAACGCTCAAGAACCGGCTCGGGGTCATCGCTCCCCGCACCGGCGGCGAAGCCAAGGGCGAGGATTTGCCTTAGAATCATGCTTTCTCGACACTCATTTCACCGGTAGAACGCTATGGAACTCAAGAACGTGCTGTTGATCGGCGGCAGTGGTTTTGTCGGCGGTTGGATCGCCAGCTGCCTTTCGCAACGCGGCGTACGGGTGACGATCGCTACCCGCCACCGCGACAACACCAAGAAGCTGATCATGCTGCCGACCGTCGAGATGGTCGAAGCCAAGGTGAACGATTCACAGGCCCTCGTCGAACTGATGCGCGGCCAGGACGCCGTCATCAACCTGGTCGGCATACTCCACGACAAGGATTCGCGCCTGCCTTACGGCAAGGGTTTCGCCGCGGCACATGTCGACCTGCCGAGGAACATTGTCGCGGCCATGAAACAAAGCGGCGTCCGGCGCCTGGTGCACATGAGCGCGCTGAATGCAGCCGGCGACGGGGCATCGGAGTATCTGCGCTCGAAGGGTGAAGGAGAAGCCGTGGTCGGGGCGGCCATGGACGAACTGGAGATCACGGTATTTCGACCGTCGGTGATTTTCGGCCCGGGTGACGCTTTCCTCAACATGTTTGCCAAATTGCTCAAACTGTTCCCGATTTTCCCGCTCGGCGGCGCCTCCGCGCGCTTCCAGCCGGTCTTTGTTGGCGACGTGGCGAAGGCTTTCTGCGACAGCCTCAACGATCGCAACACCTTTGGCCAGACTTACGACCTCTGTGGTCCTAAGGTCTACACGCTGCGTGAGCTGGTCGAGTACACGGCCCAACTGGTCGGCAAGCGCCGGCGCATCATCGATCTAGGCAACGGCGGCTGGGCCTACCTGCAGGCCGGCCTGCTGTGGCTGCTGCCAAACCCGCCGATGTCGCCGGACAACCTGCGTTCGATGGACGTAGACAGCGTCAGCGATGGCGCACACGACTATCCTGGTTGGCAGCCAACAGCCCTGGAAGCCGTGGCCCCGACCTACCTGTCGCCAGCCGAGCAGGGGCAGGTTCGCCTGGATCGCTATCGCCTCCGTGCCGGTCGCTGAGCTGGCTGGCGCGCCGCGCTAAGCGCCGGCCAGCGTCCTGATGGAGATCTTCACCGTCGGCGGCGCCATCCGCGACGAACTGCTCGGCTTGCCGGTTCAGGATCGTGATTACGTCGTCGTCGGCGCCTCACCCGAGGAGATGCTCGCCCGCGGCTTCAAGCCCGTCGGCAGGGATTTCCCGGTTTTCCTGCACCCGCAGTCGCACGCGGAATATGCGCTGGCGCGGACCGAACGCAAGACGGGCCGCGGCTACAAGGGCTTTGCTTTTCGCGCCGCACCGGAAGTCAGCCTGAGTGAGGATCTGGCGCGCCGCGACCTGACCATCAACGCCATTGCGCGCAGTGCCGATGGGATGCTCATCGACCCCCATCGCGGTGTCGATGATCTCGCCGCGCGCGTACTGCGCCACGTCGGTCCGGCCTTCGTCGAGGACCCGGTGCGCGTCCTTCGCCTTGCCCGCTTCGCCGCTCGCTTCACCGCTTTTACGGTAGCCCCGGAAACCGTGGCCCTGGCGCAAGAAATGGTCGCCAGCGGCGAGCTCGACCACCTGGTCCCCGAACGCGTCTGGCAGGAACTGGCCAAGGGTCTGCTGGAAGAAAAACCGTCGCGGATGTTCGACGTACTGCGCGAATGCGGAGCGCTGCGCCGACTGCTGCCCGAACTGGACCGCCTTTACGGCGTACCGCAACGCGCCGAGATGCACCCGGAAATCGATACCGGCGTGCATGTCATGATGGTCGTCGATCAATCGGCGCAGCGCGGCTGCACGCTACCGGTACGCTTCGCCGTATTGCTCCACGATCTCGGCAAGGGCGAGACGGCTGCTGCCGACTTGCCACGCCATCCGGGTCACGAAGCGCGCAGCGTCGAACTGGCGAGCGCGGTGTGCAAGCGCCTCAGAGTACCGATCGAGTGCCGGGATCTGGCGCTCCTCGTCGCACGCCATCACGGCGACGTACATCGCGCCGGGCAACTGGCGACGGCAGAGATCGTCAGGCTGCTCGAAAACACCGACGCCTTGCGCCGCCCCGAGCGCTTCGAGCAGCTGCTCGAAGCCTGCACCTGCGACTTTCAGGGTCGCCTGGGCTGGCAGGACGCCGGCTATCCAGCAGCGCCACTTCTTCGCCAGGCCCTGCTGCTGGCACGCGGCATCGATGCCGCGGCGATTGCCGGCAGCTGCCCGGAACCCGCCGAGATTGGCGCGCGGATACACGCCGCTCGCGTGGCCGCGCTGGCACCACTCGTGAAGCCCGGGGCAGAGACCGCGCCTGTGCAGCGCACGTAGTCGGCCCGAGCCTGCCAGCAGGCCGCCAGCAGCGCGAGCGACGCCGGGGACACTGGCAAGGCCACCGGCAGTGGCGGGGCGGCTTCAGAGGGTCCGGCTGCGGTCGCCGCTGGCAAAGCCGAGCAGTGGCTCGGCAATACCCTTGCCAAGCGCCATCACCTTGAACAGCTCGCCCATTTCCGCCGGTGAAACCAGCTTGTTGGCGGCACTGGCCAGGGGCAGGTAGCGCCGCGCATCACTGCTTGGCGTTCGTGCGAGAACCGCAGCCAGGCCACAGTCGAGGAGGAAGCTCGACTGCGTGCTGT